>NZ_JAIUZS010000003.1:0-911584 GCF_020171505.1 Ruegeria profundi | reverse complement strand
ACGGCCAAGCGGATGATCTCGGGGCTGGTTTTGAAATACTTGAAAGAGGCGGGATTGGTCATGGGCAAAAGCTACGCAACACCCCTGCCCCACTCAAGCAACATTCTTCTGACAAGACCAATTCCCTGTTCATTGCCGGTTATCAGGGAAATCTAACCCAAAGCGACCCCGCCAAAATGCGCCACTGAGACTGGGGCCTGAATTGTGCTCTGAGTGTACGGTCTGCTCCGTCTCTGATTGACAGCGCACGCGCCAACGCGCGGGAATTGCGGCACAATTCCGGACCAGAAAACACAAATGAAATGAGACGGGTATGGGTGGCGGTGCTGTCAGACAGATTCTAACCAGTCTCAGTTTCCCAATAACCACGGGAACTTAGGCGGAACAGAGCTTACGCCACTCGGCGAGAGCGGCGTTGCGGATCAGCTTGAAGTTTTCGCGGGTGTAGAGGTGGCGCTCCTGGTTGAAATGGTTGTAAACGGAGGAATGAACGGCGGCGAACTTCTGCAAACTTCGCATGCGCCGGAAGCGCTGCATGGCC
Source organism: Ruegeria profundi (assembly GCF_020171505.1). Taxonomy (NCBI): domain Bacteria; kingdom Pseudomonadati; phylum Pseudomonadota; class Alphaproteobacteria; order Rhodobacterales; family Roseobacteraceae; genus Ruegeria; species Ruegeria profundi. Next base: position 911,043 of record NZ_JAIUZS010000003.1, on the reverse strand, counting down.
CGTTCTCTTCGTCGGAATGGCAGGTGCGAATTCTCAACCCGATTGTTCAACCAACGGCCTGTATGCTGCAGATCGGCCGCTCCAACCTCCCGCAACGCCGCACCGTACGAAGGGAGGCGGTCCGTCACCAGAACTTCCGGCCGACCGTAGCGCCGCATCAATTTTCTGAGGAATTTCAGAGCGGCTCGCTTGTTTCGACGTTTCGTGACCACGGCTTCCAGAACTTCGCCTTCGTGATCAACAGCGCGCCACATGTAGTGACGTTCGCCGTTGATCTTCACGAAAACCTCGTCGACATGCCACTGCCATTGCCGCCCGGATCGCAGTCTTTCCGCCCGCCGACGCCGGATTTCTGACGCGAACATCGGACCAAATCTGTTCCACCAGAAACGGATCGTCTCGTGACTTACATCAATACCGCGCTCGCGCAGCAGATCTTCGACATTCCGCAGCGACAAAGGGAAACGAACGTACATCATGACCGCCAAGCGGATAATTTCCGGGCTGCTATGAAAGTATTTGAATGGATCACACTTGGGCATGGCCAGAGGCTACGAAACCGCCCTGCCCGCCTCAACCAAATTCCTTCTGACAACACCATTGAGAATATGCAAGAAATTCTCGTTCCAATACAATACCCTCCAATCGAATGGGCAAACTGTGTAAAGATCAGATTCTTGTCAAGTTGGGCTATGCTCCATTATTGTTCCTCATAACGCCCAAATATGCACGCTCGGTCCAGTTGGGCCTACATGCCCACAGCAAGTCCCGTGCCGTTGCTCTTTGGCTTACACGGAGTGCACAGTCAGCAAGGCTCCGCGGACTGGCGAGGAAATGATGAAACATCTGGTGATTGGCTTAGTATGGGTCGCCCTTTCGGGAAATTGGGCAGAAGCTCAGGTCTCCGAATGGGGCACGAGCGGCGACTGGCATGTTCGCATAGACGCAGCGGTCGGAAACGGTTGCTACATCGAGAAGGATTTCGAAAGTGGCATCCGGCTTGCCTTCGGCTACCTGCCAGACCTCGAGGGCGGGTTCATTTCCGCGTTCAGCGCCGATTGGTTGGAAAGGCCGTTAGACGAGACGGGTAACGTGAAGTTCTTTACCTCCGAAGAGAAATTCGCCGGGGAAGTGGAAATGATGGTCCGAGACGGAATGCCCGGCGGCAGGGCCTTTTTTAACAACCCGGCATTTGCCCTAGAAATCGCCAAGCGCAGGTCTCTGCGCGTGTTGGGACCCGAGGGCGGGGAATTCGAAGTGGACCTGACCGGATCGGCGCGGGCCATCGCCGAGATGGAGCGTTGCCAAGCCGCACAAGGTTGAAGTCAATGCGGGCCCGTGCGTAGAGCAGGATCGGGCGCGGCTCGAATCTGGGCTACATCCGCAATGCAAGGCACGCGAGAGTCCGGCATGGTAATGGGTTCGGTTGCTCGCCGTTTGTTGCGCTGGACCAACTTCACAATTGGCTTGGAAAGTTGCCCGCTGATCTCGAAGGGCCAGGCGCTGCGTGCCAACGGACGACCGAGAGGGCGCGGCTCAGCCCGCAGGTCGATCGTGTCTTTCAGGTAATCGAGATCGCCTTTGGCAACCACTTGCACGCGGGCAGTCTCCAGTACAGCGTCGTTTATCGTGACTCGCCCGCTGTCAAAACGCAGCGGCGCACGTATGCAAGAGATCGGCGAAAACCCTGCACGGCGATCCGCAGAAAAAAGCCACGGTAGAACGCCCAACCCAGCGAGATCGATCAGGGTCGTGGAAACCTGCCCGGGCCCCATCTCAATCTCGGCGCTACCAGTAAGGCTGCTGGCAAAGTCCTGCGGTTCGGGAAAGCGCGCGGCAAGGTCAAACCGGCCGGTCAATGTACCTGTTGCATGCACTTTCCCGCCCAGACCATTGGTCAGCCGGCCCACGTCCCAGCCCCCTGTACTGCCGGACAATTCAATCCAGTCCGGACGGTTGAGAGCGTCTACCGTTGCAAAGAACGAAGCAAAACCGCCGCCGTAATCGACCCTGAGCGGGCCAAGCCATGCGCGTCCGTTTTTGGCCGTGAATGCACTGGCCATGTGCGAGATACCTTCCTGCCCGATGATCTTGTCGAATGTGATGTCGATCTCGGCGTCAAGGACTCGCAAGAGTTCCGCAGGATTCTTCAGAGCAGCGAGGCTCAAATCTCCCGCATCATCACCCAACACCAGCGGCTGAAAGTCCGACAGGTCTTCAACGGCGGGCGCGGGGGACGGAAGGACGAGCGGCTGGAAATCCGACAGATCCTCTTCCCTCAGTTCCGGCTCGGCTGCGGGCAACACCAGCGGCTGAAAGCCCGACAAATCCTCGCTAGCGGTGGGGTCGAGGTGTTCTTTCAACTGCACTGACCGCATCTCCAGATAAACACCGGGCTCGCGGGATACTTCCCGCACGGTACGGATCGCGTTCTGCAAATCACGAAGATACACCGCCTTGCTATTTATGGAGCCGCGCAATACCGGCGCGCCGGCGATGATGTTCAGATCGCCCATCAAGGAGATACGGGTTTCGCCAGTGCTCACTTCACCGCTGGCTTCAATCCCCTTGCTATGGCGGACCAGATCGAGGGCGACCCCGGCAGCGCCAGTATCCACGGGGGTGAGTTGCAGCGCTTCCAGAAAAGAGGCCCCGTCAGGCGCGGATAGCGCGACGGAAAGGCTTGTATCCTTAAGGGGAAACAAGCTTTCCGAGCGTAGCGAGAGGTATCCGTCCCACAGATCGCTGTCGCGTTCCTCTATTTCAAAGTCCTCCAAAACGGTCCGCCCGTCTACTTCGGTTATGTACACATGCCCAAGCAAGCGACCGAATTCATGAACGCGCTCGGGGCGCAAGGTGCGCAGGACCTGCGCGGCAGGCAGGTCGAGATCGCCTTTTACATCATATCCGCGCAGATTTAGCAGATCGTCCATGTGCCCCGCAGCGGAGAAAAACGGCTTGTCCAGCGGTCCGAGCGCAAAGGACACGTCACGTAGCGCCAACTTGCCGTCTGGCGTTCGCTTTATGTCGCCGACGCGGAAAGGACCGATATCGCTGAGATGTTCCGAAAAGGCGTTAGTCGCAAGGTTGAAATCCTCGATGGACAGCAGCTTGTCCGCGCCAACCAGACGCATTCCGAGAGCTTCGGGTCTAATGTCGCGGAGAAAGATCGCCGGCGCGGTGAGGGTTTTCTCGCCAAGAAGATCAACATCGAGTTTCAGATCGAATTCCGGCGGCTCGCCAACTTTGCGAAGAAAGCCGGCGAGTTTTACGCTTTGACCTTTTTCAAGCGTCAATAGTGTTTCGATTTCCTCGAAGTCGTACAAGCCGTGCCGACGTAAAAACCGCGCCTCGAGCCGCCCGGAGCCATGTACCTCGCCGCGTAGCGAAAGCGCCTGCAATACTGCGTTGAGGTCCTCGGTCTTGATCTCAAGCCTGCTGTCGAACCCAAGTGGGCCCAGTGATGGATCGGAATGTCCCCTCATGCTGAGATCCGTCACGCCGATACGGCTGGTGACCGAAAATGCTTCATCTTCAGGGAAAACGCCATGCAATGTCACATGCTCATCGTTTAACTTTCCGTCGAACACGAGCGCCACCTCACGCTCACCGGCTACCGCTTTCTGATCAACTCGGAAGGTATCAAGAACGAAATCGAAGACGAACCCGGTTTGGCGATTTTCTACCGCCACCTTCATGTCGGAAAAATGGATGTCACGCGTGCTCATGAAGCGGATGAGCGCCGGGCTTGCGTCCGACGATGACATGCCGCGCTTTTGGTCAATCGATTTCTGCGCCGTTCGCCAACTCGTCCTGTCGTCTTCAAGGCGGAGCAGTTCCATGCGCAGACCGTTTGCCTCGATCATTGGGAGCTGCGTCCATCCCGCCGCCCCCGTCCACGGAGCAAGGTGCAACCGTACCGTCTCCAGTGTCAGAAGCTCAGTACCCGGCATAGCCTCTGAAGGTAGCCGCAGCCCGGTGGCTTCGAGCGAAAAGGAGGGGAAAAAATCAAGGTCAACGTTTCCCTCCACCAATACCGTCTGACCAAGCAAATCTGTCAGAAAATCAGCAGTAAGCGCATTGCGCCACGAACGGAAGCTGCTGCTCTCCAGCACAAATGCGAGACTTGCGACGAACCCTGCAAGAAAGACTGCGCTTAAACGGATAAGTCGACGATTTATTCTCATGGCTCAAGGGGGTTCAATCTGCAAAAGCGACTTGTTTTCTCATACGAATTTCAGCTTATTCCGGCTCCGTTCATTTGTATAGCGGTGTCGGTCTATGTAGATCTTCATCTATCACTCTTCGTTGGATTGGTTTAAAGCTGCGCATGAGCTTTCGCACGCCTTCGGGCATTGCAGGTTGAAATTGACCTCGACCGTTGCGCTGCCTCGTTCGGCGAAATCGGGGCAGTGGCATTTGAACGTGTTCGTGCGTACTGACGGGCCTTCAGTCTGGCTGTTTCCGCAGCGGTCACCGCTTCGGTCCCACGAAAAAAGCAGTCCCAATCTAGCGACTGCCGAAGCGCTCGGATTTTTGTCCGGGACTGAGCATCTGATCGAGAAAATTTCGTGTGCTTTCACGATAACATGAGTGCAAAGCGGTCCTGCTATTGTTAACTTGGACTCGACGGCACAGCCCGGCGCTCTTGCCGACGTTGTGCCGGATTTGATATGTAAATGATATCTTTTTAAGCGCACGAGGAGCCACATACGTGATCAAGCGAACTTTGCTAGTTTTCACCTCGCTTGCCACTACCGTTTTTGCCAGTGAAACACGGTCGCTTGGCGCCCATGAACACGGCGTCGGCGTATTGAATATCGCGGTGGACGACACCACGGTTTTCATGGAGTTTCACGCTCCTGGAGCCGATATCGTCGGTTTCGAGTATGCGGCGGTGAACGCTGAGGATCGCAATGCCATAGACACGGCCTTAGCGACACTTGCCCGTCCACTTAAACTCTTCATCCTGCCGGCCGCCGCAGAATGCAGCGTAGTGCAGGCCAGCGCCGAGTTGGAAGGCGAAGGTGCACATGGCGAGCAGCATGCGCATGAAGAAGATCATGCCCACGAACATGATGAACACGGCGCGAACGAAGCAGGTCACACAGAGTTTCACGCCGAATACACCCTGACCTGTGCCAATGCAGACGCAATTACCGAAATCTCGTTTGGTTACTTCGACACCTTCTCGAACGCTCGAGAGTTGGAGGTGCAGATCGTTTCGGAGACGGGTGCACAAGCATTTGAAGTTGAGCGCGATGAGCCGACGCTGGACCTGCGTGGCTTCTTCTGAGCTTGCTGGGAGGCGGCAACATAGACCTCAAGAATGTCCGCTTCCGTTGGCCGGGGCGGAAATCCTTTGGTATTTCGGTCTCGGCTCTATCCGTGCGGGCGGGCGAAACCGTCCTGCTTCTTGGTGAGAGCGGTTCGGGAAAATCGACGCTTCTATCTCTGATCGGCGGAACCATCATTGCAGACAGGGGAATTGTGACCGTGTCAGGGATTGATCTCAAGACACTGTCAAGTGGGAAGCGCGACAGGTTCAGAGCGGAAAATATCGGTGTCATCTTTCAGCAATTCAACCTGTTACCCTTCGCATCGGTTATCGACAATATCCTGCTGCCCCTTCGCTTCGCTCCCGAACGTAGAAGTCGTTGCCTGGATGAAAATAGGGACGCCGCCAATCTTTGCAGTGCCCTTGGACTGCCAGACGGCATCGTATCCAGCAAGGCCGCGAAGCTTAGCGTAGGTCAGCAACAGCGTGTCGCCGTCGCACGCGCCCTGATCGGTCAACCGCCAATCCTGGTTGCAGATGAGCCAACCTCTTCACTCGACGAGACATCGCAAGCGACCTTTTTGGATCTGATGTTTGAGCAAGTCCGCGCACAGAACTCGACCCTTTTGATGGTCAGCCATGACCCACGTCTGGCCGAGAGATTCGACCGAGTGGTGCGCATGTCCGATACCGTAGAGACCGACAGGCAAGCCGCGTGATCTTGCGGATCGCCTTCGGCTCGTTGATGGCACGCGCTCTGACCGTCGCCATGACGATACTCGCAATCGGCTTGTCGGTTGCGCTGTTCCTTGGCGTGGAAAAAGTGAGGACTGGAGCAAAGACGAGTTTCGCGGATACGATCTCTGGCACCGATCTGATCGTTGGGGCGCGCTCGGGATCGGTGCAGCTTCTTCTTTATTCCGTGTTCCGCATTGGCAACGCGACAAACAACGTGACCTGGGAAAGTTATCAAGACATCGCGGCGCGTGCGGATGTTGACTGGATCGTTCCCATATCGCTCGGCGACAGCCATCGCCAGTTCCGGGTCATGGGAACGAGTGCAGCCTTTTTCGAGCACTACAAGTACCGGAACGGGCAAGATCTGGCCTTCGAATCTGGTGTCATCCTCGATGATCTCTTCGACACGGTCATTGGATACGATGTCGCCCGGACACTGGGGTACTCGATAGGCGATCCAATTATCATCGCGCACGGGCTCGCTTCTTTTACCGAACACAGGGATCAGCCCTTTCGCGTGTCCGGCATCCTGCAAAAAACTGGCACCCCCGTTGATCGGACAGTGATCGTCTCAATGGAGGCCATCGAAGCGATCCACGTTGATTGGCAGAGCGGCGCAAGGATGCCCGGCCAGACCACACCGCAGGAGGCTATCCGCCAGATGGACCTGACGCCGAAAGCCATCACTGCAGCACTTGTCGGGGTGAATAGCCCGATACAAACATTCGCGTTGCAGCGCGCCATCAATGAATACCCCGAGGAGCCCTTGCTTGCGATCTTACCGGGCGTGGCCCTTCAAGAGTTATGGGGGATCGTTGGTGTCGCAGAGACTGCATTATCTGCTGTGTCTGTCATGGTTGTCGCTACCGCGCTCATCGGCATGATGGCGACGATTTTTTCCAGTCTCAACGAGCGCAGGCGCGAAATGGCGATTTTTCGGGCTGTGGGAGCCAGCCCAGCGGCAATTATGGGGCTCCTTGTCTTCGAAGCAATACTGACTGCAACTGCGGGAGCCATGTTGGGTTTGGGCATGCTCTATCTCGGCCTGGTCGTGGCGCAGCCGATGATTGACAGCGCCTTCGGCCTGTTCATCCCGATCGATCCGCCAGCTTTCAAGGAACTGCTCGTCCTGATTTCGGTGGTCGCTGCTGGTGCAGGCGTAAGCCTCGTCCCAGCCTTGCGCGCCTACCGCTTGTCTTTGGCTGACGGCATGACGGTGAAAACATGAAGCACTTGCACAGGGCCGCAGAGGCCAGTGGGCCGCGAAGCGATGTCCGGTTGCTGATTGGTCCTGATCCCGGAGACAGAGCGCATAGCGATGTGCGCAATGATGCTACTAACCGCCGGAAACTATGGTACTGTCTCGGGTGTGTGATGGTGAGCACGGGAAACATGAACGCCCGTATAACTAGGAACGCTTGAAAGGAGTTGATGGTGAAAGACCGCAAGCTGATTGTTCTCGTTTCCACATTGGGTCTGCTGTTTGCAGTATCTTCGGCCTCTGCCGAACGACTGGTTCTAGGCTGGGACACATTGGCGCCACCGCAGGCCGTTATCGAAGATCCATTTGCCAAACTGACCCGAGACCAATTGGATGCACTCAGGCAGATTCTCAGGTTCGAGAGTTCAAAGAACAGCCCGACTCCTTCCATGACGTCCAAAAATGCAAGCGAACTCCGCGATCGGCTCTTGGGTGAAGGTCTGGACGTAGATTGGCTCTTCGAGCAGCGCGAGCGCATCATAGAGAAACGCCGCGCCCAGAGCACCGCGGTGAACCCCGAAATCATAGGAGCAGAAGTTCGTATGCCTGGCTATGTCCTGCCGCTCGAATTCGACGGGTTAAAAGTGACCGAGTTCCTGTTAGTCCCTTACGCCGGTGCTTGTATCCATACGCCTCCACCTCCGGCAAACCAGATGGTGCATGTTACTTATGAAAAAGGGATTGAGGTTTCCGGGCTGTTCGCGCCTGTATGGATCGAGGGGGAGATGAATGCAGCCTATTCCGTGCAGGACGTAGGCTTTTCCGACGGTGCATCGCGCGTGGAAGTGGGCTACGGGATGTCTGCCGAAACGGTAGAACTTTACTGATACGGCAGATACTCACGCGCTGCGGCGTTTATCAGAAAGAAAACTTTACGCCCAGAAACGGTCCGCCGAGATTGAGGTCATCGATTGGTCCGAAATTGTCCAGATCAAAATCCATGTAGCGGTAACCGATAACCAGATCAGCCCGGTTCATTCGATAGTTTGCAGCAAGTGACGCTTGCCAGGTCAAGTCGCTGTTGCCGGCGCCGATGTCCCCATAATAGGACAAGTACCATTTATCATTCAGCTCCGTAATGCCACGAAGGCCAACGACGACGTCCCAGTTGTTGCCCGCTTCATTTTCTCTGATAACCTGCCCGTCGATAGGGGAACCACCAACGGCTTCCGTGGCGTCCACCTCGACTTTGCCATCCAGCCACAGGAATCGGACCCCACCCGTTGCGTGCAGGGTAGTCCCTGCTGTCTTCATGATCTTGTACCCAGCACCAAAAGTACTTTGGAAGCCCTTCAGGTCAAAAGAACCATTGACGTCAACCTCGATCGGGCCAACCGATGCGGAGGTGCCTGCGGAGTCCCCGAGATCAAGGTAAAATGCATCTGCAAAGAATAGCCAATCGTCTTTCTCTGCGAAAATAGCGCCCATGAAGCCAAGCTTCAGGTCTTCGATAATCGTGTCGATGGGCATCGATATGTCAGCACCCGTTGTGGTTTCACCCCCAAGATCAGCGCCCCAGAAGTAAACTTCGGCCTGCCAGTCCCAACTGCCTAGTCCGGTATCCTGTGCAACAGTCACGTTCGGAGCGCACATTATTGCCGCGACCGGCAAACACACTGCCTTCAGACATTTCAAAGCATTCATGTCGATTTCCTTCCTATTGCCAGCTCGTAATGCAGGTGTAATTTCTGCCGGAAGGAAGGCGGGATTCTTATCCCAATGGTCACCGTTCCGGCGGCGGTATCATTCAAGCGTGTTCTTGTAGATGACGCCGTCTTTCATGATAATTTTGATGTTGTCGCTATCTGTCACCGCGCCCAGGTCCTCAAGCGGATTGCCTTCGACCAGCAACAGATCGGCATAGTTGCCTTCCGCCACCAGCCCGAGAGTGCCTTCAAGATAGGGGTTACGCATATCGCCGCTCATTGCGAAAAGCTCTCCGGCGTTGCTTGTCGCCATGCGCAATATTTCGACGGGCTCAAACCAGTCCAGCAAACGCTCCATCTGCTTGGCCTGCTCTTCAGCAACCTCGGATGGCACGAAGAACAAATCTGTACCGTAGGTCACTTTTAATTCCGGGATTTCTTTGGCCCACTGATACACTTTGGCTGTGCCTTCACAAACAATCGCGAGCTTGGCATTCGAAAAATCACTAAGCTGCGGTTCGGAGCAGACCGTAAAAGGCTGCGTGCTCAGGAACACACCTTCATCTGCCATACGCTGGAGCGTTTCTTTGTCCAGTAGTTGCCCGTGCCCAATATCCTTGACGCCCGCATCAATCGCGCGATTAATGGACTCTTTGTGATAAGCATGGATCGTGACATAGGTGCCCCAGTCAGCAGCCGTATCGACAGCGGCCTTGATTTCATCAAAGGTAAACTGGTTTCCCAACAGAGGATCAGCCGGCGAGGAATAACCGCCGCCAGCCATCAACTTGATCTGGGATGCGCCATGCCGCAAATTCTCGCGTGCCGCTGCCAGTACCTGCGGGACCCCGTCAGTGAGATACCCATCGCCCGACTTGTAAAGTGGGGGAAGATCGCCGCCGAAACGGGGGTGGGTTTGATTGGGGAAACGAAAATCGCCGTGGCCAGCAGTCTGTGAGAGTGGCCCTCCGGACGGATAGATTCTCGGGCCGGGAACCAGCCCCTGATCGATCGCTTGCTTCAGTCCAAACGAAGCTCCGCCCATGTCCCTTACCGAAGTGAAGCCACGCATCAACATGTTTTCAGCGTCTACCGCCGAGTGAATGGCATTGTACTCTGGGAGGGCAGTAAGAAATGCGCTCTGGGGCAACGTGGTCCACGTAATATGCGCGTGGGTATCGGAAAGCCCGGGCATCAATGTGCGACCACCGCCGTCGATCACCTGACCGCCGGCGACGGCGATATCATCCGACGAGATCTGGGTAATCAAGTTGTCGGTGACAACGACGTTGACATCTTCCATCAACGTCTCGTTCACGCCGTCGAAAACATCGACATTGGTGAACAGGATGGGGCCGTCCTGCGACACGGCGACCCCGGTTGAAAGAATGAGCGCGAGAGACGCGCTCAATGCTGTTCTTGACTGTCGTTTTACCATATCGGTGTCTCCACTTCGTTTTTCCATTTCAGTTTATGACGCTACCTGCCGACCAGCGATTGTCAAAGCTCTCTTATTCGACCACAGGATTGCGGATCGCGACACCAGCCGGGATGTTCTGCACGACAGAGTCGTCCACCACGACCTGTCCATTCACGATGACGAAAGGGATACCCGTGGTCGGCAGGGAATTCTCGCCAATCGTCGGGGTCGAGTTGTCAGTCACGGTCGCAGGATCGAAGATCGTGATGTCCGCTGCCATACCTTCCTGCACACGGCCGCGCTGCTTCATCTGCGGGACCTCCTCCTCGAGGAACAGCGCCGGCTCGTAGCTCATCTTGGAAATTGCATCCATCAGCGACACCTTGCCTTCCTCACGCACCATGCGCAGGATTCTACCATGCGTGCCCGCACCGCGCGCGTGGCCATTGGCTGACCCGTAGGGCGTGTCGAAATTGGCGATAAATCCGAGCTTTTTGCCATCATCGTCGGTGATGATCCACGGCATGCCGTCTGACCCGACAATCACGCCCGGCCGGGTGAAGGCTTCCTCGATGTACTCTTGTTTCATGGTGTACATCAGCAGATCCGTTTCCGGCGCTTCTTTGCGCAGACGATCAAATTCCTCGGTGGTCAGCGGCTCGCCGGTCGCAGCCAGCTTGTAGTCGGAGACCTGAATGCCCATACGCTCTTCAAAACCCGGTGCGTTGTAATCGGCATCCACATAAGTCCCGGCATATTGATAGGGGTAGAATTCGCCGATCACTTTCTGGCCCTTGGCCCTTGCCGAGTCGATCAGGTCGAGGCAGTTTTCCGTCAGGCCGAGGCAGTTGCTGGGAATGTGGTGCAGCAACAGGGGCACGTCGTTTTCACGCGCAATGGTCAGCATTTCCGTCAGCCCCATAAAGCCGCTGGGCGGGATTTGGGCAAGATAGCGGACGTGCGAGGTGATCGGCACGTCGTATTTGGCTGCCAGACCCGTCACGGCCATGACTTCGGGGCTGCCCACCACCGTGTAATAGCCGATGGGATAGGCAACGCCGATCCCGCCCTGCTTTAGCTCCGCCTCGACCGCATCGAGGATCGCGGCCTCATCCAGCGGATCGAAGGTCTTTGTCTTGAACTTCGCGCCATCCTGCATGGCAGCGCCGAGGGCCGGGCTGTAGAGAACACGTCCGTCGGGCTTTTGCCCGTCGAGCACCGTTACACGCGCACCGACATGGGATACGTTTGTTCCGTAGTTGACGAAGGACTTTCCGTCCCAAAAGTCGTAGAAGTCAGCGACCGGAAAGGCGCCTACTTCGAGGTCCATCGGGGTCGTCACGCCATCCCGCACATAGAGCTTGTGCCCGAATTCGGACTGCGCGTGGCTGTGAAAGTCGATGAATCCGGGGGCAACGACATGCCCGGTCGCGTCGATTTCGCGCGCACCGTCGAGGTCATCCGTGCTGATCTCGGTGATATAGCCGTTGTTGATACCCACGTTGGCCACCTGATCGAAGCCGGTTTCGGGGTCCATCACGCGGCCGTTGTTGATCACCAGATCGAAACTTTGGGCATAGGCTGTGGAGGCGGTCATCACGGATAAAATGAGTGGCAGAGCTGTTAGCGAGTTCTTCATTTAAACCTCCAATGGTCGTTCAATGGTCTGCGCCACGAATAAAGAAGTCAGCACCGGGCTGACTTCATCGTGACGGCGCGTCGGTAAAGTTCATTGATCCAGATCACTTCGGGAACAGGAAGGTGACGTTGAAACGCAACCCCCAGTCGGGTCCACCCGACGGCGAGTCGAGGTACGGGCGCCCCGCCAGTTGAAAGCTGACCGGTTGCTGGCCGAAATGCACAAGCTTGCTGACGCCGATATTCAGCGGCGCCGTCCATTCTTCCTCATTCCAATCGTAACTCGCTTCGGCATTGATCGAAAAGGTCCAGGCGTCAGGCGTCGTGTAGGTCAGGAAGGGCTGCAGGAAGGTCGCATTGGTCTTGTCCCGGCCATCGGACGGGCTGTCGACGCCCCAGATGTGGTTGACGAGGGCGCCATAGGTCCAGCCATTCTTCTGTTTCAGCGCGACAAATGTTGGACCAACCCCCCAGTTATCGGAGGAGAATTCGTCCTTGCCTGTTGGCAGGAGCAGCACCGGGCCCGCCCCCCAGATCCAGCCACCTTTGGTCGGTGCCTTTGGCGAGAAGAAAAAAGACTGGACGATATCGCCCAGCCCCGAGGTGTCGCTGCCGCCGATGACCGGCGAGTCCAGATCAATGAAAGGAACGATCGTCCGTGAAATCAGATTCCAGTTATCGGAAAGATCGAACGGGATAACCGGCTGCACGTTGAGAACCCAGCGATCCGCATCCGCCTCCCCTATACCGGTGTCGTAATTCAACTGAAACGGGACGCTTATCAGGCTGGCGACCGGGTTCGACAACTGCTTGGCCAGATCAGCGGCCTCCCCCGGCGCAGGGCTGCCGGAGGTGTTCGGAACGGGCACGCCACCAGCAGTCGCGCCTTGGGTGACGGTGTCGCCGGAGGAAATCGCGGACGAGGACTGAGCCAGCACGCCTGTCGGCAGCGAGACCGCAAAAACAAGCGAAAGCTTTGTAAGTGTCGAATTCATTCTCACGTTAAGGTCCCTTCGAATCGATGAAACTGGCGGCGGCGGAAACTGAAGACGTGGATCGCGTCCTCGTTCGGGTTGAATTCGCCGCGATACGACGAGGCATCTTCAGCTTGACGACTTCGTGCTCCAAACTTTCAATCATTGGATTAAGTGTGCGCTTGGCGGGTTGGATTTGGCAAATCCATAAAGATACGATTCTTCCTGCATTGGGCGCCATTCTTCCCTAAACGCTGGATTCATCGAAAATACATGTTAAATTCAGCCGTGTGGCATGGTTAAAAAATCGCATACATGGCCGCTTCTTGAACCGAATGCCGGTAAAAGAAGCTGAAGTCGTTCAGATTTCGTCGGGGCAAATGAACTTCCGCACGATGGAGTTCTGGGGCCGCGACACTTTCATCCTCAAGATTGCAAACAGCGCCTACGCGTCGTTCACCGCACGTCCGCATCCCGGCTGGATCGGACTTCTTACCCCTATGTCTTGGACGGGTGATTTCCGGTTGAATGCCTGTCGGCACGAGCTCAATAGCGCCTATTACCTCGACGGCACCCATGAATACACCGTGGCGTGTCAGGACTCGGTGAGGCTCCTTGTGGGCATCAGGCGACGCGTAATGGACTCTGTCCTTTCGGAAATCTCTGGAGACATCGATGTGGATTTCCTCTCTGGGAGTCGCATTTTCGACGACTGCTCGGAGTGCGTGTTCGAAATGGAAGAGATGATTTCTTCCCTTCAAACGGACGGCATTCGTCATGCCGCCACTTTTGAAGGCACGAACCTGTCACAAGACCAGGAACGAGCCGTCGTTGCGAAGGTCGCGCACGTACTTTTGGAGAAGATGGAGTGCCCCACTTCGGCATGGCTCGGCCAAATCGACGACTATCACATCACGACAACGATCCGAGATGCGATCAGGGACCGTCCCTTGCATGAAGATCTGCGGCTTGAAGAGCTATACGAGATCGCAGGTGCCGGTAAAAACCGACTGCACAAAAGCTTTGTCAATGTTTACGGTGCACCGCCGGTGCGTTACCTGAAATTGCGGCGGCTGTGGCGGGCAAGGCAGTTCTTGCTGGATCCCAAGAACTCAAACTGTAAAATCGGGGATGTCGCATTCCAATTCGGCTTTCCGTCAAGCGGACGGTTAGCGAAAAGTTATCAAGCCGTCTTTGAGGAACTGCCACGCGATACGGTCAAACGCGCAAAAGGTACCGCGTCACGCGGCGCAGAGGTCCTGTAAGCCATTGCCGATCTAGCATGGTCTGAACGCAACTTGAACGTTTCGAAGAAGGCCCCGTCAAGCCTGCGACGTGTCAACTGGTCTTGCCACTATCGCCAGGCTTCCCGTCGTCATCGGGTTGCGCGTTCGTTTCATCCGCCGGTTGATCCTCGGTCGGGGACGCGGAAAGCGGCTCGGTGACCTTTGCCGTCTCTTCTTCTGGCCCGAAGTACTCAGGCGAACCCCGCGGCGGATAGCGCAACGTACCTTCCAGTCGTTCCCGCACCTGCGAAGAAAAGTTCGGAAACGGAAGTTGCCGTTTGTATCGCCATCGCCCAACCTCTTCAACCGTCGCTTTGGACTTGGCTGCGTCGAGTCCTGCATCTTTCGACAGATAGACGGTCTGACTTGGAAACGCGAAGCCCGTGCCCGATGCCTCGACGATTTCCTTTATCCGGAAGAAAACGTCTTCGCGGATCGCGTAAAAGTCATTCCATTCCCGAGTTTGCGCATAAACACGAACGTCAATATCCAGAGAAGATGCGCCATATCCAACAAACCGCACGCGCGCCGTCTCGCTCTTGATACGGGGATGGCCGTGCATCATTTTCCGGATTTCGGCCAAAACAAAGCGGAGTTGATCCGTGTCGGTTTCATACCGGAGACCAATGACCGAATTGATCAGCATCTCGTCGCACTGGGCCCAATTGACCAACTCCATATCGACGAACTTCGAGTTTGGTATGGCGATGAGCGTACGATCCAGAGCGCGGACATGCGTGGAGCGTACGCCGATGCGTTCGACCGTACCAGCCTGACCGCCGAAGGAGCAGTAATCGCCAACACGAACCGACTTTTCGAGATACAGCACAAACCCACTAATGAGATTTTCCAACGTTGGCCGGATAGCGAGTGCAACCGCAAGACCGCCAACACCGAGACCGGCAAGAATGCTGAGCAGTGGGAAACCCATGGTCTGCGCGCCAAAGGCAAGTATCCAGATCACTCCCACCAAAGCGATGATGTGGTTCAACAATCTCATCATGCTATCGTCCGAAGAACGATCAGAAGACATGCGGCGCGCGGCGATCTTGTCAGACATGTACTCCATGAAGTTCCAGAACGTCCAAGCCAGAGCGCCGTAGATGACCGCTGTTGCAATGAAAGTCTCTGTTCGCGCGAAAGAGCCGGTCAAGAAGAGTTGGTAGTTGAAAAACTTGTTCAGCAGATAGATCAGGATGACCGTCGAGCCGGAACGGATGAGCCTACCTGTGCTCGCCCTGATTTCACCGGCCACAACTCGCCGTTTCACGGCCGATTTGAGCCAAATCAGCACGCTCATGACGAAAGCCAGCGACAGAAAAGCAAAAACGATCTTCCAGAGTGGCGTTCCCCAGTACAAGCCCTTTGAAATATCGGGCAAAGACCTTTCCAGAGCGGCGGGGATCCAAGGGCCGCTAAACTGCAGAAGTCGCGTGCTCCATAACTCGTCCAGACGCTCCGGTGTTTGCGTTGCGATTTCTCTGAGATATCTGGGCGCAATCTTCGAGGAATTTGCCGAAAACAGGAACTCGCCTTCCCGCGGTCCCGCGTCAACTCTTTGCAGAATGAGAGGCGTGCTCGGAACAGGATAGTAGTCGGCGATTTCCGACAGGTCCACAGTATGGTCCGGCAGTACAACGAACTCGGCAGGATCGACCTGCTCGATGATGTCGATGAGTGCAAGGATGGTCCTCAGGCTAGAGTCGCGCCGCGTCGCCGTGTTTTCCGCCGACACGTCCAAAAGAGAAATCAGGGCATCGGCAAGTAACTCGATACGGTGATAGTTTTGGCTTGATTTTTCCTGGCTATAATTCGCGTTTGCTTCGACCAATTCGTCGTGCAGGTTTTGCAGTGTTTGGAGAGTATGGTAAGGCGTATGTGTCAAAACCGGTGGCAGGGCCGCGTCCGGATCGACCTCCTCGGTGATCGCTTGCGCGGACGTCTGCGACGTCAGAAGAGAGACGCAGAGAAGCGAGGCAAGCAATCGACTCGCGACTACGGAAATCAGGCTTTTGATCATCTTCATCGCTCGAACGTAACCGGATTTCGAATTTCTGAAAGGGCTTTCGTCGCCTTGGCAACGCACTACAGCATGCAGGAAAACTCTTCCATCTTGAATTCGCAAAGAAAACGGTTTTTGCTGGCTGCACGCGGGGGGGGCACCGGTTCAGCGCCCGAAGAACAGCATTGGGAGTAATGGCATGGCGAATGGTACTAATGGCATGCGACTGGTTTTGCTGCTTATTCTTGGCTTGGCGGTTTCCGCATGCAGCCACCGCGAACAGGCGATCATCGGTGTACAAAACCCGAACGTACCTATCGAAGAGATTGCAGGCACGAAGACGCACGACATCTACGTTCTGACCACGCGGCAGCCTTCGGCGGACCCGACTTTGATGTTCTCCGGGCAGCGCGGCGATCTGAGCTATGCAAGAGTGACCGTAACAATCCCGCCAAACCATGAGCCGGGTCGAATGGAGCGTCCCAAGCGCCTTCCCCCCAATCCGAAAAAAGAGATGACGGTTATTGATCCGGTACGGTTTTCAGGCGAGCGACAGTTCGTCACCGATATCAACAAGGCGATACGCGCAGCGCCCGATGAAGAAGACTCCATTCTGATATTCGTACATGGCTACAACACCACTTTCACCGACGCTGTCGTCAGGCTTGGTCAGTTTGTTGAAGATTCCGGCTTCGAAGGCGTGCCCGTGCTTTTTTCTTGGGCATCCGCCGGAAAATTGACGGATTATGTATATGATCTGAACAGCGCTTTGGCTGCGCGAACCGCCTTGATTGAAGGTTCGGACACATTGATCGGGACCAATGCAAAAGCTATCAATCTTGTCGCTCACTCCATGGGAAATTTCCTGAGCGTCGAGGCCATGAAGCAGGCGCGAATGCAGAACAGGTTTGACAGCAGCGGGAAGCTCAGAAACATCATATTTGCATCGGCAGATATCGATGTAGACGTCTTTGCCGAACAGATGGCCGTATTTGATCCGTCAGAGCGCAAGTTCTACGTCCTGATCTCTGAAGATGACAAGGCGCTGTCAGTGTCGCGATTTCTTGCAAGGGGGGTCAACCGGGTCGGTGACGCCGATGTCGCAACGCTTGACGCCTTAGGTGTGACTGTGATCGACTTAACAAAGGTCGAGGATACGAACAGCACGAACCACACGAAGTTCGCTGACTCGCCGCAGGCCGTCCAAATTCTTGGAAACGAAATGCTGAAGGGCGATTCACTCCATACCGGAACCGTGGAACCGGGAGTTCTCGGTAACATCTTCGTTGACATGACAAATGCGGCTCAGAGCTCGATAAGCCCGGGTGGGTAGTCGCAACGTCACCTAATCGACCGATCAAAGATAGGATTGGTTTTCAACGTCGCGTTCGCGCATGTATCACAGGACGACATATAGTTTTTGTTGCGCAAGCGCCGGTTGGAATGTGACATCTCTAATTCAGCTTATTTGTCGGTTCTGTAGCTTAAGGATTTCCGGACCACGACATCCCAGGTCAGAGATGGAACGCACGGCCATTATTTTTCGACATCATTGAGGAGCGATAGACTATGGTTGGCGCGTTCGAACAGGCGCTGCTCTCAGCGATGGTCATTCCCATCATGATCGGTATGGGTGCATCACTTACACCACGAGATTTCAAACTCGCGATCCACCCGCCTAAAAGGCTCGCTATTGGCATCGTCTCGCAACTTGGCTTCATGCCGCTTATCGGGTTCGTGCTGTCGATAGCTCTTGGGTTGCTAGAGCCCGTCGCTGTGGGGCTTCTGATACTCTCCTGTATGCCGGGTGGTACCACCTCGAACATGTTCACCTATTTTTCGCAGGGGAACCTGGCGCTTTCGATATTGATGACGGTAACATCGACCGTTCTCGGCGTTGTGCTGATCCCACTGATCTTGTGGATTTATGCTTCAACGTTGGAATTGGAGATCCCGCTCAAGAACATCGCAATCTCCCTTGCTTCGCTTCTCGTCCCTGTCGCTTTGGGCATGATCATACGCCGTTCAAATGCTCGTGCCCGAGCCTTGGCGGAAACCATGGGTTCCGCCGTTGGGGTGTTTTTTATCGTGTTTATCGTGATAACGTGGGTGCCCAGAAACTGGCAGTTTCTATTATCCACTTCATCGACAACTTACACCGCAGCAATTCTACTTGGGGTGTGCGGTATTCTGGTTGGGCTCGCCTTTGCTGTATTACTCCGCCTGCATCCGCGCGACGCCCGGACGATAGCGCTTGAAACTGGAATTCGGAACGGGCCGTTGGCGATTGCAATCATCGCGCTTTCGTTTTCTGGCGAAGAACAGCAAGCGACCGCGGCGGTTGCAGCGCTTTACTCGCTTTTCATGCTGCTCATTTCGTCACTGGCTACCTTAATTTTTCGGCGAAACACATTTTGGCGGACACCAGATTGATCGCTTCGTTCCAACAGTTAGGCGGTTGCGCCTCGAGCATTGCTAAAACGCGCGCGAGACTCCAAGTCCGAATACAAGCTGATCCCTGTCGCCCCGTTCCGAAACAATCGGGCTGTCTGCCGCGTCGTTAAGAAGTCTCGAAAACATCAAGCCGCCTCCTACCAACCATGTGCGACTAAGCGGTTGGACATAGACGACCGATAGGCGGACGTCACGAACACCGGATTCCGCCTCGAACACGGAAAGTCCACTGTCCGCCGCGCCCGCCGGACTGACTGAAAAGAATGTGTCCATGTAGTCTGACGAACCGTAAGTCGTGCCAGCATAAAAACCAAGAGCGGCGAACTTACCTACGGGCATCCAACGCCGAGCAGAGGCAGCAATCGTGTAACCGTCGTTATCACCGGTAACACCATGAGTGAAACTCGCGCCGACAGACCAACGCTCTCTCGGGTCACTGCCGACATTCTCATAAGATATAAACCCGCCCAATTCGAACGTTCCTTCGATGTCCGGCAAAAGATCCACGATCGGATCATCCACGTCTTCTCGGCCGAACCGATACATGCCCGCAGGCCCGGCGCGCCAGTTGCGATTTTCCAAAAGGTTGATCGTAGCATAGTTTACTTCGAGAGAAACGTAGCGCTGTTCGCCAAAAGAATACCTGCCAAAGGGAGCAACGCCTACCGCAGCACCATCTGACCCAAGATATTCCGGGTAACTTCCAATGCCGAGACCAAAGTAACTTGGAAGATACGTGGGGGTCAAAGAAAGGAACTGGGGCTCCGCGATAGCGGAAGCTGCGATAGTGGACAGGCACGCTGCGAAGGCAAAGCAATCCGTTTTCGTTGCTCGATACATGGCATTTCGCCTCCTTTTTGTAAGAAGCATTGGTCGCGGATTTTCTAACGCCCTGTCAAGCACGCGATATCTGCAATGAAAATGTGCGAATTTCTGGAAAATACCGAATGCGAGTTTTGTCAGCGACATTTGCTTCGCATCAAGAGGTATAGCAAATGGTTTCGGTCAACCCTGATTGAAAGGATCTGAGCTAAACCCGAATAAAAAAGGTTAGCGGAACGGTACACTGGATGGGGTTCTGTCGCAAACTTTAGATGGCAGAGCATCAGTTGAATTGGAGATCGGTTTGCCCTGCCAGTTGGGCGAACTGCTGAAACGGACGGAGGCCGGGCGTGAATTGACCTTTGCGGATCATGTTGACCAGTTCGATGCCAGCCAGGGCAGATGCAGCTGAATCGAAAGACTTGAAACCCAGCATGGGCCTGATCCGACGTTTGATGAAGCGATGGTCTTGTTCAATGATGTTGTTGAGGTATTTCCGTCTGACCATCTCAATCGGTACCGGACAACCAAAGCCTTTCAGCATCTTGTTTATTGCTTTGATGCCAGCTGTGTTCGCACCGCTTTTGTCGATGACAATTTTCCGTGGCAAACCGTTCGCCCCAAGCGCACGAGCGAAGAACTTGGTCGCAGCCGCTTTATTCCGGCGCTTGGATAGCATGAAATCAAGGGTCTTTCCGTGTTTGTCGATGGCGCGATAGAGATAAACCCACTCACCCTTCACCTTCACATAGGTCTCATCCATGCACCATGAACGGTCGGCAGGGCGCTTTTTGTAACGTGAAGCATCAGCTACAAGACCGGCATATCGACTCACCCAACGGTTCAGCGTCGCGTGATCCAGTTTAACGCCTCTTTCCGCCATGATTTCTTCCAGATCCCGATATGACATACCGTATCGGAGATAAAAGAAAACAGCGTACAAAATCACTTCTTTCGGAAAGTGTGCGCCCTTGAAAGACATTGTCACGGTCTGCTCCTGTCATTTTTGAGCATGCGCTACCAAAACTACGTTTGACCTGACAGGTGGGAACTAATTTTGCGACAGAACCGCTCCGATCTGGTCTCCGTGTTGTCCGAGGCCCGCGAGGTTCCAGAAATGAAAGCCCATGCAAGCCCGCGTGATTGGGTGGAGATCGGCTGCGGCTGGCGCGACAGGACGGCTACATGGAGCGCTTGAACGAAACTGCACAGGATTGGGTGCCCCATAGACCTCAACACGATAACAAGAGTCAATTGATACGACTGACATAAAGAGCTGAGATCGGATCGGCAGCAAGTCCCCTCCAGCAGCTGCCAACGGATAAGGCACTGACAAGAAAGCAGCCCCTAACGGGGTCAATTGGCGGGCGAAGAATGCAGAACAATACATGAACATGCAAGATTCTGTATAAGCCATTTATATGTTTTAGATTTTTCCCTTGCGTTTAACCGATGGCGATCCCATCTCTTTTCCACCCACGGTTCATTGCCAGCTTTGGCATCTGAACGACGGGTCGAACGGCGACGACTGCGCCATTCGCAGATCAGATCACCCTGATCCCTTGTGAGCGACCCAGAGGGTCCTGCTTACGCATCAACGCAGAGACCGCGGTGTCCAGCACCGCATGAAAGTTTCGAAGGAGCCCTCCGGGCTGTCCGGCGGGCGTGGTGCATGAGGAGGACCTACTGTGCCGAATGCGAAGACCGGGGCGAAGAGCCCGACCCTGCCGGAAACGCTCCGGCTCAAGATCACTTACCGCAAGGTGGCAGATCTCAAACCCTATGCGGGGAATGCCCGCACCCATTCCGACAAGCAGATCGACCAGATCGCGGCGTCGATCCGGCAGTTCAGCTTCGTGAACCCGGTTCTGATCGATGCCAACGATGGCATCGTGGCCGGGCACGGCCGCGTCGCCGCCGCACGCAAGCTCGGATATGACGAAGTGCCCGTCATCGAACTGGCACATCTGAGCGAGGCCGAGCGGCGCGCCTATGTCATCGCCGACAACCGCCTGGCCGAGCTGGCTGGCTGGGATCGAGAGGTCCTCGCAATCGAGCTTCAGGCGCTATCCGAGATGGATCTCGACTTCGATCTCGAGATCACCGGGTTCGAGACGGCCGAGATCGACCTTCTGCTGGATGACGACGATGCTGGCGATCGCGATCCCGCGGACGTCGTCCCCGAGGTCTTCGCGGGTCCTGCAGTCACCCAGCCTGGCGACATCTGGCAGCTTGGGCGCCACAAGCTGATCTGCGGCGATGCGCTGGATCCAGGTACATATCAGCTGCTCATGGGAGACGATCGCGCCCGTGCGGTCTTCACCGATCCGCCGTATAACGTGAAGATCGACGGCCATGTCTGCGGTTCCGGAAAGGTGAAGCATCGCGAGTTCGCCATGGCGACTGGCGAGATGGATAAAGCCGGCTTCACCACCTTCCTCCGCGATGCTCTCGCCGCCATGGCCGATGTCAGCCTCGATGGCGCCATCCACTTCGTGTGCATGGACTGGCGCCACATGGACGAACTGAGCGCGGCTGGGGCCGAGGTCTATTCCGAGCTCAAGAACCTGGTGGTCTGGGCCAAGACTAATGGCGGCATGGGCACCTTCTACCGCTCGCGTCACGAGCTGATCTTCGTCTACAAGGTCGGCACCGCGAAGCACCTGAACACCTTCGGTCTCGGCGAGACCGGCCACTATCGCACGAATGTCTGGGACTATCCCGGCGTCAACAGCTTCGGCGGGAACCAGGAAGACCTGGCGCTGCATCCGACCGTCAAGCCGGTCGCGCTGGTGGCGGATGCCATCCGCGACGTAACCCGGCGCGGCGACATAGTACTCGATGGCTTCGGCGGGTCAGGCACTACCCTGATCGCGGCCGAACGCACGGGCCGCGTAGCCTGTCTGATCGAACTCGACCCGCTCTACTGCGATGTGATCTGCCGGCGCTTCGAGGCCCTGACGGGGCAGCCGGCACGGCTTGCGGACACCGACCAGACCTTTGCCGAGGTTGCACATGACCGCGCAGCCGAGGCTGACACCGCGACTGTGGAGGCGGCCGAATGACGGCAGAGGCTCCCCCCAAAGTCGGGTACATGAACCCGCCACAGCATACACGGTTCAAAAAGGGCAAGTCCGGCAATCCCCGGGGTCGCCCGCGCAAGCAGGAAGACCTAAACACGGAGTTGCACCGGGTTCTCAACCGCAAAGTGCGGGTCAAAGACAATGATCAGAAACTGCCGATCCGGGATTCGCTGATGTGGAAGCTCCGCGATCTGGCGCTGCAGGGCGACAAACAAGCCATGGCTCTGCAGCGGCGCATCATCGATGAATCCGGTATCAGCGATCCAAATGCCTATTCGCCAGAAGAAAAAAAGAAACAGTTCCTCCGCAACATCCAGCGGATGATTGCAAAGACTAATGCAAAAGAGGACCGCGATGAGTAAAGACGACAAAATCGGCTATGCCAGCCCGCCAAAGTCCACACGCTGGCGGAAGGGTCAGTCTGGCAACCCCATGGGTCGGCCGAAGACGAAGTCCGAATTCATGATGGACGCCGCACGGATCCTGACCCAGCCCGTCGACGCCCGCGCACCGGACGGCACGACGGTTCGTTTGGGCGGCATCGAAGGCGCCTACCATTCGCTCTGCCGCAAAGGTCTCAAGGGGCACAAACCGTCGCTGCTCGAAGCGATCCGGATCATGCTGGAAGTCGGCCCGGCTGTTAAGGCAAAAGAGGAAGAGCAGAAAAACAAGCGGCAGGAAATCTTGGAACGGCTGGAGCGTATGGGCGTCCCAATCTCAGAAGATTCCAAAATGCGCAAATAGCGCCATTCCAAACTGGACTTCCGACGCGCCAAGAGCGTCACTGTTGCCACGCCCGGCAGGATCATCCCGGGCGCATCTCGGTACCAGGGCCAGCATAACGCTGGCCCGGAGAACCGAGGAGCAAACATGTCCACACCCAAATCGACACCACCGCGCGGGACCAAGTCCGCAATCCTGCGCAAACTGCTGAGCCGCAAAGCTGGCGCCGATCTCGCCGCCCTGCAAGCCGCCACCGGCTGGCAAGCCCATTCAGTCCGAGCGGCGCTGAGCGGGCTCAGAAAGGCCGGATATACGATCGACCGCGCGGATCCTGCCAAAACCGGCGGCGGCGCGGTCTACCGCATCACCAGCGGCCCGGAGAGCGCGGCATGAAGCGCTCCCTCGCCGAGATTGAGACCATGGACCGGGCGGCGCTGATTGTCGCCTGGGACGCGGTCTTTGGCACACCTGTGCCGAAGCGCCTCAGCAGCCCGTTCCTGCGCCGGTACCTGGCTTTCGAGATGCAGGCCCGGGAATACGGCGGATTGCCAAAAGGCTTTGTCGGCAAGCTCACGAGGGCGGTCGGCGACAACCGGGGCACCAGCAGCCCCGCACTGAAGCCCGGCGGGCGCCTGATCCGGGAATGGAATGGTGTGACCCATGTGGTCGATGTCATCGACGGTGGCTTCGTCTGGAATGGTCAGCGTTATGCGTCGCTGTCGCCGATCGCCCGGGCCATCACCGGGGCCCGGTGGTCCGGGCCGCGGTTCTTCGGGTTGAAGAAGGTGATCTGACCATGACCAAATCCCGGATCCGCTGCGCCATATATACGCGTAAATCCTCTGACGAGGGGCTCGACCAGGACTTCAACTCGCTTGATGCGCAAGCCGAGGCCTGCGCCGCCTATATCGCCAGCCAGCGACACGAGGGCTGGGTTGCGGGCAAGACCCGCTACGATGACGGCGGCATCTCCGGCGGAACGCTCGATCGGCCTGACCTGCAGCGCCTCCTCGCCGATATCGACGCGGGGCTCGTTCAGATGGTGGTGGTCTACAAGATCGACCGTCTGACCCGATCCCTCGCCGACTTTGCCAAACTGGTCGAGCGCTTCGATGCCGCCGGTTGTTCCTTCGTCTCGGTTACCCAAGCCTTCAACACGACCTCTTCGATGGGGCGGCTGACCTTGAATGTTCTGTTGTCCTTCGCCCAGTTCGAGCGCGAGGTCACGGCCGAGCGGATCCGGGACAAAATCGCGGCCTCTAAGAAGAAGGGTCTCTGGATGGGTGGCGTGCCGCCGCTCGGGTACGATCCGCATCCAGATCCCAAAACCCGCGGCCTCGTCATCAATGCAGTTGAGGCAGAGACCGTTCGGACGATCTTCGCGCTTTACGATGACCTCGGCTGCCTGAACGCGGTCATGCGCCGGGCCAATGATCTGGGCCTGCGCTCCAAGCTGCACCGCTTCCGCTCCGGGCGGGTCCAGGGTGGCAATCCGTTCTCGCGCGGCCAGATCTACGCATTGCTGCGCAACCCGATCTACGTCGGCAAGATCCGCCACAAGATCCAGATCTGGGATGGGCAGCATGAGCCGATTGTCTGCGAGGCGGTTTGGGACCGGGTCCAGGAAAAGCTGGCGGCTGCCAGTGCACGGCCGCGGGGCCGAAAGACTACCACCCAACGGATAGGGTCAAAATGTGCCGCCCCTCTCACTGGTAAGTTGCATGATGAAACTGGAGACCGATTGACCCCGACGCACACTCGGCGTCATGGACGGCAAATCCGATACTATGTCTCGAACCGGCTGGTCTCTGGCGGGACCTACCCCCGTGGCTGGCGATTGCCGGCAAACGCTCTGGAGCAGGCTGTGGCGAACGCTATTGCACGGCATATCGGGAAACTGGCCCGCGACCATCGGATTTGCGTACGGCCCGATCTGCAGCGCGGTGATGCGATCTTAACAAAGGCACAGCACCTCACCTGTCGACTCTCAGAGGGCGCGAACGGTCTTCTTCAAAAGATCCTAGACGAGGGGCAGATCGAGAAGCGCAACATTGTCTTGAAGCTGAATGCGGACGCACTGGCCGAGGCACTTGGAGTGCAACCCAATGAGATAGACCGCGCGGTTCTGACGATTGAGGTTCCATTCGAACTGCGCCGACGCGGTGTCGAAGTAAGGATCGTCATCGGCGACCGCGAGCCTCAACCAGATCGTACGCTACTTCGCGCTCTTTCCCGTGCGCATGTCTGGGCAGCAGAATTGCGCAACGGCAGGCCCCTTGGAGAGATCGCCGTGGCGACGGGGCATGCAGAATCCTACATTCGCACGCGATCGCAGCTGGCGTTCTTGTCGCCCGAGATCCAGAGCGCAATCCTTGAGGGGCGCCAGCCGACGAACCTGACCCTCGAACGGATAATCCGAAAACCAGTGCCACTGGACTGGGATGCCCAGGCCCGATTGTTCGGCTTCAAAAGCGGTCAGTGGCTTCCCTGATCTGGATGCGGCATTCCCTGTTCTTTCCGAAAAGTTTCCTGATAATCGCGAAAATATTCCCTGTTAATTTGCGTAGGGAATTCTTCCGCAATGCATTGATAACGCGCACAGATTCAGGGTGGAACATCGCTCAAAAGTCCAAAACTTGAAGAATTTCCCTGTTAAATCCCTGTTAGCAGGGAATCTTGACGCTAACCGAAGCGCGTTATGGTGCCTTCGGAGACGTTGCGCGGAAATCGCGCCAGTTCACTGAATTACAGTCGTCTCTCTGGCAGATGGCATGGCCCAAGCGCTTGGAAAAAGGGGAGAAAACAGGGAAAGACGGACTGTGCTGACAGAGATAGGGGTGGGTGGCGGAGAGACAGGGATTCGAACCCTGGAGACGGTTTCCCGCCTACACACTTTCCAGGCGTGCGCCTTCGACCACTCGGCCACCTCTCCGTGAGCGCGATGTTTGGACCATCGCCAACTGATTTGCAAGGGGCGATTACACCGATTTTTCAGGCTTTCGCAGTTCCGCCGCACAGGCACCTAAATCTCGTCGCCGTCACCTTCCGACAGATCGGTCTCGCTCATGTCAATTGGCTTCGTCTTCGACTGCTCGGACGTGGTTTTGTCCGCTTTAGGTGCCGAAGCTTTCTCCTTCAACGTCTCTGGGTTTCGCAACCAGACATCACGTTGGGCGAACGGAATCTCGATCCCTTTCTCGACGAACCGTCGGTTGATTTCGTGGTTCATGTCGGACTTTACAGACAGTACCCAATTCACATCACGTAGAATGGCCCGGATTTCAAAATCCAGAGAGTCTGCGCCGAACCCCTGAAACACTACGGTTGGGGCTGGGTTGGCCACCACCATGGGATGCGAATTGGCTACGTCGCCCAGAATTTTCTCAACCAGTCTTGTGTCGGTCCCATAGGCCACACCCACAGGCACGATGACCCGACCGATCGTATTGCCGCGTGTATAGTTCGTGACCACACCACTGATCAGGTCCGAGTTGGGAACAATCAGGTCGGTCCGGTCAAAGGTCTCAATCCGTGTGGACCGGACCGAGATATCGCGCACATACCCCATCATGCCATTCACATCGATCCAGTCGCCCTTTGAAATTGGGCGTTCAACCAACAGGATAATGCCCGAGACAAAGTTTGAAACGATTGTCTGCAGGCCAAAACCGATACCGACCGACAGCGCACCAGCCACAATCGCCAGAGACGACAGATCGAACCCAGCCACCATGATCGCCACCAGCGCTGCAAGGAAGACCCCTACATATCCAGTACCCGCTGCAATCGCGTTCTGTCCGCCCGGATCAATTTTGGTCTTCGGCAGCAGCGAATTCCGCAGTCCGCTCTGCAACATTCGGGTAAGGCCATAGCCGATTAGAAAGACGATTAGGAAAGTGAAAAAGTTACTGGGCGAGATCGTGACGCCGCCGACATCGAAGCCCCTCAAAAGTCTTGTCCAGGCTTCAAGCAGGTCCGTTTCGCGCGCACCCCAATAAAGCGCAAGAACGGGCAATGCTAGAATCGCAAGCGCAAAACCCACCAGAACCGAGAATAATGAATCCCAAACAGCCTCGCCCTGCCCTGTGATCCAACCGTAAACCTGAGTGATAAACCGATGAAAAATCACCAAGGCAGCAATCAGAACAAGCGTTTTTACTGCGGGGAAAACAATAGCCTCTGCCGCGTTCGTATACCCAAAAACCGCGAGGACGGGCGTTGTTATACCCAGAATAAACAAAGCACGTCGCAGAAATTCCACCAGTTGGCCAAATCCGGCCGCCCGCGTCGCACCGCTCGTATCAGATGCGTCGTGCCCGGTGTCAGCCGCCCGGATGTGCCGCATACGAAGCAGAATCAATGCAGTGAACACCACAACCGGGAAGCTAACAACAGCACGCGTTGTATCCGAGACATTCTCGATTTCCTGAAACAGGATTGTCAATTCGTGCAAGATCAGCATCAGGGCGAGCAGATCAATATAAACACGCAGTTCCCTGATTTTGGCGGCTGATAGTTGTTTGAATCCCTGCGCCTCACCCATGAGGTAGATCTGGCGTCCAATCCAATCATAAAACAGGATGATTGCCGCCCAATAAGGGATTTTTTCCAACAGTAATGCGCCCCGAACCCCTAATACTTCGGTCAGGCTAACGGCCACAACTGCCGCCAAAACCCCAAGCCACGGAAGCGCAATGCGCAGCAAAGAAATAACGAACGTCCAGACGCCGGACCCTGAGCCGCCCAAACGACGTAGGTAGTCTCCACCCCTCTCTGACCATCTACGGCCAAACATCAGTAAAACAGTCGCAATGGCAACAAAAACGAAAATCACCAGCCCGCGTTCGCGAATTTGTTCGTGTACTACATCCGTTCGCAGGTTTTCGATCGTTTCATTCACCAGACCTCTCAGAGCGTTCTCGACGTCCGTCCACGCCGGACCCCACGAGGCCGGATTGATCGGGGAAGGTCCACGCTCAAGCAGTTCTTTGGTTTGGCGATGCCGAATGATTTGATCGATTTCACTGATCAGCCCGTTGGCACGGCTAAACGCTTCTTCCGAGATTATGCGCGGAACACGCAGACTATTCAGTTGCTCCTCAAGGTGCGCTCGGATGTTTGCGATGTCTTCGGGTTCAATTGCGTCACCCTCGGGCTTGGGACCCAATGCATCAAGTTGGCTCTGAAGCGTTTGAATTCGCTCTGTATTGGCCCCTCGAGCCCTGTTGAAGTCTTCCCGGTAGCCATTAATTTCCGAACGCAGGTTTTCTAAAGCCGCGTTCGAAGCGCGGTTCGCCTCAATGACCGTTTCGGCGCGGTTCGCCGTGCTTAACCAACCCTGATAATATTCGCTTTGCCGATCAGTTAACTGCGCGGCCACCGGGCCGCCCAGCATGGCAAAACACACCAGGAAGAGCGCAAAAAACAGGCGAACCCGCCGTAGCATCATACGTCCTCGAACACGCCGGGAATGCTGCGCGGGGCTTCGGTCATCCAATCAGGAACCGGCAGTTCCTTTTCGCGCAGAAACTCGGGATTAAACAGCTTGGACTGATACCGCGTACCATAGTCACACAGGATCGTCACAATGGTGTGGCCTGGCCCCAGATCTTTAGCCAATCGCACCGCGCCCGCCATGTTGATCGCGGTTGATCCGCCCATAACCAGGCCTTCTTCGCGCAAAAGGGTGAAAACCAACGGCAGCGCCTCGTTATCAGTGGCTTGATATACATAGTCCGGCTTGAAGCCTTCAAGGTTCTTGGTGATACGAACCTGTCCGATACCCTCGGCGATCGAGCTGCCCTCCATCGTAATTTCACCGGTGGTATAGTACGAGTACAAGCCAGCTCCCATCGGATCAACCAGACCAATCTTTACGCCCTTGGGCTGCAAGGCGTCGGCCACACCGGCCAGCGTACCGCCAGAGCCCACGGCACAGACAAAGCCGTCAACCTTGCGACCTGTTTGTTCCCAAATCTCAGGACCCGTGGTTTCCACGTGGGCCTGACGGTTGGCCACGTTGTCGAACTGGTTGGCCCAAATCGCACCATTCGGTTCGGTCTGCGCAAGTTCTTCGGCCAGACGCCGCGAATAATGAACGAAGTTGTTCGGGTTTCGGTAAGGCGCAGCCGGAACCTGCACAAGTTGCGCGCCCGCCAAGCGCAGCATGTCCTTTTTTTCTTCGGACTGCGTTTCCGGGATCACAATCACGGTTTTGAACCCCATTGACGCCCCAACAAGCGCAAGTCCGATACCAGTGTTGCCTGCTGTTCCTTCGACAATTGTGCCACCGGGCTTCAACTCGCCACGGGCAACTGCATCGCGGATGATGTAAAGCGCCGCGCGATCTTTTACGGATTGACCCGGATTCATGAACTCGGCCTTGCCAAAAATCTCGCAACCGGTCTCTTCACTGATGCGCTTTAACCGGATCAGGGGTGTTTTCCCGACTGCGTCGGCAAGGTCTCGTGCAATGCGCATGGCGCCCTCATTTTCTTTACGTTTCATTGAAGATTTACAGTTGCCGTTCGGCAACCACAAGCAGCGATCCTTACCTGCGCAAACGGTCGCGGTTTCGGGCCAGCCAATTGGCCAAAGCCAGCAGAGGCAAATCCTTAAATTCGTGGTTATCGACCCGCTGCATAAAGGTATCATAAGGCATAATTTGCGTGCGGATATCCTCACCCTCTGACGTTAGCCCACCATTGTCGATGGTTTGGTTTAAATCAGACAATCCTACGTACAGATGGATGTATTCGGTCGATGACCCGCTTGAGGAATACGCGCCACCTGCATATTCCAATGAACTCATCGACACTTGTGCCTCTTCCAGTGCTTCGCGGTGCGCAGCCTGCTCCGGAGTTTCGCCCGGGTCGATCATTCCCGCCACTGGTTCCCACATCCACGGTTCGGGGTCCTCGATCAGAAACACAGGCGTGCGGAATTGTTCCACCAGCAGAACGGCATCACGCACCGGGTCATAAGGCAGAACAACCACCGCAGCCCCCTGCATCAATCCGCTGCGATGCAAAAGCGGGCCCATTGTGCCATCATGTTGGCGGTGGCGCAGTTCTACTTCCTCCATGCCGAAATAGCTGAGATAAGCGCGCCGATGTTCTTTTACGATGACGTCCTTCATCGTGTCGCGCGGATCACCAGTCTGTCGCTGGCGCGCAGCCAGCTTGGCCCAGGCGCGGGTACGGATCGGTGCAAAGTTGCGCGATATGGTAGTCGCATCAACCCTGCCGTAGAAGGCCAATTCCTCTTGAGCGGCCAATACCGTACCCTCGGCCCATTTACCCACCCAATCCTGTAACGACCACAAGGCACCCGGCTGCCATAGACCGGGTTCAGGGAAAAATACTCTGGCTTCTGCCCGTGAGCCGTCTGCAAGACAAACATCCCGAACGCTGAGATCGAAATCAAATCCGCCCTCGTAATACGCCAAACGGTTCAAGTCTTCCTGACCAAGACCACGCACCAGCAGACCGTTAGCCTTACTGTCTTTTTCCTGAACAATCATCGGAAACGCCTGCCGCTGCACGCCGTATACGGCGTGATCCGGCAAGCTGGCCTCGGCGATATTCAATTGCGAGGCAGAACGACCAAGCACAGTTTCCAGCAATGGCAAATACCGGAGCGTACCGTAAAAGAATAAATCGGACACCAGAGTTAAGACTCGATTTTTTCAGCGTGTGAGTTTACCGCCAACGACGGCCAGCTTCTTCGGTTGCAAGACCCGCGATAAGAGCTCCGATCGCCAAAGTCCACAGGATTTCCGGTGCAACAAGCTGTTTGCTGTACTCTACACCAATCTGAAAGATAGCAATCAGCGCTTCAAATGGTCCGTCGAAGCGGTGGCGCATGGCAAGGCGAAACATCTCATAGCTACCCTGAACAAACAGGGCCCAGAACACCGTTGATAGCACGCCCGCAATTCCGTTGTTTACCGCAGCGGTCCAGCCGCGGCCAACACGCTTGCCCATGATTTTCCAGCCACAAACCACACCGATCAGCATGTTGACGTATGTGAACCAACCATAGTTTTTGCCCTCATCCCCGTTATTGATGATCATCGTGGAAACAATGAAAGCCACAACCAACAGGCACACAGCAGCAACAAGACGCGGAGCACTGGGCATTCGGTTTTTCCCTTTGTTAACTGGGTTTTGCTATAGTGATCTGTGTCACATCGCAGTTGCCAGTGTCAAAGGCCGCGCCACATGCTGTTAAATAATAGTTCCACATGCGGCGAAAACGCTCATCAAAGCCCATTTCGGAAATTTCGTCCCATTTGTCGTTGAACGTCTCATACCAGCGGCGCAGCGTCAGATCATAGCTTTTACCGAATTCACGGGATTTCACGACGTTCAATCCCGCGTCTGCTACTTGTTGTTTCAGGACTGATGGTGCCGGCAGCATGCCACCGGGAAATATATATTTCTGAATAAAATCAACACCGTTTTTGTAAATATCCCAGCGATGATCTGCAACGGTGATAATCTGCAGGGTTGCCTGCGCGCCTGGTTTCAGACGTTCGCGAACCGTTTCAAAATACACCGGCCAATATTTCTGTCCGACCGCCTCGAACATCTCGATCGACGCGATACCGTCATACTGACCCCGCTCATCCCTATAGTCCTGTAGCTTGAACTGCACCAGATCAGAAAGACCAGCGTTTTCAATGCGCTGTTGTGCATACTTGAGCTGTTCCTGACTGATTGTCAGACCTGTGACCCGAAGGCCACGCTCTTTTGCGGCATATTCGGCGAAACCGCCCCAACCGCACCCGATTTCAAGGATGTGATCACCGGCTTTGGCACCCATTTCATCTACAAGGCTGGCGTATTTCGCGGTTTGGGCCTTTTCCAGGCTCTCCTGTCCCGTTTCAAAAATTGCACTGGAGTAAGTCATCGTTTCATCCAGCCATATGCTGTAGAAATCATTCCCCAAGTCATAATGATACGAGATGTTCTTCTTCGCTTGGCGACGACTGTTGCGGTGCAGCCAAAAGCGAAGGCGCTCATACGCTTGCACCAGGAATTTACCGGTGAAATCATCATAGACCGTCTCGGTGCCCAAATGCACCAGATCCATGAACGCAC
Organism: Ruegeria profundi; assembly: GCF_020171505.1. Classification (NCBI taxonomy): domain Bacteria; kingdom Pseudomonadati; phylum Pseudomonadota; class Alphaproteobacteria; order Rhodobacterales; family Roseobacteraceae; genus Ruegeria; species Ruegeria profundi. The sequence goes on along the minus strand of NZ_JAIUZS010000003.1, from coordinate 878,614 downwards.
GCAAATCAGGGGTGCTCCAGTCGCCTTCCAGATAGGCGTCCGAAAACCCCAGTTCGCCCTCACGGACCAGTCGGGCGAAAACGTCAGGGTTATGGATGTCGACGCGTGCCACCGGTCCGGGCTTTGCCGCTTCGGATCGGAAAACCCGCCCGTCGGGCAGAGCTATATCCAGCCGCCCCGAGTCCATCCCGTTCAGCATCTTAAAGACTTGTACAAAGTATCTGGGCAGGTCTTTTTGCCCATCGGTAGTTGTAAGGATCATCCGCGCTCCCCTGTGCGACCGCTTATTCAGGCTAGGCCGAGTTTGTGTTTCTGGCAAGTTTTCAGTTTGTTACCCGGTTTTTCTGCCTTCATAGGCCTCCAAGGCCCGTGCACGTCCAGCAGCAAGTTCTACCACTGGTTTCGGATAGGATGCGGTTGGATCCAACTCCCAGGAACGCGGAACGGCCTTAAAATAAGCCATCGCAGTTTCCGAGGGTTCGGCTTGGCCTTCGGCAATCCATCGATTGACATACGCCCCTTTGGGGTCAAATTTTTCCTGCTGCGTCACTGGGTTGAAAATGCGAAAGAACGGCGAGGCATCCGGACCGGACCCAGCAACCCACTGCCATCCCATCGCGTTTGAGGCCGGATCCCAGTCAATCAGACAGTCGGCAAACCAGTCCATGCCGATTTTCCAGTGCGTCATCAGATGTTTGGTCAGATAACTGGCGACGATCATGCGCGCGCGATTATGCATGCGGCCGGTCACGTACATTTCCCGAAGCCCGGCGTCGACGGCAGGAATGCCTGTCCGCGCTTGCATCCATGCGACAACCTCAGGATTGCCTGCGTCCGTGTTCCACGGAAACGCATCCCATTCAGGCTTCCAGTTTTCACTGACCAATTGCGGGGTATGATACATCAGGTGATAAGCAAACTCGCGCCAGATCAATTGACGCAGAAACGCATCTGTTCCTTGCACACCGTCCATCGCAGCGCGCTGGACAATATGCCAAACACTGCGAGGCCCGATTTCACCCAACGACAGGTATTCCGACAGGTTCGAAGTTCCATCCCTATATAGCCGGTCCCGGTTGTCGCCGTAGTCTGAAATTCGATCCAGGAACCCGTGCAGAGCCTCAAAGGCTGCATCTTCACCGGGGCGCACATAGGGAGCCACTATACCCGCTCCCCTGTTCATAGCCGCGCCCAGTTGCCACTTTTTCAAATCCTCTGATTTTGGCCATTCCGAGGGCGCAGAAATCTTCGGTGCAGCATCGGGTGAAGCGATGTCCCGCCCCTGAACGGACCGCCACATGGGCGTAAACACGCGATACGGTTCACCGGATTTTGTTTCCACGGTCCAAGGCTCGAACAGCAAGTGCCCAGCAAATGACTTTGCTTCGACACCTTGCTGGGTCAGTGCGGACTTGATGCGCTTGTCTCGGTCAATGCTGTCGGGGTCATAGGCGCGCGACCAATACACACTTTTGGCGCCCGTTTCCTCAATCAGGTCCTGCAAAACGGTCAGGGCATCCCCGTTGCGCAAGACCAGTGCGCTACCGTTTTTCTTCAGCGACCGCGCGAAAACCTCAAGCCCAAGCCCCAGCCGCCATTTCGGTGCCGCGCCGAGCGTTTGCGCCACGTTGTCCAGGATAAAGACAGGCAGAATAGGACGCCCGGTTTCAGCCGCCGCAGCCAATGCAGGATGGTCAGACAGGCGCAAGTCTCGACGAATCCACATTATGATCGGTGATTGATTGTTTTCCATGTCCGCCTGGTCTTTTTTAACACTACGCAAAGCAAGGGAAAATGGATCACAAAACTGCGTCAAGATAGCAACTTAATTGAATAATTTTGGTCATCACACGCACACAACGAATACCACTTGGGCCTTGCATGGTCAGTGGAGAGGCAACTTTGTATGCCACGCCGCCATGAAAAAAGCCCCGGCAAATGACCGGGGCTTTCTTAGCTGGTTGGCGCTATCAGCGGCGACGCTTTTCGTTCGCCAAGCCGATGAAGATAGAAACGCACATCAGCATCAGACCGATCGCAAATGGAAAGCCTGTCGCGATGGCCGCAGCCTGCAACGCGCCCAGGCCACCTCCAAGCAACAGAACGATGGCAATTGCGCCTTCCAGAACGCACCAGAACACACGCTGGGCCGTTGGGGCGTCGGTTTTGCCACCAGCCGTGATCGTGTCAATTACCAACGATCCGGAATCCGAGCTGGTAACGAAGAATACGACAACAAGCACAACACCAATAAAGGACAGCAGGCCGGTCATCGGGAAAGCTTCGAACATCTTGAACATCTTCAGTTCAAGCGCGGCATCTGACAGCTCTTGTCCGGAACCGGACAGCACCTGGTCAAGGGCTGCGCCACCAAACACACTCATCCACAAAGCGCCAACGACCGTCGGAATCACCAGGACGCAGATTACGAATTCGCGCACGGTGCGGCCGCGTGAGATGCGTGCAATGAACATACCAACAAAAGGTGACCAGGAAATCCACCATGCCCAGTAGAAGGTGGTCCAGCCCTGCATAAAGTTGGTGTCCTCGCGGCCGACCCAGTTCGAAAGCGCAGGCAACGCAACAACGTACTCAATCAGGCTGTCGAAGAACCCGGTCAGGATTGCAACGGTCGGGCCGACGATCAGCACCAGCAAAAGCAAGGCAGCGGCAAGGATCATATTGGCTTCGGACAGCCGCTTGACGCCTTTATCCAATCCCGCAACGACCGAGATCAGGGCAAAAGCCGTGATCAGACCGATCAACAGCACTTTCATCCCGTCCGTGATCGGAACATCGAACAGGTAGTTCAGACCTGCCAACGCTTGCGTTGCGCCCAGTCCGAGGGATGTTGCAAGACCGAAGATCGTCGCAAACACCGCCAGAACGTCGATAACGTGACCCAACGGCCCCCAGGTCGCCTCACCGAACAACGGATAGAACACCGACCGCATGGTCAGAGGTAGACCGCGGTTGAAACTAAAGAATGCCAGCGCCAGCGCGACAACCGCGTAAACAGCTCACGGGTGTAAACCCCAGTGGAAAATGGTTGCGGCCATCGCCAGATTTTTCGAAGCCTCCGGATCATCGAGACCCGCGCCAAGTGGTGCCCAATCCGTGCGGACCCCATCTTCGCCGACGGCAACACCGCCCAGGGACGCACCGTAGTGCGAAATTGGCTCGGCGACGCCCCAGAATACCAACCCAATCCCCATACCTGCGGCAAACAGCATCGAGAACCAACCGATATAGCTGTAGTCCGGCTTGGCATCATCACCACCTAAACGGATCGAGCCATATGGGGTTACGATCAACAGCAGCGAAAACACGACGAAAATGTTCGCCGCAATCATGAAAACCCAGTCGAAATTGCTGGTCAAGGCCGGTCGAAGCCACCCAAAGAATTCGCTCGCCTGCTCGCGGAAAACCAACGAGAAGAAAACAAATGCAATGATGGTCAGTCCTGAAACAGCAAAGACGGGGTTGTGTATGTCCAGACCCATGATCTGAACGTTGTCCTGGCCGACTTCATAGTCGGTCTCTGTATTGTCGGACAATTGTCCCTCCTTCCACTACTTAGTTCGCAGGACATCCGACATTCCACGCCACGAAGATGTAATTGGGAAGACCACATATTACTTGAAACCGACACATTTCGCAGATTGCGAGATGTCTGGTCGGTGGAATGCCGTGTCCTGAAATTGGTGTGATTTCACGTCAAAACAGACCGGGTCCAAGACCCGGCCTGCACATCCAGCGTTTCTGAGATGTTTTACCCCTGAACCTTGGTATATGTTCCTTCACCCGCCAGGATGCCGCGGAATCCACCCGGCTCATCAAGTCCAAAAACGATAAGCGGTAGATTATTGTCGCGCGCCAGGGCGATCGCTGATGCGTCCATCACGCGCAGCCGTTTGGTCAGAACATCATCATATGTTACGGCATCATATCGAACCGCATCCTCGTGGATTTTGGGGTCCTTGTCATAAACCCCGTCAACACCGTTTTTACCCATGAAGATTGCCTCACACGCCATTTCATTGGCGCGCAGGGTCGCTGCTGTATCCGTCGTGAAATAAGGGTTGCCAGTTCCGGCGGCAAAGATACAAACCCGTTTCTTTTCGAGATGTCGCACGGCGCGGCGGCGGATGTACGGCTCGCACACTTCATCCATGCGAATGGCCGAGATAACGCGGGTGAACACCCCTATTTCCTCTAGCGCCGATTGCATGCCCAATGCGTTCATGACGGTGGCCAGCATACCCATGTAATCGGCGGTCGTCCGCTCCATCCCCTGTGCCGAGCCGCTGAGACCTCGGAAGATGTTGCCGCCACCGATAACCATACAGATTTCAACCCCAAGATCGTGAACCGACTTGACCTCTTGCGCGATGCGCTGAACGGTCGGTGGGTGCAAGCCAAATCCCTGGTCCCCCATCAGCGCCTCGCCCGAGATTTTCAACATCACGCGATTGTACTTTGTCTTTGGCGTCTCGGCGGTTTCGACGGTTTGGGAAAGGCTCATGTTGCGCTCCGGGCTGGCACGGGTTTATTTTCCGGCGCAAAATGAAGCAAAAGCTTCGCAGGTTCAATGCGATTACTGAGGATAAAGGGCGGCCCGGATGATCAATGACGACAGATCGCAGATTTGGGACCGACTTCCACCTATTCCCGACGAAAAACCTGTGTTGATCGCAGGGCCGACAGCCTCGGGCAAGTCGGCGCTGGCCTTGCAGATTGCCGAGGCGCTTGGAGGGGTAATCGTAAATGCGGATGCGAGCCAGGTTTATAACAGCTGGCGGGTGATCTCAGCCCGGCCATCGGCTGAAGAAGAGGCCCGCGCCCCGCATCTTCTTTATGGTCACGTCGCTTATGACCAGACCTACTCGACCGGCCACTGGCTTCGCGAAGTGCAGACTGTCCTGAAAGGAGATCGACGTCCCATCATCGTTGGCGGCACTGGGCTGTATTTCTCGGCACTGACCGAAGGCATGGCTGACATCCCGCCCACCCCGTCCGAAATCCGGGCCGAAGCTGACCAACTTAAACTGAGTGAGTTACTCTCCGGGGTTGATACACACACGCTGAACCGGATCGATACACAGAACCGCGCCCGCGTACAGCGCGCGTGGGAGGTGCAGCACGCCACCGGACGAAGCCTGAGCGACTGGCAATCCGAAACGCCGCCCCCGGTTCTTAATCTCGCAGATACGGTGCCAATTCTCTTTGACGTTGATAAACACTGGCTTCTTGATCGCATAGCACGACGATTTGACCAGATGATTGACAATGGTGCCTTGCAAGAGGTCGCGGCGATGCGTGACCTCTATGATCCTTCAATGCCCGTATTCAAAGCCATCGGCGTCCCCGAGTTGATGGCGCATTTAAACGGTGATGTGACACTTGAGGCCGCCCGAGAGCGGGCGACAATCGCCACCCGCCAATTCGCCAAACGGCAACGCACATGGTTCCGGTCACGAATGCGAAATTGGAATCAGTTATATTTCTCAAAATGATACGCTGTGATGTTAATATTTTTTTCTGCATCCTCCTTGCATCGATTCTCAATCGGACCAATACTGTCGGTTTACGACAGTGTACAAAGTAGGAATCTGACGAAATAAGCGAAAAGGTGGCCTAAACACTCTTGATCATGTCGTTTTTGTGTCTTGAATGACGAATTCGAACGTTGACCTTATCAGAAATCTAGGGCGCAATAGTCGTATGGGGATGTTGAGTATCCAAAAAGAATTCCAGGAACCCGCTAACCGGTGCGCTCCGGTCTGATTGGTTCCGAACTTCTTCAATAAAAATACGTGTCACAGGGAGAGACCTTAATGCAAAAACAAACCTTCACCGGAGCACCGGTTCACTGGGCAGCAGAAATGCATGCTCAGGAATATCGGGATGGCAAACTAAGCCGGCGTGAGTTTCTAACCCGGGCCACCGGTCTGGGTGTTACGGCTGCGGCGGCATATGGAATGATCGGCATGGCTGCGCCTGCGCATGCCGAAGGCGAGGACGCCAAACAAGAAGGCGGCACCCTGCGCGTGCAGATGGAAGTTCGTGCGCTAAAAGACCCGCGCACTTACGACTGGTCGCAGATTGCCAACGTATCACGCGGCACGCTGGAGTATCTTGTCGAGTATAACTCGGACGGTACGTTCCGCGGCATGCTGCTGGAAGGCTGGGAAGTCAACGACGACGCGACCGAATACACATTGAAAGTGCGTCCGGGCGTCAAGTGGAACAACGGCGATGACTTCACTGCCGACGATGTAGCCCGCAACATCGCTCGCTGGTGCGACAAGAGTTCCGAGACAAACTCGATGGCGGGTCGTTTCGCCACCTTGATCGATGCTGATAGCGGTCAGGCCATTGAAGGCGCAATCGAAGTTGTCGACGCAACTACGGTCAAGCTGAACCTGCCAGCCTCGGATATTTCTCTTATCGCTGGCATGGCCGACTATCCAGCCGCGATCGTCCACAGCTCGTTCAGCGAAACCGATCTGATGAACAATGTGGGCACCGGGCCGTATCTGATGAGCGAACTCGAGGTTGGGGTAAAAGCCGTTCTGGTTCGCAACGAAGACCACACGTGGTGGGGCGAAGAAGTATTTGGCCGTCCCGCGCTGGATTCAATCGAATATATCGACTACGGCACCGACCCGTCTGCATGGCTGGCCGCGCTTGAGTCTGACGAAGTGGACATGCTGTACGAGTCTGTGGGCGAATTCATCGACGTGATGGACGGCTTGGGCTATGTCAAATCCGAAGTTGTCACGATGAATACGATCGTGATCCGCCCGAACCAGTTGGCGGAAATCGACGGTAAGCAGCCTTATGCAGATAAGCGTGTGCGTCAGGCTCTTCAAATGGCAGTCGATAATGCGGTTTGCCTGGAACTTGGCTATGGTGGCCGCGGCGCGCCTGCAGAAAACCACCACGTCGGTCCGATCCACCCGGATTACTTCGAACTTCCCCCGCAGAAAGTGGACCCGGAAGGGGCGCGTAAGCTTATGGAAGAAGCCGGTATGGCCGATTTCGAGCACGAACTGATCTCGATCGACGATGATTGGCGCCGCAACACCACCGATGCCGTCGCCGCCCAGCTGCGCGACGCGGGCATTAACGTGAAGCGCACGGTTCTGCCAGGGAACACCTTCTGGAATGACTGGGCGAAATATCCCTACAGCTCTACCAACTGGAACCATCGACCACTGGGCGTGCAGATCTGGGCGCTGGCCTATCGTTCGGGTGAAGCTTGGAACGAATTCGGCTGGGCAAACGCAGATTTCGACGCATTGCTAACCGAAGCACTGGCTATCGCCGATGCCGACAAGCGTCGCGAGATTGTCGCCAAGGGCGAAGCGATGATCCAGGAAGAAGGCGTAACGGTACAGCCGTATTGGCGTTCGCTTTACCGTCACATGAAAGACGGTCTTGTGGGCACCGACATGCATGTGTCGTTCGAACACCACCACTACAAGTGGGGTTGGGCAGCCTAAAATCTGCCAATCAATCGACGGGGCGCCTGACTTGGGCGCCCCTTTCCAGCCGCAGACAAGCCGACACGGGATCGGATGTCCGAGGCCATGCAATGGTCCAATGATCTGCGGAGCACCCGAACAACAGGGGCCAACATGGGACTATTTATCCTCCGACGGTTCGGCGTCATGCTGCTGACAGCATTGTGCCTGACTTTCGTGGTCTTCTTTTTGACCAACCTCTATCCGAACCTTGAAAAGCTGGCAAAAACCCAAGGGAACCAGCGGATGTCCGACGAACAGGTCGAAGCCTGGTTGGGAAATCGGGGCTACTTGCAACCAACACTAGTCAAATACGGTCAGTGGTTGGGCGTGGTTCCGGGGTTCACAAAGACGCTGGACGACGGCACTTTTGTAGGGACCTGTACACGACCCGGATCGACCGAGGAAAACACGCCCAGGTACTGCGGTGTTCTGCAAGGCAACTGGGGGTACTCCACCGTTTTCAAGGATGAGGTTGGAACAATCGTCGGAAAACGACTTGGAAATACCGGATATCTGATGTTCTGGGTCCTTGTCTTGATGGTGCCGTCTGCCCTTATCGTTGGCGTGTTGGCAGGGATGCGCGAAGGTTCGGCGCTGGACAGGTCTTTGTCTACATTCTCGATTATAACCACGGCGACGCCGGAATATGTATCGGGCGTGATCTTCATCGCGATCTTCACTTCGTCCACCGTGGGCCTGAAATGGTTCAAAGGCACTGCGACGCAGGCAATGGACAATCCAACCTTTGAGAATTTCTTTCTGCCGGTGCTGACCATTGCCCTTTACGGCATGGGCTATATCGCCCGAATGACACGCGCGTCCATGACCGAGGTGATGACTGCGCAATATATTCGCACCGCACGGCTCAAAGGCGTGTCTTTTCCGAACATCGTTATGAAACATGCGCTGCGCAATGCACTGATTGCGCCTTTCACCGTCATCATGCTGCAGTTCCCATGGCTGCTGAACGGTGTCGTGATTGTTGAAACCCTGTTCAACTACAAAGGTTTTGGCTGGGCGCTGGTTCAGGCGGCAGGCAACAACGACATACAGTTGCTGCTGGCAATTTCGGTTGTTTCGGTCTTTGTTGTGCTGGTCACGCAGCTGATCTCGGATATCGGCTATGTGTACCTCAACCCGCGCATTCGCATTTCGTAAGGAGGGATAGATCATGGAACCGCTAACCTGGACCGGCTCTATCGCCTTCCTGAACCCACTGCTGATGATCGCAATCGCGGCGCTTCTGTTGTCCATCGTGATCTGGATCGTAGGGAGTATCTTTTTGCCAGAAGCGCCGTTGAGCATTAACATGGATGGCACGGTCAGCTCGGGTTCTGGCCTGCGCGGACTAACGCAAAACGCATTGCGTTTTAGCTTTATCGCCTGTGTTGCGCTAGCTTTGGCTTACATCGTGCTTGGCATTGTGATGGGCACCAGTGCAGGGATCGTGGGCGCAGTATCACAGCAGTTTCTGCCTGTCTGGCTGTCGCTGATTATCCTGTATGCCATGTCAATTGCCTTTAAACGGCGTCTGGGCCTTTACGGCAAATTGTTCGATAGCCCCATTGGCATGATCGGCTTTGGTCTTGTGATGTTCTGGGTGTTCACCGGCATTTTTGGTGCGCTGGACCTGATCGTTACACATGACCCGTTGGTGCAGCTTTCGGGGATGAAAAACAAGGTCCCCGGAACGCCCTTGCCAACCACGGAAGAGGGCGAATACGCCTGGTATCTGCTGGGCGGCGATAACCTAGCGCGGGATGTATTCAGCCGGATGGTCAAGGGGGCGTGGATCGTGGTGCAGATCGCGCCGCTGGCCACATTATTTGCCTTTATGGTCGGCATTACATTGGGGTTGCCCGCCGGGTACTACGGGGGCCGTTTGGACACGTTCCTGTCGTTTCTGGCGAACCTGATCCTGGCTTTCCCGGTGATCTTGCTATTCTATCTGCTGGTAACTCCAGAGATCGTTGCAACAGGTGTTCCAAACTATATGGCCGCCGTTTTGTTCCTGTTCCCGATCTTGTTCATCGGTGTGTTGCTGAACTCGCGTTACTACACGCGGCCTAAGTTCCGCACACCGCTCTTGATCGGGGTGCTAGGTGTAGCGATCTGGCTTTACCTGTCGCTGATCTCGACAAGTGGTTTCGTCATCAACACCGGCAGCTATCGAATCTGGGGCCTGCCAACCTATCTGGATCTCTTTGACATCCCTGGTGGTATCCTTGTTGTTTTTGTCTCAGTCGTATTTGTGAACTCACCTACGGTGTTTCGCATCGTGCGGGGGTTGGCGCTGGATATCAAAACACGTGACTACGTGGCGGCCGCACAGACCCGCGGTGAAGGGCCATGGTACATCATGCTATGGGAAATCCTGCCAAATGCACGCGGTCCGCTGATCGTCGATTTCTGCCTGCGGATTGGTTACACCACCATCCTTCTGGGAACCTTGGGTTTCTTCGGGCTGGGCTTGCCACCGGAAAGCCCGGATTGGGGTTCAACGATCAATGAGGGGCGCAAGCTGCTTTCGATCTATCTCCACCCGGCCCTTCCCCCTGCGTTTGCGCTGTTGTCGCTGGTTCTGGGTTTGAACCTGCTGGCCGACGGGTTGCGCGAGGAAAGTTTGAAGGACTGATGTGATAGAGGCCGGGGGCTCTGCCCCCGGACCCCCGGGATATTTTTAGCCAGATGAAGGGGATTCCCACTGTCTGGTGAGGAGAAACACAGATGAACAAACTGGCGGAATATGACGGCCCGATCCTTGAAATCGACAAGCTGTCGATTTCCTTCTTTACTCGCCTGCGGGAAATACCGGCCGTAATGGATTTTTCGGTCAGCGTACAACCAGGCGAAGCCGTGGGTCTGGTCGGAGAATCTGGCTGTGGCAAATCCACAGTGGCGCTGGGTGTCATGCAAGACCTTGGCAAAAACGGTCGGATCGTCGGTGGAACCATCAAGTTCAAGGGTCGCGATCTGTCCGAGATGACCTCGGACGAGTTGCGCGATATTCGCGGCAACGAGATCGCGATGATCTATCAGGAACCGATGGCCTCGCTGAACCCTGCGATGAAGATTGGCAAGCAACTGATGGAAGTGCCGATGATCCACGAAGGCGTCGGCGCAGAAGAGGCTTATGCCCGCGCGCTTGAGGTTGTCACCGATGTGCGCTTGCCCGACCCTGAACGTATGCTGAACTCCTTCCCGCATCAGCTTTCGGGCGGCCAGCAGCAACGGATCGTGATCGCGATGGCGCTGATGTCCAAGCCGTCGCTGCTGATCCTTGATGAGCCGACAACCGCTTTGGACGTGACCGTTGAGGCCGCTGTGGTCGAACTGGTTAAAGATTTGGGTAAGAAATACGGCACCTCAATGCTGTTTATTTCGCACAATCTGGGACTGGTTCTAGAGACCTGCGATCGGCTTTGCGTGATGTATTCCGGCGAGGCGGTCGAACGCGGCTCGATCAAGGACGTGTTCGACGAGATGCAGCACCCCTATACTCAGGCGCTGTTCCGCTCGATCCCTCTGCCGGGGGCAGATAAGAACGCCCGTCCGCTGGTGGCCATTCCTGGTAACTTTCCCCTGCCCCATGAACGCCCGCCAGGATGTAACTTTGGCCCGCGCTGCGACTATTTCGAAGAAGGCCGCTGCGACGCCCAAAACATTCTGATGGAGCCGGTGCCAGGCAATGACCGCCATCACACGCGCTGCCTGAAGTTCAAAGAGATCGACTGGAACGCTCCGATCACAGTGTCCGAGCAAAAGGAAAAGGCCGAAATTGGCCGCACTGTTCTGAAGATGGACAACCTCAAGAAATACTATGAGGTGGCTGCAAATGCCTTGTTCGGCGGTGGTGAAACCAAGGTTGTGAAGGCCAACGAAACGCTCAGTTTCGAAGCACACGAATCTGAAACACTTGCCATTGTGGGTGAATCCGGTTGTGGAAAGTCGACCTTTGCCAAGGTTCTGATGGGGCTGGAAACGGCTACGGACGGGCAAATCCTGCTGGACAATCGCAATATCGAGGCTGTGCCAATCGAAGAACGCGATGCCAAAACGGTGGGTGAGGTTCAGATGGTGTTTCAGAACCCCTTTGATACCCTGAACCCGTCGATGACTGTTGGGCGCCAGATCATCCGTGCTCTTGAAATCTTCGGCGTTGGAAATACCGAAGCCGAGCGAAAGCAACGGATGTTGGAATTGTTGGACTTGGTAAAACTACCTCGCGCATTTGCTGATCGCATGCCGCGGCAGCTGTCTGGTGGACAAAAGCAGCGCGTCGGAATCGCCCGCGCCTTTGCCGGAGACGCGCGGATCGTGGTGGCGGATGAGCCGGTCTCGGCCCTTGACGTGTCAGTCCAAGCGGCAGTGACAGACCTGCTGATGGAGATTCAGCGCGAGCATAAGACCACTTTGCTGTTCATTAGCCATGACCTCTCTATTGTCCGCTATCTCAGCGACAGGGTGATGGTTATGTACCTGGGGCACGTTGTAGAACTGGGCTCGACCGATCAGGTCTTTTCCCCGCCCTATCATCCTTATACCGAAGCGCTTCTCAGTGCGGTTCCCATTGCGGATACGTCTATCGAAAAGCAACATATTGTGCTTGAGGGCGACATTCCATCGGCGATGAATCCGCCACCGGGCTGCCCATTCCAAACCCGCTGTCGCTGGAAATCCGAGGTCCCCGGCGGCTTGTGCGAAAAGGACGTGCCACCGGTTAAAACATTGGCCGATGGGCATCAGATAAAGTGTCATTTGGCCGAAGATGTGCTTGCCCGGATGGAGCCAGTCATCAAGATCGCAGCGGAATAGACGCAAGCATTCTACAAATTGGGCGCTGGCGCTGAGCCGGTGCCTTTTTTTCCAACGCAACTCTGTGATTAGCGGGCAGTTTGCTGGGATTGAGAGGTTTTGCAATCTGCGTCCGGCGTCAGAGTACTCGGCGTCACGACGCACGGCAGGTCGCCATCAACCGCCCCAGATCACCTTCACGTAATTCTGGGTTTCCTTGTAAGGCGGTATGCCACCATGTTCTTCAACGGCCTGAGGTCCGGCATTATACGCTGCCAGTGCAAGGCGCCAGGATTTGAACTTACGGTACTGCCACGACAAATAGCGCGCTCCGCCTTCCAGGTTTTGCTTTGGATCATGCGGATTAACGCCCAAAAGCTGCGCTGTACCGGGCATCAACTGCGCCAATCCCAAGGCGCCTTTATGTGACCTTGCATTCGGGTTCCAGCCGCTTTCCTGTTGTACAAGACGCAGGAAAAGCTCTTCCGGGACGCTGTGTTTGCGTGCCGCCTGTCGGGCCAGGGTCATGTATTCGCCGCGATACTTCCCGGTGTAACGTTTGCTAAAACTCGGCTGTGCCGTCTTTGGCTTAAGCCGTTCCGAATCCCTGTACTGAGTCGCCGCACGGCTATCCAAGACCTTGGATTGTTTTAGGAAAATGTCCTTGCGGCTTTTGGTCGACAAAGTCTGCGCTGTCACCGGAACCGACACCAGAGCAAAGCAAAAAACAACAAAACACCCAACCAGAAAACGCATTAATGCAAATCTCGCTCGTTCAGGAACCTCGTGGAGTATAGATATTTCAATTAAAAATGAAAGCTTAGTGAGCGAAATTGGGTAATTTCTTGCCCGATGTTGCATTCACTAACTGTGTTTCACCCAAGTGTCAGGGCGTATAGGGTCGCTTGGGAACACAGCGTCAGATTCGGGCGCACTTACGTCAATTCAGAACGGGGAAATACATGGCGGGTTCAGTCAACAAGGTGATTCTGGTCGGAAATCTTGGCCGCGATCCCGAGGTTCGTACATTTCAGAACGGCGGCAAGGTATGCAACTTGCGTATCGCCACGTCCGAAACCTGGAAGGACCGCAATACCGGTGAGCGTCGGGAACGGACTGAGTGGCATTCGGTTGCGATCTTCAACGAGGGGCTTGTACGTGTGGCCGAACAATACCTTCGAAAAGGGTCCAAGGTTTACCTTGAAGGCCAGTTACAGACACGCAAATGGCAGGATCAATCCGGTCAGGATCGATACACGACCGAGGTCGTATTGCAGGGTTTTGGCTCTACCTTGGTAATGTTGGATGCGCGCGGCGAAGGTAGCGGCGGCGGATATGGCGGCGGTCAGTCAGGTGGATATGGCGGTGGTCAGGCCGGCGGTGGCTACGGCGATCCCTATGGCTCGCAGTCCAGCGCGCCTGCACCCGCGTCGGGTGGTATCGACGACGACGAAATACCGTTCTAACCAAATCGGAGACATATCATGACATGGTCCTTTTCACTCGGCCGCGTTCTTGGGTCGGAACTAAGGGTCCATGTCACCTTTTTTCTACTTCTAGCGTGGGTCGGATTTGCGGCCTATTCCAGCGCAGGCCTGCCAGCAGCTATCGAAAACGTCGCATTCGTTCTGGCGCTGTTCGCCTGCGTCGTGGCACACGAATTCGGCCACGCCCTTATGGCGCGGCGTTTCGGGATCAAAACCCCCGATATAACCTTGTTGCCGATTGGCGGGTTGGCCCGGCTGGAAAGGATGCCGGAGCAGCCAATACAAGAAGTCTGGGTTGCCCTCGCCGGACCAGCCGTAAATATCGTCATTTGGTTTGTACTGGTCGCGCTTGGGGCGGGAATGCCGCTTGAAACAATGGCGCAGATCGACACGACCGATTCCAGTTTGCTGAACCGTCTGGCTTACGTGAACCTGCTGTTGGCGGCGTTTAACATGATACCCGCGTTCCCGATGGATGGAGGGCGGGTATTCCGGGCGCTTCTTTGCTTGAAAATGGATCGCGTCAAAGCCACGAGGATCGCCGCCTCGGGTGGGCAGGTCGTGGCTGTCGCGCTTGGGTTTTTGGGGCTGAGCTCCGGCAATCCCATTTTGGTGCTGATCGCGATTTTCGTCTTTGTCGCTGCCAATTCCGAAAGCCAGGATGTCGCCATGCGGTCCGTGGCGCGCAGGGTTCTGGCGCGTGATGCAATGATCACCGAGTTCCGCGCCCTGTCACCAACTGACTCGTTAGCGACTGCTGCTCAGGCCGTCATCAGCACCACTCAGCACGAGTTTCCTGTTTTGGATGGCAGCGGAGTTTTGCAGGGCTTTGTGACCCGGGATCGGCTGTTTGCTGCATTGGCCGGGGACACGCCCCGCTCAGAACCGGCGACGTCCATTATGGAGACAGATATTCCACGGGTTCAACTGACCAGCGGGCTCGAAACCGTATTGGACACTTTATACAAGGGTGCCCCGGCCATCGCAGTCTGTACGCAGGCCGGGAATATGGTTGGCTACATCACCCGTGAGAATATTGGTGAGTTGATGGTCATCCGAAGCCGGTGATCAGACTGCCTCCAGCGCGTCTTCCAAAACAGAAATTACTGCGTCGCGCGGCACGTCCGCAGTGACAAAGGCCTTACCAATGCCACGTGCCAGAATGAACCGAAGCTGACCGTCAATAACCTTTTTGTCCTGCGCCATTAGGTCAACAAGGGCCTCGGCACTTGGCAGCTGACCTGGAATATCTGCCAGATCGGTTTTCATCCCCATTGCCCGCAGATGTGCTCGAACACGGCTGGGATCTTCCTGCGAACACAGGCCCAGGCGCGCGGACAATTCGAACGCCAACGCGCAACCGATGGCGACACCTTCGCCATGAAGCAGCCGGTCGGAATAGCCGGTCGCAGCCTCAAGCGCATGACAGAACGTATGGCCAAGGTTCAGCAATGCGCGTTCGCCCTGTTCGGTTTCGTCACGCGCCACGATATCGGCTTTCATCTGGACCGAACGTGTTACCGCATGAACCCGAGCGGCCATGTCACCGCCGGATACGGATGGGCCATTGGCCTCGAGCCATTCAAAAAAATCGGCATCGCCCAGCAGGCCGTATTTCACAACCTCACCATAGCCTGACAGGAAATCGCGCGGCGTCAGCGCATCCAGCACCGAGGTATCTGCCAGAACCAGTGTCGGCTGATGAAAAGCTCCAATAAGGTTCTTGCCTTGCGGCGCGTTGATCCCGGTCTTGCCACCGACCGAACTGTCGACCTGCGCCAGCAATGAGGTCGGGATTTGCACGAACCGAACACCGCGCCGCAAGACCGCTGCGGCGAAACCAACCAAGTCGCCAATGACTCCGCCTCCAAAGGCGATAACGACATCCCGGCGCTCGATTTTTTCGGCCAGCAGCCATTCGACCGTACGTTCGAAATGCGGCCAGCTTTTGGTGCCCTCACCTGCAGGCAAAGTCAGAGAGGTCATTTCAATCCCGCTCGAGGCCAGACCTTCGCGCAGCGCCTCCAAGTGCAGCGCGCCAACGTTCTGATCCGTCACAACGGCCACCTTTGGGCGATGCAGCAGCGGGGCGATCCGGGCGCCAGTCTGCGCCAAAAGGTTGGGGCCGATTTCAACGTCATAGGAACGTTCGCCCAAGTCTACGTGTACGGTTTGATGCATTACTTCTGTTCCAAAACATCGGGGCGTGTTGCAAGCGCATCCAACACCCGGTTCACCATATTGTCGATCGAGGTCTCACCATCCGACTCTGCGATCAAGTCGGCCTGCGCATAAATCGGGACGCGCTGTTCGTACAGGTTGCGCAGGGTCGCGTAAGGATCCTCCGTGCGCAACAAGGGGCGCGTGTCTTTGTGTTTGACCCGGTTCCACAGAACCTCAAGATCGGCCCGCAGCCAGACAGAAACACCGCGCTCGGAAATCATGGTGCGATTCCGTTCAGACAGAAAAGCCCCACCCCCCGTCGAAAGAATGCCCTTTTCCTCATCCAGCAATCGCCCGATGACCTGCGATTCCTTGCCGCGAAAGAACGGTTCTCCATCACGTTCGAATATCTCAGGGATCGTCATGTTCGCCGCCGATTCGATCTCGGCATCGCTGTCAAGGAACGGAACGCCCAATCGGGCAGCAAGCGCGCGCCCCACGGCTGTCTTTCCCGCCCCCATCATGCCAACAAGAACCACCGTTTTGTGCAGGACAAACCCCGCCCCAGCTTCCGTACCGGAGGTGTTATGCTTAATTTCGCTCATTTCACCGTGAATGACGTGATCTTAAGAAAAATGCTAGCTATAACTATGGCAAAAGAGAAAATTGGGGCAGCGTTGAGCAATGGGCCGTCTAATCAAATTCTTAGTATATCTGATTTGCCTGTGTTTTGTCGGGCTGGTGGCATACGCCTATCTCGGGCCGTTTTTCGGCGCGGACTTTTCGGCCCCGGAAGGCGAAATCCGAGAACCGGTAATCCTGAATGTGGAATAAAACCGCACTGCTGGCGCTGTTTGTGGCCGGATCGGCGCAAGCGCAGCAGGAACCCCTTTCTGTTATTGACTGGTTAAGCAATCCGCCAGAAAACCTGCCGGAAACCGTTTTGCTTGAACCTCCGGTAACGCAAACAGGTGTGCAACCAGGGGTCGAGGTCACGCCGCTTGAGGCATTGTCGCAACCGCTTGGGCTGGTGTCGTCATCTGTAACCGGACTGCCCGTGGATATGTGGCAAAACAGCGACCCTGACCGTCTGGCATCGCTGATCGCCCAAGCACCGCTGAATCACAACCCTGCCATGCAACGATTGCTTTTCACACTGTTGTTGTCCGAAGCGCGCGCACCCACCGGGCCGGATGCCGAGGAAACGCTGTTGCTGGCGCGGCTAGACCGGTTGATGCAGCTTGGCGCCGCCGATCCCGCGCAATCATTGGTTCAACTTGCTGGCCCGACCAACAGCCGCGAGCGGTTCCAGCGTTGGTTTGACGCCACCCTGTTGACCGGGGATGAAGACCGAAGCTGCACGGCTTTGATCGCGCAGCCGCATCTGTCGCAGGACTACGCGGTTCAGATATTTTGCAAGGCGCGGCGCGGTGATTGGAATTCTGCAGCTTTGACGCTGGAGGCAGCCCACGCGCTGCAGGTTCTACCGCCCGAAGATCTGGATGTTCTGGACAGGTTTCTCAGCCCCGAATTGTTTGAAGATGCCGAGTATCTGCCGCAGCCGGACAATCCCGATCCGCTGAGTTTTCGGCTGTTCGAAGCCATTGGTGAGCGTCTGCCTTCCGCCCCGTTACCCCGCGCATTCGCCAATGCAGACCTGCGCGACGTTGCCGGGTGGAAAGCACAGATCGAAGCGGCGGAGCGTTTGACGCGGATCGGCGCACTTACACCCAACCAGTTGCTAGGGCTCTATACCGAGCGTGACCCTGCGGCCTCGGGCGCGGTTTGGGATCGCGTGGCCGCGATCCAGAAATTCGAAAGCGCGCTGGAATCCGGAAAACCCGAAGCCATAGCCAAAACGCTACCGCCTGTCTGGGACCAAATGCGCGATGTCGGGCTTGAAGTTCCTTTTGCCGAGTTGTTTGCTGGCCGATTGTCGCAGTTTTCACTGCCTGATCCCCAAGCCGAAAACCTTCGGTGGCGCATACTCTTATTGTCTGACCTATATGAGGCGGCCGCCCTCTCACCGCCAAACCAGTCGCAGGAAAGTCAGTTTCTCGCGGCTCTGGCGCAAGGCGACCCTGGGCGCGCGCGCACTCCGTCACCGTTGGCTGATGCGGTGGCGCAGGGCTTTGCCTGGGCCGCGCCAATCCCGTCGGATATCGAGGCGATGCTGAACAACGACCAGTTAGGCGAGGCCATTCTGGAAACGATGGAACTGTTCGCCCATGGCGCGCGGGGAAATCTGGTCGATCTGACCGCGGCCATCGCAACACTGCGCCGGGTCGGGCTTGAGGATACTGCCCGCCGTGCGGCCTTGAACCTTCTGATCTTGCAGGCTTCGTGACGATGGCGTCCCCGTCCACATCCGACTCGTGGATTTCCACCTTTCTGCAGGCACAAGCGGCAGAGTTGGGCGCAGCCAACAACACATTGTTGGCCTATGGTCGCGATCTCAAGGATTTTGCGGCGTGGCTAGGGGCGCGAAAGGCCGGGTTTTCCAACGCTGAACGCGACCTGATCGAGGCTTATCTGATCGATTGCGACACCCAAGGGTTGGCGCAGTCCACCCGTGCGCGGCGGTTGTCGGCCATCAAACAGATTTACCGATTTGCGTTCGAAGAAGGCTGGCGAGACACCAACCCCGCCATTCAAATCAAGGGTCCAGGGCGCAAGAAGCGTTTGCCCAAAACGCTGGACGTGTCCGAGGTTGACCGCCTGCTGCAAGCCGCCCGCCAGACTGGACGCACCAAGGCCGACCGAGTGCGCAACACCTGCCTGATGGAGGTACTGTATGCCACCGGTATGCGCGTGACCGAGTTGGTTTCACTGCCCGTTTCATCGGCACGGGGCGATCCGCGTATGCTGCTGGTGCTTGGCAAGGGCGGCAAGGAACGGATGGTACCCCTCTCCCCCCCTGCCCGCGACGCGCTGGCGGCGTGGCTAGTGATGCGGGATGAAAACGAAGATCAACTGGTCGCAGACGGTGGTCAGCGGTCTAAGTTCCTGTTCCCGTCACGCGGGAAATCCGGCCACCTGACGCGTCATATGTTTTTTCTTTTGGTCAAGGAATTGGCGGTTCAGGGCGGGGTCTCGCCAGACAAGGTCACTCCGCATACGCTGCGCCATGCCTTTGCCACACACCTGCTTGCCAATGGCGCAGATCTGCGGTCGATCCAGACCCTGCTGGGCCATGCCGATGTGGCGACGACAGAAATCTATACCCATGTCCTGGACGAGCGACTGGCTGAACTGGTGTTAGAGCATCACCCCCTGGCGAAAGACTCCGAAGACAAGGGGTAACCCCTTGATCCGCAGGGGTCGCGCCCCCATAACCATTGCAGAAAAACCAACAACCAAGGACCGATGGAACCCTCTTCTTCTTTGATCGACGGCGCATTCTGGGTAACCACAGGCGCCATTTTGTTGTTGCTCGTCCTGTCGGGCTTTTTCTCGGGTTCTGAAACGGCATTGACCGCATCGTCGCGCGGTAAGCTGCGGGCGCAGGCCGACAAGGGGTCTCGCGGAGCGCAAAAGGCGCTTGAAATCACCGACGATAATGAGCGGCTGATCGGTTCGGTCCTGCTTGGCAATAACCTGGTAAACATCCTCGCCGCCTCGCTGGCGACTGCGCTGTTTACGCGGCTTTTCGGCGAAAGCGGTGTTGCCCTGGCAACGCTGGTGATGACCCTGCTGGTTCTGATCTTTGCCGAGGTTCTGCCCAAGACCTATGCGATTACAAACTCGGAAAAAGCAGCCTCTGCGGTGGCTCCGATCATCAGCGTCGTTGTTACGGTCTTTTCGCCCATTGTGGCGGCGGTGCGCCTTTTGGTGCGCGGGGTTCTGCGCCTGTTCGGCGTTCAGATCGACCCTGACAGCAACATCCTTGCTGTGCGTGAGGAAATCGCAGGCGCTTTGCAACTGGGCCACTCCGAAGGCGTGGTTCAGAAAGAAGACCGCGACCGCATTCTCGGCGCGCTGGACCTGGGTGACCGGGCAGTGGAAGAGATCATGCTTCACAGGTCAAATATCGAAATGATCGACGCGGACGATGCGCCCGAGGCTATTTTGCAGCAATGTCTTAAAAGCCCTCATACCCGGCTGCCTGTATTCCGCGATGAACCTGAAAACATCGTTGGCGTTGTTCACGCCAAGGATCTGTTCCGCGCCATGTATGCACAGGCTGGGGGAAATCAGGGCGATGCCAACAGGCTGAAGGAGTTCGACATCTCAAAAGTGGCGAATGACCCCTATTTCGTTCCAGAAACCACGACGTTGGATGACCAGATGCGGGAATTCCTTCGGATGCACAGCCATTTTGCGCTGGTCGTGGACGAATATGGCTCATTACGGGGTCTGATCACGCTTGAAGACATCCTTGAGGAAATCGTTGGTGAAATCGCCGATGAATTCGATATCGAGGAAGACGTCCCCGTAACCCGCACCGAAGATGGACAATTCCTCATCGAGGGCGCGATGACCATTCGAGATGTGAACCGAGCGATGGACTGGTCCCTGCCAGATGATGAGGCGAACACGCTTGCAGGGCTCGTCATTCACGAGGCTCAGATGATCCCCGTGATTGGTCAGGTCTTTTCGTTCCACGGCTTTCGGTTCGAAGTCACCGCCAAGGATGGCAATCGGGTGACGGAACTGAAAATCAGACCGCTTTAGGTCGAATTCTGGAAAACAAACTGGCCTTCTTTTGGGGAAACTATCGTGTTGCGCAGGGCAAGTGTTCGGCGAAAGGTCAAGTTCGACTGCAGTTCCAAGTGCACGGGTCGGTAAAAACCGAACCGTATTGCATTCTTCCCGGCACAGACTGCTGAAACGACACGATCTGTCGCATTCGGCGTTGCGCCAAGGACCGTGCTGATCAGACTGGCCGAAATACTGACGGAGGCATTCATGAAGCTCGAAACCCGCGTGGCGGTAATTGGCGGCGGCGTCGTCGGCTGTTCCGTACTGTACCATCTGACCAAACTTGGCTGGTCAGACGTCATGCTGCTTGAGCGTTCGGAGTTGACCAGCGGCTCGACCTGGCATGCGGCAGGCGGGTTTCATACCTTGAACGGCGACACGAACATGGCGGCGCTGCAAGGCTATACAATCCGGTTGTATAAAGAGCTTGAGGAAATCACGGGCATGTCCTGTGGCCTGCACCACGTGGGCGGTGTGACGCTGGCCGACAATCAAGACCGGTTCGACATGCTGCTGGCTGAACGCGCCAAGCATCGGTTCATGGGATTGGAAACCGAAATCGTCGGGCCGGAAGAGATCAAGAAAATCGCGCCCATCACCAATACCGACGGCATCATCGGTGCACTCTACGATCCGTTAGACGGGCATCTTGACCCATCAGGCACAACGCATGCCTATGCCAAGGCCGCTCGGATGGGCGGCGCCACGATCGAAACACATTGCATGGTTCGCGAAACCAATCAGCGCCCCGATGGCACGTGGGACGTTGTCACGGACAAAGGCACCATTCACGCGGAGCACGTGGTAAACGCAGGCGGCCTTTGGGCGCGCGAGGTTGGAGCCATGGCCGGCATCTACTTCCCGCTGCACCCGATGGAGCATCAGTATCTGGTTACGGATTCGATCCCTCAGATCGAAGCAATCATCGACGCAGGCGGTGAGCATCCGCATGTGATGGACCCGGCTGGCGAAAGCTATCTCCGGCAGGAAGGGCGCGGTCTTTGCATCGGCTTTTACGAGCAACCCTGCAAGCCATGGGCGGTGGACGGAACGCCGTGGGAGTTCGGGCATGAACTGCTGCCGGACGACTATGACAAGATCACCGACAGTATCGAGTTTGCGTACAAACGCTTCCCGGTCCTCGCCGAAACCGGGGTAAAGTCGGTGATCCACGGGCCGTTCACCTTTGCGCCGGACGGGAATCCCCTGGTCGGGCCGGTGCCAGGGGTGCGGAACTATTGGTCGGCCTGCGGCGTGATGGCTGGCTTCAGCCAAGGCGGCGGTGTTGGTTTGACTCTGGCGCAATGGATGATCGAAGGCGAGCCCGAACGCGATGTTTTTGCCATGGACGTCGCGAGGTTCGGCGAGTGGATCAGCCCCGGCTACACCCGCCCGAAGGTGATCGAAAACTATCAAAAGCGGTTTAGCGTCGCCTACCCGAACGAAGAACTGCCCGCCGCACGGCCCAACCGCACGACCCCGATGTACGACATCTTCAGCGATCTGGGTGCGGTCTGGGGTCAGCAATACGGGTTGGAGGTTCCCAATTATTTTGCTCAAGGCGACGAGCCGAGCTATGAGACGCCGTCGTTCCGCCGATCGGACGCGTTTGACGCAACAGGGCGCGAAGTGCATGCAGTTCGCAAGGCTGTCGGTATCAACGAAGTCCACAATTTCGGCAAGTACCGCATCACGGGACACTCGGCGCGCGACTGGCTGGACCGGATCATGGCTGGACGCATTCCAAAACCGGGCCGTGTATCACTGACCCCTATGTTGTCGGCAAAGGGCAAGCTGATCGGGGATTTCACCGTTTCCTGCCTGAAAGAAGGTGAATTCCATCTGACAGCCTCGTACGGTAGCCAAGCCTTTCACATGCGTTGGTTCCTGCAGCATCAGGAAGAGGGCGTGCATGTCGAAAATATCAGCGACAGGTTGAACGGTTTTCAGATCGCAGGCCCGAACGCGGCAACGGTTCTGTCGGCCTGCACCCGAGATGACATCTCGGACCTGCGGTTTCTGGACGTGCGGCGCATGACGGTCGGCATGACGGACTGTATCGTGCAACGTGTCAGCTATACAGGCGATCTGGGGTATGAGATTTACTGCGATCCGATGGCCCAAAGACAGCTCTGGTGGACATTGTGGCAAGCCGGCCAATCGCATGGCATGGTGCCTTTCGGCATGCGCGCGATGATGAGCCTGCGTCTGGATAAGTTCTTCGGATCGTGGATGCGTGAATTCTCGCCCGACTATACTGCCGCCGAAACGGGTCTGGACCGTTTTATTTCCTTCACGAAAAATGCTGACTTCATAGGTCGTTCCGCAGCCGAAAAGGATCGAGCGCAGGGTCCGACACGCAAACTTGTGGCCTTTGAGGTCGACGCCAACGATGCCGATGTCAACGCGTACGAACCGATCTGGCTGGATGGCGTGGTTGTCGGCTTCTGCACGTCTGGCGGATATTCACATTATGCTGAGAAATCTGTTGCCCTTGGATTTCTGCCGGTGGATCGGGTAACCGACGGGTTGGAGGTTGAAATCGAGATCCTTGGTCAAATGCGTAAGGCTTGGGTGATTTCGGAGCCTCTCTTTGATGCGGACGGCGCGCGGATGCGGGGATGACACGGCCCGGTTGTGGCGGCATGGTGGTTTAATGGCTAATATACCCATCATTCTGCTCGCAGCCGGCCAATCCAGCCGCATGGGTGGTCAGGACAAGCTGCTGCAGACCGTCGAAGGCCAACCCTTATTGCGACGCACAGCAATGATTGCGCGGGACGCGGCACCTGTGATCGTTGCCCTGCCCCCTGCTCCGCATCCCCGGTATGAGGTATTGGACGGGCTGGCGCTACGCAAAGTTGAAATTGCGGATGCAAGTGAAGGCATGAATGCCAGCCTGCGCGGTGCATTGGCGCAAGTACCGCCTGACGCTCCTGCGGTCATGGTGTTGCTGGCGGACTTGCCCGAGATTACAACCGATGATTTGAACGCCGTGCTTGCGTCCGTGAGGACCCACCGGGAAAAGCTGATATGGCGCGGGGCAACAGCCGACGGCAAACCGGGTCATCCTGTGGTTTTCGACCGCCGCCTTTTTGACCAACTCGGTGAGTTAACAGGGGATGACGGTGCGCAATCCATCGTACGCGCGCAGGCTGACAAACTGCATTTGCAAACCCTGCCTGATCAAAACGCTCTGCTTGATCTGGACACGCCTGAAGACTGGGCAAGGTGGCGCGCAAGACGTGGCCCCAAAACGTAACGCGGCCCGGTCGATAACGACCGGGCCGGTACCCAAAACAGGACTACCACTTTTCATCAATCCCGGAAACGCGGCCAATCGTGTCAGTAGACACCCTTGGCTGTTCCGCCGCCGAACCTAAACAAGACCCCCTCGTTAACATGCCGCTCAGCGTTTCCAGTGACTGTGACAAGCCTTCGACACCCCCTAGTGCCGTCGGCTCCCCCTCGCTTGGGCAAATCCATCGTCACCGATCCGGCCGGATCAAACAATGTAAAATTGGAAGGAGCGGTGGATTTTGTCAGTCTCAGAATGGTTTTTCCGCAACATCCCCAAGGCATCGATCTACCTATAGGTGAGCCGCCATCCGTCGCTCGAATCTAATTCCACCCAATAGGCACATGCTTATTTGGCAATCTACTGTCTTTGGTATGATTTGTTTTCGCTCATATCTTCGTCGCGTGAGCATTACTACAACTCAAAGATGATCGTCTTTAAGCCGAAATTATGGGCGGCGGATTTGTTAACAAATTTCATTCAATTCAACCCTTTTTGCTCTTTGTCACCTAAACTGGCAACAATCCACCGATTCGTCCGGGTTGATTCGCACAAATCCTCCGATTTCTCCCCTGAAACCACGAACTGCGGACAGACGTTTGTGGCAAAATTAAGAATTTTTAACAGTTCAAACAGAAAACACACAGATTAAAGGCGCATCTCCTGCTTGAACACGCGGCCACGACCGCGTGCACAAACAGGAGATAAAAATGAGCATTCGCAAATCCTCTCTACTTTTGCCCGGGACAGCCGGTTGGGTTGGTGCCGGCACACTGGGCGCGGCCATGCTGGCGACCACCGCCCTGCCCTCTCTGGCCGACGAAGCAGTGGCTGATCTCGTTGAGGCCGTATCACCGTCGGTTGTTACCGTGATCGCCGAACAAGGCGAAGCTCCGGTTCCCGCTCAGGGGCGCCAGTTCGACTTCGATCAACACCCATTCGGAGAGTTTTTTGAACGTTTTGGCCTGCCCGAAGGGTTCAACGCGCCGCAGCGCGGACCGGCACAGGGTCTTGGGTCGGGGTTTGTTCTGGATGAGGCCGGATACATAGTGACCAACCACCATGTTGTAGACAACGCCGCGTCTGTGACGGTTCGCCTGTCAGATGACCGCAGCTACCAAGCCGAGATCATCGGAACCGACCCGCTGACCGATATTGCCGTTCTGAAGATCGACGCCGACGAAGCCTTGCAAGCCGTTGAGATGGGCGATAGCGACGTAATCCGCGTCGGCGAGGACGTTGTGGCAATCGGCAATCCGTTCGGCCTCCACGCGACTGTGACTACCGGAATCGTTTCGGCCAAAGGGCGGAACATCTCGGACGGGCCATATGCTGAATTCATCCAGACCGATGCTGCGATCAACAAGGGCAACTCAGGAGGGCCGCTGTTCAACATGGACGGCGAAGTGGTCGGCGTGAACTCGGCCATCTACTCGCCCACAGGCGGGTCGGTGGGCCTTGGCTTTGCCGTTACGTCAAACATCGTGGAGCACATCGCTGCTGACCTGCGCGATGACGGCCAAGTAAGCCGTGGCTGGTTGGGTGTCTCGATCCAGAACGTCAGCCCGGACCTTGCAGCAGCACTGGGCATCGACAGCTACACCGGTGCGCTGGTATCGGACGTTGTCGACGGCAGCCCAGCCGAGGGCGTGCTGCAACAAGGCGATGTCATTCTGACTTTCAACGATGAGCCGGTCGACTCCAGCAGCGATCTGCCGCTTCTTGTTGGTACCACTAAGGTCGGCACTGAGAGCGTATTGACTGTTTTGCGCAATGGTAAGGAACAACAGGTTCAGCTGACCATCGGCCAACATCAAAGCGCCTCGGCCCAGATCGACACGCCTGTGGACGAAGGCATTTCTGGCACCACGCTGGGTGTCACCGTCGCTCCGCTGACCGACATCAATCGTGCCGAAATGGGTGTGGGTGAGAATGTCGACGGTGTGGTTGTCACTGACCTGACACCCGACAGCCCGGCGGCCAAAGCCGGTCTGCAGCGGGGCGATGTGATCGTTAAGCTGGGCGGCAAAGAAACCGCAACTCCGGACGCGCTAAAAGCCGCGCTGGACAGCGAAAAAACCGATCCCGCACTTGTTCTGATCAATCGCGGCGGAAACCAGATCTTCGTCGCGGTGAAAATCGCCTGATCTGAGACAAGCGCGCGCCACATGACGGGGAGATATTGGCGGGCGCCTCCCCGGTGGTTTGATTTGTCCGCAAACTGCCGGGACTGCCGGGTGCGCAACGACGCACCCGGCATGTAACGCCCCTAAAACCAAGTGCTTTACCCGATATTTTATGTTTAAATCTGGGTAGAAAGGAACTCGGATCATGAGCCGCCGCCTGCTGATCGTTGAAGATGACGAAGACACCCGTGAGTTCATCGCAAAAGGCTTTGGTGAAGAAGGGTACATCGTCGAGACCGCCGAAGATGGCCGTGAGGGGTTGTACCATGCCACTGACGGCGGATTTGACGCCGTTGTGCTGGATCGGATGCTGCCGGGCTTGGACGGTTTGTCCCTGATCAAGTCCATGCGCGCGGCAGGTGTGAAAACACCGGTTTTGATGCTGACAGCAATGAGCGCCGTTGACGAACGCGTCAAAGGGCTGCGCGCCGGGGCGGATGACTATCTGGTCAAGCCGTTCTCTTTTCAGGAACTTCACGCCCGGATCGAGGCGCTGCTGCGCCGTCCGCAAGAGGCCGAGGAAAGCCCGACGCTGACCTGCCGTGACCTTGAAATGGATTTGCTGACCCGCAAGGTCACCCGAAACGGGCGCGAGATTACCCTGACCCCGCGCGAATTCCAGATTCTGGAATTCTTCCTGCGCCGGAAAAACCGCGTGGTGTCGCGGACCATGTTGTTGGAGGGCGTATGGGATTATCACTTTGATCCAAACACGAATGTTGTCGATGTCCATATCTCGAAGCTGCGCCGCCAGTTGGACGAAGGTGGCGAGCCGCCGATGATCGAAACCGTCCGGGGCGCCGGTTACATGATATCTGATGGATAACATCCGACTGTCTTTCAACAATTCCCGTACACGTCTTATTCTGGCCAGCATGGCTCTGAGTACGTTGTTGACGGCCACCATCCTGGCGCTGGTCTATGTCACGGCGAACCGCACGATCGAGGGTGAAACCCGTTCTGTCGTCTCAGCCGAACTGACCGGGCTTGCGGATGAATATGAACGTCGCGGCCTGCTTGGGTTGCTCAGGGCAATTGAGCGGCGCATTCCGACCGCAGCGGAAAGAGACGCCCTGTATCTGCTGACAGATCCGTTTGGCGTCAAACTGGCGGGAAACCTCAAACAATGGCCTGATCACATCGCTGCCGGCAGTGGCTGGGTCGATCTTGAGTTGCGCCGCGCAGACAATGACGAACTGGTGCCGATTTCGGCAGCTTCGGTTCGCCTTCCCGGAGGTGAGCGTCTTTTGGTCGGCCGGGACGCGCTTGCACGACAACAGTTTGATCGCGTGCTGCTGCAAACCGTTGGCATCGCCTTGGGCATTGCACTGGGGCTGAGCGTTCTGACCGGCTGGTTGTTCACCCGACTTGTCTTTGCCCGCTTGTCCGATATCGCCAATACGGCAGAGGATATCGTTTCGGGCGATCTGTCCCGGCGAATGCCCCTGCGCGGCACCGGGGATGAATTCGATCAGGTGTCGGGGACGCTCAACACCATGTTGGACCGGATCGAAGAACTGGTCAGCAACCTGCGCACCACGTCGAATTCCATTGCGCATGATCTACGCTCGCCTCTGTCACGCCTGAAACAACGGGTCGAAACTCTGTCGGATCCTTCCAAAACGGATAAGGAGCGCGCGATTGATATCGCGCGTGCCAGTGTGGAAATCGACCACGTGTTGCGCGTGCTTGGGCAACTGACCGAAATCTCGCGGGCCGAGGCAGGTGTCGGACGCGAACAGTTCGAACCGGTAGACCTACAGCAATTGGTTGCAGACGTGGTCGAGCTGTATGAGCCTGTTGCCAGTGACCAGGGTATCCAACTCAAGGTCACCGGAACGGCCGCGCCCATACCGGGGCATCGCCCTCTGTTGTCGCAAGCGCTGTCGAACCTGCTGGAAAACTCGATGAGATATGCGCCGCAGGATACGGCTGTCACAATCAACCTGTCTGACGATGGCGCTTATACATGCCTCAGCGTCCGCGATCAGGGTCCGGGTGTTCCGCAACAGGATCTGTCGCGCCTGCAAATGCCGTTTGTCACGCTTGACCCGGCCCGTACCGAACGCAACGCCGGTTTGGGTTTGGCGCTGGTGGCCGCTATTTCTCACATGCACGGTGGCGGGTTTGAGGCACGCAATTGCGATCCCGGACTAGAGGCAAAGATCAAACTGGCGCGAAAAACCTAGGCAGGCACACCGTTGGTTGCCATCGTCTTGTTCTTGTAGCGTTTATCCGCGGTGACATCGGGCCCAAACCAATCAGGGGGCGTGTAGGCACTGGCCTCGGCCTCAGTTTGAAATTCCACCTCCACCAATCGAAGCGGGGCCAAGCCCCCAAGAAATACATCCAATTCATACACGCGCCCGTCCGGCAACTGACCGGTATAGCGTTCCTTTTCCACCCTGCGGCCCTCTGTCTCGGGCCAGAAGGTTTCAAATTGCTCAGAGGAGATTTCGGCCTCACGCTCAACCCGCACCATCGTGCCGCCGCCCTTGAGGGTCAGGAAGAACTTATCGTTCTTCTGACGCAGGCGCAGTTCGGTTGAATCGTCTGGTGCAGTCAAATAGCCCTGCCTTACAACGGCTTTGGCTGCGCCGCTCAGATCGGGTAACTTTGCCACCAAAAACTTGCGCTCAATCTCCGTACTCATTTGGTTGAAACCACTCCGTTTTCCAGTTCATCGAACAACGTCTGATAGGCGGCGTTCGCCACGCTGCGACCGGCATAGATGCTGACCGGGGCGCGATTTTGCCCCATCCGCTCGATATCCGCTGCAAATGGTACTTCTGTTTGAAGAAACCGTTTTTTGTATAGCTTTCGCATCTTTTCCATCGTCTCAAGGTGCAAGGTCTTTCGCTGCTGCACCATCGAGAAGAACGCCTTTATCTTTTTCCTGGGCAATCCCTGTTCGTTGAAAAAATTTACCAATTGCTCAAGCGTTCTTTCAGACAGCGTCGTAGGAATAACGGGTACAACGATCAGATCTGCGGCTTTGAAGATATTCTCGGACAAGGTCGAAAAGTTCGGAGGACAGTCCAGTATGATCACGTCATAGTCGCTGCCCGCTGAAACCAGTGCTTTTTTCAGCCGTGATCGTTTGTTCCGCATCCGCGAAAGGAACACGTCGAAATCGCGAAAGGTCAGGTTCGCAGGCAGCACGTCCAAACCCTCAAAATCACTGGCCCGGATCGATTTCACAAAACGCTGCACGTCCTCGAAAAACCGGGCGTCTGTCAGTTTCTTGGAGGGCTTCACCCGAAAATAGAATCCAGACGCCCCTTGTGGATCAAGATCGCATAGCAGCACTTTGAACCCTGCTTGCGCATAGGCGTAGGCCAGGTTCACCGAGGTTGCGGTTTTACCCACACCGCCCTTGTTGCTGTAGCAGGCAATGATCTTCACGCCTCAGTCCTCCTTATGGTGAAACAGGGTTCGGAACAGGTTCTGGATGTCCGGACTGTCGAAATGTTGGAAGTTGGCGATCACGCGCTCACGCTCGGCTTTTTGGCGCTGATCCAGCACGGCAATCAAGCCACCCACAGACATGGCAAGCTGAGCATTCGCGCGACCCTGCGCGTTGCTTTGGGCCGCAACAAACGCATGCAACGCTTCTTGCTGGACCGAGTAGTCATTGAACAGGCCAAGGTTATCCTGAAGCTTTTTCAATGGCTTGATGAGCGTTTTGAAATCACCTTTGTCGAAAAGAGGGGCAAAGAACTCCATCAAATACCGCAGTTTTTTGCAATCGATCCGCAGGTCATGCACGATCTCATCCGGGGTGTCAGGAGTGATGCTGCGCGCCAGTTTGCACACCTTGCGATACCGTTTCCAAATCAGCGCACAGGCGTAGTCATAGGCACCGCGCTTCGCATTTGGGCCCGGTTCCAAGCCTTTAGAATCAGAAAACAACTTTGAAAGATCGCTCATCTGTCGTTCGTAAGTCGCGCTTCGAAAGCGTTTGGACAGGCTTGTAAGGGCTTTTGTCCTTTCCTTTTCGAATTGTTCAAACATGGCTTGCACGCCCGGATGAAGATC
Organism: Ruegeria profundi; assembly: GCF_020171505.1. NCBI lineage: Bacteria > Pseudomonadati > Pseudomonadota > Alphaproteobacteria > Rhodobacterales > Roseobacteraceae > Ruegeria > Ruegeria profundi. The sequence goes on along the minus strand of NZ_JAIUZS010000003.1, from coordinate 848,415 downwards.
GGGGGGTAACAGATTGAAGTAGATGTCTTTCTCTAAAAGATAGACATCCAAATCCCGTACACGCCCGGTTGGCGCCATCAGGTCCGAGAATTCACGTTTCAACGCGTCTGTCTGCTTTGGAGAAAACACGCCCTTGAACAGGCTCAGAACAGACCGAATTCGCCGCAGCGAAACGCGATAATCGTGCAGGAATTCGGTGTCGATATCAGCAATGACCCCCGCTTCATTCTGTCGAGCAACGGCCAGAAAAGTTCGGATGATATCAACGGCCACTTCGATCGAAGGCTCTTTCTTACCCAGTTGAACCTCGGGCTTGGCGTTATACGGAACAGTGTCTGGGAAAAGGGTTTGGAACACAGGCTCGAAACCGGGCGTTCCCGAGGTCATGCCCTGCAGTGTTGAACAAACGGATTGAAAGGCCCGGTCGTAGCCGCGCATGGGCTGAACATGCACAAGCGTGACCTGCCCGTTATCCGACGTCAGTGACAGGATACTTCCGCGAACCTGCGTCTTTTGCAGGTCGTCCAGAACCGCAAAACCGCTGCTCTCCATTGTTCCGGCCCCGATACCCATCAACGCGCGCAGTTTGGGAAATTCAACCAAGGCGTCACGAACCGGACCGCGTGGCAAATCCTGCACAAATCTTGCTTTGCCGCTGTCTTGAATCAGCATATCCCCGTCGCTTTGAAGCAGGTGCAGCTTGCCGTTTGCCTCAAGCAATAACCGCCCGTCTGCCCGCAGCGACTGATCATGGCAGTCCAGCAGGTTGAACACGCGGGCAGTTGTCGGCGCGTCGAACACCGGGGCCAAACCTTTCAGCTCACCAGCGAATTTGTTTACGTCAAATCCACCCGGAAGGACAAAGAAACCACTTGTCTGCTTCATAACGAGCGACCTTTTTTCCAAGTATCAAGGTAGTCGTTCCCTAGTGTCGCAGTTACTTTCTGATTACTGGCACCTACGTCTATCAAGCAGAGTCTGAAGGTCTTTGTTGTCTTGCTGTTTAACCCAAGCAACGCTTTCTTTTTTCTTTTGCCGGATATTTCGCCGATACACCTACTCTTTGACATCCGAACCCCATTACGACACGAACTCATGAAATCGCACATCGCCGCATGTGGCAAGTCCGATGAAATTCTGATCCTGCGTCAGGTCGACATCACCGCAGCACATGGCTATTAGATGCGCATGTCTGACCCCATCACTTCGATCCGCAATCTCGGCCCGGCATTTGAGCAAGCCTGCGCAAAGGCAGGCATCCACTCGGCGCAACACCTGCGCGAGATGGGTCCGGACGAAGCTTATGCGCGCATACTTCAGGCCGGTGCGCGACCGCATTTCATTGGGTATTACGTGCTGGTCATGGGCCTGCAAGGCCGGCCTTGGAACGACTGCAAAGGCGATGAAAAAAAGGCGCTGCGCCAACGATTTGACGCAATAAAGGCCAGTGTCAGTTTAAAGCCCGAAACGCAGATAATCTCGGATTTGGATGCGGTTGGCGTGCGCGTGTCGGCAGCCGATCTCAAGCCCCTATAGAAAAGGCCGCACCCAGTACCGGGAGCGGCCCAAAAATCAAAGCTGATGGCAGTTTAGCCAACCAGTTCGATGCCCGAGAAGAAATACGCGATTTCCACAGCAGCGGTTTCCGGTGCGTCTGATCCGTGGACCGAGTTTTCACCAACCGACTCGGCAAACTCAGCGCGGATGGTACCGGGGGCCGCGTCTGCGGGGTTGGTTGCGCCCATGACTTCACGGTTCTTTGCAATGGCGCCTTCGCCTTCCAGAACCTGAACAACGACCGGAGCCGAGGACATGAACTCGCACAGTTCGTCATAGAACGGACGCTCGGCGTGCACTTCGTAGAACTTGCCCGCCTGTTCCTTGGTCATGTGGATGCGCTTTTGCGCAACGATGCGCAGGCCAGCCTCTTCGAACTTGGCGTTGATCTTGCCAGTCAAATTGCGGCGGGTTGCATCGGGTTTGATGATCGAGAATGTGCGTTCCAGTGCCATTTTGGCCTCTCCTTACCTTAAGGCGCGGGGTCGCGCCGAAATCCATCGCGCGCCGCGTATCACGGTATTTGCGATATGAAAAGCACTATGATGCGCTGGGGCTCAGATCGCGTCGGGCAATGGGTCGCGCCTGTCGACCCAGCGCACATACAGGACAGCCAGCAGACCCGCGAAACTGCACGCCCACATCATCCCCAATACAAGGAACGGACCGTTTTCGGGGCTGACCCAAAGCCCGGTTAGCGAGGTTAGTACAGCGCCCAGGGCAACGATCATCGCCCCCGAAAGACCCGCAGCGCTACCTGCCAGTTTGGGGCGGACGGACATCAGACCTGCGCTAGCGTTGGCATTGGTCAGACCGTTGCCGAACCCGACGAAGATGGCAGACCCGAAGAAGACCCAAACCGAACCGAGATCCGCTAGGAACAGCAACACACCCCCAAGCGGCCCTGTCGACGCGACAACACGCCCGATCAGGATCATTGTGGTCAGTTTTGTTCGCGCTGCGATCCGACCGGTGATGAAATTGCCCACCATAAAGCCGCCCGTGATAATACCAATTCCTAACCCCAGCATGGCGGGGCTAAGATCGAACCACGCCGCCGCCACAAGGGGCGCGCCGGTGATAAAGCTGTAAAACCCTCCGATAGAAAACGCCGCGCATAGGGCATATCCCCAGAACCTGCGGGCGCGAAACAGGTGGGGATATTCACTCAGCTGGGCCGCAAAGGTAGAGGATCGATTGGCATTGGTCTCTCCCATATCGGCCCACAACAGAACCAGAACCCCTGCCCCCAGTATTGAATACAGGACAAAGCCCGCACGCCAACCGAACAGGCTGTCGAGCGCACCGCCCAGCATCGGCCCCAGCATCGGGGCCAGTGCCATCGCCATCGTGACATACCCTAACTTGCTGGCGGCCTCGTTGGGTGGATGCATGTCCCGTATGGCAGCGCTGGACAGAACAGGCCCGGCCACGACCGCAGCCTGTAGCAATCGAAACCCAAGAAAGCCCCAGATCGTGTCGGCTAAAACGCAACCGACCGAGGTCATCACGAAAACAGTCATACAGATCAACAGGATGGGCCGACGACCAAACCGGTCCGATAACGGCCCCATTATCAGTTGCAGCACGGCAGACACGGCCAGATAGCCGGCGACTGTGAGGTTCACCAACGCATAATCGACCTGAAAATCCTCGGCCATCCTTGCCAGCGAAGGCAAGAACATATTCAGCGTCAAAACCGACAAAGCAGTCGCGAACACCAAAGTAATCAGGGAAGGAGGCGTAGTAGCCGCGCGCATTTTTTATCCGTCCAAAGTCAACCGGACCAGCGCTAGCACATAGGTTTCGCAATGAACACGCCTACCCGCTGGCGGCGTCTCGGATGCTCTGATAAGAGCGGCGCATGTTACGGATCGAAGACATCACCTATGCGGTCGAAGGCCGCCCCCTGTTTGACGGTGCCAGCGCAACCATTCCGGATGGCCACAAGGTTGGTCTGGTTGGTCGCAACGGGACCGGAAAAACCACGCTGTTCCGTTTGATCCGAGGCGAGTTGGCCTTGGAGTCGGGTAATATCGCCCTGCCGAAACGCGCCCGGATCGGAGGGGTGGCACAAGAGGTGCCGTCCTCTGATGTCTCGCTGATCAATACAGTTCTTGCCGCGGATACCGAGCGCAGCTCGCTGATGACCGAGGCCGAAACTGCCGAAGACCCCACGCGCATCGCCGAGATTCAGACGCGTCTGGCCGATATCGACGCCTGGTCGGCCGAGGCCCGAGCGGCCTCGATCCTCAAAGGCTTGGGGTTTGATGACGATGACCAACTACGCCCATGTTCCGATTTCTCGGGCGGTTGGCGAATGCGCGTTGCGTTGGCGGCGGTGTTGTTTGCACAACCCGACCTGCTGCTTTTGGACGAACCGACCAACTATCTCGACCTAGAAGGTGCGCTTTGGCTGGAAAGCTATCTTGCCAAATACCCCCATACCGTGATCATCATCAGCCACGACCGGGGGTTGCTGAACCGTGCGGTTGGGTCGATTCTGCACCTTGAGGATCGCAAGCTCACCTATTACGCGGTGCCTTACGACAAATTTGCCGAACGTCGAGCTGAACGTCTGGCGCAGGCCGAATCCGAGAATGCGAAAGCCAAAGCGCGCATCGCCCATTTGCAAAGCTTTGTGGACCGGTTCCGCTATAAGGCATCGAAGGCGGTTCAAGCACAATCGCGCCTCAAAATGATCGAGCGCATCCAATTGGTATCGACCCCACAAGAAGCCGCGTTGCGCGCCTTTTCATTCCCCGAGCCCGAGGAATTGTCGCCGCCGATCATTCAGATAGAAGGCGGCGTCACGGGATATGGCGAGACCGAGGTGTTGCGACGCCTGAACCTGCGTATTGATCAGGATGACCGCATCGCCCTGCTGGGCAAGAACGGTCAGGGCAAATCGACCCTGTCCAAGCTTCTGTCTGATCGTCTGCCCCTGATGGCGGGCAAGATGACCCGTAGCAACCGGTTGCGCATTGGCTATTTCGCGCAGCATCAGGTGGATGAATTACACGTGGACGAAACGCCCCTGGACCATCTGCGGCGCCTGCGCCCGGACGAAGCTCCGGGAAAGTGGCGTTCGCGTCTGGCTGGGTTCGGGTTGAACGCCGATCAGGCAGAAACACTGGTCGGTCGTCTGTCGGGTGGTCAAAAGGCTCGGCTGTCGCTGTTGATCGCCACCATCGACGCCCCGCACATGCTGATCCTCGACGAGCCAACCAACCACCTGGACATCGAAAGCCGCGAGGCACTCGTCGAAGCGCTGACCGCCTATTCCGGTGCCGTGGTTCTGGTCAGCCACGATATGCATCTGTTGTCGCTGGTCGCGGACAGGCTGTGGCTGGTCTCGGACGGTACGGTCAAACCCTTTGAGCAGGATCTTGAAGCCTATCGCGCCATGCTGTTGTCGCGTGACAAGCCGGTTAAAGAAAAACAGCAAGTGGTAACGCCCAAACGCCCCTCGCGCGATACGATGCTAGCCCTGCGCGCCGAACTGCGTAAATGCGAGGACCGGATCGAAAAGCTGACGGATATGCACGAAAAACTATCGGCAAGGCTTGCGGACCCGGCGCTGTATGAAAACGACAGGGTCAACGATCTGGAAACCTGGAACCGCAAGTTCGCCGAGGTCGTCGAAGCGATGCAAAAGGCCGAAGCCTTGTGGGTGGCGGCCGCCGAACGCCTTGAAAACGCCGAGAATGCCGCATGATGGACCTGGCGTTTTTCGTCACCGCGTTTACCACCCTGTTCGTGGTGATCGACCCTTTCGGTACTACCCCGATCTTTGTTGCGATGACGCAAGAAATGGACGCGCGTACGCGCCGCAGAACGGCATACCGCACCTGTGCCGTGGCGTCTGGTATCCTTGTTGCCTTTGCCGCCTTCGGCGAGGCCGTTCTGGGTTTTGTCGGCATCTCGATGGAGGCGTTCAAGGTCGCTGGTGGCGCGCTGTTGTTTCTTACCGCGCTCGACATGCTGTTCGAACGTCGTACCAAACGCCGTGAGGATCGGGCCGAGGTTGAAGAGCACCCCGACCCGTCTGTGTTTCCGCTGGCAATTCCGCTTGTGGCCGGACCGGGTTCGATTGCGACAATCATCCTGCTGGCGGGTCAGCATCCGGGCATTCTGGGCATTGCCGAGGCGACCTTGGTGATGCTGGCGGTCATGGCAGTGGTTCTGACCTTCTTTCTGTCCGGCGGCCTGATCGCGCGCATATTGGGTAAAACGGGGCTGAACGTCCTTACTCGGCTGTTGGGGATGCTGCTGGCAGCGCTGTCGGTTCAGTTCATTCTGGATGGCCTTAAAGCCTTTGGTTTTGCCTCATAAACACCCATATATCTGATGTGATATTGGTAAGGGTAATCGCATGGACGGCGACAACATAGGACACTTGGTTTATCTGGTCGTGCTTGGCGCGGCGGTTGTGTTTTGGTTCGTCTCACAAAACCGTCAGTCGCTGAACAAAACCGTGCAGCAGGCCATGGCCTGGGTTTTTATCTTTGTCGGAGCGATCGCCGTTGTCGGGCTGTGGGACGATATCCGCTCGACCGTTGGCCCTGCACCGCAGATGACCATCACGGGCGAGGCGATTGAGGTTCCACGCGCCTATGATGGTCACTATTACCTGCCGGTTCTGGTAAACGGAGAGCCGATCACCTTCCTTGTCGATACGGGTGCCAGCCAGATCGTGTTAAGCGAGCAAGATGCCAGACGTATCGGCATAGACCCGGAGCAGCTCAACTATCTCGGCCGCGCCTTCACCGCGAACGGAGAGGTGCGGACAGCACCCGTTCGACTGGACAGCCTTGAACTGGGGCCAATCATCGACAAGGGTGTCTCGGCCTGGGTAAACGAAGGAGACCTGCGTCAATCATTGCTGGGCATGGATTACCTGCACCGGTTCTCAAACATCCAGTTCACCGATGGCCGTTTGATTTTGTCCCGCTAAAGGCTTGGCAGCGTCATTTACAATTTGAGAACAAAATAAGAACATGCTAACCTATCGGCATGTCTACAAACCTGCTTGGCCGTAAACCCGCGCACGACGTGCCGGGGCTGGTTCTACAGTCACAGATCACCCTGCAACTGGGCCGCGTACACGAAGCCTGCGGCCCTGCCCGGCGCAGCTTTGCCATGTGGCTGGCCGGTCAGGCACAGGGACCGATACTATGGATTGCCCCCGCGTGGGAGCCCGCACAACTGAACCCCGACGGGATGATGCCGTTTGCCGATCCGGCGCGGTTTCTATTCGTCCGCCCCACCCGCGCCGAAGATTTGTTGTGGTGTATGGAAGAGGCATTGCGCAGCGGGGCGGTTCCGCTGATCATCTGCGATCTGCCCGGTGCACCCGGGCTGACGCCGGTACGGCGGATGCATTTGGCTGCCGAACACGGGGGGCTGATGGGGCGGGCGCCGCTGGGATTGCTGCTAACCCCCGGAGATGGCGGCGCACAAGGGGTTGAGACGCGCTGGCACATGACCGCAGATCATCAGGGCGACGCAAGGCGCTGGACCCTGACCCGCCGCCGCGCCCGCGCCCTGCCCCCGGTCAGTTGGCAGGCCACCCAAACCAAACCGCGCGCCGGTCTGAACCTGACCTGGATCGAGACCACGGATGAATTGGTGTGACATCCCGCAGCGTGAAAAAAATTCGTAAAGTTAAATAACTTGTGACTGGCAAAAGCTTGACACCGGCCCTAGCGTCTCTGCATGAGTCATCCGATCCATGACAGCCGCTATTCCTGGCTCCGCCTGCTGATCACACTCGCCATTGCGACGGTGGCGAATGTCGGCATGTGGGCGGTGATCGTTGTGATGCCTGCCATCGAGACGCAGTTTGGCGCCGGACGGGCCGAGGCTTCACTGCCCTATGTTCTGGCTATGGTCGGCTTTGCGCTTGGGAATATGTGGCTGGGGCAGATGGTCGACAGGCTGGGTGTGACCAAAGCGCTGATCGGTGCAGCGGTACTGAGCGCGGTCAGCTATCTACTGGCGACATGGGCACCGAACATCCTGCTGCTGTCAGTGGCGCATTTGCTACTGGGGCTTGGGACGTCGATCGGGTTTGGCCCCCTGATCGCTGATATCTCGCATTGGTTTATGCGGCGGCGTGGGATTGCCGTGGCACTGGTGGCCAGTGGCAACTACTTGTCCGGAGCTATCTGGCCAACGATGCTATCCGGTATTCTGGCCCGGGACGGCTGGCAACAGGTCTATTTGACACTCGCCTTAATCACCTTGGTTGTTGTTATTCCCCTCTCCCTTCTGCTGCGTCGTCAAGTCCCAATTGAGGCGCATAGCACGGCGGCTGCGAATGCTCAGATCAACGCGCGAAGCGTCGGAATCTCGCCACGCGCCCTGCAATACATTTTAGGTCTGGCCGGTATCGGGTGCTGCGTTGCGATGTCTATGCCGCAGGTACACATCGTTTCCTACTGCGTCGGGCTGGGCTACGGTCCCGCCGTGGGGGCCGAGATGTTGTCACTGATGCTTATGGGCGGAGTGGTCAGTCGGGTGATCTCGGGCATCGTGGCCGATAAGCTGGGGGGTGTCATGACCTTGTTGGGCGGATCGGTGCTTCAGTGCATCGCGCTTTTCCTGTTCCTGCCCTATGACGGGATGGTTTCACTGTATATCGTCAGCTTGCTGTTCGGCTTGGCACAGGGTGGCATCGTGCCGAGCTATGCGCTGGTCGTGCGCGAATACATGCCCCCGCAAGAGGCCGGAGCACGCGTCGGTTTTGTCATGATGATGACCATCCTTGGCATGGCGCTTGGCGGCTGGATGTCCGGTTGGATCTACGACGTGACCGGAAACTACCAGCTCGCCTTTATCAACGGCATACTCTGGAACGGGCTGAACATCGCCATACTCCTTGTACTGCTTCACCGCTCACGCCCCCGCAGGCAAGAGGCAATGGCATGACCGGGTTGACCCGCCGGATCCTGCTGGCGGGGCTCGCGAGCCTTTCCGTGGCGCATCCGACCCATGCCGCAACCACCCGCTACGAATTGGTCCCCGAGGGCACGTCCGTGGACTTTACATTCGATATATCGGGGCTTGCCCAATCCGGCACCATGCCAATTCAATCGGCGGATATTCAGATTGACCTGAGCAACCTGGCAAACAGCACAGTAAGTGTAACACTGAACGCTGCCGAAGCCCGGACCCGATTGCCTTTTGCCCGCAGCGCAATGCTGGGCCAAGGCGTTCTGGACGTGGAACAATTTCCAACCATTCAGTTCGTTTCAACCGAAGTGCAGCTTGGCGAAGGTGGACGAATCTCGCGCGGGGCAACAATCACCGGAGATCTTACCCTGCGCGGTGTGACCCGCCCGATCACCTTGCAAGCGGACCTGTTTCGTCCCCCCGGAAGTGACGCCGCCAATCTGGACATGCTTTCTATCCGTCTGACAGGGGCCCTGAATCGTCACGACTTTGGGGCCTCGGGCTATACCGATCTGGTACAGGATACCGTCGGACTGGATATCAAAGCCGAGATCAAACGGGCCGAATAGACAAAAAACGACGCCGCAGTGTCGATAAGACGCGCGCATCGCAAACTTATTGCGTAAAGGTGGCCCCACTATGCGCACGATCATTTCCTTTGCCGCCCTTTTCCTATCTGTCATTCTGCTTCAGCTTTCAACAGGTGGCGTTGGACCGCTGGACGCCATTTCGGGTCTGACGCTCGAATTCACGACCGGGCAGATCGGTCTGCTAGGTTCGGCCCATTTCATCGGATTCTTTGTTGGCTGCTGGTGGGCTCCGCGACTGATGGGGAATGTTGGGCATTCCCGTGCGTTTGCCGTCTGCACCGCCTTGGGCGCGATGGGGCTGCTTGGACACACCTTGACCGATAATCCGTATATCTGGGCAGCGCTCAGGATTGCTTCGGGCACGTGCGTCGCCGGATGCTATACAGTGATTGAGGCTTGGCTGAACGCCAAAGTCACGAACGAAACACGCGGGCGGGCGATGGGAACTTATCGGTTCGTCGACATGGGCGCATCCCTTTGCGCGCAGCTTATCATCGCGGTTCTGCCCCCTGCATCTTATGTTTCATATAACCTTCTGGCTATTTTGTGCTGTGCGGCGTTGCTGCCATTAACCCTGACCAAGGCAAATCAGCCGGAAACCCCCGACGCCCCACGCCTGCGGCCCAAGCTGGCTTGGCGCAGCTCTCCGCTTGCGGTTGCGGGCGTAATCGTCGCGGCACTCAGCTCTGCCTCATTTCGTATGGTCGGCCCCGTCTACGGGCAAGAGGTCGGACTGAATGTCGATCAGATCGCCTTTTTCCTCGCATCATTTGTTCTGGGCGGAGCCTTGGCGCAATACCCGCTTGGCTGGCTTGCAGATAAATATGACAGGCGATGGGTGCTTATCTGGCTTTCCGTGGCGGCAGTGCTCAGTTGCGGTGTGACGATGGCTGCCAGTGATACCGGCACTGTGGGCGTTATGCTGGCGGCTGTGGTCTTTGGTCTGACAACCTTTCCAATCTTTTCAGTTTCGTCGGCCCACGCAAATGACTTTGCGACCACCGAAGAGCGGGTCGAACTTTCTGCAGCTCTGATGTTCTGGTATGCGCTGGGGGCGATTGCATCGCCCTACGTCTCATCGACTCTGATTCAGCAATATGGTCCAGGCGCACTGTTTGCGTTCGTCGCCGCCGGGCATGTCGTATTGATCGTGTTCGGTGTGGCCCGGATGCGCTCACGCCCAACACCAGAGGAGCGGACGAACTATGTTTATGCGCCGCGTACATCGTTCACCATAGGGCGACTGCTCAAAAGATCCCGAGAGGAATAGCGACAGCTGCGGGCTTTGTGCAGTTTTGCAGGGCTACAAGACAGAAACCGGTCTTTTGCTGATCGCCTACATCATGTAGACGGGCGCGAAGTTAGATACGTGGACACGCAAAATGGCTCGGATTCTCATTACCTCAGCGATCCCTTACATCAACGGGATCAAGCACCTCGGCAACCTGATCGGCTCGCAATTGCCTGCCGATCTTTATGCACGTTATCAGCGTGGCCGGGGTAATGAGGTCATGTTCCTCTGCGCCACCGATGAACACGGCACCCCGGCGGAACTGGCCGCGGCCAAGGCGGGTAAACCTGTGGCCGAATACTGCGCCGATATGTATGCCGTGCAGGCAGATATCGCGAAACGGTTCGGTCTGAGCTTTGATCACTTTGGTCGTTCATCAAGCGAGCAGAACAAACGCCTGACACAGCATTTCGCAGGCAAGTTGGATGATGCAGGCCTGATCCGTGAGGTGAGCGAGAAGCAGGTCTACTCCAACGCGGATGGCCGGTTCCTGCCCGACCGTTATATTGAAGGCACCTGCCCCAACTGCGGGTATGAGCGCGCGCGCGGCGACCAATGTGAAAACTGCACCAAGCAGCTTGACCCGACCGATCTGATCAATCCACGCTCAGCGATTTCGGGTTCGACCGATCTTGAGGTGCGCGAGACCAAGCACCTGTATCTGCGTCAGTCCGCAATGAAAGATCAGCTTGATGCGTGGATCGACTCCAAGACCGATTGGCCAATCCTGACTACATCCATTGCCAAGAAATGGCTGCATGATGGTGACGGCCTGCAAGACCGGGGCATCACCCGCGATCTGGACTGGGGTGTGCCGGTCAAGAAAGGCGAACAGGACTGGCCCGGCATGGAAGGCAAAGTGTTCTACGTCTGGTTCGACGCGCCGATCGAATACATCGCCTGCGCCAAGGAGTGGGCCGATGCCAACGGCAAAAGCGACGCAGACTGGGAACGCTGGTGGCGCACCGACAAGGGTGCCGAAGACGTGCGTTACGTGCAGTTCATGGGCAAGGACAACGTCCCTTTCCACACGCTGTCCTTCCCCGCGACCATTCTTGGTTCGGGCGAGCCGTGGAAGATGGTCGATCACCTAAAGTCCTTCAACTACCTGAACTATGACGGCGGCCAGTTCTCGACCTCGCAAGGCCGTGGCGTGTTCATGGATCAGGCGCTGGAAATCCTGCCCGCCGATTACTGGCGCTGGTGGCTGCTGAGCCATGCGCCCGAAAGCAGCGATAGTGAATTCACCTGGGAAAACTTCCAGCAATCGGTGAACAAGGATCTTGCGGACGTTCTGGGTAACTTCGTCAGTCGGATTACCAAGTTCTGCCGCTCGAAATTTGGCGAAACGGTTCCCGAGGGCGGTGCCCTTGGAGCGCGTGAACAAACTCTGATCGAAGACCTGACCAAACGCATCCGCGCCTACGAAGGACACATGGAGGCAATGGAAGTTCGCAAGTCCGCTCAAGAACTGCGGGCGATCTGGGTTGCAGGCAATGAATATCTGCAAGCCGCAGCGCCATGGTCGACCTTTAAAGAGGACCCGGACCAAGCCGCGGTACAGGTGCGTTTGGGCCTGAATCTGATCCGCCTATATGCCGTGCTTAGCGCGCCCTTTATTCCAGATACGTCAGCCAAGATGCTGAGCGCGATGAACACGCTGGACACAAGGTGGCCCGACGACGTCTCGGCTGCGCTTGACGCCCTGCCTGCGGGCCATTCCTTCACCGTTCCTGATGTGTTGTTCACCAAGGTTACAGATGAACAGCGCGAAGACTGGCAAAGCCGGTTTTCAGGCACACGCGCCTGATCTGGCGCAAACCGGAACTTGAAAGCGGGGGTTGTCCAGCCCCCGTTTTTTGCTTTTTAGCCCCATTTACATCAGCAGATTGATCTAAGTCGGCCTTACACCGACGAAATTTTCTCGTTCTCTGCGTCTGGCTCGCATTCAAGATGCTTGAGATATGATTTTAAAACGTCCATCCTGACCTTAAATTCAGTCGACTCGTCAGGGTGGCCAACCGTTCTGGCGCAATAAATCGCATTTTCAACGAGGCGCCTGCCATGTCCCTTACATTGAAGAACACTTTTTTCCGTTTTACCGGACCCAGCAGCGCCCTTGCAGCCTTGGCCTGCCTGACCATTGCGCAAATAGCTTCCGCGCAGGATCAAGGTGACGCCGCCCCGCCGAAAGTGTCGATCGCAGCAGCCTATACCGAAGAGATCACCGAAGAGGCCATGTTCATCGGACGGGCCGAAGCCCTGAACAAGGTTGACATCGTGGCGCGCGTCAGCGGTTTTCTTGAAAGTCAGAACGTCGAAGATGGCGCGTTGGTCAAACAGGGCGACCTGCTCTTCACTATTGAACCCGATCTTTACGAAGCAACGCTTGAGGCGCGGAACGCCGATCTTGACCGGGCCGAGGCCAACCTTGAACTGGCGCGGGTTGAACTGGCGCGAAAACAAGAGCTTTTCGAACGAGATGCCACCCCCGAAGCCGAGCGCGACATCGCGCGCGCGAATGAATTGGTGGCCGAGGCCGAAGTGAAAGCTGCCCATGCGGCAATTCAGCAAGCTGAACTTGACCTCAGCTACACCGAAATTCACGCGCCTTTCGACGGTCGCATCGGTCGGGTGGCGATCAGTGTCGGTGACGTGGTTGGGCCAACCAACCCACCGCTGGTCAATATCGTCAGCGAGGCTCCGATCTACGTGAACTTCTCGGTAAACGAAAAACAATTCACGTCGGTTCTTGAGGCTGTGGGCGAGAACCCCTCGTCCCTCACCGAAAGCGGCAAAAGCCCGAATGTGCGCATAAACCTACCAAACGGAACGGAGCTGGATGAAACGGGCAAGATCGTGTTCGTAGACAACCGGATTGACCCCTTGACCGGTGCCATTGCAATGCGCGCCGAGTTCGCAAATGCTAACCGGTTGATCGTCGACGGGGCCTTCCTGAATGTGCGAATTGAGGCGCTGGAACCAACGCTTGAGGTTATGATCCCCCAAGCCGCGCTGCAACGTGACCAACGCGGGGATTTTGTGCTTGTGGTCAACGATCAACAGATGGTGGAGCAGCGCTATATCACAACCGGCAATACAGAGGGCACAGCAGTTATCGTCAAAGACGGTCTTCGCGAGGGCGAAAGCGTGATCGTCGAAGGTCTGCAAAGGGTCCGGCCTGGCGTTGCCGTTGATGCGGTCGTCGCATCTGAGCAGCCGGGAGAATAACCGATGTTCTCAGCCCTGTTCATCAGCCGCCCCAAGCTGGCGCTTGTTATTTCGCTTGTCCTGACAATCATGGGCGGTATCGGCTATCTGGTCTTGCCCGTGGCCCAATTCCCCGACATCACTCCGCCGGTTGTGAGTGTGTCCACAACGTATACCGGTGCAAACGCCGAAACTGTTGAAAATACCGTCGCCGCGCCCATTGAAGCGCAGGTAAACGGTGTGGACGACATGATCTATATGACGTCCACGTCCTCGGACAACGGTAGCTATTCGCTGAATATTACCTTTGAGGTGGGAACCGATCCCGACATCGCCTCGGTCAACGTGCAGAACCGCGTGGCGCAAGCGATGTCGTCGCTACCGGCTGAGGTGACATCATCGGGTGTGGTCACGCAAAAGGCGTCGACCAACATGCTGTTGCTGGTCACTCTGACTTCGCCGAACGGTACTTATGACAGTGTGTTCTTGTCGAACTATGCGTCGATCAACCTCAAAGACGCGCTGGCGCGTGTTCAAGGTGTCGGTAAGGCGGACGTTCTGACCAATCTGGAATATGCCATGCGGATCTGGATGGACCCGGATCAGATGGCGGCCTTGTCGATCACTCCGGGCGACGTGATCAACGCCATTCGCGAGCAAAACGTTGAAGTATCGGCAGGGTCGATCGGGGCACCCCCGGTTCCAGAGGGGCAAACCTTTCAGTACACGATCAAGACCAAGGGTCGTCTGACCTCGGCCGATGAATTCGGAGAGATTGTCATTCGCACAGGCGATGCAGGGTCAATCGTGCGGGTCAGGGATATCGCACGTGTGGAACTGGGCGCGGAATACTATGCGGCCTCGGGTTTTTTCGACAACGTTCCAGCAACAGTCATTGGCATCTATCAAGCCCCCGGAGCAAACGCGCTGGCTGTCTCCGAACGCGTCGAGGCAGAGCTAGAGCGCCTATCGCGCACATTCCCATCCGATGTGGAATATGGCGTCCCCTTCAACACCACGGACTTTGTGGAACAATCCCTGAATGATGTGGTCTCAACCCTGATTTTGACCTTCACTCTGGTGATTTCCGTTGTGTTCGTCTTCCTTGGCAGTTGGCGCGCGACAATTATTCCCGCGGTCGCAATCCCGGTCTCACTGATCGGGACATTCGCATTCCTGCTGTTGTTCGGAATGTCGTTGAACACAATCTCGCTGTTCGCTCTGGTTCTGGCCATCGGGATCGTGGTGGACGATGCGATTGTTGTGGTCGAAAACGTGGAACGGATCATCGCAGAGGAAGGGCTGCCGCCCGCCGAGGCAACCCGAAAGGCGATGGGGCAGATCACTGGCCCGGTCATCGCAACCACGTTGGTTCTGCTGGCCGTGTTTGTGCCGGTGACCTTTATGCCCGGCATTTCGGGGCGGTTGTATTCACAGTTCGCCGTGACGATTTCAACCGCGGTTGTGATCTCGTCCATCAACGCGCTGACGCTGTCTCCGGCCTTGTGCGGGCTGGTGCTGCGGGCACGTTCCGGTCCCCCCAAAGGACTGCTGGCCGTCTTCGAAAACTTCATCGGCACCGTTCGGGGCGGCTATGTCGCAATTGTTCGTAAACTGCTGATCCTGCCTGTTATTGGACTTGGCATCATCGTCGCGTTGGCAATGGGCGGCGGGACGATCATGTCGAACACATCCAGTGGCTTCCTGCCGCTTGAGGATAACGGCTATCTTTTCGTCGACATCCAACTGCCCGATGCGGCCACGTTGGAACGGACCGAGGTCGTGTCGGCCCGGTTGGATGAACAGATTCAGCAAATCCCCGGTGTATCAAGTACGGTTCTCATCAACGGCTACTCAATGCTGAACGGGACCATCACCAACGGAGCTGCAATCTTTGTAAACCTCATCAACTGGGACGAGCGTCAGGAGGAAGACCTGAGCGCCAACGCCATTCTTGCGAAAATCCTGGCTATTGCCAACGGTGAGTCCGCGGCCTCGGTCGTTGCCTTCAATCCGCCACCCATTCAGGGTCTGGGCATGTCGGCCGGTGTTGAAATGGAGGTTCAACAAACAGGTGGCGGGTCGCCGCAGGATTTGGCTGCGGCCGTGGGATCGTTTGTCTACGCGGCCAACCAGCGGCCCGAGATCGGTCAGTCTTATACGACGTTTCGGGCAAACGTTCCCCAGCTGTTTGTTGATCTGGACCGCGAGAAAGCCAAAACGCTGCAAGTGTCGGTGGCCGAAGTTTTCCAGACCATGCAGGCGCAGCTTGGGTCCTACTATGTGAACGACTTCAACCTGTTCGGACGGGTCTATCGCGTGATGATCCAAGCCGACGGCAGCTATCGCGACAATGTCGAGGATATATCGAACCTTTATGTTCGTTCCACGACGGGTGAGATGGTTCCTCTGGGAACACTGGTCGATGTAGAAAACGTGTTGGGCCCGGTTCTGCTGAAACGGCATAACCTGTTCCGCTCAGCCACCGTTACGGCGGTTCCTGCGCCAGGTCTTTCAACGGGCGACGCCATCACAGTGATGACCGAAGAATCCGCGACTGCCCTGCCCCCGGGTTACGCGTTCGAATGGACAGGAACCGCGCAACAGCAATTGGCGACGGGTGGACTTGTGGTTGTGATCCTGGGTCTTGCGATCATGTTCGGATATCTCTTCTTGGTTGGCCAGTACGAAAGTTGGAGCATGCCGGTGTCCATCCTGCTTTCGGTGATCGTTGCCCTATTCGGCGCGGTGGCTGCAGTTGCTGTCGCTGGCAGCGATATCAACCTGTATACCCAGATCGGGATGATCATGCTTGTTGGCCTCGCATCAAAGAACGGCATTCTGATCGTCGAGTTCGCAATGGAGCAACGGGCCCAAGGTTTGTCGATCAAAGAGGCCGCCGCCGAAGCCGCGTTTCAGCGTTTCCGCGCGGTGATGATGACCGCCCTGTCGTTCTTGCTTGGCGTTGTCCCCCTGCTGGCGGCCAGCGGAGCAGGCGCGGCCAGCCAGAAAGCCATCGGCGTGGCGGTGTTTGGTGGAATGCTGGCAGCGACGCTGGTTGGAGTCATTCTGGTGCCGGTTCTATACGCGTTGATGCAAAGCCTCAGGGAATGGATCAAAGGGTCAAAGAACGATCCCGGACCATCCGAGGAAACAGCGTAAGCCCAAAGAAAAACCCCGCCTGTCGGGCGGGGTCTTATTCTAGGCGGCAGCCTGCCTATGTTGGTCCATCCAATCCTGAATGCGCGCGACCTGATCTGCACTTAGTCGCAGACCAAGCTTGTTACGACGCCAGACGACATCTTCGGCCATACGCGCATACTCTTTGTCCATCAGCCATTGTAGTTCGCGCGCGGTCAGCGTGGCACCAAAATCTTCTCCCAAATCCTCGGCGGTTTTGGCATCTGCCAGAATATCGCGGGCCTCAGTCCCATAGGCACGCACAAGACGTTCAGCCCAAGCGCGATCCAAGAAGGTAAAATCTTCCTCTAGACCGGCTACCAAATCCTGCACCCCATCAACCGGAAAGTCTCCTCCGGGTAAGGCAACGCCTGCGGTCCACGGGCCGGGCAGATCCGGAAAATGCTCGGCCACTTTCTCAAGCGCGCTTTCCGCCAATCGCCGGTATGTTGTGATCTTGCCGCCAAAGACATTCAGCACGGGCGCCCCACCCTGCGCATCGACTTTAAGCGTATAGTCCCGCGTCGCCGCAGTCGCGCTGCTGGCACCGTCATCATAGAGCGGCCGCACCCCGGAATAGGTCCAGACGATCTCATCGCGCGTCACAGGGGTTTTGAAGTACTTCGTCGCAAAGGCGCACAGATACTCTTGTTCTGCTTCGGTACAGACTGGACGCTCGGACGGGTTCGGATGATCCTGATCTGTTGTCCCGATCAGGGTGTAGTCACGCTCATATGGAATGGCAAAAATGATCCGGCCATCCTCACCCTGAAAGAAATAGCATTTGTCGTGGTCGAATAGTCTGCGAGTCACGATATGGCTGCCGCGAACCAATCGGACACCCTCACGCGAGTTAACACGGATTTTCGTCTGGATAATGTCGCCAACCCAAGGACCACCCGCGTTGATCAGCATCTTTGCTTTGATCACCCGCGTTTCTTCGCTGTCGCGATTGCGAACCGTAACCTGCCATAGATTGCCCATGCGCTCGGCTGACAGAACCTCGGTTCGAACCATGATGTTTGCGCCGCGCGCCTCAGCGTCGCGGGCATTGAGTACGACCAGCCGTGAGTCTTCGATCCAGCAATCCGAATACTCATAGGCGGTTTCGAACCTGTCCTGCAAAGGCCGCCCCTCAGGCGCGCTTTTTAGATCCAACGAAGCAGTTCCGGGAAGGATTTTTCGCCCACCCAAATGGTCATACATGAACAATCCCAACCGGATCAGCCAAGCCGGGCGACGTCCCTTCATCCAGGGCATCACAGTGCCCAGCAAGCGCGAGGTTGGCGTTTCGGAATCAAAGCGCATATCCGGGTGATACGGTAAGACAAAGCGCATCGGCCAACTGATATGCGGCATCGCACGCAGCAGGGTTTCGCGCTCGATCAAAGCCTCGCGGACAAGGCGGAACTCAAAATACTCAAGATACCGCAACCCACCATGAAACAGTTTGGTCGACGCCGAAGAGGTGGCCGACGCCAGATCGTTCATCTCAGCCAGCGCCACCGAAAGCCCGCGCCCAGCCGCATCCCGCGCGATACCGCAGCCGTTGATACCGCCGCCAATGATGAAAAGGTCCAAAACCTGTTCGTTTGTCTGTTCCATAACCGGATGATTCCCACTTCAACGCGAAACGCGCGCTTATTAACCGTATAGGCCCTCGTTTGGTCAATGCGATTCTTCGTTTATGTTCGCTATGCCGCGATTTGAGGATAAATCTACGGCTGAAGGTGAAGATTATGTTGCGCCGCCAGCAAAAACGAACATAAACGAACTCAAGCAGTAGGAGCAGACCGTGTCCCTTTCCTTTCGCCAGTCGGATATCTTGAACATTGCCCGGCAAGACGGACGTGTGATGGTCGAAGACCTTGCTGCTCGGTTCGATGTTACGGTTCAGACCATCCGCCGCGACCTGTCCGAACTGTCGGATATGGGGAAACTCGACCGCGTTCACGGCGGTGCCGTTCTACGCTCGGGCGTTTCCAATATTGGTTACGAAGACCGCCGCGCAATGAACGCCGAGTCCAAAGCCCTGATCGCGCAGCACTGTGCACAGGATATTCCCGATGGTGCATCGATTTTCCTGAACATCGGCACCTCGACCGAATCCGTCGCCCGGCAATTGCTGGGCCACAAAGACCTGATGGTGGTGACCAACAACATGAATGTCGCCAACATACTGGTCGATAACCCCAACTGCCAGATCGTTGTGGCGGGCGGTGTTTTGCGGCGGTCAGATGGGGGATTGGTAGGCAATCTGACGGTCGCAACCATCGAGCAGTTCAAATTTGACTTTGCGATCATAGGATGCTCTGCCCTGGATACTGCCGGAGACCTGTTGGATTTCGACTTTCAAGAGGTGCGCGTCAGCCAGACCATCATCGCGCAAGCCCGCAAGACCTGCTTGGTGGCAGACCAAACCAAGTTTCAACGTACCGCGCCCGCACGGATAGCCTCGCTGTCTGAGGTGGACATGTTCTACACAGATCAGCCTCTGCCTGCAGGATTGGCCGTGAAATGCACTGAGTGGCAGACACAGGTAAAGCTGTGTTCCTAATCTCAAAACAGTTTCAACGGCTGAGATTGGATAAACCCTCCCGAAAGAAGGACTAACCATGCGGTTGTTAGGTCAGTAGCTGGGCTGTTATAACGACCCGAGGTTACTGGCGCTGTTTTTGTTCCTCGTGGGTTTGCCGGTAGATATGCGGTGGCTGCCACTAATACCTGCCAGAGCAAGAGTTTCTAGCAACTGTATCTAACACGGCCGCCCCGTTTCCCATTTCTGACGCCTTTTGCACAGGGTATTTGCGAAAATGACGAGTTTTCGCCCGACCGCCATAACGGTGACCTTGTGCGATTTCCCAGCGTTTCGAAGTCGTTCCGCGAAGGCCATCAGTATCGGATTGTGATGGGAGGCAACCAATGCGGCTTGGAACAGGACATGTCGCAAACCACACCCACCCGCGCCAGTCTCAACTCGCCGCTATTTCGTCAGACCGCGCAGACCGCCTGAGACCAGGACATTTACTTCGTACAAAATCCGGGGCGCTGCCAATCCGCCTGGGCTGGCCAGATAGTTCGGGCTCCATTCCGGGTCGAATTTCTGTTTGAAAGACCGCAACCCCTCAAAATGATAGAACTGTTCGCCATGTTCATAAACAAAACCGCCGACGCGGTTCCAGAATGAGGCAAGCTGCCGGTTCTCGATCCCGGAAAACGGTGCAGCCCCCAGTGAAAACCACTGAAACCCCTGCTCGGCCCCCCATGACATCATTTCAGCAAACAAGGCATCCATGACAAAGCTGGGACTGTCGGGCTCATACCGCATCAGGTCCAGTGACAGTTCGGATTTGTGACCGCCTTGAAACAGATTGGCAAAGGCAATTATCTGACCCGTATCCCCATTGCGCAGCACAGCATGATCAAAATACGACAGGTATTCATCATCAAAGCCGCCAAGGGCAAAACCTTTCTCTGCGCCCGCCTTGTTTTCAAGCCAGTCGTCTGACACCTTGCGCAGTTCGGGCAGAATCGCGGCCAGTTTTTCTTTCGGGATGATTTCAAACACATACCCCTCCCGCTCGGCCCGGTTCTTTGCCTGTCGGAACCGTTTGCGGGATTTCCCATCAAGCGAAAAGTCTTTCAACGGCACCCGCGCGACCTCACCGATTTTCAGAATAGACAGGCCAAGGTCCAGGAAGGTCGGCAGGTATTTGGTGGAAACACTGTAGAATGCGCAAAGCTTACCTTCCCGGTCCGCCAAATCGCGAAGCTGCCAGATCAACTGCTTACCTGTCTTTTCGTCGCCTACCGGTTCGCCCTTGCTGATCAAGGCATTTCCGGTGTCAGCGTAGGCCAGGAACGCGCTATCGTCTGGCGCGATCAGGAACTGTTTGTCTCCGGTCAGCGAAATCTGCGCCTCGGTGTCTTCGCTTTCTAACGCCAAACGTTCCACCACTGGTGGTATTTCAGTCCGTACTGGCTGAGGTATTTCCCGCCCGAACAGAGAGTTCACAGCAATAACCCCAACAATCATCGCGACCACCAGGCTAGAGCGCAAGAAGCGCGAGGCGTCACCATTCCAGGCGAATTCCCACCATAATGCGTTCTGGTACTCGACATGCGAATAGGCAAATAACCCGATCCAGAAGATGACCGCTAACAAGGCGATCACGCTGACCAGCCACGGAATGTTCAGTCGGAAAATCGAAGCACCGCTGACACGATAGAACGCATCGCGAAACGTGGCGAGCACGGCGGTTGAGACCAACATGCCGATGGCTTCATGCGTATCCAGCCCCTTGGTCAAAGAGGCAACACATCCAGCCACCATCAGCAGGATCGCAACGACCCACGCGCGATAAAGTTTGCGGAACAACCCGCGTGAGACCAGGATCAACAACACGCCGATAGTGCTGCCCGCCAGATGAGACGCCTCGACAAAGGACAGCGGCAGCACGTCACGCAGCACGCCAAGGCTCTGGCTACTGGACGGCAAGGCCCCCGAAACCAGCAGAATGATCCCCGCCACGGCAGTCACACCTGCAGCAACCATAGGAACGATCGGCCGTATCGCACGGTAGATCCATGTTGCTGCACCGCTGATGTGATGGCGGTGTGTAAGTGCCGAGGCCACTGCAATCGCAAGGCTGGCTACAACAAAGGGTAAAAACGTGTAGACCAACCGATACAGCAGCAAGGCCGCGATCACGTCAGACCGGCCAGAGGCACCCAGACCTGCGATCAACGTCGCCTCGAACGCGCCAATTCCACCGGGCGCGTGACTGAGAATGCCGATCGCAATCGCGCCTATGAAAATCGTAAAGAAATAGGGATACCCGACCCCCAGATCATTGGGCAACAGGGTGTACAGCACCATCGAAGCGCCAAACAGGTCTCCGATTGCGGCCAGGGTCAGCAGACCTGCGAGCTTGCCGCCCGGCAGGCTGAATCCGAATCCGCCATAGGCCAGCTTACGCCCGCCCTTTGCAAGCCAGATGAACAGCGCCGCAAGTGCGGCAAGCAAGCACAGCCCGATCACAGTCTCGGTCGTATCGCTGATCGGCAAAATCTTTGATATGCCATCCGGATGCAGAGTGAACAAAATGCCCAGCAAAAGCACCAGCCCTGACCAAAACGCAATCCATGACGTCGCAATGACACCCGCAACACGGCTAAGGTCCAGCCCAAGCGAGGCATAGATGCGATAGCGGATCGCTGTTCCGGTGATGTACGAGAACCCAAGGCAGTTGGACACGGCATACCCGCTTGCCCCGGCCATCCCAGCAACTGTCAGAGGCACCTCTCCCTTCGCCACGCTTTGCACGGCGAAAACATCGTACATGGACAGCGACAAGAAGCTGAAGCAGGTCCAGCCCAAAGCGATTGCCAAGATTGTCCAATGCGTATTCGCCACATCCGCCTGAACGTCGGCCCATTTCACATGCTCGGACAGTTCATGCAGAACGACCAGCGCGATAAGTGTAACCAGTATCGGGACCGCAATCCGTACTGCGGGTTTTTCGAGAAACCCAGCCGCGCGCTCTGCAAGACGCACTGCCCACAGCTCTTTGTCAATCTCCTGCGTGGTCATAGTTTTCCTCTGCTCTGAGGCACTGCAACGATCCCGCGCGCGGATGGGCGACGCGGAGCAACTGTTGCACAAATTCCTTAAAGCTCAAAACACTGCGAAGGTTCAGACCCGGCCTTTTCGCGTGGATAAAAACAGATTGGTCTCGGACCGGGTGATCCCCTCCATCCGTCGGATCAGGAAAAGAACTTCGTCGAGTTCCGCCAACGTCTCGGTGCCGATCTCGGCGATCAGGTCCCAACTGCCGTTGGTTGTATGCACGGCACGAACCTGGCGCAGGGCGGCAATGCGTGCCATCGTTCGCTCGGTCCCGCGGCCTTCGATCTCAAGCATCATCAGGCCACGCACAGGGCTTTCCGCAACATCCTGCCGGGTAAGCACGGTAAAGCCCACGATCTCGCCAGATTGCTTCAGGCGCTGCAAGCGGCTGCGTACTGTTGTCCGCGTCACACCAAGCGTATCCGCCAATTCTGAGAGCGATGCCCGCGCATCCCGATGCAAAGCATTCAGCAGCTTACTGTCCAAACCGTCCATGGTGCCTTCTCATTTTGAATGCATCGGTTTCTTTTTGAACACTTTGACCTCTTTTCGCAACCCGTACTGAATGTTTAAACAAACATATGGACAACAAACACGTTATATTGGTCGGCGCTCCGATGGATGCGGGAAAGCGCCGTCAGGGCTGCCGGATGGGGCCAGACGCCTATCGGGTGGCCGGTCTGGATCAGGCCTTGATTGATCTGGGACACCAGGTTTCAGACATCGGCAATGTTTCACCCGACAAAACAGATGTGCCTGTACACGATCACCTGTTTGCCCTGCCCGAAGTCATCGGCTGGACCCGCGCGCTGAGCCGCGCGGCGCAAGACTCTGCTGCGAAAGGGCTACCCATATTCATGGGCGGCGATCACGCATTATCCATGGGTACTGTTTCCGGTATGGCCGCCCACGCCAAAAAGCTTTGCCGCCCGCTATTCGTGCTGTGGCTTGACGCCCATAGCGACTTTCACACACCCGACAGTACCGGCAGCGGCAACCTTCACGGAACCCCGGTGGCGTATTTCACGGGCCAGCCCGGTTTTGACGCGTTTCCCCCGGTGACCAATCCAGTCCCGACTGATCGCGTGGGCATGATCGGTTTGCGTTCGGTCGATCCCGCTGAGCGTGCGCGGCTTGAGAAAGATCACGCAATGCTGGCCGACATGCGCAGCATTGATGAACACGGTATCAAAGCCCCCCTGATCGCTTTCCTTGACCGAGTCCGTGCAGCGAATGGCCTTTTGCATGTCTCGCTGGATGTCGATTTTCTGGATCCCTCTATCGCCCCCGCCGTCGGAACAACCGTACCAGGCGGTGCAACCGAGCGTGAGGCGCATCTGGTCATGGAACTGTTACACGAAAGTGGCCTCGTCTGCGCGCTGGACCTTGTGGAGCTGAATCCGTTCCTTGACGAACGCGGCCGCACCGCAAGGCTGATGGTTGATCTTGCGGCCTCGTTACTGGGTCGCCGCATCTTTGACCGCCCAACCCGGAGCTTCTGATGCATCCCCCCGCGGACCGTCATGCAGGTTTTGAAAAACACGACCACCCCACTCCGCCGCCACTGGCGGTTCCAACACTTGAAACGAACGGTGGAACCATGCGCTGCATGATTGCTGATCTCCACCTGTCCCGCCGATAGGAGACCCCGATGCAACCTTCCGACAAGGCGCTTGTGCCTTTTGTATCCGTCGATAACATGATGCGGCTTGTGCATCACGTTGGGGTCGAACAGATGATCACCCAGATCGCCGCCCAGATCGAATCCGACTTTAAGCGGTGGGAAAGCTTTGACAAAACTCCGCGTATCCCTGCGCATTCGCCGCACGGCGTGATCGAGCTTATGCCCACGTCAGACGGCGAAGCCTATGGTTTCAAATACGTCAACGGCCATCCGAAGAACACGTCCGAAGGTTTGCAGACCGTGACCGCATTTGGCCTGCTGGCTGATGTTTATACCGGCTATCCCACCCTTCTGACCGAAATGACCATGCTGACCGCACTGCGCACAGCCGCGACATCGGCGCTGGTCGGAAGCTATCTGGCGCCCAAGTCCTCAACGGTCATGGCGATGATCGGCAACGGTGCCCAGTCAGAGTTTCAGTGTCTCGCCTTCAAAGCAATGTGCGGGATCAAAACGGTGCGCCTGTACGACACTGACAGCAACGCGACCAAGAAATGCGCCGCAAACCTTCAGGGAACGGGGCTGACCGTCGTCTCCTGCTCAACCCCGGAAGAGGCGATTGAGGGCGCGCATATCATCTCAACCTGCACGGCTGACAAAAAATACGCAACGATCCTGACCGACAACATGGTTGGCCCCGGGGTGCACATCAACGCCATCGGCGGCGACTGTCCGGGCAAGACTGAGTTGCACAAGGATATCCTTCTGCGGTCGGACATCTTTGTCGAATATCCAGAACAGACACGGATCGAAGGCGAGATTCAGGCATTAGATGACGATCACCCGGTGACCGAGATGTGGAAGGTCATGACCGGTCAAGCCGAAGGGCGTCGCGATGATCGCCAAATCACCCTTTTCGACAGCGTCGGCTTTGCGATCGAGGATTTTTCGGCCCTTCGTTACATCAAGTCCGCAATCGAAGGCACTGATTTTTATGAGCCATTGGACATGCTGGCCGACCCCGACGATCCACGCGACCTGTATGGGATGCTGATGCGGGCAAGCTGAAAAGACCCGCAAATGGCAGTACTTAGCCCCCGGCCCATCGCCGGGGGCTTTTTCTATCCGGCCAATGACGGCAGGTAAAGAACGATGCCAGGGAACGCCACAAGCAAAGCAATGGTGACACCATCCGCGATAAAGAACGGTGTCACACCTTTGAACACGTCTTGAACGCTCAGATCCGGGCGAACGCCGGCAACTACGAAGCAGTTCAGACCGATGGGCGGCGTGATCAAACAGAACTCGGCCATCTTCACAACCAGAATGCCGAACCAGATCGCACACATCGGGCCTGACATACCAAAAGTGCTTTCTGCGGCGCTGACTGTCTCGCCTCCGTTCAGGGCCATAACTGCCGGATAGACAACGGGCAGCGTCAGCAGCAGCATTCCGATAGCGTCCATGAACATACCCAGCACTGCATAGGCCAGAAGTATGCAGATCAGGATCAACATTGGCGCCATTTCCAATGACGTGATCCAGTCCGAAAAGGCCCCCGGCAAATCAGCAAAGCCCAGAAAGCGCACATAGATCAGCACGCCCCAGATGATCGAAAAGATCATCGCGGTCAGCTTAGCAGTTTCCAGCAGGGCGGATTTCAACTCGGTCCAGCGCATTCCGTGGAAAACGGCAAAGCAGAAGACAATAAAAGCACCGATTGCGCCGCCTTCTGTTGGGGTACCCCACGCTTTTTCACCGAACGGGTTGTAGACAAAGCAGATGATGATCAGGATAACGGCAACGATCGGCAATGCACCGGGCAACGAGGCAAAGCGCTGTTTCCATGTAAAGCCTGTGACCGGAGGGCCAACAGTTTTGAAAAAGACCGCGATGCCAACGATCAGCAGCCCGTAGATAACTGCCGAAAACGCTCCGGGAATGAAGCCCGCCAACAAAAGCTTTCCTACATCCTGCTCAACAATGATGGCATAAATCACAAGAATGGCCGAAGGCGGGATTAGCGAGGCCAGCGTCCCACCGGCAGCAACGACCCCGGCTGCGAATTGCTTGTTATACCCGACCTTGAGCATTTCCGGGATAGCGATCCGGGCAAAGACGGCCGAAGTTGCCACCGACGCGCCGGATACCGCGGCAAACCCGGCCGTTGCGAACACGGTCGATACAGCTAATCCCCCCGGCACCCACGCCACCCAGCGTTTTGCGGCCTCGAATAGCGCGCGGGTGAGACCTGCGTAATAGGCTAGGTACCCAATCAGGATAAAGGTCGGGATGAGGCTGAGCGTATGGGCGGCTACTTTCGAATGCGGCACCTGCCCCGCCGTTTTGACAGCGACTGTCAGAGCCTTGCCGAAGCGATCCGGCTCGTATCCGAACTTGGCCCAAAATATCCAGATCAGCCCAATAAGTCCGGCAAGACCAGCTGCAAAAGCCACCCGCATGCCCGTGACAACCAAAACCAGAAGACCGCCTGTGACCCACAGGCCAATGTCTATCGTGTCCATGCGTTAGTCCTGCCCTTCGAATTGTTCTGCCTCGGCAGCGGCTTGCGCCACCGCATCCTGGATCAGTGGTACGGCCACCGGGTTCTCCAGACCCAACACAAAGGCGCGGCCATAACCCCAGATCTGCAGCATGAGGCGCGCGCACAGAACCGAAAACGCCACCGGCGCCAGCAGCTTGGCAGGCCAGAGTGGGATACCGATGTCGATTGAACTGTCGCGACTCCACATGGGGGCGCCAAAGTCGAACGACCGGTCGAAGTGGGACCAACTGCCCCAGACCAGCGCCAGCATGAGCACAAGGATCAAGATCACCGAGATCAGTTCGAACAGCCAAAGCGCGCGGCCGTGCAAACGCGCGATCATGATGTCCATGCGGATATGCCCACCGCTGCGCTGTACATAAGAAATACCCAGAAAGGCTATCAACGGCATGGCCTGTTCAATCCAGTCCACATAGCCGGGTAAAGGTGCATTGATCGCATTACGCCCGCTGACGGAAACAACGGCAAGCACCATCAGGCCAAAAACGGCCAGACCGCTGATCAATGCCAAAAACTGCTCTAACTTCAACAAGTGACGATCCAGCCGACTGAGGAGGCTGTCGTCTTCAAGCACCGTGGCCTGTCCTGCCATTCCGGTGATCCCCTATTTTGTATTGGTGTTCGGGTGCCCGGTCAGGCACCCGAAGCCGGCTATCAGTTTCCGCCGCGTTGCTGCTTTAGCGTGGTTTGTACAAGATCGTACAGATCCTGCGCCGGAAGTCCCTGTGCGGACATTTCCGCGATCCACTGCTCGCGGATCGGGTCGGCTGCCTTGGTCCGGAACTCTTGCAGTACGGCCTCGTCGATTTCCACCTTCTTCACGCCTTTTTCGGTCAGAACGCCGTCCCACTGTTCAAGCAAGCCACCATAATTGGCAAGATAGTGGTCAATCGCTTCGTCAATGGAACTATCAAGTGCTTCACGATGCTCAGCCGGTAGCGACTCATACGCATCGATATTCACAACGACCGGACAATTAACCGTGCCGGGGTTCAGGTTGGCGGTCCACCAATCGGCCTCGTTGATGGTGCCGAATGACAGGTGAGCGTGCTGCGCAAAAGCAACTGTATCGACGACGCCCGATTCCATCGCGTTGAAAGCTTCGGTTGCAGGGACCGAGGTCGGCACGCCGCCGACCGCTTCAAATGCCTGGCCCAGACCACCCGTGGCGCGAACCCGCATTCCTTCGAACTCTGCCAGTTCATCACGGGGTTCGCCGGTGCCCACCAAGTTATACTGCGGCATCGGCGAGGTCATAATGATGCGCGCATTCCACTGCGCCATTTCATCCTTAACCGCTGGGTGGTCATAAACCGCATGGCTGACCGCCACTTCCTCTTCCAGGGTGTTTACGCCCAGAAACGGCAGCTCAAGCACGGTGATCGCGCGGTTCTTGTCGCGATGATACCCAGCGCAGAATTGCGCCATTTCGAAAGCGCCAATCTCAATCCCGTCAAGGTTCTCGCGCGGCTTCGACAGGCCGCCATAGCTGACGTTGATTGTAAAATCGCCATTGGTTTTTTCACTGACCAGTTCCGCCAGCTTTTCGACATGCTCGGTAAATGCGCGCCGCTTACCCCAGACCGATGCATTCCATTCGGTTGCCGCGGCCTCGGACACGAATGCAACGCTTACGGCGGCGACAGCAGCACCGCTGAACAATTTGTTCATCATGATTTCTCCCTTTTTTGCGCTTCTTACATAAACGCTTGGGATAAGGCTAGCGCCAACATCGAAACCTGCCAACCCCAGACAAGGATGTCCAAGCAGGGTGTCTGCCAGCGCTAACAACCAAAAGATGAGTCAGGGATGTAAAAAATCCAAGCTTAAGGTTGCCAAATTCGCACTTGGAAGCATAACATCCATGTGATTGTTTTTTATTATTTTTTTAACCTATTTAGAAATTAGTTTACACTTTTTTACAGTGGGATAAAATTTCTTTACAAATAAAACCAAGGATATCGGTAATTTATTTCATTGTTTTCAGAACTGCTTATTATCCTCGTCGGGGAGGATACGGGTCGACATCGCCCGTTCCGCGGGCAAGATTCGGCCCAGTGAAATGAAGTCAAGAGGGAGGAGCCTCAGTATGACAACCGCTGCCCAGGCAGATTCTAAAGTGTATCCGCCATCCGCCGAAACCGCTGCACGCGCCCATGTAGATGCTGAAAAGTACAGTGAAATGTACAAGGCCTCAATCGAAGACCCTATTGCGTTCTGGGGTGAACAAGGCAAGCGGGTAGATTGGATCAAGCCCTACAACCAGGTAAAGGATGTCAGCTACGAATTTGGTTCGGTCGGTATCAATTGGTACGCCGATGGTACGCTGAATGTGTCCGCCAACTGCCTGGATCGTCACTTGGAAACACGCGGCGATCAGACCGCGATCATCTGGGAGCCGGATGACCCAAATGACGAAGCCCAGCACATTACCTATGCCGAGCTTCACCGTCGCACCTGCCGGATGGCGAACATCCTTGAGTCCCTTGGCGTGCGTAAAGGTGACCGGGTTATCATATACCTTCCGATGATCCCCGAGGCCGCGTACGCGATGTTGGCCTGCGCTCGGATTGGCGCAATTCACTCCATCGTTTTCGCCGGCTTTTCCCCGGATGCGCTGGCCGCTCGTGTGAATGGTTGTGATGCCAAGGTTGTCATCACCGCAGATGAAGCCCCGCGCGGTGGCCGCAAGACACCGCTGAAATCCAACGCGGACGCGGCTTTGTTGCACTGCAAAGACACCGTAAAGTGTTTGGTGGTCAAGCGTACTGGCGGTCAGACAACGTGGGTCGACGGTCGCGACTACGACTACAACGAAATGGCGCTTGAGGCGGATGACTACAGCGCACCTGCCGAGATGAACGCCGAAGATCCCCTGTTTATTCTTTATACCTCGGGCTCGACCGGTCAGCCGAAGGGTGTCGTGCATTCCACAGGCGGGTATCTTGTTTATGCCGCCATGACGCACGAGATCACCTTCGACTATCATGACGGTGACGTTTATTGGTGCACTGCGGATGTCGGCTGGGTCACTGGGCACAGCTACATCGTCTATGGTCCGCTGGCGAACGGTGCGACCACGGTGATGTTCGAAGGCGTCCCGACATATCCGGATGCCTCGCGCTTCTGGCAGGTCTGCGAAAAGCACAACGTGAACCAGTTCTACACCGCGCCGACTGCGATCCGCGCGCTTATGGGTCAGGGTAATGAATTCGCCGAGAAATGTGATCTGAGCGATCTGCGCACGCTTGGCACCGTGGGTGAGCCGATAAACCCCGAAGCCTGGACTTGGTACAACGAGGTTATCGGCAAAGGCAAATGCCCCATCGTCGACACGTGGTGGCAAACAGAAACCGGCGGTCACCTGATGACCCCCCTGCCCGGCGCACACGCGATGAAGCCGGGTGCCGCGATGAAGCCATTCTTTGGCATTGAGCCAGTCGTTCTTGACCCGCAATCAGGTGTCGAAATCGAAGGCAACGGGGTTGAGGGCGTTCTGTGCATCAAAGACAGTTGGCCCGGTCAGATGCGAACTGTTTGGGGTGATCATGAGCGGTTCGAAAAGACCTATTTCTCGGATTACAAAGGTTACTACTTCACGGGTGACGGATGCCGCCGTGACGAGGATGGCGACTATTGGATCACCGGGCGCGTGGATGACGTGATCAACGTCTCAGGCCACCGTATGGGAACCGCCGAAGTGGAAAGCGCACTTGTGGCGCATGCCGCCGTGGCCGAGGCCGCCGTTGTCGGATACCCGCACGAAATCAAGGGGCAAGGTATATATTGCTACGTCACCTTGATGAATGACCGTGAACCTTCGGACGACCTTGTGAAAGAGCTACGCACCTGGGTTCGGACGGAAATTGGCCCGATTGCCAGCCCGGACGTGATCCAATGGGCCCCCGGCCTGCCCAAGACCCGTTCCGGCAAAATCATGCGTCGTATTCTGCGCAAGATTGCTGAAAACGACTTTGGCGCCCTGGGTGACACGTCGACACTGGCCGATCCTTCGGTGGTCGAAGATCTGATCGAAAACCGTGCGAACAAGTGAGGATGTGATGGACGCTGCCACGACCATATCTCCTGCCGTTCTGATCCTTCTCGGCCCTCCGGGTGCCGGGAAGGGCACGCAAGCTCGGATGCTTGAAGACAAGTTCGGACTGGTTCAACTCAGCACCGGCGATTTGCTGCGCGAAGCTGTCGCGGCAAAGACCGAAGCTGGCAAAGCCGCCAAGGCCGTGATGGAGGCCGGTGAACTTGTCAGTGATGAGATCGTCATCGCCATCCTGCGCGACCGTATGGCCCAGCCGGATTGTGCAAAAGGCGTCATTCTGGATGGATTCCCGCGCACCACCGTACAGGCCGAGGCGCTGGACGACCTGCTGGCTTCGTCCGGTCAAAAAATCAACTCTGCCATCAGCCTCGAGGTTGAAGATGCGGAAATGGTGATCCGCATCTCGGGTCGCTATACCTGCGCCGGCTGCGGTGAAGGATATCATGACAAGTTCAAGCTGCCGGTGGAAGACGGCAAGTGCGACAAGTGCGGCCACACCGAATTCAAGCGCCGTGCGGATGATAACGCAGAGACAGTCGCATCCCGACTGACCGCGTATCACGCACAGACCGCTCCGCTGATTGACTATTACAAAGCCCAAGGCGTTCTGAAAGGCATTGATGCCATGGGCCAGATCGATGACATCGCCCGCGACCTGCAAGGGGTTGTGCGCGAGGTTATGACCTAAGGGGAGGAGACGAGCCGCAAGGCTCTGCTCCAACAACAGAATACTTCAATGGACCCGCCTTGGCGGACCAGAGAAGTTTTGCCTGACGTCACGGGGCGTTTGGCACATTCGAGAAGCGGTCCGACGCACTGGAGGAGTTGGGCAAGGACTGCCAAACGAGAACAAGGAGGAACCCGCAATGGCGGATCAATCAACAAACTCCGCGCAGACTGCCGAGGCCGACAAGGGCTATTGGCAGGCCAACCTGCGTCTCATCTACATCAGCCTCGCGATCTGGGCGCTGGTGTCGTTTGGATTCGGCATCCTGCTGCGTCCGTTGCTATCGGGCATCGCCATAGGCGGTACTGATCTGGGCTTTTGGTTCGCTCAGCAAGGATCAATCCTGGTCTTTCTGGTGCTGATCTTCAACTACGCCTGGCGCATGAACAAGCTGGACGCCGAACACGGCGTGGATGAGGAGTAAACCCAATGGACCAGTTTACCATCAACCTGCTGTTTGTTGGCGCATCCTTTGCGTTATACATCGGCATTGCGATCTGGGCCCGCGCGGGTTCCACATCGGAATTCTACGCCGCCGGTCGCGGCGTTCATCCCGTCACAAACGGTATGGCGACAGCGGCGGACTGGATGTCTGCGGCCTCGTTCATCTCGATGGCGGGCTTGATCGCCTTTACCGGCTATGACAACTCAACCTTCCTGATGGGTTGGACCGGCGGCTACGTGCTGCTGGCTCTGCTGCTTGCGCCTTACCTGCGTAAGTTTGGCAAATACACCGTCTCGGAATTCATCGGCGACCGTTTTTACAGCCAGACCGCACGTATCGTTGCGGTAGTCTGTCTGATCGTCGCGTCGGTGACCTACGTTATCGGTCAGATGACCGGTGTGGGCGTGGCCTTTGGCCGCTTCCTTGAGGTGTCCAACACATCCGGACTGCTGATCGGTGCCTGTGTGGTGTTTGCCTACGCGGTGTTCGGCGGGATGAAAGGCGTGACCTATACTCAGGTCGCTCAGTACTGCGTGCTGATCACAGCCTACACCATCCCGGCGATCTTCATCTCGCTGCAACTGACCGGCACGCCTGTTCCGGCGCTTGGCCTGTTCAGCGACACGGCCAGTGGTGAGCCTTTGCTGACCAAGCTGGACGCGATCGTGACCGAGCTGGGCTTTGCGGAATACACAGCACACCACGCAAACACGCTGAACATGGTTCTGTTCACGCTGTCGCTGATGATCGGTACGGCCGGTCTGCCGCACGTGATCATGCGCTTCTTCACCGTGCCGAAAGTGTCTGACGCCCGCTGGTCCGCTGGCTGGACGCTGGTTTTCATCGCGCTGCTGTACCTGACCGCCCCTGCGGTTGGCGCAATGGCCCGTTTGAACATCACCGACATGATGTGGCCCAACGGCGGCATTGAAGGTGGTGCGGTTGCTGTCGAAGATATCGACAATGATCCGCGTTACGACTGGATGAAGACGTGGCAGAAAACCGGTCTGCTCGACTGGGAAGACAAGAACGGCGACGGCAAAATCCAGTACTACAACGATCAGAATGCCGACCTGCAGGCGATCGCTGAAGAGAAAGGTTGGGCCGGAAACGAGCTGACCAATTTCAACCGTGATATTCTGGTTCTGGCCAACCCCGAGATTGCCAACCTTCCCGGTTGGGTGATCGGTCTGGTCGCTGCTGGTGGTCTTGCGGCTGCTCTGTCAACCGCTGCGGGCCTGTTGCTGGCGATTTCGTCGGCTGTGTCGCACGACCTTGTCAAAGGTGCGATCAACCCGCAGATCTCGGAAAAGGGAGAGCTTCTGGCCGCTCGTATCGCGATGGCCGTGGCAATCGTTGTCGCAACCTACCTGGGTCTGAACCCACCGGGCTTTGCGGCGCAAACAGTGGCCTTGGCCTTCGGTCTGGCGGCTGCCTCGATCTTCCCGGCGCTGATGATGGGGATCTTCTCGACCCGCATCAACAACACCGGTGCGGTCTGCGGTATGCTGGCTGGTCTGGTCGTGACCCTGGTCTACATCTTCCTGCACAAAGGCTGGTTGTTCATTCCGGACACCAACTCGTTCACCGATGCTGACCCACTGCTGGGTCCGATCAAGTCGACCTCGTTCGGCGCTATCGGTGCGATGATCAACTTTGCAGTCGCATATGTTGTCGCCGGTATGACCAAAGAGACTCCGCAGGAGATCAAGGAACTGGTCGAAAGCGTCCGTATTCCCCGTGGCGCGGGTGCAGCTCAGAATAAATGAGCATGATGCGGCATATGGATAACCTCCAAGTGCCGCGTTTTTCGACCAACTTTTCCCGCCCGGCATTCCACCGGGCGGGATTTTTCCACCAGAAGCCAAGGATCGACTGATGCCTTTGTCCCATGACCAGATCACCCGGTTTCTGAAATCCGTACACCCGTACGACGCCCTGCCGCCCGAAACGCTGGACGATCTGGCAAAACAGGTCGAGGTGTGGGAGGTCGACGAAGGTTTCCCTGTCTACGAGCTTGGCAACACTCTGCCCGGCCTGTTTGTGATTTACGAAGGACAGGTGCAGATCACGGATGAAAACGGCGCTGTTGTTTCGCAACTGGGCCTGCGAAATTCCTTTGGCGAGCGCGGCCTGATGAAAGACGGCAAAGCCGCCACCCACGCACATGCGCACACGCCATCTGTGCTGATGGTGCTGCCCCCCAATGTGGTGCGCGGGTTAATCGACGACCATGACGTCGTCGCCAAGTTTTTCAACCGAACACGAGGCGACCGGGTCAGCCCCCAAAGCCTTGCAACCAGTTCGATCGACGTGCTGATGGCGCATAACCCGGCCACCTGCCCGCCTTCTTTGCCTGTAAACGAGGCCGCGCGACTGATGCGCGACCGCCATATCTCGTCACTATGCGTGACCGAAAGCGATGGCCTGCTGGGTATAGCAACCCTGCGTGACATATCAGGAAAATACGTGGCGGATGGGATGCCTGCGGGTACTCCGGTTTCGGAAATCATGACGCCAAACCCTATCACGCTATCTCCGTCTGATATCGGCTCGGACGTTCTGCACGTGATGATGGAGCGTGGGATTGGTCACATACCGATCTGTGAGGGCGGCAAGCTGATTGGGATCGTGACGCAGACTGACCTGACGCATTATCAAGCTGTGAACTCGGCCGAGTTGGTGCGCCGGATCGCACATGCAAATTCGGCGGATGAAATGGCGCAGGTTACTGCAGAGATTCCGCAGCTGTTGGTACAACTGGTCGCTGGCGGGAACCGGCACGAAATCGTCACTCGCCTGATTACCGACATCGCGGATACCGCCACCCGCCGTCTGCTTGCCTTGGCTGAACAGAAACTTGGCCCGCCGCCGGTGCCGTATCTTTGGCTGGCTTGCGGCTCACAAGGACGGCAGGAACAGACCGGAGTCTCGGATCAGGACAACTGCCTGATGCTGGATGACAGCGTGACCGAAGGCGACATGGCCTATTTCACGGATCTGGCGAAATTTGTTTCCGACGGGTTGGACACTTGCGGATATTTTTACTGTCCCGGAGACATGATGGCGACCAATCCGCGTTGGTGCCAGCCACTACGCGTTTGGCGCGACTATTTCAGCGGCTGGATCGCGAAACCCAATCCCGAAGCTCAGATGCTGGCGTCGGTGATGTTCGATCTGCGTCCAATCGGTGGCGCGTTCGAACTGTTCGAAGACCTTCAGGCCGACACGCTGGCGGCGGCCAATGCGAACTCGATCTTCGTGGCGCACATGATTTCAAACTCGTTGAAGCATACTCCGCCACTTGGCCTGCTGCGCGGGTTCGCAACTATCCGGTCGGGTGAGCATCGCAACACGCTGGACCTCAAGCACAATGGCGTTGTGCCTGTCGTCGATCTAGCCCGCGTCTACAGCCTGCAGGGACAACTGACCGAGGCCAATACGCGCGCCCGTTTGAAAGCTGCCGAAGCGGCAAATGTCCTCAGCCCGTCCGGTGCGCGCGATCTGCTGGATGCTTATGATCTGATAGCAGAAACACGGCTGGAACATCAGGTGAGGCTGGTAAAGTCCGGTGAAAAACCCAACAACTATCTTCCGCCATCCGCTTTGTCGGACTTTGAGCGAAGTCATCTACGCGACGCTTTCGTTGTTGTAAAAACGATGCAATCTGCCGTGGGCCATGGCAAAGGTATGCTGGGCTAGGCAAGAAAATAAACGGGTGTAATCGCCCGTAACTCGGAGAGATATATGTTTCTGGAACTGATCGGCACAATCTTTGCGGGCTTTGCCTTTGCCGGAGTGGCCATGCTGGTGAACAAACTGACGGGCGGTCGCCTGCCCCGCTGGTCAGCGCCTGTCGCCGCGGGGTTGGGCATGATCGGAGTGACGATCGCCAGTGAGTATTCCTGGTACGACAGAACAGTCGAGGCCCTGCCCGAAGGTATGGAAATTGTGCAGGAGGTCGAAAGCAAAGCCTTCTATCGCCCTTGGACCTATGCGGTGCCTTTCGTCAATCGCTTCGCTGCAGTCGACACGGTGTCTGTTCAGACCAATGAACAAGTTCCGGAACAAAGGCTTGTGGACATGTACTTTTTTGGTCGTTGGGCGCCTGTCGAGAAACTTCCGATTGCTGTTAACTGCGCCACAAATAGCCGCGCCAGTCTGGCGGACGGGGCAGAATTCGGCGACGATGGCGGGATAGTGAACGCCGACTGGCTGAGTGTCAGTGCCCACGACCCAATCATCGA
Source organism: Ruegeria profundi (assembly GCF_020171505.1). NCBI lineage: Bacteria > Pseudomonadati > Pseudomonadota > Alphaproteobacteria > Rhodobacterales > Roseobacteraceae > Ruegeria > Ruegeria profundi. The sequence continues at coordinate 812,335 of NZ_JAIUZS010000003.1, read as the reverse complement.
GGTCACCTGCGGAGTGTAACATGCTAAACCGGTTAAGCCTGCGCGTACGCATTTTTCTGTTCTTCTGCCTTTTGGCCGTAGGTGCGCTTGCCGTTAGTTCTGTTGCACTTTGGATCAGTTACCTGCGCGTCGCTGACCCATCCCTTGTCAATGCGTTCATCATGGCCGAAATCCTGATGGGATTTGGGTTCATCGCCCTGATTATCGCTGTTTGGCTTCTGTTTGACGACAATGTTGCGAAACCCATCGAACGCTTGTCAGCACAATTGCGCGCGCGTGCTCATGCTGGTGTCAGCACGGATGTCGATACGCAAGCCGCACGCTATCTGGGCGATCTTGCGCCTGCTGCGGCGGGGTTGGCCGAGCAACTTTCTGGTAAAACCCTAGATGTCGCCCAAGCCGTTGCAGCCGAAACCGCCTATCTGACAGCCGAAAAAAAGAGACTGACGGCGCTGCTGACCGAGATACCTGTGGCGATGGTTCTCGCCAGTCCGACGCATAGGATCGTCCTTTATGACGGGCAGGCCGCCGGTGTTCTGGCCCAGATCGCGCATCCTCGTCTGAACGCGTCTTTGTTCGAATACTTGCAGCGCGGACCATTGGAGCAGGCCCACAAGAAACTGTCGAAGTCTGGGTTTGAAGTCGACTGTACGCTCACCAGCGTCGACGGTGCGCAGACCTATTCCGCGCGGATGAAGCCGTTGGGCGATGCGCCCGGTTACTTGCTGATATTTGACGAGAGCGCGGTGAATATCTCACCCGAAGAAGCGCGGCCGCTAGTTTACGACTTTGACCTGTTGAACAGCACGGACGGAGGCCAGTTCGAATCCCTCGCGTTGCAGGAACTGTGCTTTGTGGTGTTCGACACTGAAACCACAGGGCTGCTGCCGCACAAGGATGAGATTGTCCAGATCGGAGCGGTTCGGGTCGTCAATGGGCGCATTGTCGAAGGCGAACATTTAGACATGCTGGTCGATCCCGGTATGCCGATCCCGCCAGCCTCGACCAAAGTCCATAAAGTCAGCGACCATATGGTTCAGGGTGCGCCGGATATTGTCGAGGCAGGTCGTACCTTCCATCAGTTCGCCCGGGATGCGGTGATCGTCGCTCATAACGCACCATTCGACATGGCCTTTTTGCGGCGCCACGCCAAGCGGATGGAGGTCGAATGGGATCACCCCATTCTGGACACGGTTCTGTTGTCTGCGGTTCTTTTTGGGGCCAGCGATAAACACACATTGGATGCCTTATGCGCTCGGCTTGAGATCACCATTCCGAATGAGTTGCGGCATACGGCGCTGGGTGATGCTGTTGCGACGGCGCAAGCCCTGGTCAAGATGCTGCCAATGCTGCAAGCCCGCGGCATGGCGACCTTTGGAGCCGTCGTCGAAGCGACCCGCCAGCATGGCCGCCTGCTGGAAGACATGAATTAGACATCGACACATTCAACTGTGTTGTCAGCTTTTCATGGACAAACTTCGCAAGTCGTGGCACCTGAGTCACGACGACTGCAAGAGCGTAAAATGACAGAAAAAAACTTCACCCCCACACCGGATCAAGTCAGCTCTTATCGCGAGGCTCTGGGGTGCTTCGGAACCGGCGTTACGGTAATTACGACGGATACGGGGAATGGGCCACGCGCGATTACCGTGAACTCTTTTTCGTCGGTGTCGCTGGACCCGCCATTGGTATTGTGGTGCTTGGCCAAGGATTCCCATCGCTTTAACTCTTTCAACGCGTGTCAGCACTATTCAATTCACGTGATGGCCGAGGATCAGCAAGAACAGGCACTACAGTTCGCCCGCGATGGGCTGGACTTCTCGCATATGGATTGGGCGTTGGATCACAAAGGGCGTCCGCAATTGACCGAATGCCTCGCGCGGTTTGACTGCAAGCTACACGCCAAACACGAGGCCGGTGATCACCTGATCATTATTGGTGAGGTGGAACGCGTGATGTACCGCAAGGGCAAAGGCCTGATTTTCAAACGCGGCCAGTTCGGCGGGTTCGCGGACCAGATTTAACCCTCACTCATCGGCCGAGCCGTGAACGGCCAGCGCCTCAAGCTGGGTTTCTTGCGGTGTGATGATCCGGAATGCCTCATGAACGCCGGTTTCGGAGAGCTCCCGCGCCACGGTCAGCAACGTGTTCGGCGCGTGTTCCTCACACAGATCGCACATTTGCGCCACTTCCGCCTGTGCAACTCCTAACGCGGCCTCCACTGAGGGCGCGCCGTAGAATTGCACAAAGTGCTCGGCAAGGTTTTTCGTGACCTGATCCAGTTCGGCCTCTTCAATCTGCGTAACCGCGACAAATGTTACACGTCCGAAGGTTTCGACACCAAGCCAGCCATTCGAAAAGGCCTGTCGCGCTTTACCTTCCAGATCGGCCTGCCCCCAATTCGAGAACTCGAACCCGCCCGAGATGCACCACTCGCCGGTTCGCGCCGGAGAGTGAAACACGTTCATATCGCTTTCGTCGAAATGGATCGCTCGGGCCAGTTTCATCATCAGTTCTCCAACAATTCGGTCAGTGGCCGCAGTCTGGTCTGTGAACCGTCACGGATCAACATTCCGAACCGTTCGTCCGTACCGAGGAAGACGCCCCCCTCATACGGTTCACCCACACCCTGCAACAGCCCCATCCATTCGCCATGCAATGGGGCATTGCCATCCTCTTGCCAGCGGTTGAGCCAAGTCAGCATATGGCGCGACCAGCTTTCGACCAACTGCACAGCAGAGACATCGGCACAGCCTTCGTCGTAAAGTGCTGTCACATCGGGCGTTTTCCCCGGATCTCCGCCTGTTTGCAGCAATGCCAGCTCCCAGCCGACGACCAGCCAATCAGGCTCGATCTGAGGATCGGTGGTCGACGCGGCGACGTGGAACATCCCACATTTCGCACCGTTCACATAGATCAGACCATCCCACCCCAGATGTACGGCAACCTCGGGTGGCGCCAATGCACCCAGTGCGTTCTGAAAACCAACGGCACATAGCGGCAACATCACCATGGCGTCCTGCAAAGGCACTTCGGGCGCAAAGACGATGGCGGCGCGGAGGTGGTCGGCCTGAATGTTATAGACAACTGTACCGCCATCGCAGCCAAGCGCCGCCATGGCCTGCGCACGCTCGAACGGGTCCTCTCCACCCTGCGCGGGATGGCCCATCAACAAGGGAGGAAAGACCGGTTTGTTCATGCGTTGCCCTTGGCAATCAGATCGCGGGCGATTTTACGGAATGCCTCGGCCTGCGGGCTGTCGGGCTTTGTGACCACGATGGGGGCACCTCCGTCGGCGGCCAGACGAATGTCCAAATGCAGCGGAATTTCCCCCAACAATGGAACGCCCAGCGCCTCAGCTTCGGACGCAACGCCTCCGTGACCAAAGATATGCTCTTCATGCCCGCAGTTCGAACAGATATGGGTCGACATGTTTTCGATCATTCCAACAATCGGCGTTTTCAGCTGGTTGAACATGTCGATCCCTTTGCGGGCGTCGATCAGGGCCACGTCCTGCGGGGTTGAAACGACAATGGCGCCATCCACCTTGAATTTCTGGCTCAACGTCAACTGGACATCACCAGTACCGGGCGGCAGGTCCACGATCAGCACATCCAGCGCGCCCCATTGTACCTGCTTCATCATCTGTTGCAGCGCACCCATCAGCATTGGGCCACGCCAGACTACCGCCTGCCCTTCGTTGGTCATCAGGCCCATCGACATCATCGTCACGCCATGATTACGCAGCGGTAGTATCGTCTTGCCATCAGGGCTGGCCGGACGGCCCGAGACCCCAAGCATACGAGGCTGCGACGGGCCATAAACATCCGCGTCCAACAGACCGACGCGCCGTCCTTCGGCCGCCAAGGCGCAGGCAAGGTTGGCCGAGACGGTCGACTTACCAACGCCGCCCTTGCCCGACGCAACAGCAATAATCCGATCAACACCCGGCACAGCCTGCGGTCCGGTTTGCGAAGGTTTTGGTTTGGGTTTCAAATCCGGCGGTGCCTTGTCGGAATGCGCAGTCATCATCGCGGAGACGTTGGCCACGCCTTCAACCATCTGCGCGGCTTGTTCCGCAGCGGCCCGTACGGGTTCCATACGCTCGGCCTGTTTCGGGTCGATCTCCAGCACAAACCGCACGGTGCCGCCGTCCACGTTCAACGCACGTACAACACCCGCACTGACGATATCCTGACCAGAGACAGGATCGGTGATCTTTTTCAGGTTTGCCAGAACCGTGTCCCGAACACTCATGCCTTTACCCCGTTCGTCTGCCCAACCTTGTGGCTGATTTTCATTGCATGTGTCTCCGTCTTTTTCTGTTCAATTGACGCATTTGGGGCCGGGCCGCTAGATTAGGCCATGCGCTTTGTCCTTTTGTGCCTGACCCTGACGCTCTCTGCCACCCCCTCTTTGTCGCAAGAGGCACTGGGGCTTGCCGCCCCGGCTGAGGTGAAAGAGTCCGGTCTGTTGCAACATATTCTTCCACGCTTCTCGCTCAAGACCGGGATACGCGTTATTGCGGATGATGCGGGTGTTTTGGTGTTGGAAACGGCTCCTCCGGGTGATCCGGTCTTTGCACGCGCCGGTGTGGTCTATCACCTGCGGATTGAAAGTGACGCCCGGCATGAGAGATTCCGCGATTGGCTGTTGTCCGATATCGGCAAGAATACGGTTGAAAGCTTTGCGCCGGAAAAAGGCGCACCCTTCTCTGCCAGCTTCGAAGTCGCAGCGACCCAGCAGGAAACCGCTATCGATGGCGATGCACTCCGGGGTGAGGAATTGTCGATGGCCCATTGCGGACGGTGTCACGTGATAGGCCCAAGGAACCGGATGAACGGGCTGGGCTCAACCCCCTCTTTCGCAGTGCTGCGCGCGATGCCGGATTGGTCCGAACGGTTTGAAGCCTTCTTTGCCCTTAACCCCCACCCCGCCTTTACGCAGATCGACGGGTTGACGCCGCCTTTCGACCCCGAGCGCCCCTCACCCATCCATCCGGTCCAAATGACCTTGGAAGAGCTTGAGGCGATTCTGGCTTTTGTGTCGGTTATCAAGGCGGCTGAACTCGGTGCCCCGCTACAGCTTCAGTGATCCTTTCTGTCTGAGAAGTAGTCTTCGGTCGTGACGACCTTGGGCTTCGGTTTTGATTGAAACGGGTTGTCGTCGTGCTGGAACTGCACTTTCACGCGGCAGTTGTCGCACATCTGGATCATCCGCGCTTGTTCTGAGGTGGCGAACATCGGATGCGTGCCCGACAGCTTTTCCATGATCCGCTCGATCGTGGACTTCACCCCGAACAGGGCACCGCATTCCACGCAGGCAAAAGGTTCCTCCTCGTTCAGAACCTGCTGCGACAATGCGGCGTCGCTGAGATCCAGTTGCGGAACTAAAGAGATCGCATCCTCGGGACAGATGCCCTTGCACAAACCACATTGCAGACAGGCATCCTGCTGAAAGTTCAGTTGCGGTTTGTCCGGGTTGTCTATCAACGCGCCGGATGGGCACAGCGAGACACAGCTCAGGCACAGCGTGCAGGCATCGGTATCTACCGAAATGGCTCCATAGGGCGCGTTTTCTGGCAGCGGCAAGGGCGCATCTGCCTGAGGGTTCAGCGCCTGCGCCGACAGCCGCGTGATTTGTCGGCGATTGCCCAACGGCAAGACTGGATCGGCCAAGGGTAGTGGTACGTCCTGCGCATACAACAATTCTGACATTGCATCCGGGTCGGCCTCATCAATCAGCCCTATCCCGTACGGTCCTGCAATCGCCTGCGCAAGCGCCAGCTCTTGGTTCAGCGCGTCGCGTTCAGTGGTCGGGGCCAACAGAATGTCGACACGTGCAAAGCCGTGGGCCAGCGCGGCCAGCATTTCGGCGTGACCAAATCCCGAGATCACGCTCAGCTCCAACGGGATGACGTCTGCCGGCAGGCCGCGCCCAAACCGTGCGACAAGCCGGATCATCTCGGCCCCGTGTGCATCATGCACCAGCAACCGAGGCGCTTCGCCCCCTGCGCGCCGATACGTGCGTGCCAAAATATGCATCCGCGACAGAACGGCGGAAACGGGCGGGTCTTCGTAGGTGATAGCAGTTGAGGGGCACAGTGCCGCGCAGGCTCCGCATCCGGCGCACACCATAGGGTCGATCGACACGTGCTCACCCGCCGGGGTGATTGCACCCGTCGGGCAAATATCCAGGCAATTGGTGCAGGCAACTTGTTCGGCACGGGAATGCGCGCAGAACGTCTCTTCCAACCGAACGTAAAGCGGCTTTTCGAACGTGCCGACCAGTTGGACCGCCTGGAACGCAAGACGCTCGACCGCGACCAAATCTTTTGGATCGGCGCGCAAATACCCCTCGCGCTTGGCGGGGGCCTGAACGAACGGAGTGCCACCGGTCAGGTCAAGAACCATGTCGCAGGAGGAAAGCGCGCCATCGCGCGGTTCCGACCAGCCGAAGGCCCCGCGACCGCCCGGTTCAAGCTGCTGCAATCCATCAAAACGCAATGAGAACCCACCCAGCGCACCGCTCACTGACCGCAACTGCCCTCGCACCACATCAAAGTTGCGCGTGATCGGCTGTGCATTGTCAGTCACCAGCACTGTAACGGCCAGCGTATCAGACAGCCTCTTGGCTAGTTCAAAGGCCGGTTCACCGGGGCCAACAATAAAGCAGGTGCCTTCGCTTACAACATCAACGCTGCGCGTGATTGGCTGAGGCAGCAATGCCTCGGCAGTCAGGGCGGCCATCTTGGGGGCTGCTGCGCTGTCCTGCTCAGACCACCCGGCACGGTCGCGCAGATCCACAAAGGCTGGCGGGTCGACTTCCAGTTCGTTGGCAAGGGTGCGGAACACATCTTGCTCCTGACCGCAGGCGATAAGAACTTGCTCTTCCTCTTGCAAGGCTTGTGACACTAACCCCAGCTGATCGGTGCATAGTGCCGTATGCAGTTTGGAGCATTCAACATCGCAGGAACCTGCAATCCGGTCGCCGTCTACGGTTTGACTGCCTGCGCAATCACAAAGCAATAGTTTGGTACCCATTTCCTCCCCCGGACACATTCCCTATGCTTTGCACATTAAACCGTATTGGCACTCAGGCAATCCGCTTGGCATCATTCATTGATGAATTTGTGAATTACGAAACCAGTTCCCGACAATTGAAGTAAGGAACAGACATTAAAATATTATGTTTCAAAAGAATTCATGCTTGGCACAAAGCCGAATTGTGTACCATAGTGGACGCAAGGGAAGGCAGGGGAGAGCCTTTCGGGGAGGAGCCAGTGGCCAAGGCCGCAAGCCAGATCGAAATGCCAATCGGCGTCGTCGTGCGCAAAACACCTGGTGTCACCCGCTGGGCCAAATGGAACTGGCGTGCCGTAGCGGTATTACCGGGCGCCGGACCGGCAGACTGGCGTGAATTACGCCGTGAAGGTGACGCGGTGGAATACCATGCCGCCACCCTGCCCCTGACACTTTGGGCGGATGAAACCGAAGCCTATATGGTCAACCTCTCTGACGGCAAACCCTCAATCTATCTGGTTCTGCGCGACGCGCTGGATGGTGAACGTCCGATGGATGCGGTCCTTGTTACGGCATCCCCGTTCGAAGGGCAGGACTATGCCGATACCGGGGAAGAGATAGTCGAGAAAATCCCGATGACCGACGGCCTGATCGCCTGGGTCAGGGATTTTGCGCTGGAACATCACCGAGACGAAGTTTTCGTCAAACGCCGCCGTGACAAAAAACGAACCGATCTTGTGGAAGATGGCAAGGGGGACGCCCGTATCCGGCAGGCCTCAGACGTTTACCGCGCTCCTCGGAGGATCGCGCAATGACCCAAGCCCACGACTTCTGGTCCCGCCGCAAGGCCGCCGTTCAGGCCGAGGCCGAAGCCGAAGTGATCGCGGCCGAAGACCAAGCCATTGCCGCACAACAGGCCGAGTTTGAGGAAAAAAGCGACGCCGAGATATTGGCTAAGTTCAACCTGCCCGATCCCGATCAGTTGCAAGCCGGGGATGACGTCTCGGGCTTTATGGCCAAGGCTGTGCCGGACCGCCTGCGCCGCCGCGCACTGCGGCGTTTGTGGCGGCTGAACCCGGTTCTGGCCAATGTCGACGGGCTGGTCGATTACGGCGAAGATTATACCGACGCTGCGTGCGTGATCGAAAATATCTCTACGGCCTATCAGGTCGGCAAAGGCATGCTGGCCCATATCGAAGCGCTAGCGGCGCAAGCTGAAGAAGAACAGCCGGAAGAAGACACAGCCGAGCCGGACGCGGACCCCGAGTTGCTGGAAGAGCCCAGCCCGACGCCCGTTGTTGTCGCTGTGGCTGAGGACACCGAAGAGGTTGAACTGGCCCCTACCCCACGTCGCATGAAATTCGAGTTTGAAGGATAGCCTTATGACCGCAAACAACGCGCAACAACTTGATGTCTCATCCGAGGATCGCCTGCGCGCGGATTTCTACAACTTTCTTGGACTTCTTCTGGCTGCCCCGCCGGATCAGATGCTGCTGGATCAGGTCGCTGGCCTGACTGGTGACGATACTGATCTGGGGCAGGCCATTCAGGCCATGGCGCGTGTGGCAAAAGTCACCAAACCCGCCGCTGCGGAACGTGAGTTCAACGCGCTGTTCATTGGACTGGGACGTGGCGAGCTGTTGCCCTATGCCAGCTTTTACCTGACCGGCTTTCTGAACGAAAAACCCTTGGCGCAGCTGCGCAAGGACATGGCCGCACGCAGTATCACGCGGGCCCAAAACGTGTTCGAGCCAGAGGACAATATCGCCTCATTGATGGAGATGATGGCGGGCATGATCGTTGGCCGCTTTGGTGTGCCTGCCACATTGGCTGATCAAAAGGCGTTCTGGAACAAACATATCGGCCCGTGGGCCACGCATTTCTATGCGGATCTGGAAGCAGCCGAAGCATCGGTTCTTTACGCATCTGTCGGCACGGCCGGTCGGGTGTTCATGGAGATCGAGCGCGAGGCGTTTCGAATGACGACAGCCTGAACCGCTGTCATTCGCCGGCGCCTTTTTGGGCGTCAAACTGCAAATGGGAAAGGAGATGCCCATGAGCAAGACCAAGGAAGAAGGCGCCACGCGCCGCGACTTCCTCAAACTGGCCGGAACCGCAGCACCCGCTGCCGTTGCCGCCGCCAGCCTGACCGGACAGGCCGAAGCAGCCGAACTGCCTACGGACGAAACCCGGATGCAGGACACCGCGCACACGCGCGCATACCTCGACAGCGCCCGGTTCTGACCCGGACGTTGTCACACCCGGCAGACGGTTGCGATTGGCCCTGACGTCGGCATCAACAGCACCAAGCCAGCCATGCAGGTCATGGCCAGCAAGGGAGGAGAAAAATGCTTAGGAAAAAGACCAACGGGGTTGCGAGACGCCCCCAGCGGACAAGTATCCTGTCCCAAATCGGCGAGAAAACCGTCGATCGCCGCGCATTCCTGCGTGGCTCGGGCCTGACGATTGGCGGCCTTGCCGCGATCAGCGCCACGGGTGGAACCGTGACACAGGCCAATGCCGCCGCCACAGCCACCGGCGCGGTCAACCTAGTGAAATCGGTTTGCACGCATTGTTCTGTCGGTTGCACCGTGGTTGCCGAAGTGTCGAACGGCGTATGGATCGGTCAGGAGCCGGGCTGGGACAGCCCGTTCAATTTGGGTGCGCACTGCGCCAAGGGGGCCTCGGTTCGCGAACACGCCCACGGCGAGCGCCGCCTGAAATACCCGATGAAAAAAGAAGGCGGAGAGTGGAAACGCATCAGCTGGGAAGAGGCGATCAACGAGATCGGCGACGGCATGATGAACATCCGCCAGGAATCCGGACCAGACAGCGTGTACTGGTTGGGGTCTGCAAAGCACAACAATGAACAGGCCTATCTGTTCCGCAAGTTCGCCGCTTATTGGGGCACGAACAACGTGGACCACCAGGCCCGGATTTGCCACTCAACCACGGTTGCGGGTGTTGCGAATACATGGGGCTACGGCGCCATGACCAACAGCTACAACGACATCCATAACTCAAAGGCGATCTTCATCATCGGCGGCAACCCGGCCGAGGCGCACCCCGTCTCGCTGCTGCATGTTCTGCGCGCGAAAGAGCAGAACAACGCACCGCTGATTGTTTGTGACCCGCGCTTTACGCGCACCGCGGCGCATGCGGATGAGTATGTCCGGTTCCGTCCCGGCACAGATGTTGCCCTGATCTGGGGAATGCTGTGGCACATCTTCGACAACGGTTGGGAGGACAAAGAGTTCATCCGCACCCGTGTCTGGGGAATGGACCAGATCCGCGAAGAGGTCGCCAACTGGACGCCAGAAGAAACCGAGCGCGTGACGGGTGTACCCGGTTCACAACTGAAGCGCGTAGCGCGCACTTTGGTGAACAATCGCCCCGGCACAGTGATCTGGTGCATGGGTGGCACGCAGCACACAAACGGGAACAACAACACCCGCGCCTACTGCGTTCTGCAACTTGCACTTGGTAACATGGGCACGTCTGGCGGTGGCACCAACATCTTCCGCGGCCACGACAACGTGCAGGGCGCGACGGACCTTGGTGTTCTGTCCCACACCCTGCCCGGCTACTATGGCCTGTCAAAAGGGGCTTGGGCCCATTGGGCACGCGTCTGGGGTGAAGACCCAGAATGGTTGGCTGGTCAGTTCGCTTCGATTAAAGACAAAGACGGCAAGGACAAGCCGCTTCAGAACGAACGCGGCATTCCCGTGTCTCGTTGGATCGACGGTGTTCTGGAAGACCCGGCAAACATGGACCAGGACAACAACGTTCGTGCCATGGTTCTGTGGGGTCACGCTCCGAACTCGCAAACGCGAGGACCGGAGATGAAGACGGCGATGGAGAAGCTGGACATGCTGGTCGTAATCGACCCGTATCCCACCGTCTCGGCCGTTCTGCATGACCGCACCGATGGCGTCTACCTCTTGCCCGCCTGTACGCAGTTCGAAACCCGTGGCTCGGTCACGGCCTCGAACCGGTCGCTACAATGGCGCGATAAAGTGGTCGAACCGCTGTTCGAAAGCCTGCCGGACGAGGTCATCATGGCCAAATTCGCAAACAAGTTCGGCTGGGCGGATCGTTTGTTCCGCAATATCGAGATGGAGGACCCCGAGACCCCGAATGTTGAAAGCATCACGCGTGAGTTCAACAGCGGCCTCTGGACCATCGGCTATACAGGCCAATCGCCGGAACGTCTGAAAAGTCACATGGCCAATCAGCACACGTTCGACAGAACCACGCTGCAGGCTGTTGGCGGTCCGAATGACGGCGAATACTACGGCCTGCCCTGGCCCTGCTGGGGAACACCGGAAATGGGTCATACAGGGACACCGAACCTTTATGATATGTCCAAACCGGTGGCCGAAGGTGGCCTGACCTTCCGCGCGCGCTTTGGCGTGGAACGCGATGGTGACAACCTGTTGGCCGAAGGGGTTTATAGTGTTGGGTCGGAAATTCAGGATGGATATCCCGAATTCACGATGCAAATGCTGATGGACCTTGGCTGGGATGGAGACCTGACGGATGAGGAACGCGCGGCCATCGACGCCGTTGCGGGACCAGAGACCAACTGGAAAACCGACCTTTCCGGCGGTATCCAGAGGGTTGCGATCAAGCATGGCTGCGCGCCCTTCGGGAACGCCAAGGCCCGCGCGGTCGTCTGGACCTTCCCGGATCCGATCCCACTGCATCGCGAGCCGCTTTATACCAACCGGCGCGATCTGGTGGAGGACTATCCAACCTACGAAGACCGTCAGGCTTATCGCCTACCGACCCTTTATGCTTCGATCCAGAAGAACGACTTTTCAAAGGATTACCCGATAATCCTCACGTCAGGTCGTCTGGTCGAATATGAAGGCGGCGGGGATGAGACTCGGTCAAATCCATGGCTGGCTGAGCTTCAGCAGGACATGTTCGTCGAGATCAATCCGCGCGATGCCAACAACCTTGGAATTCGCGACGGATCACAGGTCTGGGTTGAAGGTCCGGAAGGAGGCAAGGTCAAGGTGATGGCGATGCTGACCAACAGGGTCGGTGCCGGCGTGGCCTTCATGCCATTCCACTTCGGTGGCCATTTCCAGGGCGAGGACCTGCGGGCGAAATACCCGAAAGGCGCCGATCCCTATGTGCTGGGTGAAAGCACCAACACAGCACAGACCTATGGCTACGATTCAGTGACCCAGATGCAAGAGACCAAAGCGACTCTGTGCAAAATCTGGGCAGCGTAAGGGAGGAAAAGAGAACATGGCAGCAAGAGCAAAATTTCTCTGCGACGCCGAACGCTGCATCGAGTGCAATGCCTGCGTCACCGCGTGTAAGAACGAACACGAGGTGCCGTGGGGCGTGAACCGCCGCAGGGTGGTGACGATCAATGACGGTGACCCGGGCGAACGCTCGATCTCGGTGGCCTGTATGCATTGTTCGGACGCGCCTTGCATGGCGGTGTGCCCGGTCGACTGCTTCTATCAGAACGAAGAAGGGGTCGTCCTGCATTCCAAGGACCTGTGCATTGGCTGCGGCTATTGCTTCTATGCGTGCCCCTTCGGCGCGCCGCAGTATCCGCAGGCGGGCAACTTCGGATCACGCGGCAAGATGGACAAATGTACCTTCTGCGCCGGTGGGCCCGAGGAAACGCACTCGACCGCAGAGTTCGCCAAATACGGTCGCAACCGGATCGCAGAAGGCAAACTGCCCATCTGCGCCGAGATGTGTTCCACGAAAGCCCTGCTCGCCGGTGACGGCGACGTGGTGTCCGCCATCTACCGTGAGCGTGTCGTCGCGCGCGGCTTTGGCTCGGGCGCTTGGGGCTGGGGCACGGCTTACGACCAGAAAGACGGCTAAGGCCGCTTTCCGTAAACCAAACAGGCGACCTGCATGCGTGGGTCGCCTGATCAGGGATTTTGACCGAGGTTCAGATGTTCCGCTTATTCATCGCATTGCTGTTTACCATTGGACTGGCACAAGCCACCATCGCGCAAACCAACGAGACAGAGGCGCCAGCCACTACAAACGAGCGTACCTCGACCGGTGGCGCAACCACGTTAGAGGATATCCTGGCACGTCAGCGCGGTGAAAAAGTGGATGACAGCTACCGATCGCAAAACACCGGCCAAGGCAATGTTGAGGGCCTACTGGGGCAGTTCGGGACACGCGGGGTTGCCTCGGACAGCGACGTCTACCGCGCGTTGCGCTACGGTTCGGCCGACGTAACAGTGTCGTCGCGCGGACCCGCCGACAGCGTTCTGATTCAGGACGGTGGTATGTGGTGGATGGCATTTCGCACCGGTCCGCTACGCGAATACGGAACGTATATCATTGTTGGCATGCTCGCTATCCTCGTGCTGTTTTTCCTGCTGCGCGGAAGAATTCGCATAGACGGGGAAAAAACAGGCCGGACCGTGCTTCGCTTTAACGGGTTTGAACGTTTCGGCCACTGGTTATTTGCGGGCTCATTCCTGGTACTGGGAATAACGGGCCTGCTGACCCTTTATGGCCGCGACTTCCTTATCCCGATCTTTGGAAAAGAAGGGTTCGCGACTATCGCGCAGGGCTGCAAGTGGCTGCACAACAATCTGGCCTGGGCCTTTATGCTGGGGTTGGTCATCATCACCGTGAATTGGATCGCGCACAACATCCCCAACCGCACCGACTTGAAATGGCTGGCCGCCGGAGGTGGGCTATTCACCAAAGGCAGCCATCCGCCCGCCAAGAAATTCAACGCTGGCCAAAAGGTGATCTTCTGGGCCTGTGTATTGTTGGGTGTATCGATCAGCCTGTCAGGCTTGTCGCTGTTGTTCCCGTTCGAACTGCCGATGTTCGCCAAAACCTTCTCGGTCGCAAATGCCACGGGAATTCCTCAGATGCTTGGCCTGAACCTGCCGACGCAAATGTCCCCGCAGGAAGAGATGCAGTACGCGCAGCTCTGGCACGTGATCGTCGCCTATATCTTCATCGCCATTATCATTGCGCATATCTACCTTGGCTCTGTCGGGATGGAAGGCGCGTTCGATGCCATGGGCACGGGTGAAGTTGAAGAACAATGGGCACGCGAACATCACTCGCTGTGGTTGGAAGAGGTGCAGGAAAAAGAAGCCGGCAAAGCTGCGGCCTCGCCTGCGGAATAGATGCGCTGGCTGGCCGTTGCACTTGCTCTGATCCCCCTGCCCGCCTTGGCCGAGTTCTTTACGCTCAAAGGTCACGGCGGCCCGATCATGGGGATCGCGACCGCGCCTGACGGGCGGATCGCAACGGCAAGCTTCGATAATTCCGTTGGGCTGTGGTCGGACGGCAAGCCGGAATGGCTTGAGGGGCACGAGGCCGCCGTCAACTGTGTCTCTTTCAACGGGCGTGCGATCTTCTCAGCCGGGGATGACTTTACCTTGCGCCGCTGGCCGGGCGGCGAGGTTGTTGGCCGTCACAAGGGAAAGATCGTGGGTCTTGCGGCCTCGAAAACTCACGTGGCAACGGCAAGTTGGGACGGTACCATCGGACTTTGGCCCGAGGACGGTTCAAGTGCACATACCCTAACCATCGGTAGCGGGGTTAACGCTGTCGCCTTCTCTTCCGATGGCGCCACATTGTATTCCGCCGGTATGGATGGAACATTGCGAATTTGGGATGTGGCCAGCGGCGAAGAAACCCGGCGTCTGGTCGAACATGGCTTTGGGATAAATGAGCTTGTTCTGAACACCCAAGACAACTGGATTGCCTATGGAGCGGTGGACGGTGTGACGCGCATATTGGATCTGAATACCGGTGAAGAGCGCGATTTTACCCTAGGCCGCCGTCCCATCCTCGCCTTGGCGCTTAGCCCGGATCGCACAATGCTGGCAGTGGGCGACGGTGAAGGTTACATCATGATCATCGACACGAAGGACTGGCGTATCGCACAGGATTTCCGCGCCACCCTGCGTGGGCCGGTTTGGGCTTTGGCGTTTTCTACCGACGGACGGAACATTCACGCGGGCGGTATTGATGAGACGATGTATAGTTGGCCTGTCTCGGCACTTGGTGATCAGGCGCAAATGGCTTCGATTGAACCAAGTTTCCTCAAAAACCCGGAAGAGATGAGCAATGGTGAACGCCAGTTTGCCCGCAAATGCTCGATCTGTCATAGCCTGACACCGGATGGGGAAAGACGGGCGGGTCCGACATTGCATGGCGTCTTTGGTCGAAAGGCTGGAACATTGCCGGGATATTTCTACTCGGATACGCTGCAAGACTCTGATATCATTTGGAATGACGATACGATAAATGCCCTTTTCGACGAAGGGCCAGACCACTACATTCCGGGGTCAAAGATGCCGATGCAACGGATCACACAAGCGCAAGACCGCGACGATTTGGTCGCCTTTCTGCGCCGCGCAACGGCACCGGAGAACGCAACCGGAGGAGACCGATGAAAGCCTTTATTGCCGCTGTGGCCGCAATGGTCGTGATTACCGCTGCTGCACCCTTTGCGCTGCAACAGATGGGATTCAGCGCGGCGGATGTGGGATCCGGATCCGCTGTGCGCCTCGACTAAATGTCTGAATACCTGACGACGAAAGAGCTGGCCGACCTGCTGCGCATTGGCGAGCGGAAGGCCTATGACCTTGCCTCATCTGGTGAGGTTCCCTGTGTGCGAGCCATGGGTAAGCTGCTGTTTCCAAGGGCCGAGGTTATCGCATGGCTTAATGCCTCACGCTCAGGCCCGCAGGTGGCAGAACCTCCGCTGCCCCCGATTGTCGCAGGCAGCCATGATCCGTTGCTGGATTGGGCGCTGCGTGAAAGTGGATCGGGTCTGGCGACGTATTATGACGGCTCGTTCGATGGGTTGGAACGCCTGAAGGATCGCAGCGCACAAGCCGCGGCGCTGCATATTCACGAAGACAACGGCTTTAACACGCAGTCCCTGCGCGCCAATCTCGGTGAGGCTCCGGTTGTTCTTTACGAAATCGCGCTGCGGCAGCGCGGGCTGCTTCTGTCCCCAGAAGCCACGGGCATCTCCGGATTTTCCGATTTGAAAGGACAGCGCGTGATCCTACGTCAGGACAGCGCCGCCAGTCAGCGGCTATTCGACACGCAGCTTGAAGCCCACGGGCTGATGCGCGACGATCTGGACACTCTACCCACCGCTGCCCGCACCGAAGAAGAACTGGCCATTGCCCTGCACGACAGCAAGGCCGAGGTTGGGTTCGGGCTGGTTGCCTTGGCTGGGCTCTACGACCTGAAATTCGTCCCGACCCATTCCGAACGTCTGGATCTCGCCATCTGGCGACGCGCCTATTTCGATGACCCGATGCTGAAGCTGCTGGGCTTTCTGCAATCAGAACGTTTCAGCATCCGCGCCGCCGAATTTGGTGGCTATGATCTGTCTGGATTGGGAACAATCCACCACAACGGGGCCAGCGGCTGACGCGTTATTCTGAGTTCGGAAAAAACAACTGCTGACCGTCCAGCGTGTACGACGCGATCGCTTCCTGACCATGCGGCCCGATGAGCCAGTCGATGAACCTCTGACCTGCAGCGGCGCGAACATGAGGGTGCTTTTCCGCGTTCACAAGGATGACACCGTACTGATTGAACAAACGCGGATCGCCTTCGACCAGAACCTCAAGATTGTCCTTGTTCCCGAAGGATTGCCATGTGGCGCGATCCGTCAGCACGTAAGCCCCCATTCCGTTTGCCACATTCAGCGTCGCCCCCATACCCGAGCCGGTCTCTCGGTACCACGTCCCTGATGCCGCTATGGGGTCGGCAGCTGCGGCATCCCACAGGCGCATCTCTGCCTTGTGCGTGCCGCTGTCATCCCCGCGCGAAGCAAAGGGCGCTTCTGCCTCGGCGACCGCAGTCAGTGCAGCCACGATATCTGTGCCGCCCTTCACCTGTGCCGGATCAGACTTCGGCCCGACCAGAACAAAGTCGTTATACATCACGTCAAAACGCTGAACGCCCCAGCCGTCGGCCACAAATTTCTCCTCGGCTGGTTTGGAATGCACCAACAGCACATCCCCATCCCCGTTAATCGCGTTACGGATCGCCTGACCAGTGCCAACAGCAACCACCCGGACATCTATGCCCGTTTCAGCCTCAAACCCCGGAAGGATATAGTCCAATAGGCCCGAATTCTGGGTCGAGGTTGTCGATTGAACTACGATGAACGGCGCTTCGGCGCTCGCCGCTGTCGCCGTCAAACCGACAGCGATCAAGCTTGCCTGAACAATGTTCCGGATCATTTAGAACTCCAATTTCAAATTAAGTAACCAACCCGCCTGCCAGATATCGGCGTGCGGCGTCGCTTTTGGGGGTATCCAACACCTGTTGCGCTGCGCCATGTTCAACCACCCGACCGCCCTGCATCATTACGATGTCGGCAGCCAATCGTCGGGCCTGACCAATATCATGCGTCACCATCACGATACGCACGCCGCGCGATGAGGCCCGCTGAACCATCCGTTCGATCATCTGCGTGGCGCTCGGGTCAAGCGCGCTGGTGGGTTCATCCAGAAACAGCGTCTCGGGGTTAAGCGCGAGGGCGCGCAGAATAGCCAGACGTTGCGCCTCCCCCCCAGACAACGACCGGGCAGACTGCCGAGCCTTGCCATCCAGCCCACCCTCGGTCAGCAAATCCTGGATACGGGTTTTCCGTTCACTGCGGGGCAAACCTCGGCGTTTCAAGACAAAATCCAGGTTTGCCGCAACAGACCGGCGCAGCAAGACAGGCTGTTGAAACACCATCCCCTGTCGTGTTTTGTGGTAAGCGTCCAGGGGCACGCCATCCTGCATCACCTGGCCACGATCTGGTACAATCAACCCATGTAGACACCGCAGCAACAGGCTCTTGCCTGCTCCGTTCGGTCCAAGGATCAAGGTTGGTCCCGGCCCGTCGAGGTTCAAACTGGGTACATCCAGCAAAGCCTTACCTTTGCGCGTAATCCGTACACCCCCCACCGACAGGCAACTTGCCATATCTGAAACCAGGTCACGCATGGCGCAGCCCTTCCTGTTCGGCCCGCAAGCTGAGTGTGCTGACCATGGCAGTCACGGCAACCGCGATGCCGATCAGGATCGCGCCAAGAGCCAGCGCCAGCGCCAAGTTACCCTTGGACGTCTCAAGCGCGATTGTCGTCGTCATCACCCGCGTCACATGGTTGATATTCCCGCCCACGATGATCACCGCCCCGACCTCAGCAATGGCGCGCCCGAAACCAGCCAAAAGCGCCGTTACCAGCGCCAACCGCGCATCCCACAACAAAACCGGGACCGAGGCGGGCCGCGACACGCCCAACGAGCGGAGCTGTTCCGAATACTCCTCAGCCAGCATCTCGATGACTTGACGGGTCAGCGCCGCGATAATGGGGGTGACCAGAACCACCTGTGCGATGATCATGGCGGTTGGCGTGTACAGCAGCTCAAAAACTCCAAGCGGACCCGAACGCGACAACATCAGATACACCAGAAGCCCCACAACGACCGGAGGAAGACCCATCAGGGCGTTCATCAGAACGATCAACACACGCCGACCGGGAAACCGCGCAACCGCCAAGGCGGCCCCCAAGGGCATGCCGATCAGCGCAGAAATCAGAACAGCGAAAAGCGAAACCTTCAGGGACAACAACACAATCGCCCAAAGCTCTGCATCCCCGTTCAGGATCAAAGCCATGGCTGCGGTGAGTTCTGCTGCAAAACTTTGCATTTTCTTCTGTATTCTAGGATTAGCCGTATAAAACGCGTCAAATTACAAAAGAATACTACTCGTTTCTCAACTCAAGTACAGTGCCAATTCCTATGCACCAAAAGGAAACGCGGTCCCAGTTGGGACCGCGCCAGTCTCGGAATTTGCTAAAGATCAGTTGAGGGCAGCATCGGTAATCGTGTGTGTCCACGCGCCCTCGGGCTGCTTGGTGATCACAGGATCGGAACCACCGGCCAACAGAGTATCCACCGTACGCTGAAAGTCCGCCTCTTCGAGCGCGCCGTTTGAACCGGCAGTCAGCTTGGCAATCTCGCTCATCATGCGCTTTTGATGTTCTTCCGTCTGAGCACCGGTCGCATCATTCTCCAGCACGATTTCAGCTGCTTCATCCGGGTTTTCCTCGGCGTATTTCCAGCCTTTCATCGAGGCGCGAACAAAAC
This sequence comes from Ruegeria profundi, assembly GCF_020171505.1. Lineage (NCBI taxonomy): Bacteria > Pseudomonadati > Pseudomonadota > Alphaproteobacteria > Rhodobacterales > Roseobacteraceae > Ruegeria > Ruegeria profundi. The sequence goes on along the minus strand of NZ_JAIUZS010000003.1, from coordinate 793,181 downwards.
GTTCCATGCGGTCCACAAATGCTTCATCGCTCAGGTTTTCTTCCAGAACGTACAAGCCGTCCTCAAGCGTGGCGACGCCCTGTTCCTCGTATTTAAAGGTGACAAGCTCATCCGGGCTAACACCGGCGTCGATCACCTGCCAGTATTCATTATAGGTCATGGTGCTGATGCAATCGGCCTGACGCTGCAACAGTGGATCGACGTTAAAGCCCTGTTTCAGAACCTCAACACCGTTCTCGCTCTTGCCGCTGGTGTCGATGCCCAACTGGCTCATCCAGCTCATGAACGGAAATTCATTGCCGAAGAACCAAACACCCAAGGTGCGGTTCTTAAGATCTTCTGGTGACGAGATTCCAGCATCTTTCCAGCATGTCAGCATCATGCCAGAGCTTTTGAACGGTTGCGCGATATTGACCAGCGGCAAGCCCTTTTCGCGTGCGGCAAGCGCGGCGGGCATCCATTCAACGGTGACATCGGCGCCACCGCCTGCAATCACCTGCGTCGGCGCGATATCCGGACCGCCCGGCAGGATCGTAACATCCAGCCCCTCTTCTTCGTAAAACCCTTTGTCCTTGGCGACGTAATAGCCCGCGAACTGTGCCTGCGTGACCCACTTTAATTGCAGCGTTACTTCATCCGCTGCCAAGGCCGTACTGGCTGCCAGGCTGAAGGCAGCAATCGCCCCGCTGAGTAGCTTATTCATCTTCATCTCTCCTAGTTGTTGTTGGTGCCCCGTTTTCGAGGTCTGTTTAATCTTCGTTATCCGCGTTGCGACGGGTGCCAGAAGGTTACCGCCTTTTCGATCATGGCCACCAAGCCGTAAAACGCCGTCCCGGCCAAGGCGGCCACGACGATCTCGGCCCAGACCATATCCAGCGAAAGCTGCCCAACGCTGGTTGAAATCCGAAACCCCATACCCAAGGTCGGCGAACCAAAGAACTCGGCCACGATAGCGCCAATCAGCGCAAGAGTGGTAGAAATCTTTAGCCCATTGAAAATAAACGGCATCGCTGCAGGAAGGCGCAGTTTAAGAAAGCTCTGCCAATAGGTCGCCGCGTAAGTCTCCATCAAGTCGCGCTGCATGGCCGTGGCTTCTCGGAGGCCAGCTACAGTGTTTACCAGCATCGGAAAGAACACCATCACCACGACCACCGCCGCTTTGGAATGCCAGTCGAAACCGAACCACATCACCAAAATGGGGGCGGTTCCCACGATGGGCAGGGCTGCGACGAAGTTACCGACCGGTAGCAACCCAAGCCGCAAGAAATCCCACCTGTCCACGGCAATCGCCACCAAAAAGGCCGATCCGCACCCGATGATGTAACCGCTGAGCGCCCCTTTGATGATCGTCTGAACAAAGTCAGCCCAAAGAATTGGCAGGCTGTCTGCAAAACGCACTGCGATCAAGGATGGCGCAGGCAGGATGACCAAGGGTACATCAAGCCCCCGCACTGTCAGTTCCCATATCCCTATGATCGTAAGACCAAAGATAAGGGGCGCTAGAAACCGCACGGTCGGCGTATCGGCATAGGGTCCGCTAGCCAGTCGGCTATTTACCCACCAGCCGAACAACCACAGAAGGATAGCGCAGAAAACAAGTATCATTGCGCCATCCCCATCCGTTTCAGAACCGAACGCTCGATCAGGCCCAGCAGACCAACAAGACATGCTGCCAATATCGCTGCCGCAAACAGCGCCGACCAGATCTGCACTGTCTGACCGTAATAGCTCCCTGCCAGCAGACGCGCGCCCAGACCGGCAACCGCCCCGGTCGGCAACTCGCCAACAATGGCTCCGACGAGTGAGGCCGCGATACCAATCTTTAGCGAGGTAAACAGGTAAGGCATGGACGCCGGCAAACGCAGCTTCCAGAACCCTTGCGACTGGCTGGCGTTATAGGTGCGCAAAAGGTCCAACTGCATCGCATCGGGGCTGCGCAGCCCCTTCACCATTCCAACCACGACCGGGAAAAAGCTGAGGTAAGCTGAAATGATCGCTTTGGGAATGATCCCCTGAATGCCCACAGAATACAGGACCACGATGATCATCGGCGCAAGAGCGATAATCGGTATAGTCTGGCTAACGATGGCCCAAGGCATGACCGACAAGTCCATCACGCGGCTATGCACGATACCAACGGCCAGCAGAATGCCGAGCCCCGTACCGATCGCAAATCCAAGCATTGTCGCGCTGAGTGTTACCCAAGAGTGGTAGATCAATGATCTTTTTGAGGTGATCTTTTTCTCGACCGTGCTGTCCCACAACTCTTCTGCCACCTGATGCGGCGCCGGTAGACGCGGGCGGTCCTGCTCCCACGTTTCGTCAATCGCAAAGCTGTTGTCGAAGATCAGCCCAAACTCATTCATATCCCGCCGATCGGCCGCGTTAGGCGGATCGACGGATTCTCCGGCCCGTTCGAGTTCGGTCAGCACACCCTTGATGTTCATCGGCACGCTGGCCGCATACCAGAACAGAATGATGACGCCGACAACGGTCAAGACCGCCCAGAATGACCTTATCCCCGTACTAGTCATCCGAATGCCCTGCCCTCAGACCTTCACGAACGCGATGCGCAACTTCGATGAATTCAGGGCTGTCCCGAATATCCAAAGGTCGCTCCTTCGGCAAAGGGCTGTCGATTACATCCGTAATCCGCCCCGGCCGCGGGCTCATCACAACGATCTTGGTGCTGAGATACACAGCCTCAGGGATCGAGTGAGTAACAAACCCGATGGTCTTTTCTGTCCGCGCCCACAACGCCAGAAGCTGTTCGTTGAGGTGGTCGCGCACAATCTCATCCAGCGCCCCGAAAGGTTCATCCATCAGCAGAAGATCCGCATCAAACGCCAGCGCCCGCGCGATGCTCGCACGCTGTTGCATGCCACCTGACAACTGCCACGGGAACTTGCCGCCAAATCCATTTAGATCAACAAGTTCCAGAACTTTATTCACCCTTTCATCTTGTTCGGCTGATGAGTATCCCATGATCTCAAGCGGCAGTTTGATGTTTTTCGCGATAGTCCGCCACGGGTACAACCCCGCTGCCTGAAACACATACCCATAGGCCCGGTTTCGCCGCGCCTCATCCGGTGTCATGCCATTGACAGTCAGCGCGCCCCCGGTTGGTGTTTCAAGCGCTGCGATACACCGCAAAAAGGTCGTCTTGCCACAGCCCGAAGGGCCGATGAAGCTGACGAAATCACCCTTGTTGATCGACAGGTTCACGTCTTTAAGCGCGTGGACCGGTCCGTCATTTGTCTGGAACGTCAGATCCAGTTGATTTGCCTCAATTACGGGCTCGGTCGTACTTTCAGTATTCATTGCACTGCCTTGAAAATATTATCTTTATGCGGCGCCTGTACTTTCTGGCCTGCACTAAACCCCCGTCGCCGGGATGCCCGACCGTTCGACTGGCCTTGGGGCAGTAAGCTCTTTCCAAGTGCTCAGTGCCTTGTTGACGGTGGTGTTGGCTTCACGCGCAACAAACTTGCCGTGGCCTTCCTGTGTTTTGATCTCGCCGTCATGCACGGCCACCTGTCCCCGGGTCAGGGTAAAGCGTGGCAAGCCTTTGACTTCTTTTCCCTCAAACACGTTATAGTCGATCGAAGATTGCTGCGTCTCGGCGGTGATCGTTTTGCTCTTTTCAGGGTCCCAAACGACGATGTCGGCATCAGCGCCCACAAGGATTGCACCTTTTTTCGGATAGCAGTTCAATATCTTAGCGATGTTTGTTGAGGTAACTGCAACGAATTCATTTGGCGTTAACCGGCCGGTATTCACACCGTGGGTCCAAAGCATCGGCATCCGGTCCTCCAGACCGCCAGTGCCATTCGGGATCTTGGTAAAATCGCCGACGCCATAGCGCTTCTGTTCAGTCGTAAACGCACAATGATCCGTGGCCACGACGCTCAGCGAGCCTGACTGTAGCCCCGCCCACAGACTATCCTGGTGCTGTTTGTTGCGGAACGGAGGGCTCATGACACGCCGCGCGGCATGGTCCCAGTCGGGGTGCGCATATTCGCTGTCGTCCAGTGTCAGGTGCTGGATCAGCGGCTCTCCCCATACGCGTTTGCCTAGCATCTTCGCCCGGCGGATGGCCTCGTGCGCTTCTTCACAGGAGGTATGCACCACGTAGAGCGGCACGCCCGCCATATCAGCGATCATGATGGCACGGTTCGTGGCTTCGCCTTCAACCTGTGGCGGGCGTGAGTAGGCATGCGCCTCGGGGCCAGAATTACCTTCGGCCAACAGCTTGGCTTGCAACTCGGCCACGACATCACCGTTCTCGGCATGCACCATTGCGATACCGCCCAGTTCAGCCAGCCGCTTGAATGACGCGAACAGCTCATCGTCATTCACCATAAGCGCGCCTTTATAGGCCATGAAGTGTTTAAACGTATTGATTCCACGCTCTTCCACGACTGTCTTGATGTCATCGAACACCTGCTCACCCCACCAAGTTACAGCCATGTGGAAGGAATAGTCACAGTTTGCGCGGGTCGATTTGTTATCCCAGCGCTTCAAGGCGTCCAGCAGGCTTTCCCCGGGGTTGGGCAAAGCAAAATCCACCACCATCGTCGTACCGCCAGCTAAGGCCGCCCGCGTTCCGCTTTCGAAATCATCGCTGGAATACGTTCCCATAAACGGCATCTCAAGGTGCGTATGCGGGTCAATGCCACCCGGCATCACGTAGCAACCCGTCGCGTCCAGTTCCTTGTCGCCCTTAAGGCCCATCCCGATTTCGGTGATCACACCATCTTCGACCATCACATCCGCCTTGTAAGACAAGTCCGCAGTGACGACGGTGCCGTTTTTGATAACAGTGCTCATTTTAAACTCCCTAACGCGGTCTTCGCCGCTTGTTTTGTTAGCCTAACGTCTCGTGGGGAACGCCAGTCCGAGGACGGCTGGTCCAGATTATTCCACGATTTCCGCAGTTTCGACGACGGCATGAAACAGAACATCCGCCCCGGCTGCAGCCCAGTCTTTGCTGATTTCTTCGGCCTCGTTGTGGCTCAACCCGTCAACACAGGGGCACATGACCATGGCTGTCGGTGCCACGCGGTTGATCCAGCACGCGTCATGACCCGCACCCGAGATGATGTCGGTATGCGAATAGCCCAGCCGTTCTGCCGCGTTACGTACGGCGGCCACGCAGCCCTCATCGAATTTCACAGGATCAAAACCGCCGACCTTCTCGAATTCGATCTGCAGACCCATCTCGTCGACGATATCCTCAGCGGCAACGCGCAGGCGATTTTCCATATCGGTGATCACGTCCAACTCGGGTGAGCGGAAGTCGACCGTGAAGACCACCTTGCCCGGAATAACATTGCGCGAGTTCGGATATACGTCGATATGGCCCGCAGCGCCAACTGCATGCGGGGCATGGGACCACGCGATTTCGTCCACCTTCTCAAGAATTCGCGCCATCGCAAGGCCAGCGTTCTTGCGCATCGGCATTGGGGTCGACCCGGTATGGGCATCCTTGCCTGTCACAGTGATCTGGGTCCAGCTAAGACCTTGGCCATGCGTGACCACACCGATGTCTTTGCCCTCTGCCTCAAGGATTGGCCCCTGCTCGATATGAAGCTCAAAGAAGGCGTGCATCTTGCGTGAACCAACCTCTTCATCACCTCGCCAGCCAATGCGCTGAAGCTCATCACCGAATTTCTTCCCCTCGGCATCTTCGCGGTCATAGGCCCAGTCCTGCGTGTGCATCCCGGCAAACACGCCCGATGACAACATCGCCGGCGCATAACGCGTGCCCTCTTCATTGGTCCAGTTGGTTGCCACGATCGGATGCTTGGTCTTGATACCAAGATCGTTGAGGGTCCGTATGATCTCTAATCCGCCCAGCACGCCCAGCACGCCATCATACTTTCCACCCGTTGGCTGTGTGTCCAGATGCGACCCGACATAAACCGGCAGCGCATCTGGATCAGTTCCAGCACGGTGCGCAAACATGTTACCCATCTGGTCCAGTCCCATGGTGCAGCCCGCATCCTCACACCATTTCTGGAAAAGCGCGCGTCCCTCGGCATCTTCATCCGTCAGCGTTTGACGATTATTACCGCCTGCAACACCCGGGCCAATCTTTGCCATCTCCATCAGGCTATCCCACAACCTGTCGCCATTGATTCTGAGGTTCTGCGCCGGAGCTGCCATTGGTGTCTTCCCTGTTGCTTGCGATTTGGCTCGCTTGTGGTGTCTTGATTTGACCATATGGTCAAACTCACGCTATCACGGGTTCGACGTCAGTCAAGAAATTGCATGGTGCCGCCAGAAGTTTCGGCGCTATTTACCCGCGCATGGCAAAAAAAGAGACACGCTGAAAACATGCCCAAGGATCGTGCCCCGACCCGGATACAGAAAAAGAATCGCGCAACGATTCTCAATGCCGCCCTGAACGTGTTTTCAGCCCATGGGTTTCGCGGGGCGACGGTCGATCAGATCGCGACGGAGGCCGGACTGAGCAAACCGAACCTTCTGTATTACTTCCCGTCAAAAGAAGCGATTCACACTGCGCTGCTGTCGGGCTTGCTTGAGACATGGCTGGCACCGCTGCACGATCTGGACGCGGACGGCGAACCGATGGAAGAAATTCTGTCTTATATCCATCGGAAACTGCAAATGAGCCGCGAACTGCCCCGCGAAAGCCGTCTGTTCGCCAACGAGCTTGTTCAGGGTGCGCCCCGCATTCATGACGCCTTGTCAAACGACCTTAAGTCGTTGGTCGACGAAAAAACCTCGGTTCTGACGGGATGGATGGATCAGGGTAAAATCGCGCGGCTGCATCCCTATCACCTGATCTTTTCGATCTGGGCGCTGACCCAGCATTACGCTGATTTTGATGTTCAGGTCCGCGCTATTCTGGGCGAAGAGGACCCGTTCAAAGGGGCTGAGCCGTTTATAGACACGCTCTATCGCAAATTGCTGTCGCCATAAAGAAGGGGGCCGTTGACCGGCCCCTTTCTTCGTCTGTCATTGGTGTTATTCGGCAGCTTTTGCCATCGGGTTGTTTGGATGCGTTGTCCAGTTGGCGTAGTCTGGCTGAACCTCCAATCCGGTGCGCGGATCGACCTCTCCGGCCTGCATCGGCACCATCGAGATGCACCCATCCACCGGACACACATCCACACACAGGTTACAGGCGACGCATTCTTCGTCCTTGACCTCGAACACGCGGTCCGCAGACATCGAAATCGCCTGGTGGCTGGTGTCTTCGCATGCGGCATAACAGCGGCCACACTTGATGCATTGATCCTGATCGATTTTGGCCTTGGCTACGTAGTTCAGGTTCAGATACTGCCAGTCGGTTACATTTGGCACCGCAAGGCCCACGACCTGTGAGACGTCCGTGTATCCCTTTTCGTCCATCCACTTGGACAGGCCAGCCGTCAGTTCATCGATGATCTTGAAGCCGTAGGTCATGGCCGCGGTGCAAACCTGAACCGTGCCACAGCCCAGTGCCATGAACTCGGCCGCATCGCGCCAGGTGGTCACGCCGCCGATACCAGAGATCGGCAAGCCATGCGTCGCCTCAGCGCGCGAAATTTCCGACACCATCGACAAGGCAATCGGCTTCACCGCAGGTCCGCAATAGCCGCCATGGCTGCCCTTGCCGTCAATCGATGGTTCCGGGCTAAATGTATCCAGATTGACACTGGTGATCGAATTGATCGTGTTGATCAGTGACACCGCATCCGCGCCGCCATTTCTTGCGGCCGCAGCAGGCTTACGGATATCGGTAATGTTGGGCGTCAGCTTTACGATCACCGGGCGGTCGTAGTATTTTTTGCACCAACGCGTGACCATCTCGATATATTCCGGGACTTGCCCAACGGCTGAACCCATGCCGCGCTCACTCATCCCATGTGGGCAACCAAAATTCAGCTCGATCCCGTCTGCGCCGGTTTCGGCCACGCGCGGCAGGATGGCTTTCCACGCCTCTTCCTCGCACGGCACCATGATCGAGGCGATGAGCGCACGATCCGGGTAATCGGCCTTGACCCGCGCCATTTCTTCAAGGTTCACCTCAAGCGGACGGTCGGTGATCAGTTCGATGTTGTTAAGCCCCAGCAAACGCCGATCAGCCCCATAGATCGCACCATAACGCGGCCCGTTGACATTCACCACCGGCGGCCCTTCGGACCCCAGAGTTTTCCAAACAACACCACCCCATCCGGCCTCGAATGCGCGGCGGACGTTGTATTCCTTGTCAGTTGGTGGCGCCGAAGCCAGCCAATACGGGTTAGGGCTTTCGATTCCCAGAAAGTTTGTTTTTAAATCAGCCATTTATTTGGCCTCCCTGATGCAGGTTTGCATCTTTGTCTATCAGTTTCACGCTGTCAGGCTCGCATGGATATCCATCGCAGCATCGCGGCCCTCGGCAACGGCAGTCACCGTCAGGTCTTCTCCGCCGGCGGCACAGTCCCCTCCGGCCCAGACACCGGCTATCGAGGTGCGCCCGGCCCCTGTCACGGCAATTTTGCTACCGTCTAGTTGGAGCCCTTCCGGTGCGCCCTCCAGCGTCTGGCCGATAGCCTTCAGAACCTGATCTGCGGCCAGTCGCACTGTTTCACCAGTACCTTTGAGTTGACCGTCGTGACTGGAAGTATACTCCAATTCGATTTCAACAGCCGCACCGTTTCCATGTATGGCGACGGGCTGGACGTTGGTCATGATCTTCACACCGTGTGAGGCCGCGAGGTCTTGTTCATAGCGGCTGGCCCCCATGGCATCGCGACCACGGCGATAAGCTATGGTGACATTCTCGGCCCCCAACAACTTGGACTTTACCGAGGCGTCGACTGCGGTCATCCCACCACCGATCACCACAACATTGCGCCCCACCGGCAGATCCGCCAAATCAGAAGCCTGACGAACATCCGAGATGAAGTCGACCGCAAACCGAACACCATCTTTTTCGGCCCCGTCTGCACGCAAGGCGTTCACACCTGCCAGACCAATGGAGAGGAAAACCGCATCGTAGTTTTCGATCAGGCCGTTCAGTGAAACGCTCTCGCCCAGCACCGAACCCGTCTCAATGGTAATGCCGCCGATTTTCAACAGCCAGTCGACCTCGGCCTGCGCAAAGTCATTGGTCGATTTGTATGCGGCAATGCCATATTCGTTCAGACCACCCGGCTTGGGCTTGCCTTCATGGATCACCACGTCATGCCCCAGCATTGCAAGCCGGTGCGCGCAGGCAAGACCAGCAGGACCCGCCCCGATAACGGCGATCGTCTTGCCAGTTGGCGCGGCCCGACTAAACGGATGACTGCCCGACGCCATGACACTGTCGGTCGCGTAACGCTGCAAGCGGCCGATCTCGACCGGAGCGCCCTCGGCAGCTTCGCGCACACAGGCTTCTTCGCACAGTGTCTCGGTCGGACACACGCGGGCGCACATACCGCCCAGAATGTTCTGCGCCAGAATGGTCTCTCCCGCTGCTTCGGGTTGACCGGCCTGAATCTGCCGCATGAACAGCGGAATATCGATGTCTGTCGGACAAGCGGTCACGCACGGCGCATCGTAGCAGAAATAGCATCGATCCGCGGCCACAGCGGCCTCATGCGCGGCCAATGGCGGATGCAGATCCGTAAAATTCGAGGTCAGCTCATCGCTGGAAAGCCGCCCGGATACAATGCCGGGGGCCATCTGGCCCTGTGCCATCGCTCTACTCCCTGTAGATATGTTTGTTGTGGTATCAGCTTGCCACATTCTAATTTTTTATCAATTGGTAAAATTTACAAAATGACCAAAAAAAGCGAAAACCAGCGAAATTCCTCGAATTCCCAATGAACCGCGTAGTTTTTGACCACCCGACGAACCAGTTCGGGCAAAAGTTGAGGGGCAGATTGCCAACGCGGCCTTCGTATCAGGTTTTCCCTGCATCAGGTTTTGACGGGCCTTGCTGCGTATTGTAGGTCAAAAATCGCAGCGCCGGTCATCGGCAAGAATTCCGAAAGTCATCCGATGCAGGCCAGTACACCGAATTTCAACATCGTCATCATTGGGCAAAACAATCGCCTTCAATACGAAGCGCTGCTATTTGCAGCCTCGTTGCGCCACTGCTCACCTAATTTTTCTGGCCGTCTGTTCGTGGCGGTTCCGAAACCCGGCCCGCGTTGGCGACAGGATCCGAGTATCCAGTATGAGGATGTGCTGAAGGCTTTGCGCCAGCTGGACGTCGAAATCCTGCCGTTCGACAGCTCCGTGTTCGGCGAAAGCTACCCCTATGGCAACAAGATCGAGGCGCTGCTGGCCCTGCCCGAAGGTGAGCCATTCGTGTTCTTCGACAGTGATACCCTGATCACCGGGGACCTGACCGCTGTTCAGTTTGATTTTGACCGCCCCAGCGCCTCGCAAAAGGTGGAGGGGACATGGCCTAAACCGACCCTATACGGCCCTGGTTTCGATGGTATTTGGCACGCGCTTTACCGTCGTTTTGAACTGGATTTTCAAAGCTCGCTGGATACCAGTCAACCAATCGACCACTGGCGGAGGTATTTGTACTTTAACGCGGGCTTTTTCTATTACTCCTGCCCTCGCCAGTTTGGCGAACGCTTTTTGAGCTATGCCCGCACGATCCGGGACGAAGATATCCCCGAACTGATAGGTCAGACCCTAGACCCATGGCTGGATCAGGTCGCCCTGCCATTGGTCATCCACTCATTCGGAGGGGGACGAGACACCCTCCCCCCGGGTCTGCTGGATGGATCGGTAAGCTGCCACTATCGCCTGTTTCCCCTGCTCTACGCGCGCGAGAGCGACCATGTGGTTGAGGTATTGGAAACCGTGGTGGCGCCCAACAAGGTCAAGAAGGTGCTCAAAAGCTATGACCCAATCAAGAAGCTGGTCCTGCAGCGCAAGGGCCACAAGATCCGCGACCTGTTCGACCGAGACAACCTGCCCAAGCGCGAGCAGGCCATACGCAACACGATCAAGAATAACGGCCTTTGGATGCGCTGACAGGAATGTTGTACGTGCGCGCTCAATCGCCTAGAGAGTCTGCAACCTACATCCCAACAGGAGATTTTGACGATGTCAGACGGCCCTACCTACGGTTTTGACACGCTACAGATTCATGCGGGCGCTCGCCCCGATCCGGCAACGGGTGCGCGGCAGACACCGATTTACCAAACCACCGCCTATGTATTCCGTGACGCCGACCACGCAGCGGCCCTTTTTAATCTGCAAGAGGTCGGGTTCATCTATTCGCGACTGACCAATCCAACCGTGGCAGTGCTGCAGGAACGTGTCGCCACGTTGGAAGGTGGCGTGGGCGCGGTCTGCTGCTCCTCGGGCCACGCGGCGCAAATCATGGCGCTGTTCCCGCTGATGGGACCGGGCTGCAACGTGGTGGCGTCAACTCGTCTGTATGGTGGCACCGTCACGCAATTCAGCCAGACGATCAAACGCTTTGGCTGGTCGGCCACGTTCGTGGATACCGACGATCTTGACGCGGTAAAGGCCGCTGTAGACGAAAACACACGCGCAATTTTCTGTGAATCCATCGCCAACCCCGGCGGCTATGTCACCGATATCCGCGCCCTTGCGGATGTGGCCGATGCGGCGGGCATTCCGCTGATCGTCGACAACACCTCGGCCACGCCCTACCTGTGCCGCCCGATTGAGCATGGCGCGACGCTAGTCGTACATTCGACCACTAAATACCTGACTGGAAACGGCACCGTCACCGGTGGTTGCATCGTGGATTCTGGCAAGTTCGACTGGTCTGCAAATGACAAGTTCCCGTCGCTCAGCGAACCGGAACAAGCTTACCACGGGTTGAAATTCCACGAGACCTTTGGCCCGCTGGCCTTCACCTTCCACGGGATCGCCATCGGCCTGCGCGATCTGGGCATGACCATGAACCCGCAGGCGGCGCACTACACGCTGATGGGGATCGAAACCTTGTCGTTGCGGATGGAGCGACATATTGAGAATGCGCAGAAGATCGCCGCTTGGCTTGAGGCCGATGACCGCGTTGAGTACGTGACCTATGCCGGTCTGCCGTCCTCGCCCTATCATGACCGCGTTAAGTCGCAGTACAAAAAAGGCGCCGGTGCGCTGTTTACCTTTGCTGTAAAAGGCGGCTACGACGCCTGTGTCAAACTGGTGAACGCACTGGAAATTTTCAGCCACGTGGCCAACCTGGGTGATACACGGTCGCTGATTATCCATTCAGCCTCGACCACGCACCGCCAGCTCAGCCCCGAACAGCAAGAGGCCGCAGGCGCGGGTCCCGGTGTGGTGCGAGTCTCCATCGGTATCGAGGACGCGGATGATCTGATCGCCGATCTTGATCAGGCGTTGGCTAAAGCGACAGCCTGAACCTTAGGCAAGCAAACGTCCGGGCCATTCCGGGCGTTTGCCACCGACGCCGTTCGACAGTGAATGGCCGAAAAACTGCGTTCGAGGCCTTGCTGGCTGTGAACAAGTGTAACCCGTCAAGCCAACTGCAAGTCTGCTGATGGCTTGAACTTTGGGCAAGGGTTCACTCGGAAATCCCGAATTCCATCGACACGTTGACCGAGACTGAAATCTCACCACTCGCAACCGGAACTCCTCCGGCCTCTGAAACATCCATTGCGCGCATCATTGGTGCGGGGCGGACACCGCCGACCTGCTCACTAATCTGTTGCACCGGACCCAGCGACACGTTCGCCGCTTGTGCCAGTTGTTCAGCCTTTGCCATGGCTTCGGCAACTGCTTTAGCCCGCGCTTCAGCCTGTAAAGGCGTCGGGTCCTGAACACCGAAAGTCAGGCCGCGAAAATCGTTTGCACCGTCCTCAATAACTCCGTCCATGATTGTGCCCAGCTGAGCCAGATCACGGACCCGGACCTGAACAGTGTTGGAGGCGACAAAACCTGAAATCTCAGGTCGATTACCGGTCGAGGTATTCCGCCCGGACCAGACCGGAGACAGCGACAGGTCGCGGGTTTGTACGTCGCGCGCCTCAAGCCCCATGTCCTCTAGCCGTTTCAGGATCAACGACACCGCATCAGATGTCGCCTGCATCGCATTTGAGGCCTGCGGGTCTTCGTTTGTTACGCCCACAGTAATGGTCGCCATATCCGGTGCAGCTTGCACAATGCCGGATGCATCCACCGTGATGCGACGTTCTTGCGCATGGGTCATGCCAGCGACCGTAACGGCCAGCAGTGCGGCCAGAAAAGCGCTTTTCTTCAAGATCTTCCCTCCAATTTCTTCATGCTATACATGGGGCTGCAGGGTCAGACCAAACAAGGGGAGAATTTGGGTTTGCCTTCCCCTCGGCAATATCCTGCTTTAATGTCTGCTTGCGAACGAAAAGTCGTTTGCATTGATGCTGACAAATATGGTTCCTCGGGAATATGAAACCCGCCTTTGCGCTGTCTTTTTCTGCAACCGGAATATCTGTGCATCACCAATCGGATAGCGATTGGTATTGTGTAGGCGAAGTTGCGTTGGACGCGCCGGATTTGAACGCGCAGTTGTTTGCGCTGAGGGACCGGGCCTTCGCGTTGGAAAACAACCTGACCTGTCAGATCATCATTCCAGCTGATCAAGTTCGGTTCCTGTCCGTGGAAGCTGACGCTCAATCCCAGAGCGAAAATGCAGAACAAACGCTGGCGGACGCGACGCCCTATTCGGTCGATGAACTGGTTTTTGACAGCGCCACAATCGGCCCAACAACCCATATCGCGGCCGTAACCCGACAAACGCTGATCGAAGCGCAGGATTTTGCCACCGAACATGGATTTGTTCCGGTTCAGATCACAACAGAATCGGCCCCAGAAGACTTTCCTGCAAAACCAATGTTCCCGGTGCCGGACATTCCCTCTGCTCCCGAAGAAACGGCCGAGGGGGTTGAAAAGGACAAACTGCCCGCAAACGTACATGTGATTGCTGATGAAACGCCTCCGGAGTCTTTCCGGTCCGTACCAACGCCGATCTCGCCCGGACAATCGACCACCAACGTTTTAGCAAAACACTATGTCATTCCAGGAGCGGTGGCACTGGGTCTGGCAGTGTTGTTCGGCGCATGGGCGTTGATTGGTTCAGACACGGACGAAAGCGTCCAGACCGGGTCGGTGCAATCCGAAGAGGCCGTGCCCGAACCCGACCCTCAGGCCGATGTCGTATCAGAAGCCACACCCGAAACGCCTGCGATCAGTACCGCACAAGTCGAGCCGCAGATAACCGACCGGGAAGAGGAACAACCTGACGTGGCTGAGGACGCGCCTGAAATCTCGCCCACGGATGCGGCGATACTTGAAGCGCTGACTGTCGAACCAACTAAGACGCCTCCGAGCGAAGAGGCCGAGGTTGCGTCACCACCAACCTCGTCATCGTCGCCCCCCGCTGACGACGCGCAGCCCGAGCTTACCCAGGCGGATGAGGCGATACGAAATGCCCTCAATATCGCGCCGAAGGTTGTGGAAGATATCGCCCGTGACCCCGAGCCGCCTGAAGGTCAGGCCCTGCCCGGTGTAACGATCACGGCCCCCGAACCTCTGGAGCCACCGGTCCCTCTGTCACAAGACGAACCGTATCTGGCTTCTGTTGATGGCACTAACCTGTCAAATGACGCGATCGCCCTGCCCTCGGTCCAGAGCTATGACACCGATGCCCCCTTTGAACGGGTTGCTTTGCCCAGCGTCGCCGGTACCCGTTTTGAGCTGGATGATAGTGGCCTCGTTACGCCCACCGTTGAGGGAACACTGAACCCCGAAGGTATTGTCGTCTATCTTGGTCGCCCGTCGAAAGTGCCGCCCGAGCCACCTGTCCGGTTTGAAGAGGAACCAACGCTTGAGGAAGCCCCAGACAGCAGGCTTGCCGGGTTGCGGCCAAAACTTCGCCCCGAGGACCTGACCAGCCGGTTTGAACGACAGCAATTGGGTGGCCGCACCCGAGAAGAGTTGGCTGTCCTGCGTCCCAAACTGCGCCCTGCGTCACTGCAACAGCAACCAGAGGTGGACGAAACGCCAACCGCGCTGGCTGTTGTGCGCGTACCCCGACCTAAACTACGCCCGGCGGGGCTGGCCCCGGCTACCGCCACTGCGCAGCCTAGCACCTTGGGGTCGACGGCGGCTGTTAGTCAACCCGAAGCCGACACGTTCCAACCCAAGGCCGTTGCACCAAAAATTCCGTCCTCGGCGTCGGTCGCGAGACAAGCGACAATCGACAACGCGATGAATCTTCGAAAATTGAACCTGATAGGTGTTTACGGCACCCCCGCAAACCGCCGGGCCCTGGTGCGGTTGCCAAGCGGACGCTACAAAAAGCTAAAGGTCGGGGACAGGATTGACGGCGGCCAGGTCATCGCAATAGGCGACAGCGAGTTGCGCTATCAGAAAAAAGGCCGGAACGTCACGCTGAAAATGCCGCGGGGGTGATGCGGGCGTTACCGCCCGCACGTGTTTAACGTTGAAGCTCAAGCCACTGATATTTCGCCGCTTTCGATCTGCTCACGCTCAATGGATTCGAAGAGCGCCTGAAAGTTCCCTTCGCCAAACCCGTCATCACCCTTGCGCTGAATGAACTCGAAGAAGATGGGGCCAATTACAGTTTTTGAGAATATCTGGAGCAGGATTTTCGTCTCACCACCATCCAGCACGCCTTCGCCATCGATCAGGATGCCGTGTTTCATCATCTGATCCAGCGGTTCTTCGTGACCGGCAACCCTTTCCTTGGAAAGCTCATAGTATGTTCGGTTTGGGCCGGGCATGAACTTCAGCCCCTTTTCCGCAATCGCATCGGTCGAGGCATAGATATCCTCGCTTCCCACTGCGATGTGCTGAATACCCTCACCCTTGTATTTGTTGAGGTACGATACGATCTGACCCGTTTCGCCCCGGTCTTCGTTAATCGGGATACGGATACGTCCGCAAGGCGACGTCAGCGCACGGCTGTACAAGCCCGTATACTTCCCCTGAATATCGAAAAACCGTATTTCACGGAAGTTGAACAGGCGCTCGTAGAACTCAAACCACTTGTCCATATTTCCGCGATAGACGTTATGTGTCAGGTGATCGAGGTAATAAAAGCCGTCTCCGCGCGGTTTTGACTGTGCGATCCAATTGAACTCGTCATTATAGGGGTGCGTGTCGTAGTATTGGTCGATGAAATAGATCAGTGACCCGCCAATCCCCTTAATCGCCGGAACGTCCATTGTCTTATCCGCCCCGTCATAGGGTTCAGCGCCTTTTGCGATCGCATATTCGTACGCTTTCTGCGCGTCTGCGACACGCCAACCCATCGCCGGAGCGCAAGGACCATGTTCATCGACAAAGCGGGCTGCAAAGCTATCGGGATCAGCGTTCAGGATGTAGGTTACGTCACCTTGCTGCCAAAGCTCGACCGCAGGCTTTTCCTTGTGGTGCGCAACTTTTTCGAAACCCATCTTTGCGAACAAGTCGCGCAGTTCTTGCGGATCGGGATGGGCAAACTCAACAAACTCGAACCCATCCGTACCGACAGGGTTTTCGGGGCTAATGGTGGATTTTGGAGCATTATGAGGGAACGGACCCATGATGGATCTCCTTGAAATAGAAGTTTCCTAGCTGAGTCAAAAATAAACCTTTTGTAGCGCTGTTTCTGCGCATTGTTTTAATGTAAAGTGGCGATAGGCGCGCAAAACACGCATCATAACGCACAGATTAGGGAAAACTTCGCATATGCTGGACTCCACCGATTTGCGCCTTTTATCCGCATTGCAGGTCGATGCCCATCTGACGGCAAATCAGCTGGGTGAGTTGCTGAACCTGTCGGCCAGTCAGGCCGGTCGGCGCCGACAGCGGCTTGAGGCCGAAGGATACATTACCGGCTATGCCGCGCGGTTGGACCCGTTAAAGCTTGGATTGCACGTTCAGGGATTCGTTCAGGTACATCTGGGCACGCATGGCCCCGAACAATCCGCCAGCTTTGCCCGCATGGTGGACACGCGCCCCGAAATCACCAGCGCCTGGACGATGACCGGAGAGGCAGATTACCTGCTGCATGTCTATTGCGACGATCTAGCCGCGCTCAATCGCTTGCTTCACCAGGTGATACTGCCGCATCCTGCAGTGGCGCGAGTCCAGAGCCAAATCGTGATGGACCAGCTTAAACGCGACGCCCCTTTGCCCACCTGACCCGCCGAAAGGACGACTATGGACGATTTCCTCTACCAGGCTTCGATCTATCTGGCGGCTGCCGTGATCGCCGTGCCCCTATCGGCGCGTCTGGGTTTAGGGTCCGTTCTGGGCTACTTGGCCGCAGGGATCGTGATCGGCCCGTGGCTGGGTTTGGTGGGGGCCGAGACCGAGAGCCTACAGCACGTGGCCGAATTCGGTGTGGTCATGATGCTGTTCCTGATCGGATTAGAGCTTGAACCCCGCGCGCTGTGGGATATGCGTGACCGCCTTTTGGGTCTGGGTGGTTTACAAGTCGGCCTGTCGACCGCTGCGATTGCTGCGGTGGCTATCTATGCAAACCATCCCTGGTCGGTCGCTCTGGCCGTTGGACTGACACTTTCGCTGTCTTCAACGGCGATCGTGCTGCAAACCCTTTCCGAAAAAGGGCTGATGCAGACCAATGGTGGCCGGGCAACATTCTCGGTGCTGCTGACCCAGGATATCGCTGTGATCCCGATTCTGGCGCTGCTACCGCTGCTGGCACTGCCTGCGATGCCACATCTTGAAAGCGACGGGTCCATCGACCGCGGCGTGAAAGACCTGCATGACGCCGGGCACCATAGCCTTTCACTGGTCGAAGGTCTTCCGGGATGGGCGGTTACATTGGTTACGCTTGGCGCCATTGCCTTTGTCATTCTTGCAGGTGTCTACCTTACCCGTCCCCTGTTTCGCTTTATTCACGCCACGCGCCTGCGCGAAATGTATACCGCACTGGCCCTGATGATCGTCGTCGGTATTTCCTTCCTCATGACACTCGTGGGCCTGTCCCCAGCTCTGGGCGCGTTTCTTGCGGGCGTTGTGCTGGCTAGCTCAGAGTTCCGGCACGAGATGGAAAGTGACCTTGAACCCTTCAAAGGTCTGTTTTTGGGCCTGTTCTTCATCACCGTCGGTGCCGGGATTGATGTTGCCTATTTCTTCAACGATCCTTTGGAACTGATCGGATTAGCCCTTCTTGTCATCCTGACCAAGGGTATCATTCTGTTCCTGGTCGGGCGGGCGTTTCGGCTGAAAGGCAGGGATCACTGGCTGTTTACGCTCGGTTTGGCACAAGCGGGCGAATTCGGTTTTGTCCTGTTGGCCTTTTCCACACAGCAGAACGTCATCCCGCCAGACCTGTCGCAGAAGCTACTGATGATCATCGCTTTGACCATGCTCATCACGCCATTGCTGTTTATCGTCTACGATCTTTTGTCGCGCCGGATCGGTGACAGTGCGCCCCAGCCGGAGCCCGATGAGATTGACGAAAAAGGTCCGGTCATTATCGCGGGTATCGGGCGCTTTGGTCAGATTGTGAACCGGTTGGTCCGCGCCAGCGGGTTCAAGACCATCGTGCTAGACCATAATATCGAGACAATCCAACTCATGCGCCGCTTTGGTGTCAAAGGGTTTCTGGGTGATCCGACCCGGCCAGAACTGCTGCGCGCGGCTGGGCTTGAGAAAGCCGCCGTTCTTGTCGCGGCAATGGACGATCCAAAACACGTGACCCGCCTGGTCAGTTTTGCGCGCCGTCAGCGCCCTGATTTGCACATCATCGCGCGCGCGCATGACCGCACCCATGTGTACGAACTATATCAGGCTGGCGCGGACGATATCGTGCGGGAAATGTTCGATAGCTCGCTTCGCGCAGGGCGATACGTGCTGGAAAATATAGGCCTTAGCGAGTACGAGGCCGCGCAAGCTGAGCAGACTTTTTATCACCACGACCGCGAGTCGATCCGTGAGCTCGCTGAACTGTGGATCCCCGGCATGCCGACCGCAGAGAACAAAAAATACATCGAGCGCGCCCAGCAATTCGAAAAAGAGCTTGAGACCGAACTACTGGAATTGGCTGAGAAACACGCCCAAAAATCTGCCTGATCTTCAAGTACAGATCAGGCCACAAGGGTCAGGCGTCTGAAACACCCGCCTCAGCAAAAGTTGCCATACCCGAGTGGCAGGCCACCGCGCTTTTAAGGATGTTGATGGCCAACGCGCCACCTGAACCCTCACCCAGACGCAGGCCAAGGTCCAACAACGGCTTTTTACCCAGCTTCTGCAACAGGGTGCCATGCGCGCCTTCGGCGCTCTGGTGCCCTGCTATGGCATGGTCTAGCGCGCCTTCGGCGATATCTGCCAAACAGGCCGCCGCTGCCGAGCAGATGAAGCCGTCGAGAATAACCGGTATGCGCAAGATACGCGCAGCCGCGATGGCACCGGCCATGGCCGCGATCTCGCGCCCACCGAGGCAGCGTAGAATATCCAGCCCGTCTTTTGCATCCGCATGCTGGGCCACACCTTCGGACACCACACGAGTTTTGTTGGCTAGGCCAACGTCATCAACACCCGTTCCGCGCCCGGTCCAGTCGGCCGCATCTCCGCCGAACAGCGCACAGGCAATTGCAGCCGCTGGTGTGGTATTGCCGATCCCCATCTCACCGACAACCAAAAGATCGGCGCTGGGGTCAACTGCATTCCACCCCGCGCGCAGGGCCTTCAGCAGCCCATCTTCGGACAGGGCGGGTTCTTTGGTGAAATCTGCCGTGGGCTGATCCAAATCCAAGGCATGCACATCCATCCTGGCCCCTGCGGCCATTGCAAGTTGATTGATTGCCGCGCCGCCATGTTCGAAATTCATCACCATCTGCGTGGTCACTTCGGGTGGAAAGGCAGACACGCCCTGCGCTGTAACACCATGGTTTCCTGCGAATACAATGACCTGTGGCTTCGAAATCTGCGGTCGTGCATCTGCGCGCCAGCCAGCATACCAGATCGCCAGATCCTCAAGCCGCCCCAGCGCGCCGGGCGGTTTGGTCAGTTGCCCATTGCGGTCAGCCGCGCCTTTTAGCGCGCTGGCATCCGGCCCCGGTGCCTGGCACAAGGCTTTGCGGAACGTTTTCAGATCAATTAGTTCAGGCAGCATCCAAAGCCTCGTTGCATCGGTGTGGTCCTGAGTGTTTAACCGAAGTGTCCGACCCAACAAGACCCCGAAAGGCGCGGGAGTGCATAAAAACGATACCAGCCTGATCTCTGTGTGGGATATTCCACTTTCGCTGGTCTTGCTGACCCGTCTGCCAGTGCCGCGCCTGCCAGAAAAGTTCTTCACTCGGCAAGCCGAGGCAACATGGGCTTTTCCCTTGGTCGGACTGGCCGTGGGCCTGCTGGCCAACGCAGCCGCTTGGGTCGCACTCGCGCTGAACCTGCCCGCACCGGTGAGTGCGATTTTCCTGATCGCGGTGCTGGTCTTAACAACTGGCGCCATGCACGAAGACGGGCTGGCTGACACGGCGGATGGCCTATGGGGCGGTTTCACGGCCGAGCGCCGATTGGAAATCATGAAAGACAGCCATATCGGCACCTATGGTGTGTTGGCCCTGATCTTTTCACAAACCCTGCGCATCATGCTGGTGACAACGCTTTTGGCCTCTAGCGGATTTTCCACGATCCTTGCGGCCTGCATCACGTCCCGCGCAGTCCTGCCATTTCTGATGGCCACCCTTCCAAACGCCCGAACCAGCGGCCTGAGCCATTCGGTCGGTCCACCACGGGCTGGAACGGTCGCATTAGGCCTTGGGTTGGCCGTACTATGTGTGGCGCTTTTGATGGGTGCTGCAGCAGCCCTTCCCATGCTTGCTGTCGGATTGGCGATTGGCTTTTTTGCACAGATCGCAAAGTCAAAGATTGGGGGTCAAACCGGCGACATTCTGGGGGCCAGTCAACAACTGGCAGAGTTGGCGTTCCTTACCGTTGCGGTTGCTGCGCTTTAACTCGTGCCGCCTGTTTCAATCTTCAGAGTTTCGCCACAATGTTTGCAATGCACCGCGTCGGGATCATGGCGGTAAAGCCCACAATGAGGGCATTTGTGCCGGACTTTCTGCGGCATGAATATGGCTTGCGCCAGTCGCACGAACAAAGCCACGCCAACAACCATGATGAATACTGAAAACAACTTTCCAGCGGGGGTCGCCAAGGTGATATCTCCGAACCCGGTTGTTGTTAGTGTCGCCATGGTGAAATAAAGCGCATCAATATAGGGCGTCTGACTATCCTCTGGGATAAAGAACACCAGAACTGCCGTTGAGGTGGCGAACACGAACACCATCAGGTTTATCGCTGCGATAACCGCATCTTCGTGGGTCCGAAAAAACTGGCTGTCGCGTCGTAGGTCCCGCAGCAAGTGATAAGAGTGGATCAGGCGCAAAGCGCGCAAAATCCGCACGAAGGCCAGGTTTCCGGGCAAAAACGGCTCAAGCAGCAGCGAGGCGATCACGACGATATCTGCCAGCGTGTAGATTTTGCGCAGCAGTTTCCCGCGGTCTTTCGCTATCCACATCCGGGCGAGAAAATCCAGCAGGATGACAAGCCCGACACACAGGCTGGCAATCTTTATCCCGGGACCATGTGGAACATTTGCCGTGGCCACGAAGAAAACGATGGAAGCCGCATCAAAGAGGATCAGCCCGTAGCGAAACCAGACTGAAACCGGTTCATGCGCGACATACAGAAACTTGATGGTTTGTTTTAGTCTGACCATGTATCCGCCTCTTGTTGCTGGAAAATTAGCCGCAAAGGCACAATTCACCAAGGCCGGACACAAAAAGGCCGCCCCAGTGACGGAGCGGCCTATACGTCAGAAACGGCTGAAATCAGGCAGCGCGTGAAGTCAGAACCTCATCCACCTGCTTGGCGGCTGAAACTTCTCCGGCTCCGGATACGGCGGCCACTTCGCGAGTCAGACGCTCGAGCGCGGCCTCATAAAGCTGACGCTCGGAATAGCTCTGCTCGCGCTGGTCGTCGGTGCGATGCAGGTCGCGGACAACCTCAGCGATTGAGATCAGGTCGCCCGAGTTGATCTTTTGTTCATACTCCTGCGCCCGACGGGACCACATGGCGCGTTTGACCTTCGCTTTGCCCTTAAGTGTCTTCATCGCCTGGCTGATAACATCGGGGGAGCTTAGTGAGCGCAAACCAGATTCAGTGATCTTGTTTGTAGGCACCCGCAAAGTCATCTTGTCCTTTTCAAACGAGATGACGAACAGCTCGAGCGAATGACCCGCGACTTCTTGCTCTTCGATCGATATGATCTGGCCTACGCCATGCGCAGGATAGACAACATAGTCGTTGGGGCGGAACTCAAGCTTTTTCGACTTAGACATACAGGATCATCCTTGGTTACAGAGCGAGGTGTGGACGACAAAAAAACCAGCCGGAGCCACGCTCGGCCCCGTCATGCGGTCGTTTTGTCACAAAATCAGAACTCCAAAGCAGTCATACTTACGGAGCACATCCCCATCTCATTCATCATTCAGGTGAGGAGTGTATCACAAAAATACGACGCCTGAAAGGTCACGCCCTTTCGTGGACGTGAAACCCCTTTTATACCAGCGCATTACAGCCTAATTTTACACCTAAACGAACAAGTTCAGAGAGCGAATCGCTCAGCCCCCTTCGCCGGGCGCTTCAGAGAAGTATTTCTCCATCTTGCCCTCTTCACCATCACGGTCCGCCGCCTCGGGCAGTGGATCTTTCTTGGTGACGATAACCGGCCACATTTCCGAATACTTCCGGTTAAATTCGACCCATTGGTCCATACCTGGTTCAGTATCAGGGCGGATTGCATCTGCGGGGCACTCTGGCTCACACACTCCGCAGTCAATGCATTCATCGGGGTGAATAACCAACGTGTTCTCACCTTCATAGAAACAGTCGACCGGACATACTTCCACACAGTCGGTATATTTGCAGCCAATGCAGTTTTCGGTGACAACATAGGTCATTGTTTGAATCCCGTTTGCGGTTTGGGCGTTTAGCTAATCCAGTCTTTTAGTGTCTTCAAGGGCAGATCACCCCTCTTTGGTGCGAGAAAGATCAAGCGCGCGCCGATCCTTCTTTGTCGGACGACCCTTTCCTTCGAAACCGGGATTCTTGGGCGTTTCGTCCCTTTTTTCCGTCAAATCCGTGTAAAGTGTTTGGGCTTCCGATGCCGGGCCGCGGCGTTCACCCAGTTCTTCAACCCGTACAACCCGCACAATACGTCCTTGCGGGAAGGTTAAGACATCCCCGGGTCCCACGGGCTGCGCCGATTTCAGAACCCGGTTTCCGTTTAGCCGAACATGGCCGCCGCTTACCTGTTTGGTGGCCAGGCTACGGGTCTTGAAGAACCGCGCCTGCCACAACCATTTGTCGATCCGCAGCCTGGGATTGACCATCCCTAATTAGTTACCGTCCTTCAAACCCATAAGCGCAGCCGCAAATGGGTTGTCTGGGTCGATCGCTTTTTCTTTCTTGAGCGGCCGCGACGAGAATGTTTTGGCCCCTTGCGGCTTGCCACCTTTCTTGCCTTGCGGTTTGCCGCGCCCATCCTGAGGCTTGCCGCGCGGTTTTCCTTTGCCCTGCCCCTGTCGGTGTTCCCGACGCGGACCACGGTTTGCCTGACGCTGGCGACCCCAGGTGAAGGTATAAAACACCTCAACCTCTGGCTCATCTGCGGCAGGAGCCTCGGCTGTCGCCTCGGTGCTTTCGGTGGCCTCGGCTATCGCCTCGGCGGGTGCGGCTGTTTCTTCGGGTGCCGCTTCGAGCAATTCGGTTTCCGCCTCAGATGCCGGAGTTTCTTCGACTGACGACTGTTCTTCCAGTTGCTCAGCCGCTACGGGTTTTACCTTTTCCCGCTCGCCCCGCTCAGCGTTATAGCCCAGCCCCCGCATCAGATCAGCGAATTGATCCAAAGTCATGCCGGTAATCGATAACATATCCGGCTTGGCCTCAAACCCACCACGGCTGTCTTCGGCGCGCAGCATGTCGGCCAGACGCTCGAGCATATCGATCCTGATCGAGCGATCTCCGGCATCGCGGTAACCGCACATGGTATCGTAACCCTTGGGCGCATCTTTGGCGACGGGTACAGTGACAAGCCCAGGGGGCGGTGCTTCGGGAAATTCCTGCAAACCGCTGGACAGTGCCCACAGAACCAGACGCAGACGCGTTGGCGCGGGCTTCAGCAGCAGCGGCATAAATATGGTGAACTGACCAAAACGGATGCCGTGCTTGCGCAAGGCACCGCGAGCGTCCTGATCCAGATCCTTGACGTCCTGAGCGACCTGCGCGCGCGGCAAAACGCCCAAAGCCTCAACCATTCGGAACGCAAAACCCTTGGCTAGTCCTGATAACTCTTCATCGCGTGACAGGTTCAACAGCGGCTCAAACAGCGCGGCGATCTTGCGGTCGATGAAATGCTGCAGGCGACGTTGAACTTTTTGTTCAACATCCGGCCCGGCTGATTCATCTACAAACACCTCGACCATGGGTTTGAGAGGTTCGGACCCGGCAACAAGTTTGCCGATCGCATACTCGCCCCACATCAGGCCACCCTGATCAGTGAAATCAATTTCGGTATCGGGTGCGTTGTAGAAGCGGTCGGCGCGCAGATGGAATTGCGGCGCGAGTGCTTGCAGAGAGGCCGATTTCAAAGCTTTTGCTTCGGTTCCTTGCGCGCTTTTGTCCGGGATGAACCGGAACCCTTCAAGACGACCGACAAATTCACCTTCGACGGTCACTTCACCCTTGTCATTTACTTCGGCCAAAAGGGCCTCCTTCTGTTTGAGCCGGCGCAGCAACACGGACGTGCGCCGGTCCACAAATCTTTGCGTCAAACGGTTATGCAACGCGTCCGACACCCTGTCTTCTACAGCGCGGGTTACCGCACGCCAATGTGATTCGTCGCGCACCCAGCCGTTTCGCTGCGCAACATATGTCCAAGTGCGAATATATGCCAACCTTTTGGACAACGCATCAATATCCCCATCCGTCCGATCAATCCGACGAATCTGCCTCATCATGAAGTCATCGGGTATCGATCCGCTTTGGTGCAGGTGGCCATAGATCACCTCAAGAAGGTTGGCATGTTCGGCATGGCTGATGCCCCGGAAATCCGGAATCCGGCATACATCCCATAGCAGACGGACAGATTGCGGATCACTGGCGCGGGCGGCAACTTCGGCGACCTGCGCAAGCGACTTGAGCACATTCAAATCATCCGCGGACCTTGCCTTTGTGAGGTGTTCGTCATTCGGGCTGACCTCAAGCGAGTCGATCAGCGCGTCGATTGACCCAAACCGCAAGGCTGCATTACGCCAGTTGAGTTTTTTCACCGGCGTAAAACGGCTGTCCATTATGGCTTGTGCCACACCTTCATCCAACGGCGGGGCCTCTCCGGTAACACCAAAAGTGCCGTCGGACATGCCACGCCCTGCGCGACCCGCAATCTGGGCCAGCTCATTCGGTGCCAAGGGGCGCATCCGACGACCGTCGAACTTGGTCAGCGAAGAGAACGCCACGTGGTTCACATCAAGGTTCAACCCCATCCCGATGGCATCTGTCGCAACCAGATAGTCCACCTCACCATTTTGATACAATTCGACCTGAGCGTTGCGGGTGCGCGGGCTAAGCGCCCCCATCACAACGGCCGCGCCGCCCTTTTGGCGCCGCAGCAATTCGGCAATGGCATAGACGTTTTCAACCGAAAACCCGACGATGGCGCTGCGCGGCGGCATACGACTGATCTTCTTGGACCCGGAGTAGACAAGCTGCGACATCCGTTCTCGGCGCACGAACTGAGCCTCGGGCACAAGGGCGGCGATGGGGCCGCGCATGGTGTCAGCACCCAGAAACAGAGTTTCATGCGTACCCCGCGCGCGCAATAACCGGTCTGTGAAAACATGGCCGCGTTCGGGATCGGCGCAGAGTTGAATCTCATCAATGGCAACAAAATCCGCGCCCAGTCCCTCGGGCATCGCCTCAACCGTGCAGACCCAGTACTGCGTGCGCGGTGGCACGATCCGCTCTTCGCCGGTAACCAAGGCCACAACGGACGGACCACGGATCGCAACGATCTTGTCGTACACCTCGCGCGCCAACAAACGCAGCGGCAGACCGATCACGCCAGTTCGGTAGCCCAGCATCCTTTCAACCGCGTAATGGGTTTTGCCTGTATTGGTCGGGCCCAGTACGGCCACTATTCGGGATGACCCGCTCAATTCTGCCCCCTGCCCCGATTCGTCAGAGGGCCGAGCCCTCGACCTGAGGCTTCAGTCGATTCACCGCATTGGTTACTTCTTCGTGATGCGGATGTATAGCCAGCGCCCGCTGATAAGCCTTCAGGGCTTTGTCGGGTTGCTCAACTATCTCGAAAATTAGGCCCAGCCCGAAAATGGCCTCGTAATTGTAGGGATTCAGCGTCAGCGCGTGTTCCAGGTCAGCCGCGGCCATGCCAAAGCGATCCATGCCAAAAAACGCCGACGCGCGCAGGTGCCAGCCTTCGGCAAACCCTGGCGCATGGTCGGTCAGCGCGGTCAGGTGTTCGATTGCGGCCACCGTATCCCCGTCGTCCAAAGCCTCGCGTCCACGCTCAAGCAGCAGATCTGCGGATGCTGATCCCGATTGAGACCAAAGCGCCTTGAGCTGACGATCTATGCCAATCGCCTGTTCTGGCGTCGATTGTGCCAATTGCTTCAGCAATGCGGCTTCATCCCTCGAGTCCGCTTGTTGCGCAAGCAGACTAGTGGAAAACATGACCGTGACAAAAAGTGCCGCTACGGTACGTTTGAGATTGTCGATTGCAATACCCATAACAATGCGCAGTGTAGCGTTGCGACCGGGGATGTCCATCCACGGCGCATCAACAAAATGAGGAACACCATGAGTGACACTCTTGAAAAAGCAGCGGCCGCGCTGAACGACAAACTCTCGGGCGGTGATTTCGACTCGACCGCCAAGTTTGATATCACCGGCATGGGCGCAATCGTTCTGGATGAAAACGGAGCGCGCGTCAGCGACGACGACGCAGAAGTTACGCTGAGCGCAGATGCGGATACGTTCGAGCAAATCCTGAGCGGTGATTTGAATCCGACCGGCGCATTCATGTCAGGCAAGCTGAGCGTGGACGGAGACATGAGTGTCGCCATGAAGCTCGCCTCGGTACTGGCATGACCGAGTTGTCGCCGGCCCCTTTCTTTGCGGACGTGGCCGGCGGACCCGCCGGTGGGGCGGCACATTGGATCACGACCGCAGACAACACCCGTATCCGTGTGGGTCACTGGCGCGCGGACAACGAAACGAACGGCACGGTGATGATGTTCCCCGGCCGGACAGAATACATTGAGAAATACGGTGGTACGGCGACTGAATTTGTAGACAGAGGTTTTGCATTTCTCGCGGTTGACTGGCGTGGTCAGGGGCTGGCAGATCGCCCGCTGCCCGATCCGCGCGTCGGGCATGTTGAAAAGTTCACAGACTATCAGCAGGACGTGCTTGCAACTTTGGACCTCGCCGAAAAACTTGGCCTACCAAAGCCTTGGTATGTGGTTGGTCATTCGATGGGTGGTGCGATTGGCCTGCGTGCAGTGCTTGAACGTGACAGCTTCGCCGCCTGCGCCTTTACCGGCCCGATGTGGGGTATCTTTTTCACGCCAATCATGAAACCGCTCAGCCGGCTTACGGCGTATTGGGGCCCGCGGATCGGGCTTGGGCAAAAGACACCCCCGACGACAACGATGGAAAGCTATGTCGTCTCACAGCCTTTCGAGGGAAATATCCTGACACGCGATCCCGCGATGTACCAAATGATGAAAGACCAGCTTGCGGCCCATCCTGAACTGTCGCTGGCAGCGCCCTCGACGATCTGGCTGCGCGAGGCATTAGATGAATGCGCTTGGCTGATGGCGCAAACCGCACCCACGACGCCTGGCCTGACCTTCCTGGGCAGTCACGAGCAAATCGTTGACCGCAAGGCAATCCGCGCGCGGATGGAAAACTGGCCCAATGGGACGTTGGTCGAAATTCCTGATGGTGAACACGAAGTACTGATGGAGCCGCCCGATGTGCGCGGCCCGGTGTTTGATAAAATGGCGGCGCATTTCATGGCGACGCGGTCAGGTGCCAAGTCCGCGACCACATTGTCCAGCTAACCGCCCCCTTGCGCGAAGGCGGCTTGTGATCCGGGCCGCCCACGCCTAGATGTTTGCCAAAGCAGATAATCCGAGGTGATCCATGCGCGACCTTCCCTTTCCCGTCCGTGACGCAAACGCAGCTGGAGGCACCGGCGATCTTGGCAACCTGCCGGAATGGGATTTGACCGACCTTTATAGCTCGGATGAAGCACCGGAACTGGACCGCGATCTAAAATGGCTTGAGGGCGAATGCGCCGCCTTCGCAACCGATTACGAAGGCAAGCTTGCCGATCTGGATGCCGATGGGCTTTTGACCTGTGTCCAACGAAACGAAAAGATCAACACGATTGCCGGGCGTATCATGTCCTTTGCGGGTCTGCGCTACTATCAGCTGACCACTGATGCTGAACGCGCCAAATTCCTGTCGGACATGCAGGAAAAAGTCACCATCTTCACCACTCCGCTGGTTTTTTTCACGTTGGAAATCAACCGGATCGACGATGACGATTTGAAAGCGCGCTTCGACGCAAATGCTGATCTGGCCCGCTATGAGCCTGTCTTCCGTCGCATCCGCGCTATGAAGCCTTACCAATTGTCGGATGAGCTTGAAAAATTCCTGCACGATCTGGGCGTGGTGGGCGACGCGTGGGAGCGCCTTTTCGACGAAACCATCGCCGGGCTGACATTCGACGTTGACGGCGAAGAACTGAATATCGAGGGCACCCTGAACCTGTTGACCGAGCAAGATCGCAGCAAACGCGAGGCCGCGTCTCGCGAGTTGGCCCGTGTGTTTCAGGATAACATCAAAACCTTTGCACGTGTGCACAACACGCAGGCCAAGGAAAAAGAAATCGTTGACCGCTGGCGCAAGATGCCAACGGCTCAGACCGGTCGTCACCTGTCGAATGACGTGGAACCAGAGGTGGTCGAGGCGCTGCGCGAGGCCGTCGTTGCAGCCTATCCCAAGCTGAGCCACCGCTATTACGAGTTGAAACGCAAATGGCTTGGCCTGGACGTCATGCAGGTCTGGGACCGCAACGCGCCGCTGCCAATGGAAGACACCCGCGTTGTTGGCTGGGATGAGGCCGAAAAAACCGTGATGGAGGCCTATAACGCCTTCGATCCCCGTATGGGTGAGATTGCATCGCCCTTCTTCAGCAAAGGCTGGATCGACGCGGCGGTAAAACCGGGCAAAGCGCCGGGCGCGTTTGCTCATCCAACGGTGACCGAGGTGCATCCTTATGTGATGCTCAACTATCTGGGCAAACCGCGCGACGTGATGACACTGGCGCATGAGCTTGGCCACGGTGTCCATCAGGTTCTGGCCGCCGACCAAGGAGAAATGCTGTCATCGACCCCACTGACGCTGGCCGAAACTGCATCTGTCTTTGGTGAAATGCTAACGTTCCGCAAGATGCTGGATCAGGCCGAAACCCCCGAACAGCGCAAGGTTTTGCTGGCCGGGAAGGTCGAGGACATGATCAATACCGTGGTCCGCCAAATCGCGTTCTATGACTTTGAGTGCAAGCTGCACGCGGCACGGCGCGAGGGCGAACTGACCCCAGACGACATCAACGCCCTATGGATGAGCGTTCAGGCCGAAAGCCTTGGCCCGGCATTCGAATTCATGGACGGGTATGAGACTTTCTGGGCCTATATCCCACACTTCGTCCACTCGCCTTTCTACGTCTATGCCTATGCCTTCGGCGACGGCTTGGTGAACGCGCTCTATTCGGTTTACGAAAGCGGTTCCGAAGGGTTCGAGGACAAGTATTTCGAAATGCTGCGCGCTGGTGGGTCCAAGCACCACAAAGAGCTGCTCGCCCCGTTTGGGCTGGACGCAAGCGATCCCAAATTCTGGGACAAGGGCCTTTCGATGATATCTGGCTTCATTGACGAACTTGAGGCGATGGAGGGGTGACACCCTCATCGAAGGATGGGCGCTGGGCCACGCTCAAGGCCAAGCTGCGCCCTGTCCTTGCGCGCATCCGACGAACCGTGCCGCGTGGTTTGCGGTTCGTCGTAGGCATACTCATGATTATTGGTGGTTTTTTCGGGTTCCTTCCCGTGTTGGGTTTTTGGATGATCCCGTTGGGCGTAATGGTGGCCGCAATGGATGTTCGGTTACTCATTCGCTGGTGGCGAATGTCCAAATAAGTTGTCTGCGCAGGGATTGCTGAGCATGTGCACGTTTCGACATTCCTGCACACCCCGGTGTATCAAACTATTTTTGCTGACTGTCCTTTGACCCGCGCCGATTTATTCCGCCACGTGAGCTAAAAGCTGAATCACGTTCTTGCTGGCATTCCAGGCACAATTTGACACCAGGCAAGGCAATCCGTCGTTTTTCAGGGATCGGCTCTTCGCATTCAGCACAATAGATGAGGCTATCGCCAGAAGGCCGCTTACGTGCCTGCATCCGCGCCAGTTCGTCCGAAATCGACGCTTCTATCTGTTCACTCACCGCGCCGTCCCGCGCCCAGCCGCCAGCCATGTTCTCCTCCTGAATTGCTGTTTTACACAGTAAACCCGCGGAACGCAGCGCGGCAAGTCAGAGGGAAACAGCCCGGTCCAACACAAGGTCAATCATCTGTTGCGTCCCGCGTGAAAATTCCAGCGGACAAGGGTATTCTACCCCGTCGCGGACCGAACGGCAAAACGCCTCGACCTGAAGTTTATAGTGATCGTCGCCGGGGAAACGTGTGACCTGAACCTCAAGCCCCGGTCGATGCAGCTCAACACGCGCCTCTCCGAACACACGGGCGTTGAACGGAGCGGTCAGACGGATTACCCCATCTTCACCGTGGAACACCATCTCCTGATGCGGATGCATGCGGATCGAGACATAGCTGGAATAGGTGAAATCCGGGAACTGCGCCCGAATTTCGGTGAACGTGTCTATTCCATCCTCCCAGCGGATCGCTGATTGCACCTTCGTGGGTTCCTGACCCGTCGCGAACCGGGCGCTGCCGATCACATAGACACCAATATCCCGCAGCCCGCCCCCGCCTGTTTCCGCGCGGTTTCGTATGTTTCCGGTGTCCGCGCGGTTGTCAAAGCTGAACGCCCCAGTCACATGAACAAGTTTGCCTATCGCCCCGTCGGCAATCAACTTTCGCACAAACTGCCACTGCGGATGATGAACGATCATGTATGCTTCGGCAGCCAGCAGACCCGTCTCATCCCGTTTCTGGATCAAGGGTGAAAACTCGTTCGCTGTCATGGTCATCGGCTTTTCGCACAACACGTGCTTTCCGGCCTCCAACGCCTTGAGGCTCCATTCCACATGCAAGTGGTTGGGTAGCGGGATGTAGACCGCCTCAATCTGGGGGTCTGCCAGCAAAGCTTCGTAACTGTCATAGACCGTCAGATCGGGGCAAAAGGCTTGAAACGGTTCAGCCTTTGCCGCACTGGACGTCGCCAACCCCGCCAAACGCGCGCCGTTGGCGGCATGAATCGCGGGGGCCATGAATTGCCGTGCGAACTTAGCGGCGCCCAGAACGCCCCACTGAACCGGTTTTTGCATATTCTCCTCCAAGATTCGTTATTCAATGGCCGAATCTGATGGTTAACGCTAACAGTTCGGTTTTATGAATTTCTATCAATCAAAAGGCTTAAAGTCAGGCTTTTCTATTTCACAAGCCTGTATGATTTCTGGAAACAGATTGTTTACGTACAAAACGCTGTTTTTTCAGATGTTTGCGCAAGGCAACTTTTGCTGGTTTCCTCGGTCCCGTACTTTGCGGTTCTTGGAATGATCCGTGACGCGAAAACAAGTTGGCTGAGGGAAACAAAAAAGCCCGCCATGATAAGCGGGCTTCCCTCAAATGGTGCGACTTAGACCGCGTTTAGCATTCCTTTTTCGCGTGCCAGCTCTCGCATCTTTTTCTGCAGTTTTTCAAAGGCACGAACCTCGATCTGACGAATACGTTCGCGGCTGACATTGTACTGCACGCTCAACTCTTCCAGCGTCACGGGTTGGTCCATCAACCGGCGTTGCGTCAGAATGTCTTTTTCCCGGTCGTTTAGTACGTCCAATGCGGCTGCCAAAAGTTCGCGGCGCGCGTCCAATTCGTCGCGGGCTTCATAATCGCCAGCTTGGTCGGCATCTTCGTCCTCAAGCCAATCCTGCCACTGCATCGTGCCTTCACCTTCGGACCCAACGGTCGCGTTCAGCGAGGCATCCCCACCGGACATCCGGCGGTTCATGCTGATGACTTCTTCTTCGGTCACACCCAGATCATTGGCGATCTGCGCGACGTTTTCAGGACGCAGGTCGCCCTCTTCCAACGCACCGATGCGCGCTTTGGCCTTGCGCAGGTTGAAAAACAGCTTTTTCTGCGCCGAGGTTGTACCCAGCTTTACCAGTGACCAAGACCGCAGGATATATTCCTGAATCGAGGCGCGAATCCACCACATGGCGTAAGTCGCCAACCGGAACCCTTTTTCGGGATCAAAGCGTTTCACCGCCTGCATCAGGCCTACGTTGGCCTCGGAAATCACCTCGGCCTGCGGCAATCCATAGCCGCGATATCCCATGGCTATCTTGGCCGCCAGACGCAGGTGCGACGTCACCATTTTATGCGCCGCTTCAGTGTCTTGTTCTTCCACCCAACGCTTGGCGAGCATGTACTCTTCTTCCGGTTCCAGCAGCGGAAACTTGCGAATTTCCTGCATATAGCGGTTCAGGCCACCTTCCGGCGTCGGCGCGGGGAGATTTGCGTAATTTGCCATGTTTCATGTCCCTCCGACAAATGTTTAAGTCTTTAACATTGGATATGGTCATCCATATCAACTCGTTCAAGAGGTCACATTACCAGTTTGGAATTAACGTTAGATAAAGGAAACCTAAGAAAATCTTATTCACGCAACTTTGCATTTTATGTCAGCGGTGCGCGAAGTTGATCAATTAGTTTTTGCATGTCGTGGGGTAAACCGGCCTCGAACCGCATGTTTTTACCCGTGACGGGATGCTCAAACCCCAAAACAGCCGCATGAAGCGCTTGTCTTGGAAAATTCCGAACAGCCTCGGACGAAGTGACGCTGAACGCCTTTGCGCCCAGTTTTCGTTTGCCACCGTAAACCGGATCGCCCACCAGACCATGCCCGGCATGTGCCATGTGAACGCGAATCTGATGCGTGCGACCGGTTTCCAGCCAGCATTCGATCAGTGCCAGCCCTGCCGGCGATCCAAAAGTTTCAACCACGCGCGCCCGCGTAACCGCGTGACGCCCGCCGTGAAACAGGACGGCCTGTCGTTGTCGGTCAGTCTTGTGTCGCGCCAACTGAGTCGTCAGGCGCATGATGTTTCCGGGCTCAAAGCTGACACCTTTAACACCACGCAGACGCGGATCATTTGCATCGGGCACGCCATAGCAAATAGCGCGGTAGTACCGCTCGACCGTATGCGCCTCGAACTGAGAGGCCAGACCGTGATGGGCCGCATCTGATTTCGCAACCACCAGAAGACCGCTGGTTTCCTTGTCGATTCGGTGCACAATACCGGGCCGTTTCACCCCACCGACGCCAGACAGATGATCACCACAATGATGCAATAACGCGTTCACCAGCGTCCCGCTTGGCGACCCCGGTGCGGGGTGAACAACCATGCCTGCGGGTTTGTTAATGACAATCAAATCATCGTCTTCAAATACTATGTCCAGCGGGATGTCTTCGGGGCCAATGTGGCTGACTTCGGCCTCGGGCACGGTGATCGCGACACTCGCGCCGCCAACCACCTTGGCCTTCGGGTCGCTAGCCGGAACACCGTCGATCAGCACGGCACCTTCGTCGATCAGCTTGGCCAGTCGGGTTCGCGACAGGTTTTCATCGGCTGGAACATCGCGCGAAAGCGCCTTATCAAGGCGTGACGGCGGATCGGCAGCGATCTGAAATTCAATCTGACGGGTGCCCATGACTATCCCTTCCGAACCCCAAGAACCGCAGGAAACGCCGCAGCTTCGACTGCTGCGGAGAATGGTCATGCTGCTGACCGCGGTGATGATTGGCGGGGTTCTAGTGACATTCGCCCTGATTGTCATCCGGTTATCAGACCGAACCCCCACCCTGCCCGATCAGGTCGACCTGCCCGACGGTGCAAAGGCACAGGCTGTGACTATCGGCAGCAATTGGTACGCGGTTGTGACCGATGACAACCGCATTCTGATATTTGACAAGACGACGGGTCGCCAGCGTCAGGAAATTGTCGTCGAGCCGTAATGCTCAGGCTTTCAACGCCATTCGGAAAACGATTTCGGATGCGCGACGCAGCGCCTCATACTCTTCTGGGGTATCGCGACGAAACTTCTGGTCTTCCTCGCTTAACTCGACCGGGTCGAACAAACCGGGCCGGTCGGGGAAGAACTCTTGCTGAAACGCGACGTCTTTCGTGGTCAGGTACTGATCCAACCAAGCGCGTTCATCCGGCTCCAACACGTCATATCGCCGGATCATGACCGGGTCGCTTGCCACTTGCCGACGGAGTTGGCGGCTCTGCTTGCGCCCCATTGCCCGTGACACGATGCCAAAAGCCTCGCTTGCTGCACGCGATTGAGACAGGTTCGAAGGTCGGTCAACCGCCCCGCCATCCGGCAACGCGACGCCAATGCGCGACAGGAAATCATCCACAACATGACCCTGTACCATTTGCGCACGGTTATACAGCATTGGTACAATTTCAACACCGGGAAAAGCCTGCCGAATTTGCTGCGTTTTCGCCGAGAAGCTGAAGCTGTCCGGGTTTGCTTTTATTGTTGCCAGCCGGTCCCTGACGAACGCGGACCCGAAGGTAGCCAATCGGCCATTCTTGGCGCGCTGCTTGTAATCTGCCTCAAAGAAATCCGAGTATCGGCGGCAGTAGAACGTGATCCGCATCTCGCGCGCGGGGATTTCGGCAAACGCCTGTGCCAGCCTAGTCAGGTCACACGAGTAAAACATCTCGGACGACACCAGACAGGTCTGATCGCCGTGCATCTGATACTCGGTCGCCATAAGCTCACGGAACGGGTCCATCGGCTTGTTGCTCTGATTGATATAAAACGCGATTGGATTGTGGCTGATCGCGAGGCGATCGCTCCCCTCCGCGCGGCGGCGGCCAGCCTCCATGTAATGCAGACCGACATCAGCCAACTGCGCCTTGTTCCGGCGCACGTAAGACTGAAGCGCCGTCGTGCCGGTCTTGGGCATACCGATATGCAGCCACAGCATCAGAGGACTCCTGTTTGAGGTTTAAGCCCGCTCATCCCTTGGAGCTTGCCGCAAAATCCGCCGTCATTTGCCGCATCAGATCCCGCATTTGCGGTTGTGCGCGAAGTTCGGCGATCTTCTCTCGGTGCAGATCACATGACATATGGTGTAGGCGTGCGATTTCGGGGTCCGACAACATCTCATGATGGTGGTCGCGCTTGCGATCCCGAATGACATCGATCGAGCCGTCTTCCACCGCGTTGTGGTTCATCATATTCCAGTAATCCATACCAAGGCTATCGCCCAGGTGATGGGCCCGCCCGCGCATTTTCTTGACCAGGTAGCTTTCGCAGGACTTCAGCGCGTAATGGTTGATCTGCACCAGATCGTATCCGATGGAATCCCGCGCGGACCGCCAGCTGCCGGTGAAATAGCGATCCGGCATCAACTGCCCTGATCCGTTATACCAGTGGCACTCCTGCATGGTCTCGACTGCGGGGCGCTTGGGCCGGTGGACGCCCAGCGCAGTCCAAAGTTGTCTTTGGAACATAGTCTTGAACCCCCACGCCTGCGGCGGGCGGTGCTTTTGCTCTTGCGCAGCCAATCGAAACTGATCCGAAAGGAACCGATCCTCATACCGTTCGACACCCGCGTTTCCGAAAAGCCGCCATGTCATCGAGATCATTTTGGCGTCCGGGATGGCGCCGGTCAGCGCGCGCAGCGTATTGTCTCCGGTTTTCACATTTATATGCTCATCGGCATCTATCACGATCACCCAATCGTGGGGCTGTGCGACGTCCATTTTCAGAAACTTTCTATACGCACGTTTTTGCGGGCTGTTCTGGCGTCGCGAATTGTTGTCGACATGGGTTAGAATACCCATCGCCTCCAGCCGCTTTAGCAAGGCGTCTGTGCCGTCTGTGCAATCATTGGTCATCACGACCATCTGGTCGACGCCAATCGCACGGTTATGGGCCACCCATTCCAGCACAAACGGGCCTTCATTCTTCATCGGGGTGATGCTGATGTATCGGGGGTCTTGATCAGACACTTATTCGCCTCGTGTTGTACCGCTTTTTGAACCTGCGCTTGATGTTCTGCGGTATCCGCTCGGGGTGCAGCCTAAACCGACTAGCCGCAGCAGCCAAGAGCGACCCGGAGTCGTTTTGAAAGGCGCTACCATTCTCATCGCGCGCGCGCCAACTGGTTGGCAAACCGTTTGAATGGCGGGAACAGGTCATGAGCTTTTTGCAAGTAGGGCCTCGCCTTTTCCTTTTCCCCCCGCCGCAGGTAGATTTGCCCGGCTTCGCCCTGAATGACTGGGGTATTGTCGTCGATGTCAGCGGCCTGAATGATCTGGTTTTGCCCTTGGTCTTGAGCGCCTTTTCTTTCCAGGAACTTTCCCATTGCGAAAATCAGAAAAGGGTTGCCCGGATCACAGGCCAAAGCGTCGGCCATCTTCAGTTGAGCACGCGCCTGGTCCGCGTCGGCCTCGTACAGTGTTGCCAATCTCTTGTGATAAAGCGGGTTTTCCGGCCAATCCGCTGAGGTTTTTCGCATCACGTCTATCGTTTGTGCAAGACTGGACACGCCCAAGTACCAACTCAGCATCGCTTGGGCGGCGGATACGGATGGATCATCGTGTTCGATGCTTGTCAGATTACCAAAGCTCTCTTGCAGACGCTCTAATCGGAAACGGTCGTCAAGAAGCCTGCGCGCCTTTTGGTCCAACGTCAGATCAGACCAATCCAGTAAAACAAGATCAAAGTTACACGGCTGTCTGGCCAGTGCCTTGTGTTGCACCAGATAGAGGTTGTTAAAGGGAGGGAAGCGCTGACGCCGGACTTCTCTTTGAAGGCGCCAGTCTGCGGGCGGAAACAGCCGGAAAGACACCTGATCTCGGTATAGCATTCGCGAGCCCAACACCACCACGTCCGGGCGGAGAGGTTTGACCCAAAAAGCACGTGCCAGGTTTCGACTTGCCGACCAACGTTTCTTTTGCGCCCCCAGCGCGGCCGCCCGAATAGCCAGAAGAACGGCGTAGTCCTCGGGCCAAAGATTGGCGTTCTTCAATCCTTCCTCGGCCAGACGTTCGCATTCTTTCCAATTGGAAAGGCAAAAACAGTTTAGCGCCTGCAAGACCGGCATAAACGCGTTGTCTGGGTTTTCTTCGAGAATGGGTTTCGCAAGCGCGTATGCTTGTTCAAACTGGTCCTTCGCCGCCAGATATTGCGCCGCCTTGGCGTAAACATGCGACGCCTCAGAGACATTCAAGAAAGCCCCTGGCCCCTTGGCAACACGATCAATCACCCGAAGGTTCGCCTCTGACATTTGTTGCTCGGTCAGAACATTTTTGAACACCAAGCGTTGCCGCCCGGAAATTCTGGCCGCCGCCATT
Source organism: Ruegeria profundi (assembly GCF_020171505.1). Classification (NCBI taxonomy): domain Bacteria; kingdom Pseudomonadati; phylum Pseudomonadota; class Alphaproteobacteria; order Rhodobacterales; family Roseobacteraceae; genus Ruegeria; species Ruegeria profundi. The sequence continues at coordinate 755,510 of NZ_JAIUZS010000003.1, read as the reverse complement.
GAAAACGCCGAGATATATGGCGCAATCACCTGCTCGGCCCGGGACATGGTGTAGAGTTCAAGAAAGTCGCCCTGCGCTCGGGTCATGCCCGACACATCCGCAATATCTGACATCCGCAGCACTTGCGGATACCTGTCTTGAAACCGGGTGATCAGTTCAGGCTGATCGGAAAACATGATGGCTGTTTTCCCGGGGTTTGCGTCAAGATGCGCTTCGTAGAGCTCTTCGGGTTCGATTTTCGCGGGCCATGTCGTGTGCTTCCATGGCACGCCATTCAGGATGTCGCCTCGTCTTATGTGGTAGGCGGACACGCCCTGCCCCGACAGTTTTTCATCGGCGCGCGCCATGACCTTTCGAATTTCGTTGGTGAAACCGATCCGATGGATGAAATCCTGATACCTTGGGCGAATGGTTTCGATATCCTCCCACGGAAAGGCCAAAACCTCGAACCCTTCCTCAACCAGAACCGAGCGACCATCATTCAGGTGCGCGATCAGGCGCTCGGCAGAGTTGTCGCCCTGAAAGGCCCAGATCGGCAAGGCTTGGGAGTTGAGCCGGTCAAACTCCTCAGCATCAAGGAAATGCGCATCCATCCAATCCTGCGCAAACAGCTCCTGCGGCTGATCCAATTCCGGCGCGTCAGACCCTTGCGGGAACCAATTGACCTTGTAAGCGGTGTCAAAATCCTCGGCCAGACGGATGCAGGTCAGCATCATCAGCAAGCGCGCACCCATCCGGTCTTTGCGCTGTCCAATGAACACCCCTTTTGCTGACGTCATTGGGACCTCTCGCCCTCGGCCTTAGTGGCGCGGCGCAGTAACCGGAACCTCTGGCGCGCTTGCCGAACCAATTTGGGATGGCGCACACCCGCCTGTGCTTCGATCGCGCGCATGACCATCGGAAGGTTTCGACGCGCGCGCATCATTCGATAATATTCGCCGGGTTCAAGCGAACCATCCATTGCCTTCAACATCACGGGCTTCAGGATATCCAGCTTTCGCAGCATCGGGGCCGCAAAATGGTTCGAAAACCAAGTTTTGAGGAGCACGACATTATCGCCTTGCAACCGCGTAACCTGCCGTCGATCCAGATCGAAGAACGGATCATAAAAAACATAGGCCTTACCGGCGCGTTTCACCGTTTGCGCGGCATCCCCCAAGGGCAGATCCCAATCCTGTACCTGCCCGAAACGGTATCTGGTTTCCCAAGGCACCAGCCGTTCGTCCAGCGATGTTTGCGGGTTAAACGCGACCACATTCGCGCCCGGCACCAAACCGGAAAAGACCAGCGCCCCGAACCCGCCCATCGAAGCCCCGGCAAAAACGACCTGATCGAATTGTTTGAAAAAGCCTTCTGCCGCGCGGTTCTGGAAATAGGTGATGATCTCGGGGTCACGGTACCATGCCTTGGTGCGTGCAAAGACCCCCATATGGGACCAGCCCGCGTCACGAAAGAACTTCCACCCCCAGGGCTCGCGGGCGAATGACAGATCGTTGGCGTTGGCGATATTGTCAAAGCTGACCACCAACTGAGACGCCGAGCGTTGATGAAACAACACGGAATGCCGTTCAAGCTTTTGCAGGAAACCTGCGCCATCGCCACCTGGGTAAAGCTCAACAAACCACGGTGGTGCGGGATCAGTCAAAATGCGTTCGAACCCGGTTTTTCGGTCGGGGTGATCAGGTTTCAACTGCTGTTTCGATAGGTCGTCTGCCATGATCCTCAGATAAGATTATCAGCCAGCCACAGCCGAAAATCCACCCAATCCGGGCGCATCTTGATTTCGGCGATCTTGGCCCGATGCCAATCACAGGCCTGTTTATGCAGCGCGCCAAGGGTTTCGTCCGCCTTCAGCTTCTCCAAAAGCGGTGCGGCACGCCGAGCGATGGGTTGGATCGAGGGGTCGGGCTGTTTGTTGGCGTTCATGTCCTGCCAATAGGACTGGCCTTGATCCACTTTGATGTGATTGGTGCGCCCGCGGTCACGCTTAATCAAAAAGCCATCCAAAGACCGGACCGAGTAATGATGCAGCCGCCCTAGCGAATGGTCGAACCCACGCCAGGCCCGCCACCCCACTTTGTCAGCCGGAAACAACTTGCCGCCCGCATCAGACCACGCGACCTCAGCCTCCTTGCCTTGCGCGATTCCTTTCGGGCGGTGCGGCCCGAAGCGGGTAAACTTACCGTTGTTGCGAAACAGAGTCTTAAGTCCATAGGCCCGGCCCGAGTGATACGGAAATTCTGTATCCCCCATCGCAAAAGCCTCGGTCACTGGTTTATCTTCAAAACTGATGTTTCCGGAACTTCCAAACAGCTTCCACGCGAATGAGATTGCATCAACTGGTTGACCCGCGCGGCTCTCAACCTCAGCGATAAGTGCGCCAAAGCTGTTGTCTCCATGCCGGATATTCCAGAACTCATCCACATCAAGGCACAACAACCAATCCGCCTCTTTGACCTTCGGCTGTCGTCGTGCCTGTCGCAGCATCTGATGCTGCGGGTTGCCGCCCTCTTTCACTTCGTTCACGACATGTGTCGCCAGCCCAAGGTCCTGCAATCTGCGGGCGATATCGTCGGTGCCATCCTCACAGTCGTTGGTAAAGATCACAAAGTGATCCACCCCGATCGTTTTATGGAATGCGACCCATTCCAACATGTATGGGCCTTCGTTCTTCATCGTGGTGAATACGGTAATGGCCTGCGACATCAATTCTTCCCGGATTTCGTTACCCCTTGTCATACACATCCGAACGTACCGCGGCGAGACTGTAATTGAACCAGTCAATTAAAGCCGCACGGATCCGTGATTGTGACGTGGGTGCCGGAGACGACCATCCGTCGACACGGCCTGCATTCGACCGATGATTGCTTGATGTTCTGCCTGGGCGGGAACGTTAACAGTTCGACCTAAGCTGCTGTAGGCAAAGCCCCAAGACATCTGGTCATCCATCCCAAAACAGTTTGGTGGCCTTCAAGTTTGTTGAAAGGGATTGAGACAGTCCATCACTTGGTGCGGTCGAGAAGACTCGAACTTCCACGGGTGTTACCCCACAGCGACCTCAACGCTGCGCGTCTACCAATTCCGCCACGACCGCACTGCCAGTGACTTGGTAGAGGGGCGTATAGTCCCTGACGATCAGGATGTGAAGAGGCAAAAAACACGCCGGTTTGAATTCCTTTCCGGCACCGTATTCTGTACCGACATTGTATAACGCAACACACCGCCAGGAGCATGAACATGTCCGCCCCCGATCCTCGCCCTACTGTTCAAGTTGACATCGTATCTGATGTCGTCTGCCCGTGGTGCATTGTTGGATTTCTGCAACTTGATCAGGCCCTGCTGCAAACAAATACTCAGGCGCGTATCAGGTGGCATCCTTTTGAACTGAACCCGGCCATGCCATCGGAAGGCCAAAACCTGCGCGAGCATATAATGGAGAAATACGGATCGACGCCGGATCAAAGCCAGCAGGCACGGCAACAGTTGACGAAGCTTGGGGCCGAACTGGGTTTTGCGTTCAACTTCGACGATGACAGCCGGATCATGAACACCTTTTCAGCGCATCAATTGCTGGACTGGGCAGAGACGCAGGGTCGTCAACACCCGCTGAAGATGGCTTTGTTCAAGGCGTATTTCACCGACCAGAAAGACATTTCTGAAGTTGATACCCTCTTGAGTGCGGTCTCTGAGGCCGGACTGGACGCCGAGGCTGCGCAATCCGTACTCGAATCCGGCCAACAGGCCAGTTCCGTGCGCGAAAAGCAGGAGTTCTGGACCAGCCGCGGTATTTCCGGCGTACCGTCGATGGTGTTTGGCGGTAAATACCTGGTGACAGGGGCGCAAGGCGTGGACGCGTACCGCCAGATATTGCACCGCTGTATGGCCGAGGCCGCCTGACCCCTTTCCCTTGCTGCATCCGCGCGATAAAGAACCGTCATGGAATGGAAGATCACCGATGGTTTGACCGATTACACCGAAGCCGTTGCCTTTATGGAGGCGCGCGTGGCTGCAATCGCGGCGGGTGAAGCGGATGAATGCATCTGGCTGCTGGAACATCCACCGCTCTACACGGCAGGAACATCGGCCCGAATCGAGGATTTGACAGACCCTCATCGGTTTCCAGTTTATGAGGCCAAACGCGGCGGGGAATACACCTATCACGGCCCCGGTCAGCGTGTGGCCTATGTCATGCTGGATCTCAACACGCGTGGCAAAGACGTACGTGAGTTTGTCAAAAAGCTTGAAAACTGGGTGATCGCGGCCTTGGCGGAATTCAGCGTTAAGGGTGAGATCCGCAATGGCCGCGTTGGCGTCTGGGTGCGGCGGGACGACAAACCGTTAACCGCAACCGGGCAGCCCGCCGAGGACAAGATCGCAGCCATCGGCCTGCGTCTGCGCAAATGGGTCAGTTTTCATGGCATCTCAATCAATGTCGAACCGGACCTTGAGCATTTTTCCGGCATCGTTCCGTGCGGCATCACAGAACATGGCGTGACCTCTTTGGTCGATCTGGGCTTGCCAGTGACGATGGCCGATGTTGACACCGCACTTCAAAAAACCTTTGCGGAATTTTTCGAACCGATCGAAGCCTGAGCGCTATCGAATCGCTTGTTTTCCCCTAGGTCAATTGACAATGGGTGAGCAAAATTCGCTTTGTTTCCATGCGGGTCCGAATTTTAGCATTATGATCGCTGAATCTGGGGTTATTTCGGGGAATACAAACTCTTACCAATACAAAACGTCGCGTTGCGGCTAATGTTATTTAACCGTTCTGGAGTGAGTGGTGTGTTAACCGGATAGCCTGAATGTTTAAGCTACCGGAAAAGTGTTTGGTTACGAGTCTGCCGTTCCGATCCCCAATCGGAACGGCAATTTTCTTCAGGAAACGTAGCAAACCGTCCCCATACAATTAGCAGCCTAGTGACCAACTGCGGCAGCTGACGCGATGGGATTACCACCTCGGCCTCGTCGCACCAGTCCTGCCTCCACGGCCCACCGCCCGAGATACATGGCAAAGGATCAGGCCAGAGCAGCCTTAATCTTGTCTGCGTGTTTGGCAATCAGGTCGAAATCACCCATCTTCCCCGGTGGTCGCATCGCGACACCTTCCTGACGCGGCAGGATGTGGAAATGCAGGTGGAACACCTCTTGCCCTCCGGCCGCCTCGTTGAATTGCTGGACGGTCACCCCGTCAGCGTTAAACGCTTTGACCACGGCCTTTGCCAATTTCTGAACGGTCGCAGTGACTGCAGCAAGTTGTTCCGGTGTTGCATCAAGAAGGTTGCGGCAGGGCGTTTTCGGGATCACCAGCAGGTGCCCGTCGGATCGCGGCATAATATCCATGAAAGCCAGCGTTTCGTCATCCTCATACACGCGGGTTGAGGGGATTTCCCCGCGCAGGATCTTGGCAAAGATGTTTTCGGGATCGTAGGCGGCCATACTTTTTCTCCGATTTCGAGTGTTGGCGTAGTTCTGCGGCCCTGTTCACCGGGGGTCAAGGTGGAACTCTGCTCTGTCTTAGACCAGGGCCTTAAAGACCCCTTGAAATCGCTAACTCAGCCGCCAGATACAGCGCATCAATGGCAACGATTTCGCGGGTTCCCCTCCTACCCGCGACAATTATTCTTGATCCAGATCAAACTCGGCCATTGAAGGTGTGTTCATCGCAATTTAAAACCAGCAGGAATCCCGCGCGTTGGAGAGGTCCGGCTGCGCGGTGCAAACGCAACAGGAGGCACCTATAATGGCAGACGCAGCCATTCATGGTCACGATCATGAAGATCAGCGTGGGTTCTTTACCCGCTGGTTCATGTCGACCAACCACAAAGACATCGGGATTCTCTACCTGATCTTTTCAGCTCTGGCTGGTTTGATCTCGGTCGCGATGACCGTCTACATGCGGCTCGAGCTGATGCACCCCGGTGTGCAGTACATGTGCCTCGAAGGCTTCATGGCCGATCCTTGCACCCCTAACGGACATCTTTGGAACGTAATGATCACCTATCACGGTGTTCTTATGATGTTCTTTGTGGTCATCCCGGCACTGTTCGGCGGATTTGGTAACTATTTCATGCCGTTGCAGATCGGCGCGCCGGATATGGCGTTCCCGCGGATGAACAACCTGTCTTTCTGGCTTTATGTCGCGGGTACGTCGCTGGGCGTCGCTTCGTTGCTAAGCCCAGGCGGAAATGATCAACTTGGCTCAGGTGTTGGGTGGGTCCTGTATCCGCCGCTATCGACGACCGAGGGCGGCATGTCCATGGATCTTGCGATCTTTGCCGTGCACGTATCGGGCGCCTCTTCGATCCTTGGCGCGATCAACATGATCACGACGTTCCTGAACATGCGTGCCCCCGGCATGACCTTGTTCAAGGTACCGCTGTTCAGCTGGTCGATCTTTGTCACCGCGTGGCTGATTCTGTTGTCGCTGCCAGTTTTGGCCGGCGCGATCACCATGCTGCTCATGGACCGTAACTTTGGTTTCACCTTCTTCGATCCGGCAGGTGGCGGTGACCCGATCCTGTACCAGCACATCCTGTGGTTCTTCGGCCACCCCGAAGTGTACATCGTGATCCTGCCTGGGTTTGGCATTATCAGTCACGTGATCGCCACATTCTCTCGCAAGCCGATCTTTGGGTACCTGCCGATGGTCTGGGCGATCATCGCGATCGGGGTGCTGGGCTTTGTCGTATGGGCGCACCATATGTACACAGTTGGCATGTCGCTGCGGCAGCAGGCTTACTTTATGCTAGCCACGATGGTTATTGCGGTTCCAACGGGGGTTAAGGTCTTTTCGTGGATCGCGACTATGTGGGGCGGCTCGATCGAGTTCAAGACACCGATGCTGTTTGCCTTCGGCTTCTTGTTCCTGTTCACCGTCGGCGGTGTGACCGGTGTGGTTCTGTCGCAGGCCGGTATCGACCGCGCCTATCACGACACCTACTATGTCGTCGCGCACTTCCACTACGTGATGAGCTTGGGGGCAGTCTTCGCCATCTTTGCAGGAGTGTACTTCTACTTCTCGAAGATGACGGGCCGTCAGTACTCGGAGTTCTGGGGCAAGGTGCACTTTTGGATGTTCTTTATCGGTGCGAACCTAACCTTCTTCCCGCAGCACTTCCTCGGTCGTCAGGGCATGCCGCGCCGCTACATCGACTATCCCGAGGCGTTCGCTCAGTGGAACTTCGTGTCGTCGATTGGTGCGTTCATTTCGTTCGCCTCTTTCCTGCTGTTCTTCGGCATCGTCTTCTACGCCCTGTTCCGCGGCGCCAAAGAGACACGTCCGAACCCGTGGAACGAATACGCGGACACTTTGGAATGGACCCTGCCCTCACCGCCGCCCGAGCACACGTTCGAGCAGCTGCCAAAGCAGGAAGACTGGGACAAAGGCCACGCGCACTAATCCCGCAAACGTAAAGAAACCCCGCCTTAACGGCGGGGTTTTTTCTTTGCAGGGGCATCGACTGCTGAACCGTCGCACGAGTCGCGAAAATCGGCTATGATGCGACTGGCGGTTCAACCGGCAACCCGGGGTATCCTCATGCCTGACATTGATTTTTGGTATAGCATTGGCAGCACGTATACGTTCCTGACAGTTATGCGTCTGGACGACTGGTGCGCTGAGAATGACGTTGCAGTGAAATGGCGGCCTTTCAACGTGCGAACGATCATGTCAGAGCAGAGCAACATACCCTTCGCGGGCAAGCCGGTAAAATCTGCCTATATGTGGCGGGATATCGAACGTCGGGCAGCAAAGTACCATATACACGCGCGTTTACCTGCCCCCTACCCGATCTCTGACCTGGCGCTGGCCAATCAGGTCGCCTTGCTGGGCATGGGTGACGGCTGGGGCAAGACCTTTACCCAGGTTCTGTATCGCATCTGGTTCGACGACAATATCGAAGCTGGCAGCGAAACCGCAATCACCGAAGCATTGCACAGGTGTCAGCAAGACCCACGTATGGTGCTGGCACGTGCCCGCAGTGCCGATACGGTTTCAGCGCTAGAGGCAGAAACTGAAAAAGCCAAAAAACTGGGTGTTTTTGGCGCCCCTAGCCTTGTCGTCAACGGCGAGGTTTTCTGGGGAGATGACCGGCTGGATGATGCGCTGTCCTGGGCGCGTGTGGGTCACGTAGCCTGATCATTTCCCCTTCGACACAACCAAGCTTTGCGCTAGGTTTTGGCTATGCCATACCAATGGAATCAAACCTCTGAGACAGAGCAGGAATTGCGCCTTTGGCCCCACAACTCGTTGCCACCGCGCGGGGCGATGATTGTGATCCTGTCCGTGTTTCTGTTTGGATTGATCCCGCTGCTTGCAATGCTGGGGTCAGTCATTCTGTGGGGGTTGCTGCCATTTCTCATTCTGACCGTTTTAGGGCTGTGGCTTGCAATCCAGACAAACTATCGCGCGCGCAGCATGTTCGAAGTTCTGACTCTGACTGGTACGCAAGCTCGGTTGATCCACCACACACCGGGAAAACAGCAGCAGGAATGGTCTTGCAACCGATACTGGGCACGGCCCGAAATGCACGAAAAAGGTGGGCCAGTGCCGCACTACGTTACCCTGATAGGAGACGGGCGCGAAGTAGAAATCGGGGCTTTTCTGTCCGAAGACGAACGAATCGCACTTTATGACGATCTGAAACGGAAACTTCGCGAACCAGCCGCGTAACAGCCCCAAGTTCTAAGGATGATCTGTCAGCCACCCGAAGCAGCGCAAAGATGATCTTTAACCATTGGGCCTACTTTGCCAAAATCCATACGTCCAGTGTAACGCGTTTTTAACTCGCCCATCACCTTGCCCATATCCCGAATGGATCCGGCGCCCGTGGCCGTGATTGCGGTCTGAATAGCTTTTGAGACCTCTTCATCATCCAACTGTTTGGGTAGAAACTCCTCAATAACTTCAACCTCGCGCAGTTCGCGCTCGGCCAGGTCAAGGCGTCCACCTTCTTCGTAGGTGCGCGCGCTTTCCTTGCGCTGCTTGGTCATTTTACCAAGGATTTCAAGGACCTCAACGTCGCCACAGCCCTTGGCCTCTTCATTTTCAGACGCTCGTGACGCGATGTCCCGGTCTTTGATCGCAGCATTGATAAGCCGTAGCGTCGACAAACGCTCGGTCTCTTTGTCTTTCATCGCTTGCTTCAGGGCAGTGTTCACCCGTGCTCGCATATCCATATGATCTGTCCATCCCCATGGAAAAGGAACCCCGACCTTATCGAAACAAAAAGCGCGACACAACAGGGGACGAATAAATCTAACCCATTGATTTCACTCAATAGCCGAAAATTTGAACAGGCTTGACCCAGCGCCATAACGCCCTTAGGTATGCGCCGGTTTACCTAAAAGGAGAGTCGCCCGATGGCCCAGAATGCACCGACCAAGCCCACCGCATGTCTGGCCTTGGCCGACGGAACAGTGTTCTACGGGATGGGCTTCGGCGCAACCGGTCAGACCGTGGCTGAGTTGTGCTTCAACACCGCAATGACCGGGTATCAGGAGATCATGACCGATCCGTCTTATGCGGGGCAAGTCGTGACGTTTACTTTTCCTCATATCGGCAATGTCGGTGTAAATCCCGAAGACGACGAAACCGGTGATCCCGTTGCCGCCGGGATGGTCGTGAAATGGGACCCGACTGAGCCGTCGAATTGGCGGTCTGCCGAAGAATTGAAGGCGTGGCTTGCCCGTCGCGGTCGCATCGCCATAGGTGGGATCGACACCCGGCGTCTGACCCGCGCTATCCGCCAGCAAGGCGCGCCGCATGTCGCCCTGGCCCATGACCCCGAGGGTAATTTCGACATTGAAGCATTGGTCGCAGCGGCGCGCGCATTTTCCGGGCTCGAAGGCATGGATCTGGCCAAAGAGGTCACTTGCGCACAAAGCTATCGCTGGGATGAAATGCGGTGGGCGTGGCCCGACGGCTATACCCGGCAGGAAGCACCCGCGCACAAGGTCGTTGCCATCGACTACGGCGCAAAGCGAAACATCCTGCGGTGTCTGGCCTCGGCAGGGTGTGACGTGACCGTGCTGCCAGCCACAGCGACGGCCTCCGAAGTACTGGCGCACAATCCTGACGGTGTTTTCCTGTCCAACGGCCCCGGTGATCCGGCGGCCACCGGTGAATATGCTGTCCCGATGATCAAAGAGGTTTTGGATACCACTGACCTGCCGGTTTTCGGCATCTGCCTTGGCCATCAGATGCTGGCGCTGGCGCTTGGCGGTCAAACGGTCAAGATGAACCACGGTCACCACGGTGCCAACCATCCTGTGAAAGACATGGAAACCGGAAAGGTTGAAATCACCTCGATGAACCACGGTTTTGCGGTGGACGCACAATCGCTGCCGGACGGTGTTGTGGAAACGCATCGCTCGTTGTTCGACGGGTCGAACTGCGGCATTCGCATGACCGGTCGCCCCGTCTATTCCGTGCAGCATCACCCCGAAGCCTCGCCGGGACCGCAGGACAGTTTTTACCTGTTCGAACGCTTTGCCGAGGCGATGTCGGAAAGAAAATCGCGGGCTTAACAGCCAGATTGGTTATGGTTAACCTGCTGTTAACCCAAGTTGAACAACCCTGCCGCGCAAGCTTCGCGTCAGGGTTGTTTCTTTATGGTCGAACTAAATCTACATCATTTCGCGCAGGCTGCGCCGATACCCGCGCGGATCCGTAAGCCGTTAGGGGCTTGTCTTGTCGACCGCGGCTTGATCACTCAATCCCAGCTTGACGAAGCGTTGTTCATGCAATCTTGGCAAAGATCCCAGTTGGGCGAAATACTTGTGTCGGAAGGCTGGGTCGACCGTCAGGATGTGCTCAATGCCTTATCAGATCAAACCGGTCTTCAAATTGCCGATTTCGACAGCTCTCCGCCTTCGCCCGAGCTGTGCAAGATAAAACCAGTTGAGTTCTGGCTGACCCATAACGTCATTCCCTGGCAACGTATCGGTCCCATCTTGCTGGTTGCCACGGCGCGGGCTGACTTGTTTCCTGACGTACGCGGCGGCTTGCAGGATGCGGGGTTTACCGTCATGCCCGTGCTTGTCGCCCCCGATCAGATCGACAAAGCTATTGCTCAATTATTCTCTGAGACATTGGCCAAGGCAGCCGAAACCCGCGTTGATCCGGACCAGAGTTGCCGCTCATGGACCCCCAAATCACGCGTTGGGTCTGCTGCGGTATTGTCAGGGATTTTGCTGTCCTTTGCGGCGTTTCCGATGGTCGGACTGGCCATATTGGTTGCGGCTGCGGTGTTCAGTTTGATCTTGTTTGCGTGTTTTCGCCTTCTTGGTCTGTTGGGGTTCTTGTGGCAGGCAGCAATCCGCCGTGCCAACCCGGTCTCGTCAGGGCCGCCACGGGTGTTGCCGCGTGTGTCCATCATGGTCCCGCTCTACAAAGAGCGCGAGATCGCCGGCGCGCTCATTCGACGTTTGCAAAGACTCACGTACCCCAAGGCACTGCTGGATGTAATTCTGGTGCTGGAAGAATCTGACGATGTGACACGCGCCACTCTTGCCGGTGTCGATCTGCCCAGTTGGATCAGGAGCGTCGAAGTGCCTGAACTGAACGGGCTGACCACCAAACCTCGTGCCATGAACTTTGCCCTGGACTTCTGTCGCGGCGACATCTTGGGGGTCTGGGATGCCGAAGATGCACCGCAGCCAGACCAGATCGAACGCGTCGCCCGACACTTCGCACAAGCGGACGAAAATGTCGTCTGCCTGCAGGGTGTTCTTGACTACTACAATCCACGTACCAACTGGCGGTCGCGCTGCTTTACCATTGAATACAACGGCTGGTTTCGGGTCGTGCTGCAGGGCATCGCCCGGTTAGGGCTTGTGGTGCCACTGGGTGGAACAACATTCTTTTTTAGGCGCGACAAGCTGTTGGAGCTCGGTGGTTGGGATGCCCACAATGTCACCGAGGATGCCGATCTGGGTGTGCGCCTGTCACGCGCAGGCTATCGTACCGAGATTGTCGATACCGCAACTTATGAAGAGGCAAACTTTCGCGCCTGGCCGTGGGTAAAGCAACGCTCGCGTTGGCTTAAAGGCTTCATGGTGACGTACCTTGTTCATATGCGCTCTCCCCTGAAATTGCTCAGGGATCTCGGTATCCTAAGGTTTCTGGGTGTACAGGCTTTTTTTCTTGGGACCGTTGGACAGTTCCTGCTGGCCCCGGTTCTCTGGCTTTTTTGGCTGACGAGTTTTGGCTTGCCCAGCCCCTTGGACCCGATCCTCTCACGATCCATGCTGGCTGCATTGGTGGCCCTGTTCCTGATCGCCGAGATCACCAACGCGGCCGTTGGTTTCATTGCTGTATCGGCCCGGGAAAGACGGTTCTTGCTGCCATGGGTGCCAACAATGCCGCTTTACTTCCCATTGGGAGTTTTGGCCGCATACAAAGCCCTTTGGGAGTTGGTACTGAACCCATTTTTCTGGGACAAAACGCAACATGGCCAAGCCATTGAGGAAGACATGCTGCCTCAGTGATTAGGTCTCGCGCAGAACTGCATCCTGTTTCAAGCGGGTCATGAAAGCGACCGATATATGGTCTTTCAGCGCACGTTCGGCGGCTTGTTCATTGCGTGCAGCGATGGCTTCGACAATGCCTTTGTGTTCGCTCTGCGCGATTTCACCGCGCCCCTGCACGGCCAGGGATGTCGTGGCCATAAGCGCCATTGTGCGATGCACGAGGTCAAGCTGCTGAACCAGATAACGGTTGTGCGAGGCGAGGTGTATCTGCTCGTGAAAGCGCCTGTTGGCGCGCGACAAAGCCGACGGGTCGCCGACAAGCTCGTCATCGGCGGCCACCATATCCTGCAACACCCTGATCTCTTCTTCGGTGGCATGCTTGGCCGCCAGCTTTGCGGCCAGCCCCTCTAACTCGCGCCTTACGACATACAGCTCAGCCATCTGGTTGTGGTCAAGCGAGGCCACAATCAGCGACCGGCCGTCCCGTTCCAGCAGCGATTGCGTCTCAAGCCGCTGCAACGCTTCGCGAATGGGGGTGCGTGAGACTCCGAACCGTTCCGCAAGCTCGCTTTCGACCAGACGGTCGCCGGGTTTGTAAACGCCAACGTCTATCGCTTCGAGAATAAGACGGTAGGCGTCTTTGGACGGTTGTCTGGCTTGGGGCATGGGGTGGTTCGTCTCCTCGTTCGGACATGTCTATCCGTCACTTGCCCTTCGGATCAAGTGTGGCATTGAAAACCGTGTCGCAGCGCCCTAAACCCAAACCATGGTCAAGCCTGCTTTTTCTCACGTCACCCAATGGGTGTTCGACCTCGACAATACACTGTATCCGCCGCATATGCGCCTGTTCGACCAGATCGAGGTACTGATGACGGATTACGTCGCGCAAGCCATCGGCGTTGAGAGGGCCGAGGCGGACCGTCTGCGCTCGTACTATTGGCGGCAATACGGCACAACGCTGGCTGGTCTGATGGCCGAGCATGATCTGGACCCTGACCCCTATCTGCACGCGGTTCATCAGGTGGATATGAGCCACCTTGACCCCGACGCCGAACTGGCCGACCATATCCGGTCCCTGCCCGGCCGCCGCATTGTTTACACCAATGGCAGCGCGCCCTACGCCGAACGGGTGCTTGAGGCGCGTGGTCTTGCCGGGCTGTTCGATGCAATCTACGGCGTCGAGCATGCAGGCTATCGCCCGAAGCCCGAAAAAGCCGCGTTCGAGGCGATATTTACCCAGGATGGAATCGATACAGAACAAGCGGCCATGTTCGAGGATGACCCCCGGAATCTGGCTGCTCCGTACGCGATGGGAATGCGCACTGTACACGTCGCGCCCGAGCCTCATGAGGCCGACCACATCCACCATCACACCGATGATTTAACTGCGTTTTTGGCCCGTCTGCGATAGGCTGTCACACTGCGACGATCTGCACGTTCTGCAGGTGCAATATCATCCATATATGCCCATCAGCGACGAACAGAATCGGAGAAACCATGAGCGCGATCGAGATGCCTCGGCGCCTGCCCATTTGGCAGCTAATTCTATTTTCAATCCCACTGTTTGGTTGGATTGCCCGTGATGCTGCGTATGGCAAGCCCGAGGATTGGGGCTATACCGCCGCTGCGCTTGTCAGCATGTGGGGGTGTTCGACCCTGATCTTTGGTCTGCCTGGCCTTTACATCCCGGCTGTGATGATGGTGCCGCTGATTTTCCTTCTTCTCATCCTGGTGTCACGCGGCTGACAGACGGGACAGGATGTCACTTGGCACCGGCCTTGGAACCGAACTAGGTTCTTCTCAACCACTCGGAGACCAAGGCCATGAAAGACAGCTGTGACATCCTGATTTCCGGCGGAGGAATCGCCGGACTGACCGCTGCGGCGGCGTTTGGGACTGCTGGTTTCGACGTTGTGTGCGTCGACCCTGCCCCGCCAGTGACCGAGCGAGATGTGGACGGGTCAGACCTGCGCACCACGGCTTTTCTGCAACCGGCACGGGGATTGCTGGAACAATGCGGGCTGTGGCCACGTCTGGCTGACCACGCAGCGCCCTTGCAAATCATGCGGATAGTCGATGCAGGCGGTGACGTGCCAGAACCCCGCATCATAAGGGACTTCAACGCCTCTGATATCTCGGACCAGCCGTTTGGCTGGAACCTGCCCAACTGGCTGCTGCGGCGCGAGATGGTGGCGCGATTGGCCGACTTGCCCAACGTCGATTTTCGGCCCGGCACCGGCACCAACGGCCTATTTACCCGCACTGCTGAGGCGCGGGTAAGCCTCAGCGATGGCAGTCGCATTCGCTGCAAGCTGGTCGTAGCTGCAGACGGGCGTGCCTCACCCATGCGTGAGGCGGCAGGGATCAACGTCCATACTACGCGCTACGGTCAAAAGGCATTGGCCTTCGCGGTGACACATCCCAACCCCCACCAGAATATCTCGACCGAGATTCATCGCTCGGGCGGGCCGTTTACTTTGGTTCCCTTGCCCGATTGGCAGGGTCAGCCGTCGTCTGCGATTGTCTGGATGGAACGTGGTCCACGGGCCGTGGAACTGCTGAACACCGACCCTGAAGAATTCGAGGCGTTGATGACCGAACGCTCATGTGGGGTGTTGGGGCCGCTAAAACTGGCGTCGCGCCGGACGATCTGGCCGATCATCAGCCAATCGGCAGAACGGCTGTCCGGCGAACGGATCGCCCTGATGGCCGAAGCCGCCCATGTCGTGCCGCCAATCGGCGCTCAGGGTCTGAACATGTCATTGGGCGACTTACGCAGCCTTCTGGACCTTGCCCAGGCCCGGCCTGAAGGCCTGGGAGAAGTGCAAATGTTGGACGCCTATCACAAGGCCCGCCACACCGAGATTGAAGTGCGCGTCAAGGGTATCGATTTACTGAACCGCGCCTCAATGATGGAGGCGCGTCCGCTGCGTGATGCACGGGCTATGGGGCTGAATGCGCTTTATTCGCTACCGCCTGTGCGCAAAACACTGATGCAGATGGGCCTTGGCATACGCTGAGGTCCTAGATCACAGAACCTGATCCAGAACACGCTTGAGCCGCGCTATCGTACCGTCGACGTCGTAGAGTTTGTCCAAGCCGAACAAGCCAAGGCGGAATGTGCTGAAATCATCAGGCTCATCACATTGCAACGGTACGCCTGCCGCGATCTGCATGCCAAGGGCGGCAAATTTCTTGCCGTTCTGAACCTCGGGGTCCGAGGTGTAGCTGACCACGACGCCCGGCGCCCCGAAACCGTCAGCCGCAACCGAAACAACGCCCTTCTCTTTCAGCAAAGCCCGAACGCCATTCCCAAGCGCCCACTGCGCATCGCGCAACTTTTCAAAGCCGTAGTCACGGGTTTCGACCATCGTATCACGGAACGCCTGTAACGCATCGGTTGGCATTGTGGCGTGATAAGCGTGCCCTCCGCTTTCATAGGCCTGCATGATCTGCCGCCATTTCTTTAGATCAACGGCAAAGCTGTCCGAGGTCGTTTCATCCAGTCTTGCCTCGGCCCGTTCAGACAACATGACCAGCCCGGCACAGGGCGATGCGCTCCACCCCTTCTGGGGGGCCGAGATCAGCACATCGACTCCGGTGGATTTCATATCGACCCACGCGCAGCCTGAGGCGATGCAATCCAGAACCATGAGGGCACCGACCTCATGCGCCGCTGCGGCCATGGCCGTTACATATTCATCCGGTAGAATAAGGCCCGCAGATGTCTCGACATGCGGTGCGAAAACCACATCCGGCCGCTTTTCACGAATTGTTGAAACCACTTCGTCAATCGGGGCAGGTGCAAAAGGTGACGGGCTAGAGTTCCCGGTCTGCCGAGCCTTAAGAACCGTCGCAGATGCAGTCAGCGTCGCGGACTCGATGATCTGACTCCAACGATAGGAAAACCACCCGTTGCGAACGACAAGAACATTCGCGTTGCGCGCAAACTGCCGGGCCACAGCCTCCATCCCAAATGTCCCGCCGCCCGGAACCACAGCCACGCCATCCGCCTTGTATACATCACGCAGCATCTCTGAAATGTCTCGCATGACGGTCTGGAACCGGGCCGACATATGGTTCAACGACCGGTCTGTGAAAACAACCGAGAATTCTTCAAGACCGTTCGGATCAATTTCTTCCAATAGTGCGGGCATGCTGTGTCCTTTCAAACTGCGTAACAGGATTTCTGGAGCCTTTTTTACCGATGGTAAAGCCCCGACACCCCGGCGGCAATTGACGTAACGGAACCGCCCGTCGCAATAGAAAATTAACCTTCGAAAGCACAAATCACACGGTGACTTGACGCCAAATAGTGTCACCACCCCTTTACACCCAGAGGTGTTTCTGAACAGATACATACACTTTGTAGAAGAAAGGTATTGTTGCCCGTGACTGCTCATAAGCGGACCAGTTTTCAGTTTGTAAGAGACGAAGTTAAACGGCGTATTGAAAGCCGGATTTGGCCACAGGGATCTTTGCTGCCCACGGAAACGCAATTGGCCGAAGAATTCAATTGCGCACGTGCGACCGTGAACCGAGCCCTTCGAGAGCTTGCCGATCAGGGAATTGTTGAGCGTAAACGCAAAAGCGGCACGCGTGTCAAAAAGGAACCCAGCAAGCATGCGAAAGTCGAATTCTCATTGGCTCGTCAGGCTGTAGAAAAGCAGAACTCTATTTATCGATATGCGCTTGTCGAGCGCAGCGTTGTGCCCAGCCCCGGCTGGTTGGCCTCTCAGCTTTGCGTTTCGCCCGACGCGCGTGTGTTACACGTGATCTGCATGCACTATGCGGACAACCGTCCTTTTCAACTGGAAGAACGCTGGATCAATATCGAAACGGTCCCCGATGTTGAGCATGCCGATCTGACCTCTCAAGGTCCGCACGAATGGTTGCTGAATGTTGCGCCTTTCACCGAAGCCGAGATTTCATTTTGCGCGATATCCGCGGATGGCCGGCTGGCTGAGTTCATGGGCACCACAACGGGCACTTCGATGATACAGATGGAGCGGACAATCTGGAAAGATGGTGTTCCAATGACATTCGCGCGCGAAACTCATCACCCCGGTTTTTGCATCCGCACCAAATACTAACGCGTTTTAGCCAATTGGGCCGGGCAGCCGCTCTTCGCTGAGCAAAACGTTGGCCTCAACATCCCCCGCCCCCGGCAAAGTCATGATGCGCCGCCGCAATACCCGTTCGAAATCGGAAAGGTCTCGCGCGACGACCCTTAGGCGATAGTCATAAAGACCCAAAACGTGCTCAACCGTTTGCACCTCGGGGATGGCACTGACAGCTCGCTCAAAATCCTCAAGACTGACTTGCCCTTTGCGGGCCAGCTTTACCCCCAGAAATACGGTCACGCCGAACCCCAAGGCTTCGGCATTCAAGCGCAAGCGACGCCCTTTGATGACCCCTGCCGTCTCTAACCTGCGGATGCGCCGCCAAGTTGCGGGTTGAGACAGGCCAAGTTTGCGCCCCAGCGCCCCAGCGCTTTGCGTGGCGTCCTGAACCAGCACGCGCAGGATTTGGCGGTCGGTTTCATCAAGCTCGATCATACCGGCAAAACCTCGTTGCGCTTGACCCGCGCGATGTGCATCAACGCCTCGATATCAGCGATATGCGGCAGGGTCAGGATACGGTCGCGGTAGAGTTGCTGATAGTGGGTCATATCGCGCGCAAGAACCGACAGGCGTACATCGACGCGCCCCAGAAATGTTTGTATTTCAATCACTTCTGAAACCATACGGGCGGCAGCTGTAAATTCGTCAAAAGCCCGAGGCTGCGTTTTGTCCAACGTTATGCGCAGCGAAACCTCAACCGCATAGCCCAACGCGGTCCAATCTATCACTACGTGTTGACCCTGGATGACGCCTGCGGCCTGCATCTTTTCAACCCGTCGCCAGCAGATACCCTGGCTCACGCCGCACCGCTCGGCCAACTCAGCCATAGACAGCGTCGGCTCGGCTTGAATGTGGCGCAGGATACGTCGATCCATGTCATCTAGCATGATAATTACGTTAACCCACCTTTTTGCGAATAACTTTTCCCCTAATTCGCAAAAAGTCGATTGTAAAGCACTCGTCAACGGACCCACGCCCTACTACAAGCACAGCAACCGTAACAGAAAGGACCGGAAACATGCGCGTCTACTATGATCGCGATTGCGACATTAACCTGATCAAAGACAAGAAGGTGGCTATCCTGGGCTATGGCTCGCAAGGTCACGCCCACGCGCTGAACCTGCGTGACTCGGGTGCAAAGAACCTGGTCGTCGCGCTGCGCGAAGGCTCTGCCTCTGCCAAGAAAGCCGAAGCAGAAGGCCTGCAGGTCATGGGCATCGCCGAAGCCGCAGCCTGGTGCGATGTCATCATGTTCACCATGCCCGACGAACTGCAGGCAGAGACCTACAAGAAATACGTGCATGACAACATCAAATCCGGTGCAGCCATCGCGTTCGCGCACGGCCTGAACGTCCACTTTGGCCTGATTGAGCCGAAAGAAGGCGTCGACGTCATCATGATGGCCCCCAAAGGCCCAGGCCACACCGTACGCGGTGAATATGTCAAAGGCGGCGGCGTCCCCTGCCTCGTAGCCGTCAATACTGACGCGACCGGCAAAGCACTGGAAATCGGTCTGTCGTACTGCTCCGCCATCGGCGGCGGCCGTTCGGGCATCATCGAGACCAACTTCCGCGAAGAGTGTGAAACCGATCTTTTCGGCGAACAGGCCGTTCTGTGCGGTGGCTTGGTCGAGTTGATTCGCTGCGGCTTTGAAACTCTGGTCGAGGCCGGCTATGCGCCTGAGATGGCCTATTTCGAGTGTCTGCACGAGGTAAAGCTGATCGTCGATCTGATCTACGAAGGCGGCATCGCGAACATGAACTACTCGATCTCGAACACCGCTGAATACGGCGAGTATGTTTCGGGTCCGCGCGTTCTGCCCTATGAGCAGACCAAGAAAGAGATGAAGGCCATCTTGACCGACATCCAAACCGGCAAATTCGTGCGTGACTTCATGCAGGAAAACCAAGTTGGTCAACCTTTCTTCAAAGGCACCCGTCGTCTGAACGACGAGCACCAGATCGAAGAAGTTGGCCGGAAACTGCGCGCTATGATGCCGTGGATTTCCGCTGGTAAACTGGTGGATCAGGAAAAGAACTAAGGCACATAAAGCCTTGCATCAGGGCGGCCCTACCGGCCGCCTTTTTTGTCAATAATACTCAGCAACGTCTTGTGAATGTTCGGTTTACGTGTTCACCAAGGCGAAGAATAACGAAGTCAGCACACATATGGTTGATCAACCCACATCGCGCGACTGGGGTGGTGTCATCGCCCTTGGCCTTATCTGGGGCGGCACTTTCATGGTCGTTACCATGGCGCTTGAAGGGTACGGGCCGGTTACCGTTGCCACCGCGCGTACGACCTTGGGCGCATTGACTCTGCTTGCGATGATGGTGCTGACCGGGCGTACAATACCAACCGGCCAAGCACAGCTTTGGAGGTACATTGCAATCATCGGCGTGCTGTCGACCGCACTGCCCTTTTTACTGCTGAGCTGGGGTCAGCAATACGTGGCCTCGGCTTTTGCTGGCCTGTCGATGGCAGCGATCCCTTTGATGGTTCTGCCATTGGCGCATTTCTTTTCCGACGAACCCCTGAACCTCCGGCGGTTCGTCGGCGTCTCGCTTGGCTTCTGCGGTGCGCTGGTGTTGATCGGCCCGGGTCTGGCGCAAATTGGTCAAGGCACAGAGCCGTTGGCGCAATTGGCCTGTATCGGCGCGGCGCTGTGTTACTCCTTCGCGTCGATATTCACGCGGCGCTGCCCGCCGATTGATCCCGTGGTTCTGGCGGCGCTGTCACTGGTTGTGGGCGCGACGCTCTTGCTTCCGATCATGCTGGTGACCGAAGGTCTCCCGCGTTGGGAAGGCACGCGCCCTGGCCTTGCGATCATTGCGCTGGGTCTTGTACCGACAGCTTTTGCGACCCTCTTGCGCGTGTCCATCATACGAAGCGCGGGGTCCGTGTTTCTGACCTTGGTCAACTACCAAGTGCCCATTTGGTCCATGGTCTTCGGCGCGTGGATCCTGTCCGAGGCTTTGCCGCTGCGGTTCTTCATCGCACTGGCCATGATCCTGACCGGGCTGGCCATCAGCCAGTGGTTCAGTCTGCGCAAGATGTTGATTGGGCGCTAACCAGCGACGGCTTCAACCTCGGCGACGATTCCATCAACGACCTGCGTCAGCAGCGAGTCGTCCTCGCATTCTGCCATCACACGGATCAGTGGTTCCGTCCCCGACTTACGTATCAGCAAACGACCCTGCCCGTTCAGGCGCGCCTCGGCATCGGCGATTGCGGCTTTGACACTGGTTGCCTCCAGCGGGGTTTGTCCGTCTTGATAACGCACGTTTTTCAGCAGTTGCGGAACGGTTTCGAATTGAATTGCCAGTTCCGAGGCTTTGCGACCCGTATGCACCATCTCGGCCAAGAAGTGCAGGCCAGCCATAAGGCCATCACCAGTCGTGGCATAATCGCTCATGACGATGTGACCTGATTGTTCACCACCCAGGTTGAACCCGCCTTCGCGCATCCTTTCAACGACATATCTGTCGCCAACAATCGTTCGTTCCAGCCGCAACCCGTGCGCCGCAAGGTGACGCTCCAGCCCAAGATTCGACATGACCGTCGCAACCAACGCCCCGCCTTCCAAACGATCTGCCGCTGCCCAACTGGTGGCGAGCAGCGCCATAAGTTGATCCCCGTCAGCCACCTGCCCGTTTTCATCGATCATCACAACGCGGTCGGCATCGCCGTCCAGGCAAATGCCCACATCCGCGCCGTGTGCCACAACCGTCTCTGCCGCGAGTTGCGGGTTCGTAGAACCACAATTCAAATTGATGTTCTTACCATTCGGCACCACGCCGACCGGAATGACCTCGGCCCCCAGCTCCCACAAAACCTCGGGCGCGGTACGGTGCGCGGCACCATTGGCGCAATCGATCACCACCTTCAACCCGTCCAGACGGACATCGCGGGACAAAGAGGATTTCACCCGCTCGCCATACCGGAACCGCGCGTCGTCCACCCGTCGTGCACGGCCAATGTTTTGCGCTTGGGCTGGTTTCACACCGGTTTCGATCAGGCGCTCAATCTCCAACTCTGCCTGGTCAGAAAGCTTGTACCCATCTGGGCCAAAAAACTTGATGCCGTTATCCTCAGCCGGGTTGTGGCTGGCCGAGATCATGACACCAAGATCAGCCCGCATCGACCGGGTCATCAGCCCCACAGCCGGCGTAGGCACTGGACCCAGCAGCAGCACGTTCATACCGGTCGAGGTCAACCCCGCCGTCAACGCATTTTCCAGCATATAGCCCGATAAACGCGTATCCTTCCCTATCACAACACGGTGCTCGCTGGATTGATCCCGGCGGAAATAACGTCCTACGGCTGCCCCAATACGCAAAGCCATCTCGGCCGTAATCGGATGGGTATTCGCGGTGCCCCGCACCCCATCGGTTCCGAACAGCTTGCGCATCGTGTTACTCCGTTCATTTCTTGCCTGCACAGGGATTACCGGACGGCAGCCCATAGACGCAAGGCCTGAGCGGTCTCAACCACGTCATGAACCCGCACGATTTGCGCGCCTTGCGATATACCGGACAATGCCACGGCGATTGATCCCGGGCCACGGGCGTCTTTTCGGGGCTCTTGCCCGATTTGCCCAATGAAGCCCTTGCGCGACACACCCAGCAGGACTGGGCAGCCCAACCCATGAAACAGGCTAAGATTTCGCAGAAGAGTTAAATTGTGATCCAATGTCTTGCCAAACCCGATACCCGGATCAACCACGATCCTGTCGCGGGTTAACCCCAACTGCTCTAGCTTGGCGACTTGTCCTGCAAGAAAATCATAAACATCCAACAACACGTCATCATACTGAGGGTCGTCCTGCATCGAGGATGGATCACCCTGCATGTGCATCACACAAACGGGCGCGTCGACCTCGGCGCAAAACGGCGCAAGCTGTGGGTCAAAGGTAAATCCGGACACGTCGTTGATCAGCCCTGCGCCCGTATCCCATGCTGCCCGCGCAACATTAGCCTTGCGCGTATCGATGGAGATAAGTGCGGTTGTGTTTGCACGAATGGCTTCGATCACAGGTTGGGTGCGCGCGATTTCCTCACCCTCGGGTACGAACGAAGCGCCGGGTCGTGTCGATTCGCCACCGATATCCAGAATGGTCGCGCCATGTGCCTCCATTTGTTCCGCGGCCGACAAAGCTGCTTCGACAGAGTTATGCAGCCCACCGTCCGAAAAACTGTCGGGCGTCGAATTGAGGATACCCATGATCTGCGGCTGATTCATTGCCAGCCCTGCAATGTCGGCACGTGGTCGGGTCAACAGATCCAACGCTTCGTGAGGAACATCCTCCGCAGTGACAATCACCGGGGTTTCGGTTCGGGATAGTTTTTCGGCATGCGTGAACCAAAGCGGCTGCCCCGCTAGGGAAACCGCGCCGGTCGGGCGGGTCGACCCGTGTTGCACAAGGGGTCTGTAGTAAGCAGTCACAATTCCGCCTGATCCAGCGGTATGGCGCGCAGTGGTGTTTTGGGTGCGTTCGGCAATGCACTGCCGATAACCATCATCTCGCTCGCCTCGAATGTAGCAGCGAACCATGCCGCCAACGCAACAGCGTCTGACGGAGCGGCGGACGGACCATCAACGGCGTCGAGGACAATCTTGGACGGCGCCCAAACGCAGATCTGGCCGTTTTTCATCGCCCAATCCAGCTCAGTCCGAGTGGATACCACCACGCAACGGTGGTCCCGCGCGGCCAGAACCCACGCGTTTTGTTCGATCGCCAACAGATCAATCCGGCGCTGCGTCATCGCATGTCCGGTTTGCGGCACCTCAAGGTCAGATGCACCGACGCACAGGATCAACGGACGTTGGCGGTTTTCCAACTGGTCAATCCATCCGGTCAGGTTGGCAGACGCGATCGCTTCGTTCGATAAGAACACAAGGCGCGGATGAGGGCGCTCTTCCTCGATCACGTCATGGTGCAAAGTGTCTTTGCCGCGGACGATCTCGACACCTAATGCCCCCGGACCGCGGTCCAACTTTTCGATGCGAACAAAGGACCGTACAGCCTGCGGCTCAAGTAAAATGCGTTCGGCCACACGCTCAGCCAGTGTCTCCAGCAAGTTGAGCCGTTCAGCAGCCAATTCATGCGCAATCGCTTCGGTCACACGGTCATAAGACAGTATGCGGTCCACATCATCATCAATCGGGTCCGTCAGCGGGCGCACCTCGACCACGATATTAAAGCAGATCCGCTGTGTCGTGCCGCGTTCCGCCTGAAAGGCGCCGATCTCAACCTCGACGATATGATCGCGAAGCGAAATGCGGTCCAGCGGACCACGCGCCGCAGTCGCTTCGGACCGCTCAGACGGGTGCGCAAAGGCAAGACGGATTTCAGAACTCATGCGACGGACCTTTTCGGACTTGGTGGGCTTACAGACCCACACTACGAGATGCGCGGGCGTATAGCATCGCAGCAAGCGCCATTCCAGTCTTCGAATGCGGCGTCGTCAGGCGGTTGAACGTCAAGACACCTACGCAGCCGCAAGCTGCTTGCTGGACTGGTCCAGTTGGCAATAAATCGTCAGCACTCGGCGCGCATCAATCAGTTGCTGGCAGTTCGATAGTTGTGCCGGTAGAAAATATGCACACCGATCCGCGCTGTTTCCTTGTATACACGCGCCCATGACGGGCGTACTGCGGTCGTATGGTAGTGGGTGGCCCCTTCGGTGAGCTCTTTGGCGATGCCGTCGATTGCCGCACGCGCAACCTTGGCCACGCGCTCATACGCTTTCTTTTCGCGGATCACTTCCTTGCGGCCATCACAGGTATATGTGAACTGGCATTGGTATTTCTTGCCTGTTCCCTGCTTGATCACTCCGCAGACAGAATCGGGAAAACGGCCACTTTCCACGCGGTTTAGGATCACCTCGGCCACGGCGAACTGTCCGCGCACGCTTTCGCCGCGCGCTTCAAAGTACAGCGCTTCCGCCAGGCATTTGAAATGTTTGTCCCCAGTGGCCTTGGGCTGTTGGTCCAGCCACGCCTTGGAATAGGATATTTTCGTGGTCTCAAGCTGCTTGCGCGGCTTGAACAGTTTAAAGTAGTCGCGCGTGTTTTGTCCGGGCACTTCGGTCCGGGAAACAAGCTCGCGCTTGGCAGTATCGGTGGCTTCGCGTTCAGCGAAAGACACACTCGGCAGCATGGTTGCTGCCATCGTGGCAGCAGCCAGTATGTAGCGTAGCATCAGATAACCTCGCACAGGCACATATCGCGCCGTACCCTCCCCCGGCGGGCGCGACGTGCCATTTAGCGCAGTCTGGCGCAGACGTCCAGTTCCGAGCAAAAAGCAAGTGAAAAATCGCCCGTGAGGAAAAATAATTCCATCACGAGGTTACGTGAACACCACTATTTCTAGGGCTTCACCACCCTGTCAACCCCCAAGTCTGGACGAAATCGCCAGTTGAGCGGAAGCCAGCCGAGCGACAGGCACCCTGAACGGCGAACATGACACATAGTCAAACCCCAGTTCGCGGCAAACAGCGATTGATTCGGGGTTTCCGCCGTGTTCACCACATACAGACAGCGTAACATTCGGCTGGGCCTGCCGTCCACGCTCAGCGCCGAGTTTCAGCAATTCCCCTACCCCGTCCGAGTCAAGCACATGGAACGGGTCTTCGACAAAAACGCCCTGGCGGACATATGCCGACATGAACCGCCCCGCGTCGTCGCGTGACAGACCATAAGTCATTTGGGTCAAGTCGTTGGTGCCGAAACTTAGAAATGCAACCTGCGGTGCAATTTCATTCGCCCGCAAACAGGCGCGCGGCGTTTCGACCATGACGCCAAGGCGATACTCGAACTCCTGACCTTGCTCGCTCTCGACCGCTGCCGCGACCGAGTCGATGCGGGATTTGACCAATTCGACTTCGCGCTTGGCCGACACTAGCGGAATCATCACCTCAGGCACGACGGGCGCGCCGTCCTTGCTGGCCTCAAGCGTGGCTTCAAAGATCGCGCGGGCCTGCATGTCGTAGATTTCGGGCACTGTCACGCCAAGGCGCACACCGCGCAGACCCAACATAGGGTTATATTCACTCATCTCTGCAACGCGCCGCTCGACGTCGGACACGGGCAGGTCCAATGCCTCGGCCAATTCACGTTGACCGCTGCGTGTGGTCGGCAGGAACTCGTGAAGCGGAGGGTCAAACAGTCGGATACAGACCGGCTGGCCTTCCATAATCCGGAACAGTTGCACGAAATCCTCTCGCTGCATCGGCAAGAGCCGCTCCAGCACCGCAGCCCGCCCGGACGAGGTCTGCGCGAAGATCATTTCCCGCATTACGATCAGACGACCGGGATCAAAAAACATATGCTCGGTTCTGCAAAGACCGATCCCCTGCGCCATAAAGTTCCGCGCTGTCTGCGCATCAGCCGGAGTATCGGCATTGGCCCGGATATCGATGTCGCGCTCTTTGTCGGCCCACCCCATAAGTGTCTGAAAACAATCATCAAGCGCAGCCTCTAACATGGCTGGTTGCCCAGCAAGGACCTGCCCCGAAGTTCCGTCAATCGTCAGCGTATCACCTGTTGTAAAGACACGCCCATCCGGTGCAGTCAGCAAGTTCTTTCTGGTTTGGAACCGCATCTCGGACGCGCCAACGATGCAAGGCAGCCCCAAACCGCGTCCGATCACGGCTGCATGGCTGGTCATGCCACCTTTTTCAGTCAGAACCGCCACTGCGGCATGCATTCCACGCACATCCTCGGGCGACGTCTCCCGACGCACAAGAACACAAGGTTCGCCCCGCGCGGCACTGGCCTGGGCTTCGGCAGCAGTGAAGACAAGCTTGCCCGTCGCAGCACCCGGACTGGCGGCAATACCCGTTGTCAAAACGTCCCTGCGCGCCTCGGGGTGGACCTGCCGGTGCAGCATTTCGTTCAGTGAGTGCGGATCGATCCGCATAACCGCCTCTTGCGGTGGAATGATCCCATCTTCAGCCAATCGAACGGCAATTCGCATCGCGGCCCGCGCGCTGCGTTGTACGCGCACACCATCGAGGATATGTACCTCTCCGTTCTGGATTACAAATTCTACCTGCATTTCCTCGCGCAGCTTGGCGCGCATTAAGGCTGCGTAGGCCTTGAGTTCCGCAAACGCCTCGGGCGCAACCTCTTCCAATGACTTCCCGCGCGGGTCCTTGGCCAAGTAAAACGCTGCGACATCAGCCCCCAACGCATCACGGCCCTGACTCTGGCTCAGGTACCGGCCGTTTACCTGCAGCATTCCGGTCGTTGGATCAACAAGTTGCAATACACCCGAACCGCATTCTCCGTTTCCGACGCCGGGAATCATCTCTTGAATGACAAGCCCCAAACCTGCATCCGCTGGTGCCCCTTTGGCCTGACGCAGCAATCGGGCAGATGTGCCGCCCCATGCGCGTGCCATAGACCGCAGAACAGCGATCAGCTGCTCTCCGCGATCCAAAGGAAAGGTTTCGTCGGTTTCATCCTCATAGGCACGCAGGGACATGCGCAGCCCCTCGCGGCCATCTGCGTCAATGTCATCAAAAACGTCAGCATCCAGTCGGGCAACATGAACTGCATAGCTTTGTACAAAGCGCAGATATAGTGCAGCGGCAGCTTCGGACCCTATCGTCTTGGACAGCTCTGAATAGCGCGCGTCATTCATGCCGATATTCAGGATCGCGCCCGGCCCGCCCCAATCGGGATCTTCGGAACTTGGTCGGACACACAGCAGTGTCGTTTCATCGAACTGATCGAGAATTGCCGTGACGTCGGGTACATGACCTTCTGCAATTCGACGTACGGCGTCAAAGGACAGCGCGACAGTCCGCGGCACCGGTAAATCCAGCCTAACCAAACGTTGCAGACATTTCGCCCGTCCGCCATGTGTGCTAGCGGATACGGGCGCTTCGGTCGTGATAAGAGTGGTATGCGGATTATTCTGCACTGCAGCACCTTTTAGTTAAACTGCAGCATAAGCCCTTGCTCCATTGGCGCAAGGGCGTTCTGGATCAACCCTCGATCTTGCTGAGGTCCGCCACGCTGGAACATACCTGACGGATTTGGCTGAGCAGGTTCAGGCGGTTGCGGCGGAGGATATCGTTGTCGGTGTTTACCTGAACCTCGTTAAAGAACGCATCGACCGGACCGCGCAGCGCAGCCATCGTCGCCATCGCCTTGGGGAAATCTTCGGCCTTCAGGGCGGACTCGATTTCGCCTTGCGCCTGTTCCAAGGCGGCAAACAGCGCTTTTTCACTGTCAGTCTCAGCAAATTTCACATCCGCGCCATAGGAGTATTCGACCCCGTCCTTTTCCTCGGCCTGCGTCAGGATATTGTTGGCGCGCTTGAACCCCTGCACGAGGTTTTCCCCATCCTCGGTCGCAATCACCGCGTTCAGCGCGCGGGCGCGTTTGACCAGCAGGTTTAGGTCGTCGTTCCCCTCCATCGCGATGCAGGCATCGATAATGTCGTGGCGAATGCCCTCGTCGCGGAGGAACGTTTTGAGACGGTCGTGGAAGAAAGAGAGCAAGTCATCAGATGCATCCGGGACCTTTTTCTCAAGCTCAAGAAAGGCAGCCGCTGGGGAATCATCAAGCTTTTCTTTGACGGTATGGAAGGCAGCGCCAAAAACGCCGTGATCTGCAATTTCCTCCAACAGGTGCTCAACATTTGCTTCCGGCAGTGCATCGTTGATAGCGCTTTCTGCGCGGACCAACTGGCTATCAAAGAAACGATCCAGTCGTAGACGGAGGTCATTATCAAGGATCAGGCGAATAACACCCAGCGCCGCACGACGCAGGGCAAACGGATCTTTGGAACCAGTTGGCTTTTCATCAATCGCCCAGAAGCCGGTCAGCGTGTCCAGCTTGTCGGCAAGTGCCACGGTGACTGACAGCGGTGCGGTCGGCACGTCGTCGGACGGCCCCAGCGGCGAGTAATGCTCCTGCGCCACGGCGGCCACGACAGCATCTTTACCCGCAGCCTCGATGTAATAACGGCCCATAAGCCCCTGAAGTTCGGGGAATTCATAGACCATCTCGGAACTCAGATCAGCCTTGGCCAGTCGCGCGGCTTTCTCGGCCTGATCCGCGTCCGCGCCTGTCACCGGGGCCAGTTCGCGGGCCAGAGCAGCGAGCCGGTCGATCCGTTCGGCCTGTGTGCCCAGCTTGTTGTGGAAGGTCACATTCTCCAGCGCGCGGGTCCATTGGGTGATATCCGATTTGGCGACGCGCAGGTCGTTTTCCCAGAAGAATTTTGCATCGGCCAGACGCGCCGACAAAACCTTTTGGTTCCCCGCAAGAATGGTCGCCCCATTGTCAGCGGTTTCGCGGTTGGCGACGGTGATGAACTGCTCAATCCGGCCGGTCTTCGGATTGCGGACCGAAAAGAATTTCTGGTGCTCTTTCATCGAGGTCTGCAACACCTCGGGCGGTAGCTCAAGAAATTCGTCGTCGATCTGCCCCATCAGTACAACGGGCCATTCGACCAGACCCGCGACCTCGGCCAGCAGACCTTTATCCTCCACCACTTCCAGACCGGCAGCAAAAGCCATGTTCTGCGCGTCGTTCCAAATGTGCTCGGCCCGGTCGGCGGGGTTCAGCACCACAAAGGCGCGCTTCAGCTTGGCGGCGTAGTCGTCAAACGAGGTCACAACAAAACGGTCAGGCGCCATGAAACGGTGACCTGCGGTGATATCACCCGCTTTGATCCCTTCGACCTCAAGCGGCACGACCTGCGCGCCCGCCTCATCAGACAGGATACAGAGAATTGCCTGCAGCGGTCGTACCCAGCGCAGCGGGCCACTGCCCCAGCGCATCGACTTGGGCCAAGGGAAGTTGCGAATGGTCGCGTCAAGCACTTCGGCCACGATCTCAGCCGCCGGACGACCGGGTTTTTCGATGGTCGCGAAATAGACGGGACCTTTGGGTGTATCACGCTCTTCCAGTTGATCGCGTGTCACACCTGCGCCGCGCAAGAACCCTTCGATGGCCTTGTCGGGTGCGCCAACCTTGGGGCCTTTGCGTTCTTCGCGGGTGGTGGGGCTTTCTGCCAGCAGCCCCTCAACCGCCAAAGTCAGGCGGCGCGGCGTCGTCATCGCGGCAGCCCCGGCATAGGTCAATCCAGCCTCGACCAAACCATCGGTGATCCGCTTTTTCAGATCCTCGCCGGCACGGGTCTGCATGCGGGCGGGGATTTCCTCGGAAAACAGTTCGATCAACAGGTCGGGCATTTTCAGTCCTTAGAAATTAACGATCGTTTGAATAACGATTGCATTGGCGATGTCCACAAAGAACGCGGATACAAGGGGCAGCACGATAAAGGCAATAGGGGACGGGCCATATCGCTTGGTGACTGCGGTCATATTGGCAATCGCGGTCGGAGTCGCGCCCAAGGCAAAACCACCAAACCCCGCAGACAACACCGCGGCACGGTAATTACTGCCCATCACGGGGAACAGGACCCAGATCACAAAAGCGACGGCAAACAGGGTTTGCGCGCCCATGATAACCACGATGGCAAGACCAAGCTCGGCAATGGTCCAGAGCTGCAAGCTCATCAGCGACATGGCCAGAAACGCGCCCAGCGCGAACTCTGAAATCAGCGCCAGCGAAGGCGTTCGCGAAACTGGCGGAGCGTTTGGCGCAAGTGCAGTCCGGATGTTCGCGATGATGATCCCCATGATCAGACAAGGAACGAACAAAGGCAGCTTTAGCCCGGTTGCTTCGATAACTTCGTTCAGCAGATACCCAAAAATGATCGCAAGGTTCACATGCAGCAGGACGCGCATGATCGTCAGGTGATCTATCTTGGTGTCGGCCCCGTCCCCATCATCCGGCAAACCGACAGTATGCTCTTCGTCCGGTCGATCAGGGGTTAGGTTTTTACCTTCGACCAAAAGGCGTGCAATCGGCCCGCCGACCAGCGCGGCCAGCACAAGGCCCAAGGTCGCCACGGCCACGCCCAATTCGGTTGCGCCTTCAAGCCCGGTCACTGCCCCAACCTCGGGTGCCCAGGCAATGGCTGTCCCGTGGCCGCCAATCAATGCGGCCGATCCGAACAGAACACCGGCCTGCGCTGGAAATCCGAAGGTAACTGCACCAACCGCTCCGATGGCGTTCTGGGAAACGATTGTGACCAGCGTAAGGATAAGCAGCAGAAACAGCGGTTTGCCGCCCGCTATCAAATCAGACAGCCGGGCGTTCAGGCCGATCCCTGCAAAAAACACGATCAGCAGAAAATCCCTTGAGGCAAGGTCAAAAGTCAGCTCCATTCCCGCCACAAGATAAATAAACAGCAAGGTAAACGACGCCAGCAATCCGCCCGTCACAGGTTCAGGAATATTGAACTGACGTAGCACCGCGACCCGAGCGTTGATCTCAGCCCCGATCAGATAGACCGCGATACCAAGCGTGGCGGTTAGAAAACTGGGAACGTGGAGCGCTGCGTCTGTCATATTGCCTCAGTTTTCAGGTCGGGGTGGGCATTCCTCACCCACGACTGTTCCGTCATAGGCTTTTTCACCGCAATTGTTCAGCGCGTGCCAGACATAGCCCTTGCCATCATTGGTTACGACAACGATCCGGTCAACGCCGTAGTGAATATTCTTGGTGCCCATAAAGGCTTGTGCCTGTCCGGATTTCAATGCATCCGCGATGGCCACCGCGTCATAGCAGTCAAACCACCCCGGCGCGGTCAACGGCTCGGGGTCTTTTTCCCGCTGAAACGTGGAAAAGTCCTCGGCCTTCAGGTCGGTCTCAAAACACGCCCGGTATCGGATCGGAGAGCTGTCAGCATCAATAGCCTGAAACGCAGAATACGAGATCGGCTGAGGGTCCTCTGCCCCTTCTGCAAGCAACATGACATCCTCACCGGGTTTGGCGGCGACGTCATAATAAAACCCATAGACCTGCAGATAGTACATGCCCGCACCAGCCGCGACGGCGGATACAAGCAGAATGATGGCAAGCAGTTTTCCGGTCATCTTCTGAACATCCTGATCACGCAGCCTCTTTCAACTTTTGGACAAATAGGCCAGTTTCCAAATCGATACAGGCTAAACCGAGGTCTTTGCGATGGACACGACCCTTGCCGTTGGGTTCTTTGGCGCGCTGTTTGCAATCATGAACCCGATCACCAACCTGCCCGTTTTCCTGAGTGTCACCGACGGCCTGAACCCCGCCGACCAACGCAGGGTTGCGGCAAAGACGGCCACCTATTGCCTGATCCTCGGCGGAGCATTCGCAGGTATCGGTAGCCAGACGCTGGGTCTGTTCGGGATCAGCGTAGACGATCTGCGGGTCGCAGGCGGATTGGTTGTCTTGATGATCGGTCTGAACATGCTGAGCGGGAACCAAAGCACCTCGCATCACGGAACTGAAGGCGAAAAGCAAGCCTACCCCGAACCGGCCACGGTCGCCTTCTATCCGTTGGCTTTTCCCATTCTGGTTGGCCCCGGAACGATCACGACGCTGATCCTTTATGCGCACCATATCTCGAAACCCATGGATGCAGTGATCTATGCCGGTGTTTTCCTGATCGTGCTGTTCCTGCTTTTCATAACCTTTTGGAATGCCTCCGCCCTGTCCAAGCGCCTGTCCCAGAACGCCCGCGTCATCATGAGCCGCTTCATGGGCATGATCCTGTCGGCGATCGCGATCGGCATGATTGCCGATGGCCTCAAGGTGCTGTTGCCGGGATTGGCCTAGGCGCGCCATTACACCTCGAACCCGGCCGCTCCGGTCTTTACAAAGGCATCGGCACATTGCTTGGCAAGCGCCCTGACCCGCCCGATATAGGCCTGCCGTTCGGTAACCGAGATCACGCCCCGCGCGTCCAGAAGATTGAAGATGTGCGACGCCTTGATGCACTGGTCATAAGCAGGGTGCGCCATGACGATACGCTTGCCGGTTTTGGGGTCGTCATGCTCTTGCCCCAGAATGGCGGCGCATTCCGCTTCGGCCTCTTCGAAATTGCGCAGCAGAACCTCGGTGTTCGCGACATCGAAGTTCCACCGCGCGTATTCTTCTTCGGTCTGCTTAAAAATGTCACCATAAGTCAGCGGGCTTGGCGACTGAGGATCGTTGAAGGGCATCTCCATCACGTGATCAATGCCCAGCACGTACATCGCCAAACGCTCAAGACCATAAGTCAATTCACCGGAAACGGGCGTACAGTCGTGGCCGCCGACCTGCTGGAAATAGGTGAATTGGCTGACTTCCATACCATCGCACCAGACCTCCCAGCCTAGCCCCCAGGCGCCAAGGGTTGGGCTTTCCCAGTCATCTTCGACAAATCGGATGTCATGCAGATCCATATCAATGCCGATGGCTTCCAGACTACCCAGATACAGCTCTTGCAAATCCGGAGGGCTGGGCTTGATCAGCACCTGATACTGGTAATAGTGCTGCAACCGGTTCGGGTTTTCGCCGTACCGCCCGTCAGTTGGTCGACGAGAGGGCTGCACATAAGCGGCGGCCCAAGGCTTTGACCCCAACGCGCGCAGCGTGGTCGCCGGATGAAACGTGCCTGCGCCGACCTCCATGTCATACGGCTGCAGAATGGCGCATCCCTTTGCGGCCCAGTAGGTCTGCAGTCGAAGGATTATCTCCTGAAATGAACGTGGTGCGCTGGACTTTTCGGTCATGACATTCCCTTTGGACGCATCTGCGCCTGGTTCCGGTGGGTTTTGTCCTTCCTATGCAAGGGGCCAAGGAGCGTCAACGGGCCAATGCGGTCCGCTGTCACTGCGCCGCCACACTGGAAATTCCCCGTATTCCGGGCATAGCGTTCACCCCTTCAAATCGCGTAGTCTGGGGAAAAGATAAAACACTGCGGACACAGGCAGACAATGACACGCATAATCTCGGCACTTCTGTTTTTACTTCTCTTCGGCATCCGCGCAGTTTCTGCGCAGCAGGACGCAGGGGTCTGGGTTCAGGTCGAAGCCCACCCCTCGCTGCGCGAGGCACAGGAACGCGCGCAGGCATACGCAAATGTTCTGCCAGACGTGAACGGATTCCGCCTGAACTCTGGCTGGTATGCCATTGTTATCGGACCGTATTTGCGAAGCGACGCCGATCAGGTTCTCCGGGTCTACCGGGCCGAAGGTCAGATCCCTGCAGATAGCTACATCACCTTTACAAGCGCGATGGGTCAGCAGTTTTGGCCAATCGGGGCGAATATTCTGAACCGTGGCGTGGTCACGCCGCCCGTTGACCCAATCCCGCAGCCTGACCTAAACGTTTCGGGCCTTAGCCCAAAACCGACAGATGAAACCCGTTCGCAAGCCTTGCAGTCTGAGCGTCTGCTGACGGCGCAAGAGCGAAGGGACTTGCAGACTGCCCTGCAAGCGGCTGGGTTTTACAACGCGACCATTGACGGGGCGTTCGGCCAGGGAACACGTCGTTCGATGGGTGAATGGCAACGCTTTAACGGATATGAGGCGACTGGCGTATTGACCAGTGCCCAGCGCAAAGCTCTGATGGACGACTATAACGCGCCATTAATCAGCGTTGGAATGCAGCGATATTCGGATTCGCAGGCGGGCATAGACCTCGACTTGCCGTTGGGCATTCTGACCTTCGACCGCTATGAGGCACCTTTTGCGCATTTCGAAAGCACGTCCGATCTGGGTGCTACGGCCCTGCTGATCAGCCAGGAAGGTGATAGGGCGACCTTAAGGGCGCTGTACGAGGTCATGCAATCGCTCAAGATTGTTCCTTTGAATGGCCCACGAGAGCTGCGCGGCGACCGGTTTACCCTGGAAGGTCGTGGCAACGGCATCGTGTCATACACCGAAGCAACCCAGAAGGACGGCCAAATCAAGGGCTTTACACTGGTCTGGCCCGAAGGTGACGACGCTCGTCGCGCAAGAGTTCTGGCTGCGATCAAAGCCAGCTTTTCGACAAACGGAGCGGTCCTTGATTCCGGTGCCGGCGCGGATGCGGATCAACGCATAGACCTTGTTTCGGGCCTGCAAATCCGCACTCCCCGTCTGTCACGGTCGGGTTTCTTTACGGATGCAAATGGCACGGTCCTCACTGTATCCGAGGCCACGGACAGTTGCACCCGGATCACCCTTAACGACGATCAAGAGGTTCAGGTTGCCTGGGCCGATGCTGATCTGGGTGTTGCCGTACTGCGCCCGCGCCGCACCTTGGCACCCATAAACATCGCAGAGTTCAGCGCGGATCGACCGCGCATTCAATCCGAGGTCGCGGTGTCAGGCTTTTCGTACGAAGGCGCGCTGGGTGCGCCGACACTGACCTATGGCCAGATCACGGACGTGCGCGGTTTAAACGGAGAGGACGGTGTGAAGCGTCTGGCTTTGGCTGCCCAACCGGGCGACGCGGGCGGACCTGTCTTTGATGACGCGGGACAAGTTGTTGGCATGCTTCTACCAACGCCTTCCGACGGTCGCACACTGCCCGCCTCGGTTAGCCTGGCGGCCACTGCTGAGCGGTTGAACAAGGTCCTTGAACAGGCTGGAGTGTCAGGTCAACCTGGTCAGGTCAGCGCGGGAATCTCACCTAATGAACTGAGCCGCAGGGCCAATGGAATGACTGTTCTCGTTCATTGCTGGGACTAACGCGATTGGCTCAGAAACGCCGCCCTAAGGGGCGGCTTTCCAGATTAGACGATATCCGGTGTCACTCGGATCAGTGTTGGCACTGGCGCATCAAAGGCCGCGCCCACAGCGGCCTGCATCTCCGCCAAGTTTGACGGCGCGGCAGACAAGGCGCCAAAAGCCTCAGCCAACTTGCAGAAATCGGGGTTTCGCGCAACCACCGCGTTCGGCGCAATCTGACCGCGAACCATGCTGTCTTCAATTTCTTTCAGTTTGCCGTTGTCCCAAAGAATAATGGGCAGCGACAGGCCAAGCTCGACTGCGACACCCAGCTCCATCATCGTGTAATGAAACCCGTAGTCGCCTGCTATGGCGGCCGTCGGCCTTCCCCTGCGCGCCACTGCGCCGCCAATTGCGGCGGGCAACGCATATCCCAGCGTGCCAAATCCGGTCGGGTGATGCCAGTGATAGGGATAGGCCATGTCCCAGACCTCTTTCGCGACATAGGCGATTTGGGTCATGTCCGAATAAATCATCGTGTCCGCCGGCATGGCATCGCGCAAAGTGTCAAGTACCGGTACAATCCCCGGACGCTCGGCATCCACTTCGGCCTTCCAACGGGCGCGTGCCTGGCTCACTTCTGCGGGTGTCCAGCCTGTGGCGGGTTTCACGCTGTCAACCGCGGCCCATAACGCCTTGGCAAAGCTTTCACCATCCGCTTGCAGCTTGATGCCCGCGCGGTGGTGGTCACCCAGAACCTTTGGATCAAGATCGACCCGAACCAGTTGGGTGCCGTGACCGAGCGTATCGCGCCACAGGTCAACCTCACCCAGTTCCGCCCCCACCGCGACGACAAGATCGGCTGATCCGATCACCTCGGCACTTGCGGGACGCGGCAGCGTGGCGCCAAAATCCAGCTCATAGCCCAACCCTGCCAAGCCCCGCCCAGCATAGGTTGTAAAACACGCCGCGCCCAATTCTGTCAGAATCTGCCGCCAGAGGTTGGATCGCGCGCCACCACCCAATATGAACAAAGGTCTGCGCGCTATATTCAGCAAAGAGACCACTGGGGCGACATCGGGCGGCAATACCTTAGTTCGCAATGCGGGCTGGTTGGGAAACGGCGCCGGATCAGCGTCGGCCTCAAGCTGAGAGATCGGCACCTGGATATGCTTTGGACGCGGGCGGGACAGTTCGAACTCTTCAAATGCACGTTCGATCAGGCCATATGCCGCCTGTGCGGTGTTTGCCTGACATGACCAGTCCGCCACCGTATCGGCAGCCCCGCGTTGATCCTTCATCTGATGAAGCTGCCCATGTACGGCTTGCGTTTCATCCAAACAGGACGACACCACCAGCATCGGCACCGAGTCCGAATAGGCTTGCCCCATCGGCGTCATGATATTGCACAGGCCAGGCCCCGTGATGACATAGGCCACCCCCGGCTTGCCGGTCGCGCGGGCATAACCATCTGCCATGAACCCGGCACCTTGCTCATGCCTGGTCAGAACATGAGTAAGTCCCGCCTCTTCGATACCCCGATACAGTTCCTGATTGTGCACGCCAGGGATGCCGAAAATCACATCAACGCCCCGATCTTTTAGCATGTGCGAAATCTGGGCGCCCAAGGGTCTTTTCATTAGTCTCTCCAGAATTGGACGGTGAACAGTGCGTAGACAGCCAGTAGTTCAAGCCGCCCAACCAGCATGCCGATAGACAGCAGCCACTTTGCGGTATCGTTCAGCCCGGCAAAGTTGCCCGCCGGACCGATTTGATCGCCCAGCCCCGGCCCTACATTCGCAAGCGCAGTTGCAGCGCCCGAAACCGATGTGATGAAATCCAGCCCGGTCAGCGCCAGCGCCCAGGCCAGTACGCCCAACGACAGCACGAAGAACATGAAAAAACTCATGACCGAGGTCAGAACATCCGGCCCGATCGTGCGTCCGCCATACCGCGGAGCAAAGACGCCGTGTGGCGAGCGGATGCGGCGGATCTGAGTTTTGATCGAAGCAAACAGCAATTGATACCGGAATATCTTGATTGAGCAGGCAGTAGAGCCCGCGCAGCCTCCGATCAAACCGATCAGAAAGAACAGCATCACCGGAAAGTTGCCCCATCCCATGTAATCGACACTGGCATAGCCGGTGCCTGAGATGATCGAGGTGATATTGAACAGGGATTCCCGAAATGCTTGTTCCCAACCGCGTGGAAAGACCGATATCAGGAACACGGCCATTATCAGAGCCAACACCAGGATCGTGACAAGAAAGGTCCGTATTTGACTGTCCTGCCACAAGGAATTCGTATTGCCGTTTGCAAACTGCACGTAGCGCACGAAAGGCAACGCCGCCAGTATCATAAAGACCGATGCCGCATATTCGGTCGGTCCGGAGAACTGTGCGAAGGACGAGTCATAATTCGAGAATCCTCCAGTCGCGATGGTTGTCATTGCATGCACGACAGAGTCGAAAAACCCCATTCCAAGACCGGCGTAAACCAGAGCACATACAACGGTCAGGAAAACGTAGATCAGGGAAATCTGGCCCGCGATCTCCTGCGCGCGCGGCAGGATCTTTCCCATGGTTTCAAACCCTTCCGAACGGAAGATTTGCATCCCTCCGACCCGAAGCTCGGGCAAGAATACCATGGCAACCACGATAATGCCGATACCGCCCAGCCATTGCAGAATGCCGCGCCACAACAACAGACCCTGCGGCAGATCATCCAGGCTGGAAATGACGGTTGAGCCGGTGGTGGTCAGCCCTGACATCGCCTCGAAATACGCGTCGACAAAGCGCAGCTCGGTTTCACCAAACAGAAACGGAATTGCGCCAAAAAACGGAAGGGCAACCCAGACACCCGTTGTCAGCAAAAAGGTCTGACGGATCGTCAGACCTTCACCTACCCCGTTTGAACAACTAATCGACAGCACCACCCCGGCCAGGATAGTGATGACCCCACTTTCAAAAAACACATGCCATTCGCCGCGTCCCTCAATCAGGTCTGCAAGCATGGGCAGCGTCATGGTCGCCCCAAGTATGGCGACCAACAGGCCAATCACATATCCAACCGGGCGCATATCCGTCATGAGGCGCAGCGTTGGCGCGCCTGCACGACCGAGTCAAGCGGATGTCCCGTTTAGCCGTCAGTTTTACTGACAGGTGTGGGCATAGCGGGCGGCATCGAAGGTGCACGAGTCTTGCGCACAGGTTCCGAAGGTTTGGCATCTGCCATCTTGAGAGCTGCCGTCTTCGAGGTTGTGGCATTTACTGCAGCTACACTCTCGGATTGTGACGCAGCGGGCTTGGACACCGCGACATTGGTCTCCGCAGGCTTGGTGACCACAGGTTTTTCGCTGACTTTGGGCGTTTCAGCCTTCGTTGCGATTGTCGACTCGACTGGTTTCGTTTCCGCTTTCTGGGCGGGTTTCGCCTCAACAGGCTTCGGTGCGGCCTTTGGCGCCACCGCCTTGGCGGCAGGCTTAGGCGCGGCAGGCTTGGCTGCTTGCGCTTTCGGGGCAGATTTGGGCTTAGCGGACTGCGTTGCTGCCTTCGGTGTTGCGGGCTTGGCAGCAGGCTTCGCAACAGCGGGTTTAGCAGCTTGAGGCTTCGTTGCAGCCTTGGGCTGGGCTTGCCGCGTCGCTACCTTGGGAGTTGTGGCTTTGGCGACCGGTTTGCTTTGCTGTGTTTTAGGGCCGGCTGCGGCTTTGGTCGTTGCAGTGCGCCGCGTGCGGGTCGCCGGCTTCGGCTCGGCATTTTTTGCAGGCGCTGATGATTCGGCCTTTGGCGAAGCAGTACGAACACTTGGCTTGGTCTTCGCTGTTGCCGCCTTTCTGGACTTAACGGCAGGCTTGGCTGCGGCCACCTTTGGCTTTGCTTTCGTCTTGGGTACCACCTGCGCAGGTGTCGACGAAGACGCGTTCAGAACTTGCATCGGCACGAATGGCAACTCCATCGCCGAGGTCGTGAAAATCTGAATGATCTTCAGTTGGTTGCTTATCGCATAACCTGCCATGCGAATGGCCGCCGCCTGAAACTCAAGCGGTTGGGTGATCGGGTTCATTAGTCATTTCTCCTGTGAAAGAAATGCAGCCATCAAAGGAAAGAAGAACCGTTATCCGTCCCGATCCCTCGGACGGAGTGCAGAGGCCTGAGGTTCCGGGGCGTCGCACGTCTCGGCTTCCTTTCAGTGGGGCGTGATCACGCACGCCACGGCAGCATTCCGTACCAGTTTATCGCGAAATGCACTGCGCGTGCAGAAATTTTGCTGCGCTGCGGCAAAAATTCGCCAATTCAGATGTATTGAGGCTTTTGAGCCTCAATAATGATCACCCGACGTGAAACAAGGTCGAGAACAGGCGCGGATCGAGACTGGCTGAGACAAAGGTAGGACCTTCGGTCAGAACCGATACCGCGTCATGACTGTGAAGGCTTTCCTGATGGCTGGCTACAACGCGGAAGTCACCAACATGATGATCTGCCAGAAGCTCAGCACAGAAAAGGCGGGCTGCGTCTTCGACAAAGATCGGGTTGGCGGCGTTCAACTCAGCAAAGGCTTGCTCGTCTTCGCGCTTGACCATGACCTGAGTTTCAGTCGGAACCGCACGGCGGCAGAGCGCAATCAGGTCTTCAAACCAAAGGCAGTCTGCATCGCAATCCAGAACGACCGAAATCCGCGCGACCGAGCGTTGTGAATGCGGTGTCGCGAGCTGTCCCCGCGTCGCGCGCGCATGCTCGCTCAATTCCAGAGAACACGGACAGGTCGATGAATAGACGTAGTCCAGATGCATGATCTTTTGGCGTACACCATTCTGTTCAACCAGTTCCAAGGCAATGTCGTAATACTGGTATCCTTCCAACCCAGACCGCAGGCTTTTCACCCTATCAGGGTAAGAGAACCGCATCTGCAAACGCGCATCAAAGCTGTCCAGGTCGGTTAGATAGTCATCCAGCGCAGCTTCCATGACCTCAAAACTGAACGTCCGCTCGGCGTGCTTGTAGAACGAGCGCATGATCCGGGACATGTTGATGCCCTTCTTATCGGCATCGAGGCTGACCGTACCGGTAACGGATGTCTCAAGCGTCAGATCCTCACCATGTTTGCGGTGAAACCGGATCGGCAGGCGGAAGTTGGAAATCCCCACATGCTGAATCTGCTGCTTGGCCCCGCGGATCAGGCTGGACGGCCCATTTTGCAGGTCCGGCAGAGTCGCGCGATACGCCTTGTCGACCTGAAAACCCTCGGGATAGTCGCGCGAAAGGGTCGGATAGTTCACGGGAACCAACCCCGGCACAAGGCGCGCGATGGCTGGATCAAGCTGGCTGATCTCGGCCTCGGTCGCGGTCTGAGCCCACTTACGGAGCGTTTTCAGCGCCGCAGTGGCCTCATGAGTGTCAGGTGCGTCATCAATGTTGCGGGGATGGACGTTCATAAGCCGGGGTTCCCTGGTTGGTCGATCACTAAAATAGATGTCGAGGGTTCAATTACTAGTTTAGCCCGATACGTGCGGGATATCAGTCCGGATTGAAAAAACCCAGCATAAAACCGTCACACTCCAAACACCTGCGACCTGACGTTCCGCATTTTTTCAAGCTGCGACACCCGATAGATCGCCCGTGCATCCCGACCATCGACGCCGGAGTCACGGTTTGCGGGCGCATCACAAACGGGTTTGCCACAGGCCGTCGGCTTGCAAGCACTCAATCCCGGATTACTGAACGTTTTCAAGGTCGAAAACAACACACACCGGGTGACAACGGTGCTCAGAGATACCGCGCGCTTGATTGCAGTGTTCTCTTGCTACGAGAACCCCGGCGTAATCATTTAGGATCAAGATTGGACGGGGTTTTATGGCCGAACCAGATCAGGGCGCCCCAAAGCGGTTCAACCGCTTCAGGGCCGCACATATCACTTTTGCGACGCGTCCAGTGCCTGCTTGATATCAGACAGCAGATCGCCTGCGTCCTCCAAACCGACAGACAGGCGGATCAGGCCGGGCGTGATACCCAACTCAGCTTTCTGATCGTCACTTAAGCGCTGATGGGTGGTTGTGGCGGGATGGGTCGCTATCGACTTGGAGTCACCGAGGTTGTTGGAAATAATCGGAATTCTCAGCGCGTTCAGAAAGGCAAACGCCGCCTTTTTCCCGCCCTTGATATCCAGGGACAGAACCGTGCCGCCCTTACCACCCAGCTGAGTCTGCACCAGCGCATTCTGGGAATGGGTTTTCAGCCCCGGATACAGCGTCCGCTCTAGCGCGGGGTGGCCTTCAAGTGCCTCAGCAACGACCTGGGCGGTATCGACCTGTGCATTGACCCGCAGGGCCATTGTCTCAAGCCCTTTCAACATGATCCAGGCGTTGAACGGGCTCAGCGCCCCGCCAGTGTGCTTAAGGTATGGCTCGACTGTGCCACGAATAAAGTCCTTGGTGCCGAGGATGACACCACCCAGAGCCCGCCCCTGCCCGTCAATATGTTTGGTCGCTGAGTACACAACCACATCTGCCCCCTGTTCAATCGCGCGGGAAAACACCGGAGTAGAGAAAACATTATCCACAATCACCACTGCCCCGACCTCATGGGCCAGTTTCGCAACCGCAGCGATGTCAATCACTTCAAGCGTCGGGTTCGACATGGACTCAAAGAAAACCGCCTTGGTATCCGGACGGATCGCTGCCTTCCACTGCGCAAGGTCGGTGCCATCAACAAAACTCACATCCACGCCGAAACGGGTCAGAATATTTTCAACGATGTAAAGGCACGACCCAAACAGTGCTTTGGCGGAAACAATATGGTCTCCGGCCTTCAGCATCGAAGTCAGCGCGCCGTTGACCGCCGCCATGCCAGACGCGGTTGCAAAGGCATCCTCGGCCCCCTCCAACGTGGCAATGCGCTGTTCGAACATCGATACTGTTGGGTTACCGTAGCGGGCATAAATGAACTCATCCGGGCCACATTCCAGAAACCGAGCCTCAGCCTGCTCTGCATTTTCATAGACGAACCCTTGGGTTAGGAAAATCGCCTCACTGACCTCGTTGTACTGGCTGCGGCGGATGCCACCATGG
Source organism: Ruegeria profundi (assembly GCF_020171505.1). NCBI lineage: Bacteria > Pseudomonadati > Pseudomonadota > Alphaproteobacteria > Rhodobacterales > Roseobacteraceae > Ruegeria > Ruegeria profundi. The sequence continues at coordinate 713,298 of NZ_JAIUZS010000003.1, read as the reverse complement.
ACGGCTTGGGTGCGTTTGTTCCAGCTATCGCTCATATCTTTCCTCTCGGCCCGTGTCTGGCACGGGCATCAAAAAAACCCCAGACGCGGTCAAGCGAAAGGGGCCTTTCATCCTGACCTTTTAGCGGTTTCGTTTAGCGTGGCCCGCAATCCGGTAACAAATCGCCACGTAGTGATGTTGCCATTACGCCGCATGCGCGAACGCGTCAAGCCTGACAGGGGCAACGTCACGGTTCTGTAACTGTCCTTTCACCAAAGCGTCATAGCGTTATGACACACGTGCACCACAACATCTTGTATAAGGCAGAGCAGATGCCAGTGATCAGGATCAACGCCACCGGCGAAACGTGCACCCTGCACCGCAGCCCACGATCTCCGCGCAGCGTCCTTCGGCAGACGCGTGACACGCCTGGACCGGTTATCATCATGACTCGTGGGTACAAGTATTGCCCTGATCATGTCAGGGCTTGCCCGCACGCTCGCATTCTGTCGCTGCACCCGATGACCATGCACAGGCCTTGCTCAAGCTGGCCGCAACCATTGGGGTTCGGGTCAGGCTTTGACGACGAAGGCCTTGGCATCGCATTTGGTTGGAATGCACAGGGGCCGTTGTGGGTTGCGCATCGCCGCGCGGCACAGGCGGGCCGCGCACTGGCCGCCCTGATCAGAGACCTGCGCGACCTGAATCCAAAACGTCCAATTCATTTCATCGGGCATTCGATGGGTATCGAACTCGCGGTCGAGGCATTGCACCATATCGCGCCCGGATCGCTGAATCGCATTATCTCGATGACCGGTGCGGCCTATCAGAGCCGGACGTTGCGCGCATTGCAAACACCCGCGGGCCAGCAGGCCGATTTTATCAACGTGACCAGCCGGGAAAACGACCTGTTCGATTTCTTGTTTGAGTGGTTGATACAACCGCCGCAACGCGGTGACCGAAGCATAGGCACCGGGCTTCACGCACCAAACGCAGTAACCTTGCAAATCGACTGTGGCCGAACGCTTGACCACTTGTCGCGCCTGATTTTCCCTATAGCAGCCGCACAGCGCCGCGTTTGCCATTGGTCCAGCTACACGCGCCCCGGAGTGCTGCGTGTTTACAACGCTTTGCTACGCCATCGTGACCGACTGAGCCTGTCTCAGTTACAGAGCAGCTTGCCCACAAGCCCAACCCGTCGGTGGTCACGGCTTTTTGCCCTGCCCCGCCCAGAAGGCATCTTGCCGTTTGCACAGAAAGCTTCATGATCGCCCTCCAACCCCAAGGAGATATCATGATCGAACTGTACTTCTGGCCCACGCCGAATGGCTGGAAAGCATCCATCGCTTTGGAAGAGATGGAGCTGCCCTATACCACCCACCTGATCAATATCGGAAAAGGCGACCAGTTCGACCCTGAATTCCTGAAGATCGCCCCCAACAATCGGATGCCCGCCATCGTAGACCCTGATGGCCCGGACGGTGCTCCGATCTCGGTCTTTGAAAGCGGTGCGATCCTGATGTACCTCGCCCGCAAAACTGGCCGCTTTTATGGCCAGACCCAGCGAGAGCGTATCGCCGTCGAAGAATGGTTGATGTGGCAGATGGGCGGCCTCGGGCCGATGGCTGGCCAGGCGCATCATTTCCTGAAATACGCCCCCAACATGGATCCTCCGCAAGATCTGCCATACGCCAAGGACCGCTACCGCACCGAGGTCGGGCGCCTTTATGGCGTACTCGACCGGCGGCTGACCGAGAATGAATATGTCGCGGGCGATTTCTATTCCATCGCCGATATGTCGATCTGGGGATGGGCGAGCTTGTGGGAAGGCCAGCAGCAAACTCTTGAGGATAAACCCAACTTTGCCCGGTGGTTAGAAACGGTCAGCGCCCGTCCCGGGGTACAAGCCGGGCGCGCGCTGCACGCAGAGTTGCGCGGCGACCATAGCAGCAAGCAAGCTCAGGACAATTTGTTCAAACGCTGACGCGCCCAATACCTACTGGACGTAGCGTGATACCAACAGCTTGGCCTCGTGTTTGCACAAAACCTTGGCCGCTGTTGGGCCGTATTCCGGACGTGACACATCAGAAAGATCAGGAAAGAGTTCCAACAGCTCTAAGCGGCTTTGATGCTCCATTCCGCTTAGGGCGATATCACCCGGAAACAGGCTTTCGGTTTGAGCTCCGTTGGACATCACGATTTCGTGCTCATCAAAGATGAAGTGATAGTAAGATACCCGCTGTGCGTCGGCCACTACGTCGACGCCGTGAAGGCCCAACAGGAATTTTGCCGGCACCAGCACCTCAGCCTCTTCGAACAGCAACTGCATATCTGCTGCGGGCATCAGAATGCGGTGATTTGGCGACACGAAAAGATCGCTGCTAGGCACACCTTCAGCCAATGCTCCTTTTGCAATCCGTATCGGTCTCAGATGAAGTGCGTCCGCGCGTGAAACGTCAACGATGCGGGATCCAATCCAACGGATTTCTTTTGCCTGCCCATCTGCCGTTACGACCAGATCGCCAACCTTTAGATCTTCGACAGCGGTTTCACCTTTGGGTGTTTGGATCAATGTGCCCTGAACAAAGCACGGCACATCAACAAGCGCAGTTGGGTCCGTGGTGTCCGGCGCGTTATTGGGACCAACGTCTGAGGTAACATACGGATAAGCGACCCCCGGAACCAAAGGTTCAGACGTCACGTAACCGGCAATCACACCGTCGACTTCTACACTGTAGAAATTGATTGTGCCCCCTTCCGGTGTCGTGAGCTCATACGTTGCGCCAAGGTATATATTGCCGCCCGGGGTCAGCCCCGGAATATTGTTTCCATCAATGTCGGTTACTGTCCCTTGTTGGGTTTCGTCATTCCCCATGTTGAAAAGGATACTGTCACCGTTGAAATCCGTGCCATTGTCCGGATCTCCATTCGCAAGCGGCCCCGGTCCCGCTTCATCTTCGACATTGAAGACGCGGCGGTCCTCGCCTGGGTCAAAGCTCGCGTCCAGCATGAGTATTTCTTGGAACGACCCCACCCCCAGAACAATATCAGGTGCGTATCCGATGTAGGAATAAGTAGCCATTTCGACCTCAGACGCAGTTACAACAGAAGCTCTCACCAAGTGAGCTGTTAACACTATACAGCACTCTTTTTTCAGCTTAAGTAACTGTTTTGTTTTATATTATTATGCTTCTATTTGATTATGTTTTGTTATTGTCCGTAGAGGCCCGCGTGCCCTCTTCCTGTACCAGCACATCCAGCATCCCCGAGATATCCTCGATCTCTTCCGCGATCACATGGGTCACCGAATGCGCCCGCTGCATCTGCCCCGTAACCCGCAACAACCGCCCCGAGATCACTGCACGACGGAAGCGTTCATAGATCTTGCGCCAAACCACCACATTCACGATGCCAGTCTCATCCTCAAGCGTAAGGAAGATCACCCCTTTAGCCGTCCCCGGCCTCTGCCTCAGGATCACCAGCCCGGCCACGGCAACGCGCGCGCCCTCGGGCGGGTCGTCCAGCCGATCCGAGGGCAAACAGGCGGGTGGGCGCGGCCAGTCCCGGTGCGATGCCGCAGGACGATGAGTGACAACAAGCATGAGAACAAAAATAGAACAAACAGCAGGAAAGTCCAGACACGGCGCGATGAGTCGCAAATGAGGCTGGAAAGACCTATTTGCCTTGACTAAGGAAGAAATCGACAAACGAAAAAGGAAGACGCACGCAATGGCAAAGATCACCTATGTCGAGCATGGCGGTACCGAACACACAGTCGAAGTCGCCAACGGACTGACCGTCATGGAAGGAGCCCGCGACAATAACATCCCAGGCATCGAGGCCGATTGCGGCGGCGCCTGCGCCTGCTCGACCTGCCATGTCTATATCCATCCCGACTGGGTCGAGAAAATCCCAGCCAAGGATGATATGGAAGAAGATATGCTGGACTTTGCCTATGAACCCGACCCGGCCCGCTCGCGCCTGACCTGTCAGATCAAGGTCACGGACGAGCTGGATGGTCTGGTCGTGCAGATGCCTGAAAAACAAATCTGATGCTCTCCAAAGCGCCGCGTCTGCCGACCCGCTTGCGGCGGGTGCAGGTCCGCGGCGCCGTGCTGGCAATGTGCACTTGGTTGGCGGGGATAACACCTGCCGTTGCTGATGGCATGACTCATGCCCGTTTTACAGACCCCACCACACGTTATGCTCATGGCGTGTTGGGCGACACCATCGAGTATGGCGCGCTGGAGCTGACGGTTCAGGGCAAAACGCTGCGTATTCAATTGCCACCCGACAGGGTCTTTGAAGACCTTCAGCCGCGACTGGTGGATATGGACTTAGATGGATCCTCAGAGGTCATCGTCGTCGAGTCTCAGGACAGTACAGGCGCGCAGCTCGCAATCTATGACAGCACTGGCGACAAAATCGCTGCGACGCCCCATATCGGCACCCGGTTTCGCTGGCTCGCCCCAATCGGAGCCGCCGACCTGGACGGCGACGGACATGTCGAGATTGCTTACATCGACCGTCCTCATCTGGCAAAAACCCTGCGCATCTGGCGCTTTCAGAACGGAAGATTAACGGAAATTGCCACCCTGCCCGGCCTTACCAATCACCGTATCGGCCAGGACTTCATCACCGGTGGCATCCGGGATTGCGGTCGTGGCCCCGAACTGATTGTCGTCAGCGCCGATTGGCAGCAGATCGTCAGCGTCAGCTATCTTCAGGGTTGGACAACCGAGGTTCTGACCTCGTTTAACCCTCAATCAATGAAACAAGCCCTAAAATGCTCAGGTTGATAGCGCTCGCAGCCCGCATCAGCGGGCTGCCCGGCCCAAGGCCTTTGGCGATGCATCTTTGATGCAGCGTCAGGGCGCGGGAGCCTTTCAGCTCACAAAGCCCGCCAACCAATATCGCGCCGAAAGAATCCATCGGGCCAATCAATCCCGTCCACGGCTGCATAGGCCCGATCCCGCGCCTCCTGCAAAGTGTTCCCGCGCGCGGTGACGTTCAATACACGACCACCCGACGCCACGATTTGTCCGTCAGAGGTTTTGGTTCCGGCGTGAAACACCATGTTTCCGCTATCTTCAACCAGACCGTCCAACCCCTTGATCACACTGCCCTTCTGATACGATCCGGGATACCCATTCGCCGCCATGACCACGGTAAGCGCGTGATCGTCCGCCCAATTTACGCGCGCTTCGCTCAACCGACCCTCAGCCGCAGCGTGCATCAAGTCCATCACCTGCGCGCCAAGACGCATCATCAAAACCTGGCACTCAGGATCGCCAAAGCGCACGTTGTATTCGACAAGGCGCGGCTGGCCGTCCTTGATCATCAAACCGGCATATAGAACACCCTGAAACGGCGTGCCGCGACGCTTCATTTCTGCAACGGTGGGCTTAATAATCTCCTCCATCGCGCGTTCTTCGATCTCAGCACTCAGCACGGGAGCTGGAGAGTAAGCGCCCATACCACCGGTGTTCAAACCCGTATCGCCCTCGCCCACGCGTTTATGATCCTGTGCGGTGCCAACGGACAGGATGTCCTCGCCGTCGCACAACACAAAAAGCGACGCCTCTTCACCCTCCATGAATTCCTCAATGACGACCTCAGCCCCTGCGCCGCCAAAAGCGCCGCCAAACATATCGTCGATGGCTTCCAGAGCGGTTGCTTCGTCCATCGCCACGATTACACCCTTGCCAGCGGCCAGACCATCGGCCTTTACCACGATCGGCGCACCCTGCTTACGGATATAAGCTTTCGCAGGTTCGGTTTCGGTGAAGCGCGCATAAGCTGCGGTTGGCGCACCCGACGCGTCACAGATTTCCTTGGTAAAGCTTTTTGAGGCCTCCAACTGCGCCGCCGCGGCTGACGGGCCAAACACCAGCACACCCGCTTCACGCAGGCGATCGGCCACGCCCGCGGCCAAAGGTGCCTCGGGGCCGACAATCACGAAATCAATGGCGTTTTCTTCGGCAAAGCTGACAACCGCGCCGCCATTCTCGATATCCAACGCCGCACAATCCGCGATCTGCGCGATCCCGGCATTGCCCGGCGCAACGATCAAGCGGTCACATTTGGGGTTTTGCATCACCGCCCAGGCCAGACTGTGTTCTCGCCCACCACTGCCGAGAATAAGGATATTCATGAACGCACTCCGATCTGCTTGGCCTCGCCTTTCGGGCGTTCTAAGCTGGCCGGACATTTGACACAAGGCGCTGAAATGTCCGACCTGCTAGACGACCCCATTCCCGGCCAAAATACCCCTGAATACACAGTTTCCGATATCTCGGGCGAGGTGAAACGGACGCTCGAAGGTGCATTCGGGCGAATCCGCGTCCGAGGTGAAGTTGGTCGCGTGTTCAAGGCGCGGTCGGGTCATCTTTATTATGACATCAAGGATGATCGGAACGTGCTGGCCTGTACAACGTGGAAAGGTCAGATTTCGGGCTTGTCCGTCGTACCGGAAGAAGGGCTTGAAGTTGTGGTCACCGGACGGCTGACCGCCTTTGGAGCACAGTCCAAATACAACCTGAACGTCGATGAGGTCGCCGTTGCCGGGCAAGGCGCGCTGATGGCACTGCTGGAAAAGCGCAAGAAACAGCTTGAATCTGAGGGGCTGTTCGCGCCCGAGCGCAAAAAGCCCTTACCCTATCTGCCGCAGATTATTGGCGTCGTGACCTCTCCGTCAGGGGCAGTGATCCGGGATATTCTGCACCGGCTGCGCGACCGATTTCCGCGCAAGGTGCTGATCTGGCCAGTGGCTGTACAGGGATCGAACTGCGCGCCCGAGGTCGCCAATGCAATCAGTGGTTTCAACCAACTGACACCCGGCGGAGCGCTACCGCGCCCTGATCTTATCATCGTCGCCCGCGGCGGTGGATCGATCGAGGATTTGTGGGGGTTCAACGAAGAAATCGTTGCACGCGCTGCAGCGGCTTCGGACATCCCACTGATCTCGGCCGTGGGGCATGAGACCGACACGACCTTGATCGACTATGTCTCGGACCGCCGCGCGCCTACCCCCACAGCCGCTGCCGAACTGGCCGTACCTGTGCGGATGGAATTGCTGGCCTGGACAGGCGAACAAGGCGCGCGCCTATCCCGAGCCGCAACGGATGCGGTTCAACGGCGGTCTCAGCGCCTGCGCGATCTGTCCCGTGCATTGCCACGCCCAGACAGCCTGTTGAACACCCCCCGGCAACGGCTTGATTTAATTGCAGATCGCTTGACGCCTGCGTTAGAGCGCGGGATCCAGAACCATCACCTTCAAGTTGTGAAACTTTCCGCCCATCTGCGCCCGTCAACCCTGCGCAATCTTGTGACAAGCCGTCAGGAGGCCGTGCGCAACCTGTCCTCACGCCTGTCTTTGCGTCCTATTCAGCGTGAAATCAAACTGCAGCGTCAAACCCTCTCGCGTCTGGGTGAGCGTTTGGACACAGCACAGGCGACACGGCTGGATCGGATGCGGCAACAGTTGGATGCAACCGACCGTCTGCGCGAAACGCTTAGTTACAAGGCGACGTTGCAGCGGGGATATGCGGTGGTACGGGCTGACGATCACGTCGTCACGACGAAAGCTGAGGCCGTAAAACACAGCGCGCTTCAGATTGAGTTTGCCGACGGCGTGTTGAACACTGACCAATCTGCAGCGCCCCGACCATCTCAAAAGAAACCGTCCAAAAAGGATGCACCGGATCAGGGTTCGCTGTTCTGACGACGCCTCAAACCCCGACATCAGGCCCGTAGCAGATCATCTCCTGGTCGATATCTTCAGCCTCGTAGAGTTCCGTGTCCTCCGGGTCGCCCTCAAACTGCGCGACCAGGCCAGTTCCTGACTGCCGGAAAACCCAGCATTGGGGGTCAAGCCGGTCTTCATAGATGAAACAGATTTGGTCGCCCTGCTCGTACCAGACACCTTCTTTGCAATCGCCGTCCAGAAACGACCAGATCACGCGACGATTGGGCAAATAGCGCTCGACCCCGTAGACCTGCCCATCGAAGCCGTAAAATAAAGTCTTGCCTTGCGTATAGTCATCGAATTCCGCACCCGACAGCGCGGATTGGGCTGACGCAGAGTACGCCGGCAAAAGGAAAAGAATCGCAAAAGCTCTGAGCATGGACGCATTGTGTCAGAAGCATTTGCCCAGTGCCAATAACCAATTCCGCAAAGCCACTTGCCTCGACGTCACAGGTTGAGGGGAATCAACTGCGCGTCGCAAGCTGTTGAAAAGCTGGAGGTATACATGACAACTGTCCTTTTCTGGCTCGCAGCCGCCTGCGCCTTGGCCTACCTGCCATTGTCGCCTCGCCCCGCCAGCGTATTGAGATCCGTGTTAAAGACCGCCTCAGTTGCTTTGCTGGCCGTGATTGCGCTGGTGGATTCCGCTCCGTTCCTGTTGGCGCTTGCATTGCTTCTATGCGCCACTGGTGACGCGTTGTTGTCTCGGGAAACAGACAACAGTTTCATGGCAGGAATAGGTGCTTTTGCCGGGGGTCACTTGGCATATATCGCCCTGTTTCTGAGCCACCCGGCTAGCGATCCGTCTTTGATTTTCAGCAAGCCCGCATATTTCTGGTCGCTGATCATCCTTGGTATCGTTACTGCCACCCTGCTTACCCCGCGCGCCGGAGACCTCAAAGCGCCCGTTCTAATCTACATCCCGATCATTCTGGGGATGGGCATAACCGTTCTGGCCTTGCCCGAAAGCGGGGCTTTGCGTTGGGCCCTACCCGCTGCATCTGCATTCATCGCGTCCGACCTTATCCTGGCGGCTGAGAAGTTCCTTCTCCCACCCGACCACCGCGCCCGCAGGATCACGCCCTATATGATCTGGCTGCTGTATCGGGGGGCGCAGGCCGGTTTGCTGATCGCGTTCCTCTGACCCTTTGCAACTGCCGCAAATCCGCATTAGGTGAGGGGAACACCTGCGGAGACCAAAAATGGCGTTTTTCTCAAAGCTCAAGGATAAGCTCTTCAAATCCTCGTCCCGCCTCGAACAGGGGCTTGAAGCCATAGTCGAGGATGGTGGCGAGGAAACAACCGCGCCAGATCCGATCATCCCCGAGCCTGAGCCGCAGCCGGACCCTGTGCCGGAGGTTCCGCAACCAGTACCCGAAGGTCCGGAGCCCGCGCCAATTCCAGAGCCGGTTGAGGTCCCCGACCCTGCACCGGTTGATCCAACGCCTGCGCCTCCGCCACCCGAAGCGGCACCCTCCAAGGGGGTGCTGGGCCGATTGTTTGGCCGCAGCGAAGCCAAAACTGCTGTGCGTCGCACCCTTGACGATGACATGCTGGAACAGCTCGAAGAGTTGCTTATCGCATCGGATATGGGCGTAGATACTGCCCTTCGCGTCACCGCCAACATGGCTGAGGGGCGCTATGGTCGCAAGCTCTCAACGCAGGAAATCAAGCAGCTTTTGGCACAGGAAGTCGCCCGCGTCATGGAGCCGGTGGCAAAGCCCCTTCCCATCTATGCAAAGCGCCCACAGGTGGTGCTGGTCGTTGGGGTGAACGGATCGGGCAAAACCACCACGATCGGCAAGCTGGCCAGCCAGTTCAAGGCGGCGGGCAAAAAGGTTGTGATCGCCGCCGGAGATACCTTTCGCGCTGCGGCGGTTGAACAACTACAAGTTTGGGGTGAGCGCGCGGGTGTTCCCGTATTGACTGCGCCCGAAGGATCAGACCCGGCCAGCCTTGCCTTTGATGCACTTACTAAAGCACAAGAAGACGGCGCCGACCTGCTGATGATAGATACTGCGGGCCGCCTGCAAAACCGTGCTGACCTGATGGAAGAGCTGGCCAAGATCGTCCGCGTCATCCGCAAGAAAGACGAATCCGCGCCACACAACACCCTGCTGGTGCTCGACGCCACCACAGGCCAAAACGCTCTGAGCCAGGTGGAAACCTTCCGCAAGCTGGCCGACGTTTCGGGCCTCGTGATGACTAAACTGGACGGCACGGCCAAAGGCGGTGTTCTGGTCGCATTAGCTGACAAATTCGGTCTGCCCATCCACGCCATCGGAGTCGGAGAGCAGATTGACGACCTCGCCCCTTTCGACCCCGAAGAATTCGCCGCCGCGCTTACTGGTTTGGACCAAAACTGATCCCCCCTTCATCTGGCTGAAAATATCCTCGGGGGTCTGGGGGCAGACAGCCCCCAGCCTCTCTACCTAGCGAAAAGACCCGACACTTGAGCGACTGGCTGATCTCTCTCGAAGGCACGGAAGCAGGCCATCAACTCGCCCTTGGGCTCGCCCTGTCGGCTGCGTTCCTGCACGCGGTCTTCGGCGCTCTGCAAAAGGGCCGCCATGATCCATGGCTGTCCCGCGGGGCAATCGACGCGTGCTATTGCCTGATGGCTGCGCCCTTCGCCTTTTTTGTGGTGCCATGGCCAGAACCTTACATGTGGCCCATCTTCGCCGTCGTCTGGCTGATCCACATCGCCTATAAAACCCTGCAAGCGATGGCCTATACCAAAGGCTCTTATACCGTCGTCTATCCCGTTGTCCGCGGCACTGGCCCTCTGTTCACTGTGATCGGTGCCTATCTGCTTTTCGGGGAAACCTTCACCGGCACGCAATGGTTCGGCGTGGCCGTTCTGTTGGCCGGGATCTTTGGCCTCGCCGCCTACAACTTCCGCTTTCTGGAAACCAACCGGGAAACGCTTGGTATCGCGCTGGTGCTGGCCGTTACTACCGGACTTTTCGTGGCACTTTATACAACCTACGACGCCTACGGCATCCGCGCCACGGCTGACCCGTTCACCTTCCTGGCGTGGTTCTTCATGATCGACGGCGCGGCGATGCCGTTCTACGCGTTCCTCAGATGGCGCGCGATGATCTATCGTCCGGCTATCGGTCCTTTGATGCTGCGCGGACTTGTCGGCGGCATTATCGCCCCCATGTCTTTCGGGGCTATCATGATGGCCACTAGGCTCGACAAAGTTGGCGAGGCCGCGGTTCTGCGGGAAACCTCGACCGTGTTTGCCGCTCTGATTGGATGGCTGGTGCTGAAAGAAACCGTTGGGCCAAGGCGCATTGCGCTGATGGCATTGATTGCATCAGGCGCCGTAATAGTTGAGATAGGCGGGTAAGCAGCAGGAAAAACCAATGACAGCCAAAAAAGAGATCAACCCGTTTATGAAACAGGTGCTGGAGCTTGGCCCTCCGATCGCGTTCTTCTTCATCTACCTGCGACTACGCGATGACAGCTTCCTGATTGGCGGCACCGAGTATTCCGGTTTCATCGTCGCTACCCTTCTATTTGTGCCACTGATGCTGGCCGCTATGGGCGTTCTTTGGTATCTCACGGGCAAGCTGAGCCGGATACAGGTTTTCACCGCAATCATGGTCATTTTCTTCGGCGGCCTGACCGCCTGGTTCAATGACGAACGGTTTTTCAAAATGAAAACCACGCTGGTCTACGGCTTCTTTGCGATCATGTTGGGCATCGGCCTTCTTCAGCGCAAGTCCTACCTTGCCTATATTCTGGACGAGATGCTGCCGATGCGACACGAGGGTTGGATGATTCTGACCAGACGCCTGTGTGGGTGTTTCGCATTTCTGGCCGTCGCCAACGAATTCGTTTGGCGCACCATGTCGACCGACCTTTGGGTCAAGATTGAAACTTTTGGCTTTCCCATTGCGCTGATGGTTTTCCTGATGCTGCAATTCAGCCTGCTGCAAAGCTATATGGATGATCCCGACCACCAGTAGGCGAACCAGTTTCCCAAGGCTCGCTCGAAGGTTACCCGCTTGCTCTAATCAGATTGCACGGTAAAGTGGATAAAAATCCTTGGCGAAACGCAGAAGCTGTGAAAAGTTGTGGCACCACCCACCACTCATAGCCGGAGAACTCTGTACGTATGACGGCTTTCCCAGACAGCGGCTTTCTGTCCGACGCGTCAGACAGGCTCAAGGCCATGCTTTCTGCGCAGGCAACGGAAATCGCACTGGACCGTGGCGATGTGCTGTTTGAGCAAGGCGACGAAGGCGACGCGCTGTACGCGATCCTCGAAGGCACGCTTGAGGTCTCTTTTCTGGCCATGAGCGGCCGCAAACTGTCGCTGACCTTGATGCGCCCCGGCGAGGTTTTTGGGGAGATAGCCTTGTTTGACAGCGGCCCTCGCACGGCGACCGTCGTAGCAGCCGAACCGTCCCGTGTTTTGCGGGTCAGGCAGGGTGACGTGATGAACCAGATACGGCAGCACCCAGACCTGGCGGTTGATATGATCCGCCTGGCTGGTCAGCGCATGCGCTGGATGGGATCGCAACTTAACGAGCAGGTGTTTCTGCCCATGCCAATCCGACTCGCTCGCAAGCTGTTACACTTGTCCGAGCTTCAGGATGATCCTTTTACCCGGATTACCTTGTCGCAAAGTGAATTGGCCGAATTCGTTGGCGCCACTAGAGAGGCCGTGTCCAAGACAATATCCACCTGGAAGCGCGACAATGTCGTTCAAGCCTCACGCGGTGGCTTGATGATCAAGGATTTCGAAGCCCTGCGCGAACTCGCTGATTCCGATCTTATCTGATTCCAGTGATCTGCTTCACAGACCGCAGGCGGCACTGAGTCTAAATTCGTACCTGTTACCGTAGGAGGTCAGAGAATCATCCCCGATATCTGTCCACTGACCTCTCCCTGTATCAGAGCCACACGTCTTTTCGGCGTGTGGCTCACTTCTTTCAAAGTATACAGTTCTATGGAACCCGACGTTAAAAAGGCCAGAGCATCCACTCTGGCCTTTTAACTAGCTTGAACCTTAGCTTATTCGCCGAGGCTCAACGCAACAAAGCGGGGTTCTCCACCGCGACGCACCAAAAGCAACAGCGACTTGCGCCCTGCTTCGCGCGCCTCTTCCATGCGGGCCTCAAGATCCTGAATCGATGTGACTGCCTGCTGGCCAGCCTCGGTGATCAAATCACCCGCGCGCAGCCCTTTGGAGAAAGCTTCGGACGCTTCGTCGACTTCGGTCACAACCAGACCTTCGGCATCCGCATCCAAACCAAGATCTGTGCGCAGCGCATCCGTCAGCGGTGAGATCGTTAGGCCCAGAATGTCTGCATTTTCCTCGACCGGTGCGTCTGGAACTTCATCCTCGGAACTATCCGCGCGCTCTGCGTCTTCGCGACGTCCCAAGGTGACCAAAACGGTCTGAGTGCCGCCATCACGGTGGACCACGACGCGGACGGATTTGCCAACCGTGGTTTCACCCACCTGGCGCACCAACCCGCGTGTATCTTCAACCTCTACCCCATCAAAGCTGAGGATCACGTCACCCGCCAGCAGACCAGCGTCTTTTGCCGGGCCATTAGGTACATCGCTGATCAGCGCGCCGCCGGGCTTGTCCAGCCCCATCGCCTCGGCCATGTCTTCGGTCACATCCTGAATTCGTACACCCAGCCATCCGCGACGGGTTTCACCGAACTCGCGCAGTTGATCGACAACCTTGACGACAACGTTGGACGCCATCGAAAATCCGATCCCGATCGAGCCGCCATTTGGCGAAAGGATCGCGGTGTTTACGCCAATAACCTCACCATTCATATTGAATAGCGGTCCACCCGAGTTACCCCGGTTAATAGCCGCATCCGTTTGAATATAGTCATCGTAAGACCCGCTGAGCGCTCGATTACGTGCCGACACAATACCCGCCGAGACCGAGAAGCCCTGTCCTAGCGGGTTGCCCATGGCGATCACCCAATCACCAACCCGCGCAACGTCGCTGTCACCGAACTGCACATACTGCAGGGGGCCGGATGCTTCAACTTTCAGCAAAGCGATATCGGTTTTGTCATCAGTACCGATCACCTTTGCAGGCAGTTCTTTCTTGGGCTGACCGTCGCCGGGGAAGAACTCAATCAAAATTTCATCAGCTTCTGCGATTACATGATTGTTCGTGACAATGTAGCCATCTTCCGAAATCACAAAGCCCGAACCAAGTGCATTGCTGCGGCGCGGACGGTTGTCATCTTCGCCGTTTCGGTCCTGAAACTCGCGAAAGAAATCCTCGAAAGGTGAGCCCTCGGGCACGATCCCCTGCGGACCGGTCCGACCCTCAACCAACGTCGTGGTGGTGATGTTGACAACCGCCGGGCTGATCTTTTCAGCCAAGGGCGCAAGGCTTTCGCTTCGCGCCTGCACGGCTGCGGATTGGGCCAGAACAAAAAGCAGCCCTGCAAAGGCCAACCACATCAGCCGCATGAAACCAACAACCTCGCCCCGCTGGACGGAAATACTGCGTGCTTGTGCCTGCACTTGGGAACTCCTTGTCGACAATTCTTGTAAGATCGCCCAGCGGCGACCTCTCTTAACAACCAATGTAGTCAGTTTGTCCAAGCCCGCAACTCGGGATCGCGGGGAATTCACCGGCAATTGAAATCACCGGGCTAAAACCCGACTTGATACGCGCCCCACAAAAGCACCAGACCACTGACCACACACAGCAATCCCGCCAGTCGCCGCGCCTGTTCAGGCAGGGACCGCAACGCCTCGAGCATACGTTCTATAAGCGAAGGGGCCAGCGCATAGGCCAGCCCCTCGACAATCAGTACCAGCCCGACGGCCAGAAGGATCATACCCATTACTGGCTTGCCTGCCCATTCGGTGACTTCAGATAATTGAAGAACTCCGAATCCGGGCTTAGAACCATCGAGCTGTTGCCGCCGCCCAAGGCCCGCTCATATGCAGCCAGTGAGCGGTAAAACTCGAAGAACTCCGGGTCTTTGCCAAAGGCTTCCGCAAAGATCGCGTTGCGCTCCGCGTCAGCCTCACCGCGAATGATCTCTGACTCGCGGTTCGCGTCCGAGACCAACTCGACCACGGTACGGTCTGCTTGGGCGCGGACACGCTGTGCAGCCTCGTTACCACGTGCCCGTTCGTCAGTCGCCTCACGTTCGCGTTCAGCCTTCATCCGTTCGAATGTGGCCTCAAGGTTGGCTTGCGGCAGGTCGGTCGCTTTTAGACGCACGTCGATGACACTCACACCCAACGCCTGCGCCTCGGCAATCGCGCTGTTGCGGATACGCAGCATCAGGGCTGCACGGTCAGAGCTGAGAATGTCACGGGACGACACGGAACCCAGAACCTCACGGGTTTCGGCACGCAGGATAAGATCCAGTCGATCCTCGGCCTGCGGAATACCACCGACACCAACCGCTTGGCGGAACTGTTCCAGATCCGAGATTCGGTAACGCGCAAAGGCGTCGACCACAAGACGGCGATCATCCAAAGGCGTAACCTCAAGCGGTTGCACGTCAATCGACAAGATACGGTCGTCATAGCGAACAACTTCCTGAATCAAGGGGATTTTGAACGCCAGACCGGGTTCGTCTTTTACCGCAACCACACGACCAAACTGCAGCACGAGTGCGCGTTCGCGTTCGTCCACGATAAAGATCGACGAAAGGCCAAGCAGCCCGAGGATCACGATGGCGATAAGAATAATAGGTGACTTACGCATCAGTTGCTCTCCTGAACCTGACTACGGCGCAATTCGTTCAGAGGCAGATAAGGCACGACGCCCTGCCCTTGACCCGTCGAATTTTCGTCCAGAATGATCTTGTCGACATCACCCAGAACCTGCTCCATCCGCTCAAGATACAAGCGCTTGCGTGTTACATCCGGTGCTTTCGAATATTCTTCAAGAACAGCGCTGAAACGACTGGCCTCACCCTGAGCGCTGTTGATCTGTTGCGCGCGATAAGCTTCAGCTTCTTCCAAAACCTGTGCAGCTTCACCGCGCGCCTCCGCTAGAACGCGGTTTGCATAGGCGTCAGCCACGTTTTGCAGCCGGTCGCGTTCCTGCGCAGCGGCCTGAACGTCGCGGAATGCGGCGATCACGTCTTGCGGCGGGTCGGCCTTGTCAAAGTTCACGCGGACAATGTTCACGCCCGAATCGTAGCTGTCCATCGTAAGCTGAATCAGGTCCTGCAAACGGTCCGCGATGATTCCGCGATCCCGGTTCAGGATGGGTGCAAGTTCGCTTTGAGCGATAATCTCACGCATCGCCGATTCTGACACCGCACGAATTGTCTGGCGCGGGTCGCGCAAGTTAAACAAGAACTTCGCGGGGTCATTGATGTTCCAGACCACCTGGTAGTCGATATCAACGACGTTTTCGTCGCCGGTCAGCATGAGACCGTCATCGCTGCCGCGCGCGCCGCCCATGTCTTCGTTTTGTTCGCGCGTGACGGGGATGACTTCGGCGGTCACGAAAGGCCACGGAGCAAAGTTCAGACCCGGATTACCAACCGCCGAGAACTCACCCAGGAACAATTCAACCGACTGCTCTTCGGGCTTGACCGTGTAGAAACTGGCTGCTCCCCAAAGAACGGCAGCAACGACAACACCGATAAGCACGGTGCCTTTGGTGAAAACAGGGCCACCCCCTCCTGCACCTTGGCCACCGCCACGGCCTGATCCACCGCGACCGCCCATCAGGACGCGCAGTTGTTCCTGGCCTTTTTTCATCAACTCGTCGATTTCGGGGATTTGCGGGCCATCGCCTTCAGGGGGTTTACGACCGCCCCCGTTGTTTCCCCGATTTCCTCCGCCGCCCGAAGAGCCTCCGCCCCCCCAGGGGCCACCGCTGTTGCCCGCCATGTGTATCTATTCCCTTATGTTGGACCGTGTGATCACGGATTACCTTTTAACTTGTGTGCGCGCGCTTGCAAATCAAGCAGTGCGCACAGGTTGCCGCAATGTCACCAGTTCTTCGGCCATCACCGGGTGGACAGCGACAGTGCGATCAAAATCTTCCTTGGTCGCGCCCATCTTTACGGCAATTCCAGCCAATTGGATCATCTCGCCCGCACCCGGAGCGACAATATGGCATCCCAGAACCTTGCGGTTGGCCTGGCTGACGATCAGCTTCATCAATACGCGCTGCGTTCCGCCGGCAAAGGCCGTTTGCATCGGTTTGAAAGACGTCGCATAAACCTCGATCGGTTCCTGCGCTGCTGCTTCTTCTTCGCTGAGCCCAACTGTACCGAATTCCGGCTGAGTGAAGATTGCTGTCGGGATCAGGTCATGATCCACCGGTGTGGGGTTTCCTTTGAACACGGTCTCAACAAAAGCCATACCCTCGCGGATCGCAACCGGGGTAAGGTTCACGCGGTCTGTCACGTCACCAATCGCGTAAATCGACGGTACGCCCGTTTGGCTATATTCATCAACGATGATTTCACCTTTGCGGCCACGTTCAACCCCGACACCCTCAAGGCCCAGGTTGTCCGCATTCGGTGCGCGCCCGGTGGCGTACATCACCACGTCGAACTGATCCTCAGTGCCGTCTGTCGCTTTGACCCGGATCTTGTCGCCCTCTTTGGTCATCTCAAGCACATTGGTACCCAGACGTACATCAATGCCGTTCTGGCGCATCTCTTCGCAGATCAGACCGCGCGCTTCTTCGTCAAAGCCGCGCAGAATTTGCGCCCCGCGATAGAACTGAGTGGTCTTTACGCCCATGCCGTTCATGATACCGGCGAATTCACTGGCGATGTATCCGCCACCCACAATCAGGATGCTTTCAGGCAGTTTATCCAGATGAAAAATCTCATTCGAAGTAATCGCCAGGTCTGCGCCCGGAAACTGCGGAACAACAGGTCGGCCGCCGGTGGCAAGAAGAATATGCTTCGCCGTTTTGCGCGTCCCATCTGCCAGTTCGACCGTGTGCGCATCCACCACATGGGCGCGTTGATCGAAGCTTTCGACGCCGTTATTTTTCAGAATGTTCCGATAAATACCCTCAAGCCGATCCAACTCAGCATAGAGCTTACCGCGGAACACATCCCAATCGAACGCGCCGGGCTTGATATCCCAGCCATAAGCCTGCGCATCTTCGACCATACCTGCGTATTCACTGGCGAAAACCATCAGCTTTTTCGGAACGCAGCCCCGAATAACGCATGTGCCGCCGTAACGATCCTCTTCAGCCAAGGCCACTTTGGCACCGTTTTCACCAGCCGCCACACGTGCAGCGCGTACTCCGCCTGAGCCGCCACCGATGACGAACAGATCATAGTCAAAACTCATAGTGTTTCCCGTCATTGTTCTGATTGGGGTAAATTTCAGCAACCCTAGATATGGTCGACTTCAAGAGTTGCAATTCATTCTGTGTCGACGGACTGCAAGCACCCTACGTTCGGGATAGCTGGCCGATGCTTCTGACATTTTCGGCGCTTGGCACCGCGGCTTTTCCTTAGTCCGCCAAATCCGAAAAAAGGTTTTCCCCACCGTCGCCTAGCTTGTCCATTTCCGTGGTACCTGCGTTAATGTCGCGCAATTCGACCCGACCATCGCCGTGGCCGATCACAACTTTGTCACAGATGTCGATAAACAAGCCGTTCTCAACCACTCCGGGCACTTGATTGAGCACAAGCGCCAACTGACGCGCATTTCCAATGCGCTGCAAATGCAGGTCCAGAATGTGGTTACCCTCATCCGTCACGAACGGCGCCTCGCCATTCATGCGCAGCTTGGCCGAGGTACCAAGAACATCCATTGTGTCCAGCGCCTCTTCGATCAGGGTGCGGGTGGTTTGCCAACCAAAGGGGATAACCTCGACCGGCAAGGGGAACGCACCCAGCGTTTCAACCTCTTTACCGGCATCAGCGATGACAATCATCTGATCGCTTGCTGTGGCGACGATCTTTTCCTGCAGATGCGCACCGCCGCCGCCTTTGATCAGGTTCAGTTCGCCGTCAAACTCATCCGCCCCGTCGATTGTCAGGTCCAGCCAACCAGCCTGATCCAGTGAGACCACCTCGATCCCGACCTCACGGGCCAGTTGGGCTGTGCGGGTCGATGTCGGAACACCTTTGATACGCAGCCCTTCATTCTGCACCCGCTCGCCGATGCGGCGTACCATCCAGGCAGCGGTTGAACCCGTGCCGAGGCCGACCCGCATACCGTCCTGCACCATGTCGGCAGCGCGTCTTGCGGCGTTATATTTGGCTTTGTCTATGGGCGACAGATCCCGGGTCATAGCAGCCTTTCCCTCTGTTACTGCCGGACTTATAGGGAATGCGCCCGCCAACTGCGAGAGCCAATTCACCCCCGTTGGCCGCAAACATGCGAAGAAATACGCGTTTCCGATGGGAAACGTCGCAATCAAGACTTTCGCCCTGATCGCCTCGTTATAAACAGTCGCTATGAACACGCCTTATCGCCTGCACTATGCCCCCGACAACGCTTCGCTCGTGATCAGACTGACGTTGGAAGAGTTGGGACTACCTTATGAAACCGTACTGGTGGATCGCCGCCAGAACGAACAGAACGGCGCGGCCTATCGTTCGCTGAACCCGAACGGATTGATCCCCGTTTTGGAAACGCCGCAAGGGCCGATCTTTGAAACAGCGGCCATACTGCTTTGGTTGGCAGACACGCACGCGCGCCTGGCCCCCACTCCAGACAGCCCGGACCGGGCCGCATTTCTCAAATGGTTGTTCTTTGCTTCCAACACTTTGCACGCAGATCTTCGCATCCTTTTCTATGCAGAAAAGTACATCAACACCGACCACACAGAAAGCTTGCGCAACGGCATTCGCCCGCGTCTGCGCGAACATCTGCGCGTTCTGGATGGCGTGGCCAGAACCACGCCATTTTGGTTGCATGCAGATCAACCTTCGGTCCTGACCTATTATTTGGCCTGTCAAATGCGCTGGATGGCACTCTATCCTGCCAAATCTGACCGCAGTTGGTTTCAACTGGCCGACACACCCTATCTGCAAAGAATACTGATGCAGTTGGAAACCCGCCCCGCAACCCGTACTGCTGTTGCAGCCGAAGGGTTGGGGGTTACTCCCTTCACGTCTCCAAGTTACGCTAACCCTTTAGAAGGCTCGGCTACCTGACATGTTTCTTTCAGTTTTTGATATGTTCAAAGTGGGCATTGGCCCGTCCTCGTCCCATACAATGGGACCGATGGTGGCGGCTGCACGCTTTCTGGACCTAATGCGCGCGTCACCGTTTGAGTTTGCGGGGCTGCGCGGGTCACTGCATGGCTCGCTGGCGTTCACCGGGGTGGGCCACGCAACCGACCGCGCAACTATCCTTGGGTTGGCCGGCTTTGTTCCTGAAACCTATGACAACGATAAGGCCGAGGCCGCGTTGGCCGAGATTGCCGAAACGCATTCTGTGACGCCCGAGGGTTTGCCAATCCTGAAGTTCAACCCGAAAGATGACCTGGTATTCGACTACGAACACACCCTGCCCGGTCACGCCAACGGAATGATCCTGATGGCCACTGATGCGCAAGATGACGTCATTCTGCGTCAGGTGTATTACTCGATCGGCGGCGGGTTTGTTTTGACCGAAGAAGAGCTTAACGACGGAGCTGCAACCGACGAAGGTGCGCCGGTTCCTTTTCCATTCAAGTCTGCGACCGAAATGCTTGAAATGGCGAAATCCAGCGGAAAAAGCATCGCGGAAATGAAACGCGAAAACGAGATTTCGCGTGGCTGCGCCCAGAGTTTCGCCAAGGGCTCGGCCCGTTTGTGGCAGGTCATGAATGATTGCATAGAGCGTGGCCTGACGACCGATGGCATCCTGCCCGGAGGTTTGAAAGTCCGGCGTCGTGCCAAGAAAATCTATGACGCGCTCCTGGCTGAACGTGGCATGAACCTGACCGCGCCGCACACGATCAACGACTGGATGAGCGTATATGCCATGGCGGTGAACGAGGAAAACGCAGCCGGCGGCCAAGTGGTTACGGCCCCCACCAATGGCGCGGCAGGCGTGCTTCCGGCGGTGTTGCGCTATTATCTTGACCACGTGCCGGGGGCGTCGGAGTCGCATATCGAAGACTTTTTGCTGACCGCTGCCGCTATTGGTGGGCTGGTCAAATTCAATGCTTCAATCTCGGGTGCGGAAGCCGGATGTCAGGCCGAGGTTGGCAGTGCTTCGGCAATGGCTGCGGCAGGACTTTGTGCCGTGATGGGCGGCACCCCGGAACAGGTTGAGAATGCCGCAGAGATCGCGCTTGAACATCATCTGGGAATGACCTGCGATCCGGTTGCCGGACTCGTTCAGGTGCCGTGCATTGAGCGTAACGGGCTGGGTGCAATCAAGGCTGTTTCGGCCGCTTCACTGGCGCTGCGTGGCGATGGTCAGCATTTTGTGCCGCTGGACGCAGCGATCGAAACCATGCGGCAAACCGGGCAAGATATGAATGAGAAGTATAAAGAGACGTCTCTGGGCGGTCTTGCGGTGAATGTACCCAATTGCTGACGCTTAAAGGCATTCGTGAAGAATTTCCCTTGCATGTTAGTCATTCTCATCCTGCATCGAGCCGCGTGCAGGGGTGACTGGTTTTGAATCCGGCGCTTGCGCAACAGGTGAATTAATTGGTGTCAGGCGACGCCCTGCCCTATGGAGTCTGCCCGGGCTCGCGAGCGTCTGACCACTTTCCACCGACAGACAAAAGGCTTAGCGTCGCGACCATGACACAGGATCGTCCCGTTTTTGGTATCTCCTTGATGCTTGGCTTCTGCATCCTCGCACCGCTCGGGGATGCAATGGCAAAGCTGTTGGGCGAGACGACTCCGATCGGAATGCTGGTTTTCGTCCGCTTTGCCGTTCAGGCTCTGGTACTAATCCCCCTCGTCGCTTTAACCGGGCGCAATTGGCGTATGCGCGGGCGAATATTGCGACTCACTTTCATTCGTACCGTGCTGCACATCATCGGTATTTCAGCCATGTTCAGTGCATTGCTTTTCCTGCCGCTTGCCGATGCAATCGCCATCGCCTTCGTAATGCCTTTCATAATGCTGATCCTTGGCAAATACGTTTTGGGCGAAGAGGTCGGACTGCGCCGTTTGATCGCCTGCGTCGTAGGATTCTCCGGCACGCTTCTGGTCATCCAGCCCAGCTTTGCAGAGGTGGGTTTTGCAGCGCTTTTACCGTTGGTTGTTGCACTTGTGTTTGCCTTGTTCATGCTGGTCACGCGCAAGATTGCAAAAGAGACCGACCCGATTGCCTTACAGGCCGTATCAGGTGTGATTGCAACTGTGCTGATGTTGCCGGTCTTGTTGGTTGGCTCGTTTAGCGACACATGGGCTATATCCCTGATTGCGCCACACCCCGACAGCTATTTCCTACTGTGTGCAATTGGTCTTCTGGGTACGTTTGCACATCTGCTGATGACATGGTCGCTGCGCTACGCGCCCTCTGCCACGTTGGCGCCGATGCAGTATCTGGAAATCCCCGTGGCCACCCTGTTCGGCTGGCTGATCTTTCACGACCTGCCCGACGGGCTCGCCGCTATAGGTATTGGAATCACCGTGACCGCCGGGCTGTATGTCATTCTGCGCGAGCGGGCCATTGCCCGGTCTGCCCCGACAGAAACGCCCGCATAACCTCGTCCAGAGCGTCGCGCGGTACCATCATCAAAAGCCCGGGCGCATCGACCGACAGCTCTACCTTTGCCAGCGCCCTGTTTGAGGTACCAACGCGGCCAGTCGGCTCCAGCACCAACTCATCAATAGGCCATTCCAGACCCCGACTGCGGCCAGTCACAGTCTGAAACGGAAACAGTGAAACGACGTCACCCGGTGTCAGATTCAACTCTATCCGCGGCGGCGCATGAAACACGACCTCACGTTCACCAAGCAAAATGCAAGGACGGTCTGGAAGGCGGACCAGAGAGTTCAGCACCGCAAGCTGATGATCCAAACGACCGCCAAGGAACCCGACGCCCAGAACCAGCGGAGTCACAACACTGCGCAATGCCTTGTCAAAATCCGTACTGTCCTGCTCGGGGATCGGAAACAGGCGGTCTGCCGGAATACGGTCACGATGGGCCCCATCAAGCGAATCAAAATCACCGATAACCGCATCCGGCATGCGGCCCGAATCCATGACCGGCACCGCGCCACCATCGGCCGCGACGACGGTGTTGACGCGAATCAGCGCCAGATTTAAGTCATCAGGTCCAAGTTGACCGCCACCAATCAGCGCGATTGGCTCGTCAGACCGCACAATCGGCTTATTTTTCGTAAGATTGATCATTTTTCCCGGATTTGGACACATTGAGACCACAAAATGATAGGTTCATGCAGAGAGTTCCGAGCCATCAATGTGCCCGCTGCCGGCTATAGTGGCTCTCGTAGTTTGTAAAGGACGTGCGTCTGATGGTACAGAATAACAAGGTCTTAACCGTTTCTTATGGAACCTTCTCGTGCACTTTGGAAGGGTTTGATGATTCCTTTGAGACGATGAAAGCGATTGCCGAGTACTTTCGCGACCTCGCGGCGGATGATCGTTACTTTGGTTCTGAACCCCCGCAACCCGACGCCGAAATGCTGACACGGATCGCTCAGCGCGACATATCCCGCAGGGTCGAAGCCAGTCAGAACGATTCCGGCCTTTTGATCCGCGCCTCCGAAAAACCCGACGCATCGCAACCTGCCGCCAGCGCACCGGGTCTGAACGTTGTCGACACACCACCGCCGTCTCAACCCACCTCTCCCGAGGCCGAGGCAGTCGATGACGCCCCTGCACCAGCCGCCGACAGCATTGCCGCCAAGTTGCAGCGTATCCGGGCGGTTGTTTCGCATTCTGAGGAAAACTCGGTCATTTACACCGAGGATGAAGAGACAACCCTTGTAAAAAGCGCGGGTCCCTCGGATGCGGTCGCTGCGGCGTTTGCGGCTGGTTCGTTAGAGCCGGCAGATCTGGACAGCACACCCGATACCAGTGAGCCGGTTACGGCACACGGCGATGTGCAGGATGAATTGAAGGACGAACTGCAAGAACCAACCGAATCCGAGCTGGACACGCAGGAAACCGAAGAACCCGAAGAACCCGAAGCCGCGGTCTTGGAAAGCGAACCCGAAGACTCGGAACACGAGGTCGCGGACACCGCTACGGAAGATGAGGCCGAAGAATCACCCGTTGCTCCGGGCGCTTTGTTCTCAGACCTTGAGGAATCGGAAGAAGACGAACCGGAAGCTGACGAAGAACCAAATATCCTCACCGACAGCGAGCATGAGGAGGAAATCACAGCCGCAGTCAGCAACGGTGTCCTAACCGAAGAGGATGAGATTGACCTATTGGAGGAGATTGCCAGTGTAGAAGCTGTTCTGGCGAAACGCTCATCCATGTCTGCCACCGAGGACGCTGACTTGGATCGGGATGTGTCACGCCTTATGGACAAAGCCGGTGAACAACTGAACGATCCCGACACCACCAATCAGCGTGAGGCTTACACACACCTGCGCGCGGCCGTGGCAGCAACCGAGGCCGAGCGAGGCGAAGCAGGGACCAAGGATCAGGAAAGCGATGAACAGGGGTATCGCGGAGACCTGTCATCGGTCGTCAGCCCTCGCCGTCCGGAAATTCAGGTCACAAGCAAACGCCCAAGCAGCGATGCCTCTGCCCCACTGAAACTGGTCGCGGAACAGCGGATCGACAACCAATCCGGTGAAAGTGGGCCGGTTACCCCCCGTCGCGTAAAATCCGAATCCGAAGACGAGGCAACCGAAGAAGGTGGCTTTGCGCAATTCGCCGAGGAACAGGGCGCGCAGTCCCTGCCCGACCTGTTAGAGGCTGCCGCAGCTTATCTTTCCTTTATCGAAGGACAGGAGCAGTTTTCGCGCCCACAACTGATGAACAAAATCCGCTCGTTGAAGCAGGATGACTTCAATCGCGAAGAAAGCCTGCGTTCCTTCGGGCAATTGCTGCGCGATGGCAAAATCGAAAAGGCCGGCGGGGGGCGCTTTGCCGCGTCGACCGAGATTGGGTTCCGCCCAGATGACGAGCGCGCAGCCGGTTAATTTTTGAACAATTTGCGAATTAATGAGCCGGGAAAACCCCTGGCTCATTTTTTTTGCACATACGCCTCACTGCCCCATTTTGCTGCAGCGATCACACTGCCTGTGCTATGCTGCATCGCAGAAAGATGTTATGAATGGGCGTACCGTGATCGGTTTGTCACGCGCTGTTCAAGCAAAGGCTAGGCCATGTATGAACTTCCGATACGACGTCTCAGAATTTATGATCGCCCAAAGATAGAAAGCCATTTCAACAGTCTGGGCAGCGATACGCTGGCAGCACGGTTCGGCACACAGGTCAGTACCGCCTTTGTGCAGGACTATCTTGCCGGGATTTTTGAGAATTCCGCGCTGGTTTTCGGCGCATTTCCTGATTCCTGTCTGCGCGGCGTGGGAGAACTGCGGCTGGTACCGGGTAAAGAAACCCAGATTGCCGAGGCCGCCTTTACGGTCGAAGCCGAATGGCAGGATCGAGGCATTGGCGACGCCTTGTTGTCGCGGATCATCACTGCGGCCCGCAATCGCGGTATTCGAGAGGTTCACTTGCTGTGCCTTGCAACCAACCAAAAAATGCGACGCCTTGCGGCCAAGCACGATGCCGAGTTGAGCCTTGTCACCGGGCAGGTCGCGGCGACACTGACGGCACCATGGCCAACCCCTCTCAGCGTGGCAGAAGAGATTTCCGGAGAGTATCACGCGATGGCGCGTGCGATCTTTAGCTGGCCTTCATTGGCCCGACGCACGGGCTGAGACGCTTTGTGACCGTCTGCAAATACCCGGACATCAAATCGGAAACACGGATCAGGCCCGACGAACAACTGGGTTACTAGGTCGATTTAGACAATTGTGGTATAAATCGTCGCTTGTGGGAGGAGCGAAGATGAAGGCCGAAATGGAACGTCGTCTTTCTACGGTACTTGCCACAGATGTCGTTGGCTACTCGGCGCTGATGCAGCGTTCTGAGGAGGACACAATAGCGCGCCTGAAACGGCTACGCAAAATTGTGCGCCAACAGGCGGAACGTCATGGTGCCAGAATAATCAGCTGGGCAGGCGACGGCGCATTGGCTGAGTTTACCAGCCCCGTTTCGGCCGTGCGCGGTGCCTTTGAGTTACAGCGCGAACTGGCCGCCCCCCATAACGCTCAGCAAATCGGGCTGCAACTTCGGATCGGAATTCATCTTGCTGATGTGATAGCGGATGGCGAAGATCTTCTTGGCGACGGTGTGAACATCGCGTCGCGTATCGAAGCCGAGGCTCAACCCGGCGGTGTTTTGGTTTCACAAACGGTTTTCGAGCAAGCAAAACGCGGCGCCCAGGTCCGGTTCAAAAAGCTTGGCCCTCGTCACTTGAAAAACATCGATGAGCCCGTTGAGCTTTATTCGGTTGAAGGGGACCTTGGCATACACAGTTGCATGCTGGCGCAAGAAACCACCCTCACCCAACCCACGGCGCAGTCTCAACGTGATAACGGCGTTGTCGTCGTGCCGTTCCAAAACCGCAGTGCAGACGCCGAACAAGACTACTTCGCCGACGGGTTCACAGAAGATTTAATCACCGAGTTGTCGCGCTTTAAAGAGCTCTTTGTAATATCGCGCAACGCCAGTTTTTCGTTGGCAAAACGGGATGCTCCATCAGAACAAGTCTGTAAGGAAACCGGCGTGCGCTACAGTATCGAGGGCGGTGTGCGCGTGTTTGGCGCGCGCGTGAGAATTTCAGCAAGCCTGATTGACGGCATCAACAAAGAACAGGTTTGGTCAGAAAAGTATGATTGCGACGTGAATGACCTTTTCGACGTTCAGGATGACATGCTCGCAAAAATTGCGGCGGCGGTCGCCGGTCGTGTTGAAAGACAGGCCGAGGAAACGGCCCGCGCAAAACCAACTGAAGACATGGCTGCCTATGACTGCCTAAAGCGCGGCCTGCACCATCATCGAATGGGCGGCGTCACGCGCGACAATGCCGAAGAAGCGATGGCGTGGCTTGAAAAGGCTTTGGAGAAAGACCCCAATTTCGGTCGGGCACAGGCATGGTTGGCCTGCGCTGTGGCAACGCGCGACGAATGGCTTGGTGTCAACGATGTGGATCACTATTGGTCGATGGGGCGCCGTGCTTTGGAATTGGACAGCGACGATGCCGAAGTCCACAGGATCATGGGTTCATTGGCTCTTTACAAGGAAGACTTTGACAGCGCCCTTTACCATTTCACCCGCGCGCTCGAGATTACGCCGAACCATGCCTACATTGTTGCCCATGCTGGGAATGTTCATAACTACATGGGTGATGGTGAAACGGGGCTTGAATTTCAGCGGCGCGCGCAAGAGCTCGATCCGTTTCTTCCTGAGTACTGCCGCGAGGTAGGAGTGATCGCACATTACGTCCTGGGCAACTGGGAGGCCTGCTATAGCGCAGCGACAGCGTTTCCACGTATCACCCGCCGTGCCGCCGCGTACAGGGCTGCTGCCGCATTACATCTGGATGATGATGTCCGATTGAAGCGCGCAACGCGCCGTTTGGCCACCGTTGATCCCGAATTTGATGCTGATGGCCTTCTGTCGGTTGAACGATTTCAAGAGGCCTGGCGCAACGAAAAACTCAAAGACGATATTTATAGGGTGCGCGCATTGATACAAGGCAACGATTTGCGAGCCGTTGTCTGACAGGGGCGTCTTCTAGATTCCCCTGACAGCCTTTTTCAGCGTGTGATGCAAAAACGGATCGTTAGAAACGATTGCGCGCGAATGCACAGTTGCAAACCACTCGCCCCCGTCCCTCGCATGGGCCGAATACGAAAAGTCCAAAGGTACCTGGCCGGTGGTTTTACACGGCCGCAAACTTGGCTGCATCAGTACCGGACTGTTTTACGCCTGTTCAGGCTCCCGCCAAGGACTGCATTTTTAGAATTGAGACTTGTGGATCCCCAAGCCTGAAAATCAATCCCCGTTCTTATCCGGGTCTTCTTTCCCAACACCTTTGAAAACAAACTTGAACGGCAGCGCCCAAAGAATGCCCAGCCCGATATAGACCAGCAGCTCGAGCCAGATCGGTGGCCGGTCCAGCCGGTTCACGATCGTCACAACCGCCACGATATAGATCGGCAACCCAATCACGAGCAGCACCAGGGACCATCGCCGTCTGGCCTTGTAGCTCAGGCCGGGTTTTTCCTTATCGCTCATCAGTCAGCAAACGGGTCGGTCACCAGGATGGTGTCGTCCCGCTCCGGGCTGGTGGACAAAAGGGCCACAGGGCATTCGATCAGTTCTTCAACACGGCGCACGTATTTGATGGCGTTGGCTGGCAAATCTGCCCAGCTGCGCGCGCCTTCAGTGGATTCGCTCCACCCCGGCATTTCCTCATAGACAGGCGTACAGCGGGCTTGTTGATCCGCCGCAGTGGGCAGATAGTCCAATCGCTCACCGTCCAGTTCATATCCCACGCAGATCTTCAGCGTTTCGAAACCATCCAGCACGTCCAGCTTGGTCAGCGAAATGCCGTTCACACCGCTAGTTGCGCAGGTCTGGCGCACAAGGCAGGCATCAAACCAACCGCATCGGCGCTTGCGGCCGGTCGTAGTGCCGAACTCATGCCCACGCTCACCCAGGCGTTGGCCATCGTCATCGTCCAGCTCGGTTGGGAACGGACCCTCACCCACGCGGGTTGTGTAGGCTTTCACGATACCCAGAACAAAATCAATCGATCCCGGGCCGATGCCAACACCGGTCGAAGCCTGTCCGGCAATCACGTTGGATGATGTCACGAACGGATAGGTGCCAAAGTCGATGTCCAAAAGTGCGCCTTGTGCGCCTTCAAAGAGGATACGCTTTCCGGCTTTGCGCTTTTCGTTCATGACCTTCCAGACGGGTCCGGCGTACTGCAGGATTTGCGGCGCAATCTCGGTTAGCGATGCAATCAGTTCATCACGATTGATGGGTTCAAGCCCCAAACCATTGCGGAGCGCGTTATGGTGGACCAGCGCGCGATCAACGCGAAGGGCAAGCGTCGCTTCATCGGCAAGATCAGCGACACGGATAACGCGGCGGCCGACTTTATCTTCGTAGCATGGGCCAATACCGCGCCCGGTGGTGCCGATCTTCGCAACCGAGTTCTGGTTTTCACGCGCCCTGTCCAGTTCTCCGTGAAATGGCAGGATTAAAGGTGTGTTTTCGGCGATCATCAGTGTCTCGGGCGTGATATCTACGCCCTGCGAACGGATCGTTTCGATCTCTTTGATCAGGTGCCAGGGGTCCAGCACAACGCCATTTCCGATGACGCTCAGCTTGCCGCCGCGCACGACGCCCGATGGCAATGCGTGCAGCTTGTAAACCTCACCATCAATGACCAGAGTATGACCGGCGTTATGTCCACCTTGGAAACGCGCGATGACGTCTGCCCGCTCACTTAGCCAGTCGACGATCTTGCCTTTTCCTTCGTCACCCCACTGGGCGCCGACAACAACCACATTGGCCATATCCGGTCCTTTTGCGCTGAATTATCAAACCCGGCTCGTATAGCGGGGACAAAGCGGCAGGGAAACCGATAATTCGCCGCAGTTCGCGCCCTTAGTCAGATGTCACTACCTGGCTGAAAAGCTCAGGGTGTGTTTTCCAAAAGAATGCACCCAACACCCTTAGTCGCGCGGCGCCAACCTCACCGGTTCACCATGAGGTGTGGTTAGGTACGCCTCTTCCCACGCATTCCTGAAATCAGAAATTTCCCCTTGAGCGGTCGCGCCCTGCTCAGCCAAGAGATGTTCCAGCGTTTCAAGCCAGGCGTTGAAATAGTCGTCCCCGCCATCCAGTTCACGGTCCAGGCCTCGACGTTTGAGTGTCGCTGAAAAACGGGCAACCCAGTCGGACCAATCGAATCGACCGTCCTCGTTCAGGGCCACGGTTATAGCAAACACCTGCGCGTGCCACGGCTCAGAGAACGCGGGTTCAGGGGCGGTATGGGTAACGCAGGTGCTCATATCGGCTCCAGATAGCTTTGCCACAAATCAAGCACCACTTCGTCTTTGGGATGCTCTGGTTGCGCCCACAGTTCAGACGCCGCGAACGCCACAGCATAGAGCGGTTCCGGCGCCTCACCCAAACCGTGTGCATTTGAATCAGGAAACACATGCGCACCATGTAGCCGAACAATTCTACCCACTGCACCGGATGCATAGGACGGCAGGCGAGTATGTCCGCCATCAACAAGGCGATTGGCCGTTGGGCGCACCGTGCGGACCCTCTGCCCGGCCTCAAATCGTGCCGGCACAGTCGAAGGCCGTTCCGTCGGCCCACCCTTGGCAAGGACCGCGGCAACAGCTTCGGCTTTCAAGGCGCGTGACGAAAGTGGATGTGACTCAGCAGTGCCTCCGTCAGAATAATCTTGCGTGTTCAGCACACCCTTTTCCACCAGCAGGTCAGCAAGTGCGGAAATCCACCTTTCGTAATAGGAGAACCGAACACTATCCTTGGGCGATAGCCTTTCACGTGCGTGCCGCGTGACATCAAGGTTCCACTGCCCCAATGATCCGGCGGCAAGCGTCACTGCCAAGGCCCGCCCTTGCCAATTTTCGGCGAAAACCGGTGCATCTTCGGCCTCGGGCCGAACCGGACCGTCCCCAAACCGTCCACCCATATCGTGCACGCGCGTCATGACGGCACTTTGGGCAGCCCAGTGCCTATCATGCTGTCGCGGGTGACAAGCGCCACCAGGTCATCTTCGCTGAGCCCCTCTGAGCCTTCTGGCCGCATCGGAAGCACGAGGTAACGAATTTCCGCTGTCGAATCCCACACGCGCACGGCCGTCTCCGGTGGTAAGGTGACACCAAACTCTGCCAGCACTTTGCGCGGCTCACGCACGGCACGGGCGCGGTAGGCGTCGGACTTGTACCAGCCCGGCGGAATCCCAAGCAGAGGCCAAGGGTAGCAACTGCACAGCGTGCAAACGACCATATTGTGCTGCTCGGGCGTATTCTCGACAACCACCATATGTTCGCCCTGTCGACCATAGAATCCTAGGTCAGTGACAACCGAGGTTGCATCTTCCAGCAGGTCTTTTTTGAACTGCTCGTCGGACCAGGCCTTGGCGACGACGCGCGCACCGTTTTGCGGTCCGATCTTGTTCTGATAGGCATCAATGAGTTCGTCCAGCGCCGCGGGGTCAACAAGCCCCTTTCGGGTCAGAATCGTCTCAAGCGCTTTTACGCGCAGGGCGGGTTCGGGCGGCAGCAAAGCGTGCGGGTGATCGTGGTCGTCATGCGGCATGAACCGCACCCTGCGTTAACAGCCGCCACTCTGTCCAGTCAATTTGATGCGATGCCCGGTATCCCGTGCTATGATGTCAACTCGTCCCTTGCCCCCGCTGGCAAACTTGCATAAGTACCACGCGATACACGCCACGCTGTACAGGACCACCATGGAAAACGTTGTTCTCATCATCCATCTTCTTTTGGCTCTGGGCCTGATCGCTGTCGTTCTGATGCAGCGATCCGAAGGCGGTGGCCTTGGTATGGGCGGTGGCGGCGGTGGTGCCATGACTGGCCGCGCGGCAGCGACTGCACTGGGCAAAGTGACTTGGATTTTGGCGGCCTGCTTTATCGTAACCTCAATCACTCTGACGATTCTGGCGGCTCAAAAATCTTCGGGCAGCTCGGTGATCGACCGCTTGGGCGTCCCCGCCCCGGCCCCGACGGAAGAAAGCGCCCCTGTAGTACCGCCGGCAAATGATCTTCTGCCGCCAGCAGCAGGCGACAACGCGCCTTTGATTCCGCAAGCAAACTGATCCACAAAACCTAGAAACCTTACAGAGGACTGCAACAGCATCTTGCGGTTCTCTTGCGCTTTTGGCGCGAATCCTTTATGTGTGAAGTCCCGTGATGCAGCGGTTTTTCGGAACCGTCGGGCAGCTGATTTTGACGTCTCACGGGAGCAGCCGAAAAACATGGCGCGTTTTATTTTCATCACCGGTGGTGTGGTTTCGTCCTTGGGCAAAGGGCTGGCCTCGGCAGCTCTGGGCGCGTTGTTGCAGGCCCGGGGATACTCGGTACGTCTGCGTAAGCTGGACCCCTATTTGAACGTGGATCCCGGCACCATGTCGCCGTTTGAGCATGGCGAAGTTTTCGTGACCGATGATGGGGCCGAAACTGATCTGGACCTGGGCCACTACGAACGGTTCACCGGTGTGGCGGCGCGCAAGACCGACTCGGTCAGTTCAGGGCGGATTTATTCCAATGTACTGGAGAAGGAACGCCGCGGCGACTATTTGGGTAAAACCATTCAGGTGATCCCCCACGTCACCAACGAGATCAAGGATTTCATCGCCATCGGCGAAGATGAGGTTGATTTCATGTTGTGTGAAATCGGCGGTACCGTTGGCGATATCGAAGGCCTGCCCTTTTTCGAAGCCATCCGTCAGTTCAGCCAGGACAAGCCGCGTGGTCAGTGCATCTTTATGCATCTCACCCTGCTGCCCTATATAAAGGCGTCTGGCGAGTTGAAAACCAAGCCGACTCAACATTCGGTAAAAGAACTCCGCTCAATTGGCTTGGCACCCGACATTCTGGTCTGCCGGTCTGAAGGCCCGATCCCACCGAAAGAGCGTGAAAAGCTGGCGCTGTTCTGCAATGTGCGCCCTGATAGCGTGATTGCTGCGCAGGACCTCAGCACGATCTACGACGCCCCGCTGGCCTATCACCGTGAAGGACTGGATCAGGCGGTATTGGATGCCTTCCAGATAAGCCCGGCCCCCAAGCCCGATCTGGCCAAGTGGGAAGACGTCAGCGACCGCATCCACAATGCCGAAGGCGAAGTGAGTGTGGCCATCGTCGGCAAATACACCCAGTTGGAAGACGCCTACAAGTCGATTGCTGAGGCTTTGACCCATGGCGGTATGGCCAACCGCGTCAAGGTCAAGGTCGAGTGGGTCGATGCCGAAGTGTTTGATACCGAAGACGTCGCAACGCATCTGGAAGGTTTCCACGCGATCCTCGTCCCCGGCGGCTTTGGTGAGCGCGGCACTGAGGGCAAGATAAAGGCCGCCCAGTATGCGCGCGAACACAAGGTCCCTTACATGGGTATTTGTCTCGGTATGCAAATGGCAGTAATCGAAGCGGCAAGAAATGCCGCCGGGATCACCGAAGCCGGGTCAGAAGAATTCGATCACGAGGCCGGAAAGAAGCGTTTTGAACCAGTAGTTTACCATTTGAAAGAATGGGTACAGGGAAACCATACTGTCGAACGCAAAGTTGGTGACGACAAGGGCGGCACCATGCGTCTGGGCGCGTATAATGCCGTACTGGCCGAGGGCTCGAAAGTGGCCGAAGTTTACGGCGGCACCAATATCGAAGAACGCCACCGGCACCGCTATGAGGTGGATATCAAGTACCGCGAAAAGCTGGAGAAAGCGGGCTTGAAATTCTCAGGCATGTCGCCTGACGGACGTCTGCCAGAGATCGTCGAATGGTCGGATCACCCGTGGTTCATCGGCGTGCAGTACCACCCCGAACTCAAATCAAAACCGTTCGACCCGCACCCCCTGTTTCGCGATTTCGTACGTGCAGCCAAGGACAGCTCTCGCCTGGTATAACGGCGGGTAGGTCACTGCATTGTGACGGTGAGCGCAAAAAGAAACTATACGTGCCAGCCGTTTCCACGGATAACTGTCGCCAACGCAGCGACAGGAGGCCGGGCATGACAAAGCAGATCGACCAAGCAGAGACTTTCGCAGCCCTGCACAAAAAGGGTGACCCGGTTATTTTGTACAACATCTGGGACGCAGGCAGTGCAGGTGCCGTGCGCGACGCGGGCGCCAGGGCGATTGCAACCGGCAGTGCCCCGGTTGCGATGGCGCGAGGGTATGGTGACGGTCAGAACATCCCAATTGAGGCCGCCCTTGAGAATGCCCGCCGGATCGTTGCTGCGGTTGACCTGCCGGTCACACTGGATTTCGAAGGCGCGTATGCCGAAGATGTGATGGGCGTTGCGGAAAACACCCAGCGTGCGTTGGAGTCCGGAGTCATCGGCTTTAACTTCGAAGACCAAATCATTGGAACAGTTGATCTTTATGACACCGAAACTCAGGCCGCACGGGTGCGGGCGATGCGCGAAGGATGCGATGCCGCTGGCATACCGGCGTTCATCAACGCACGTACCGACATCTTTCTGAAGGCAAAGCCCGATACCCATAACGATGCCATGCTAAACGACGCAATCGCCAGGGCCCGAGCTTATGCTGACGCCGGTGCCAACGGTTTCTTTGCTCCGGGGCTGAGGGACAAGGACATGATTGCCAATTTGTGCGAATCAACGGACTTGCCCGTGAACATCATCGCCCTGCCCGGAACCCCTGATACGACCACACTGGCATCGCTGGGCGTAGCCCGGATCAGCTATGGTCCCGTTCCATACCGGCACATGTTGGCCTGGCTGCAGGAACAAGCGAAAGAAGCGCTTCAACAGGGGTGATTCCGCTGCAAGCGGTTCGCGCTGAGCGTGTTTCTGCCACCTTAAGGAACGGCGGAATCATTCAAGGCTATGACGAGTAGTCGATGCTTGGCGGGCCACAAAATATGGAATAACCTCAGGGCATGTTAAAGAAGTTCTTTCAGGCCCTGCGCCCACCGCAACACGACAATTTACCGGACCCGGATGCAGAGCTTGCTCTGGGTGCGCTCATGGTTCGCGTTGCGCAGGCGGACCGGGATTATAAGTTGGAAGAAATCAGCCTGATCGACCGGATTCTTGCCCGGCTCTATCAGCATAACGCGATCGAAGCCGCCAAGGTCCGCGCCACATGTGAAAAGCTGCACGCCGCCGCGCCTGACACCGACACGTTCGGCAAATTGATCCGCGAAACCACCGACCTGCACGAACGCCTCGCGGCACTGGACGCCCTGTGGGAGATTGTTTTGGCCGATGGAAACTCGGACGAAGGTGAAATCAAAATCGTGGAAGAGGCGCGCATTGCCATGGGTTTGAGCTTTATGGACAGCCAGTCTGCACGCCAAAGGGTGCAAAGACGCTTGGAAGAGCTTTGAGCCCCATTTATATCTAACCGATGTTTAGCGATTTTCTGTCCCGGCTCACACGGCCCGACCCCGACCCTCTTCCCGAAGTTGACGCTCGCCTCGCGCTGACGGCTCTGCTGGTCCGCATCGCCCGATCCGACAACGATTATGCCGACAGCGAAATGGCACGAATCGACCGCGTTTGCGCCGAACGCTATGGCCTTTCACCATTCGAAGCCGCCTCATTACGTGCCCGCGCCGAAGATCTTGAAGCCGAAGCCCCCGATACTGTCCGCTTCACGCGCGCAATCAAAGAAGCCGTAGCTTACGACGACCGGCTCGCCGTCGTGCAGGCAATGTGGTCGGTCGCACTGGCAGATGGGCACCGTACCGGCGAAGAGGACTCGCTGTTGCGGTTGGTCGTCAGCTTGCTGGGCGTCAGTGATGTTGATTCAGCCTTGGCGCGACAGAAGGCAGCAAAATCTTGATCGCGATGTTGGGCATGTATGACATGCCCCCTTTGCAAGACGCCAACGATCGCTTTTGGGCGTTGATTCGGACTCACTTGGGCTTCGGTCCCGATCACCTGACACGTGATGTCGACATGTGGGACGTTTGGCTGAGCTCGGACCTGACCTTTGCCCAGACTTGCGGCATGCCCTATCGCACCCGCCTGCATGGCAAGGTGCAACTGGTTGGCACACCGGACTACGGGCTAGAGGGATGCCCGCCCGGCTACTACCGATCCATATTCCTGGCGCGAAAGGATGATCCGCGCGATTTGGACGCGCTTTCGGCTGGAACTTTTGCCTACAATGACCACCTTTCGCAATCAGGGTGGGCAGCGCCGTTGGTTCATTTGGCTGCGCGCGGACTCCGTCCAAATGCGACCGTTGAAACCGGTGGCCACGCGCGGTCTGCCGACGCAGTGGCGAATGGCCGGGCCGATTTTGCGGCACTGGATGCGCTAACCTGGGAACTGCTCAAAACGCATTCCGACCTTTCGACCTTTTTACGCGAGGTAGACGTGACAAAACCGACACCCGCCCTGCCCTACATTACTGCCAACGGCCAGGACGCACCGGGTATCACCCACGCTGTCCGCTCTGCAATTGACAATCTGTCTGCTGCGGACCGCAAGATGCTGCATCTTCGCGGTCTGATCAAAATTCCAGCGGGCGACTATCTGTCTGTCGCCAATCCGACACCGGATTAGCCGATCCAAACGCGAATACTGATCAATTTGGCGAGCAACATTGGCCGATTTGACTTTTTCGGTACGTATTCATGACAATTGCGCATTGCATTACCTCAATTTTTAAGCCCTAGTACCGCACCAACACCGACAACACATGGGTCACCTGTGACAGATTCCTCTCCAGTTATCGAAATCAAAAATCTACACAAAAGCTTCGGCAATCTGGAGGTGCTGAAAGGGGTCGATATTACGGCCAGACGCGGGGATGTCGTTTCGCTGATCGGATCCTCTGGATCCGGAAAATCAACCCTCTTACGGTGCTGCAATCTGCTGGAAGACAGCCAAGAAGGCGAGATACTGTTCAAAGGCGAGCCCGTGCGCTGGTCAGGTGAACGGCACAACCGCCGTCCAGCCGACCCAAAGCAGGTCATGCGCATCCGCACCAACCTGTCGATGGTGTTTCAGCAGTTCAACCTTTGGTCCCATATGACCATTCTGCAAAACGTGATGGAAGCTCCGGTGACCGTACTGGGCCGCGACCCGAAAGAGGTCGAAGACAGCGCCCGTAAATATCTCGACAAGGTCGGTATCGGCGACAAGTGCGACGTCTACCCGGCGCAATTGTCCGGCGGTCAGCAACAGCGCGCAGCCATTGCACGTGGTCTGTGCATGGAGCCCGAAGCCCTGCTTTTCGACGAGCCAACCTCGGCGCTGGACCCTGAGCTGGAACAGGAAGTGATCAAGGTGATCAAGGACTTGGCTGCCGAGGGTCGTACGATGATCATTGTGACCCACGACATGAAAATGGCGGCTGATATTTCAAGCCACGTCGTATTCCTGCACCATGGCCTGATCGAAGAAGAAGGGTCACCGAAAGATATCTTTACGTCCCCCGAATCCGAGCGACTTCGGGGCTTTCTCTCCGCCACAAAGGCGGCTTAAATTCAGGACAGAAAACTAACTGGGGAGTATCCAATGAAAAAACTGATTCTGACCACTGCAGCCCTGGCGCTTAGCGCAGGTATGGCTATGGCGGAGACCATCCGTCTGGGCACCGAGGGCGCATACGCACCTTGGAACTTTGTCAACGACGCGGGCGAGATCGACGGGTTCGAGCGTGAACTGGGCGATGAGCTGTGCAAGCGCGCCAACCTGGAATGCGAATGGGTCAAGAACGACTGGGATTCGATCATTCCTAACCTCGTTTCGGGCAACTACGACGCGATCATCGCGGGTATGTCCATCACTGACGAGCGTGATGAGGTCATCGACTTCACTCAGAACTACACGCCGCCAGATCCGTCTGCCTATGTCGCCATGTCCGATGGTGTTGACCTGTCAGGTGGCGTGATCGCGGCACAGACGGGCACCATTCAGGCTGGCTATGTCGCCGAATCCGGTGCAACTCTGGTTGAGTTTGCAAGCCCCGAAGAAACCATCGCAGCCGTGCGTAACGGCGAAGCAGACGCAGTTCTGGCCGACAAATCCTTCCTTGTGCCATTCACCGAAGATGGCTCGGGCCTTCTCTTCGTTGGCGACGAAGTACCGCTGGGCGGTGGCGTCGGCATGGGTATCCGTGAATCCGACGGTGAGCTGAAAGAAAAGTTCAACGCAGCCATTCAGTCCATGAAGGACGACGGCACCTTGAATGAGCTGATCACCAAGTGGGAAGTGTCCTCGACCTTCTAATTTTGCACGTCGCGGCGCGCCTGTCTTTCAAGGCGCGCCGCCTCTGAGCCCTTGCCCGTCAAGGAGGCCGACCATTTTTTCGTTCTGCACTGATCCCGATACTCTCGGCACGTTCCGTTGGTTTTCATGCTATCTGACCAATGGTGTACACTGGGTATTCTACCTGTCTTTTTTCAAGGTTTTGCTGCTTCTGGCGATCACAGCTCCGGTTGCACTGGGGTTTGGTTTCCTGGGCGCAATGGCAGCGCGGTCGCATGTCCTTCCGCTCAGCCTGCTGGGTAAGGGCTATATCGCCATCGTGCGCGGCGTACCGGATATTGCCTTTTTCATGTTCTTCGTGATTGCGCTGGATCAAGCGTTCGAATGGACACGGCACCAAATTCTCTGCCCCGAATGGACCGACCCAATCCGGCAAGGCAATGACTTCATTGTGTGCCAAGCCGCGAAACTGCCATTAGGCAGCGCACCGGAATGGGTTCACGAAACTTACGGTTTCTTTCTGGCTGTTATTACTTTTTCAATCGTTTTTGGTGCTTTTGCAGCCAATGTTCTGTTCGGCGGTATGCGCGCCGTGCCCCATGCACAGCTGGAAACGGCCGAGGCTTACGGCATGACCCGCCGCCAGACATTCTGGCGCATTCTCGTGCCGCAAATGTGGGTCTATGCCCTACCCGGCCTGTCGAACCTGTGGATGGTGTTGATCAAAGCGACGCCATTGCTGTTCCTGCTTGGAATCGAAGATATCGTCTATTGGGCACGCGAACTGGGTGCCTTCAAAAACCCGCGCTTCACCCAATACCCGCATGGCGACTGGCGCATGTGGTACTTCCTAGGCCTGCTTGTGTTCTACCTAGGCATGACCCGCGTCTCAGAAATTACCTTGGAAAAGCTGATGCGGCGCTTATCCCACGGACAAGCAACCTCGGGCGGTGAGTTGCTGCGCAAGGAGACAACCGCATGAGCTGCTTGCAAACAATCCAGGACTACGCTCTGCGCTCAGTCGGTATTGGCGAACGTCTTTTGCCAGCGAATGACTTTACCCTTTGCCAGCAGTTCACCCTTATTGGCTCGGGTATGATCTGGAACATCTATTTCGGGATAATGGCGCTTGCGACCGGGTTTTTTCTGGCCACTGCCCTTGCTCTTGGCAAGGCATCTACGAACATATGGCTGCGCAAACCGTCGGAGTGGTTTATTTTTCTGTTTCGGGGCTCTCCGCTGTTCATTCAGTTCTTCTTTGCCTACTTTTTCTTCCTGTCACTCAAGCAGAGCTTCCCCTTCCTCGACGCACTTACGTCTGCATGGCTAGGTGCTTTGATCGTGTTGTTCTTTAACACAGCAGCCTACTCGGGTGAGATTTTCTATGGTGCGCTGCGCTCGATCCCAAAGGGCGATATCGAGGCCGCAGATGCCTATGGTATGACGGGCTGGTCACGGTTCCGCCGCATAATCTGGCCAACAATGCTGCGCCTGGCGTGGCCCGCTTATACGAACGAGGCGATCTTTCTGTTCCACGCCACCACGCTGGTGTTCTTCTCGGCCTTCCCTGTCTGGCAACAACGGGGCGATGCGCTGTACTACGCGGGTTACTTCGCTGACAAGACGTTCAACCCGTTCATTCCATATCCGATTCTTGCCTTCTACTTCATCCTGCTAACCTTGGTGATCATCTGGGGGTTCGGAATGGTCAACAAGCGATTGAATCGGCACCTACCCGCTGCAAAACGCAGCAAAATGAGACTCAGGCTGAATCTGGCGCGCTAATTATAGGCGCGCCAGCCGTCACTTTGCCTGATACCAAATTAATCGCAAAATGGCTAAGTTCCAAGCGGGAAAACCACGCGCTACTTAGCGTTTTTCGAGGGATTTGGTACC
This sequence comes from Ruegeria profundi, assembly GCF_020171505.1. Lineage (NCBI taxonomy): Bacteria > Pseudomonadati > Pseudomonadota > Alphaproteobacteria > Rhodobacterales > Roseobacteraceae > Ruegeria > Ruegeria profundi. The sequence goes on along the minus strand of NZ_JAIUZS010000003.1, from coordinate 673,787 downwards.
GCCTCCCTGGCTTGAACAGGGGACCTCTGGATCCACAATCCAGCGCTCTAACCAACTGAGCTAAGGCGGCACTTGTGAGGGGCGATGTACCGAACGCGCCCGGGGAATGCAAGGGGATTAAAGCCGAATTTTCCAGCTTTGTTCAACAAGATTGACCCCAAAGGAATGTACCGGTTTGCTGCCTAGCAAGTGCCACCCATTCGCGCGGTACAGCGCACAGGCCTCCCGGTGGCTTTCGTGGGTCCACAACTGCATTTCCGCGTATCCCACACCACGCGCGAACCCTGTACAGGCGTCCAACAGCCGCTTTCCCAGTCCCTGCCCTCGTGCCTCTGGCACCAACAGGAAAAGCCGCAGCTTTGCGGTTTGTTCGTCAAGCTTCACACTAAAGATGCTGCCAAGCCTTTGCCCTTCGTGTTCCGCAATCCAACCCCGTTCGCACGACGGATCATGGCCGGAAACAAAGTCATCGAGGATTTGCCCGACCAAGGTACCGAACGAAGCATTGAACCCTTCGGCCTGCGCGTAAAGCGTGCCGTGTCGCTCAACCAACCAAGGTGCATCGGACGCGTAAAAAGGTCTGATCTGAACGTCTTTCATACTGCACCAAACCTCAAACGCAGCTTGATTCTCAACCCTTTCAAGGTTAGCAAAAACGCTCAGTCCCGGAGGCGAAAATGGGTATCAACACCGAACGCGACATTCAGGCCAACCTGCAGATCGGCCCAACGGATCAAGGCATGATACGTCTTTTCATCGAGGCGGACGGCATTGAAATTCCTATGGATTTCGACCCTGAGGAAGCTGAAGAAATCGCAGACGAAATCCGCGCAGCCGCGCAAGCCGCCCGGGCTTTGAAGGGCTGACCTTTAAACCCGGGGATCGCGCAGGGCCTGCAATCTGCGTGCAGCATCGGTTGCAAATTTCTGCATCATCTTTTTGCGCCTGGCTGGAGCAAGCTTGTCCTCGGGCGCCATACGCACAATTTCCGCGTCATACGCATCAGCAATGATCAGCCCGGTTTCTGCAGGCAGAAGATCCGTCGGAAAGTCTGTATCGACAGCCCAGAAAAACCGATCACACCATTCAAGATACCCCTGCCACTTGGAATCCGCCTGATAGTCCGCCCGACTGGACTTACACTCAATCACCCAAAGTTCGCCCTTTGGGCCTAAGCCCATCACGTCCACGCGCAACCCACGTGCGGGAACGAATTCCTCAACCGAAACAAAACCGTGCGCCCAAAGGTGGCGCGCAACACCGCGTGCCAGTTTCTGTCCGGGTTGCATGTCAAGCATCATCCAGAAATTGTGAACAATTAGAGAACAAATCTCAAGCCCCTAATTTTCGCAATGGAGCAGTTGCAACGCGGGCACACAGAGTGTTGCCAATCCGGTCCATAGATAACATGCCGCTGTCAAGCGATGCAGCAGTGCATAGCTAGAATGAATGATCGGTCACAATTGCCTTCAAGCGCTCAAAATGTGGACGATGGTCAGGAGCGAAATTTACCTTTTTGAAGCATTGGACCAATTGCTGTTCGCAGTTTGTGCCATAGGCCAAGATATACCCCCAGCTTAGGCAGAGTTCTCTGGGACGATTTCAGGTCACGATCGGACCTCTGCCACTTGCACTCGACCGGCACACGCCCTAACTAGTCGCTTGGCGGGTTCTGCCCTTCTTGTGACTGGTAGCATTCTGGTGGCCTTAAGCAATTCCGAGGGGGCTGGCTCTGTTCAGGTCCTGGCCTGATTACCTGGCGCCCACCTGTACATACAGGTCCTCGGGAATCACACCGCACGGTTGACTGGTGGTCCCGCCACATTCCAAATTTTATCGCACCACCAATACCGGTGTGATGCAATGGCAGAGCTGCATGACACTTAGTACGTGGCAGCGCATAGAGAAATACGGCTGCCACTTAGGCCCATCGATTAAGAGCCAATCAAAGTCTTTGGTGGTTCGCTAAAACTTCAGCTCTGCTCGACCTTCACCGGAGCGGGTTTGAAGTCGACAGCCACAGGCGTTCCGCGGCGCGGACCCTGCGGTTTTTCGGCCATATTCATGATCGCATAGGCAAATTGAACGCCGGCAAACACGATCCCGTTCATGATCCAGATCATGACCAGCGCGATCAGCCCAATATCCGACCCAGAGATCAGGCTGCGCAGGTTCGCAACGTTAAGCGCAAGAAGAACCCCAACAAAGATCGCTGAGATAACAAAGCCCCAGGCGGTTTGCGTAATGTATAGACGAATAAGTTTAGGCATGACGGGCCTCCTTGACATCACAGTCCAAGGTTAGCGCATCTATTGCTGCGGTAAAGGTGTCAGAACGCCTCGGGCTTGGCTTCGCGCGCCATATGATCCACTACCGCGTTGACAAATTTGGGTTCTTTGCCTTCCGGGAAAAAAGCGCGCGCGACATCAACGAATTCGGTGATGACGACTTTGGGTGGTGTATCGCTTTGGGTCAGTTCCGCCCCTGCCGCGCGGAACGTTGCGCGCAAGGTCGGGTCAATGCGTGCGATCGGCCATTTTGCAACAAGCGCCCGGTCGGTCATCTGGTCGATTGACGCCTGATAGTTCACCGCGTCTTCAACCAGTTTGCGGAAGACGCTGATATCACCGTCCAACATTTCCTCGCCTTCGTAGACAGCGCCGAAACGGTAATCCAGAAACTCATTCACAACCTGTTCAGTTGTCTGCCCGGATTGCTCCATTTGGAATAATGCCTGCACGGCATAAAGCCGGGCGGCAGATTTCATCAGGCGTTTCTGATTGGCCGGTTTCGGCGCGTCTGTCTGGGTCATGCTGTCGTGGATCCGTTGCTGTCGCCCGCCACAAGGATGGACTCGGACGGCGGTTTGAAACCAACGCCCTTTTTCGAAGCGCCCCACTTACGGCTGAGTGCGATCAGATGCAAGGCCGCAGCGGCTGCCCCGGCGCCTTTATTCATCTTTTTGGGGTTCGCGCGCACTTCGGCCTGACTGTCATTCTCAACTGTCAGTATGCCGTTGCCGATGCACAAACCTTGCAAACCCAACAGTTGAATAGCGCGGCTCGAGTCGTTGCACACCGTTTCATAATGTGTGGTTTCGCCACGAATGACACAGCCCAGCGCGACATAGCCATCGAAATTGCACTGGCGATCCGCCATGGCGATGGCGGTTGGAACTTCCAGCGCGCCGGGTACTTCGACCACTTCGTATGAGCCGCCAGCGGCTTCGATCTCGGCTTTTGCACCGGCGATCAGATCATCTGCGATTGCGCGGTAGAACGGTGCCACCACCAGCAACAGCTTCACTGGTTTATCAAAGCTCGGGGTCGGCAATACGCCGTGTTTGTCTTGTTCAGCCACGATCAGTCTTCCTTGAGGATGGAACGGGTGCCGACAATGGACAAGCCAAATGCGTCAAGCCCCAGATATACGGTTTTCGGCGAGTCGGTCAGCAATATCAGCTCCTGAATGCCCATCTTAGACAGGATCTGCGCACCCAGACCGGTTTGTTTGATGGTGCGGGGGCCTTCATCCTCGACTGCGTAGAGCGAATTGCGCGGCTGGCGGAACAGGCAGACCACGCCGCGACCCTCTTCAGCGATCTTTTCCATCGCGCGCGGTAATTCGCGCGACGATTTTGGCCCAAGACCCAGAATGTCAGGTGCTTCGTGCAGGGCATGGGTGCGAGTCAGGACCGGTTCGGGCGATGTTATGTCACCCTTGATCATGACAACGTGTTCGATGCCGTGGGTTTGATCAGTAAAAATCCGCATTTCCCACTCGCCACCGTATTCGGACGTAACGGTGCTGCGCGAGGTTTCGACCACCAGATTGTCGTTGCGCGCCCGGTAAGAGATCAAATCGCTGATCGTACCGATCTTCATGTCGTGTTTCTTGGCGAAGTCCACCAGATCAGGCAGGCGTGCCATAGTGCCGTCAGGTTTCATGATCTCGCAAATCACGCCCGAAGGGTTCAACCCGGCCAGGCGCGAGATGTCTACTGCGGCCTCAGTATGGCCCGCCCGCACGAGAACCCCACCCCGCTTGGCCCTTAAAGGAAAGACATGACCGGGGGTGGCGATATGCGCCATCGTGTTCTGTTCGTTGATTGCCGTCGCCACAGTCAGCGCGCGATCAGCGGCCGAAATACCGGTACTGACACCCTCACGCGCTTCGATAGACACGGTAAACGCAGTTTCGTGGCGGGACGAGTTATTGACGGCCATCATCGGCAGGCCCAGCGCCTCAATCCGCTCTGCCGTCATCGGCAGGCAGATCAGACCGCGCCCGTGCGTGGCCATAAAGTTAATCGCCTCGGCGTCGGCAAATTCGGCCGGGATTACCAGATCGCCTTCGTTTTCGCGATCTTCGTGGTCGACCAGAATATACATCCTACCCGCGCGCGCCTCATCGATGATGTCTTCAATCGGGCTGATCGCGTCGCGCAGGTGGGTCTCGACGGGTCCGGGGGTTGCAAAGCTCATGAGGCAGTCTTTCACAGGGCACGTTTGATCGGGTGGATAGACTACCAGAGTGCCAAATGCCAGAGCACATCCGGCACCAGGTGATCCCGACGCAACGTTGTTTCAGGACATCTCGGCCAGGCGCGCGACGTAGCGGGCCAGTGTGTCGATCTCAAGGTTCACCCTGTCACCCACCGAAACGTCTCCCCAGGTCGTGACCTCTTTGGTGTGTGGGATAAAGTTAATTCCGAAATCACAATCATCGACATCGTTCACGGTCAGCGAGGTTCCGTTCAACGCGACCGACCCTTTCGGCGCAATGAAGCGCGCCAGATCCTTGGGTGCACGCAATGTGACGCGGGTGCTGTCGCCTTCGTCCTGCACCGCCACCACCTCGGCCACGCCATCCACATGGCCCGACACAATGTGCCCGCCCAGTTCGTCACCAACCTTCAGAGCGCGCTCCAGATTGACACGCTTGCCTACCTGCCAGCTATCCAGATTGGTTTTCGAAACCGTCTCGGCACTGATTTGAACGTCGTACCAATCATCACCCAGCGCGATCACGGTCAGACACACCCCATCGCTGGCGATTGAGGCGCCAATATCTATGCCGGCAGTGTCATAGTCCGTTCTGATCCGGGCCCGCAGATCGCCCTTCTGATCCAGCTCGGTAACAGTGCCGATATCGGTGACGATCCCTGTAAACATTCCGCTAACCCTTAGTTCCTGATCTGGTCCAGTGTCCTCAGCCGAGGTAAGCTCATGCAGCGCGGCGGGCAAGCCCAACCTTGCCGTGAAAGGCCGAAACAGGCATTATTTTCTGAACAACAGGCAAGAGCAGTACCCATGTCACCCAACGCCACAGGCGACAAACGCCGTGTTTTCCTGTTTCTGCAGGGGCCGCATGGTCCGTTTTTCAACGGGCTTGGGCGTGTGCTTCAGGCGTCAGGAGCCAAGGTTTGGCGTGTTGGGTTCAACGCAGGGGATCAGGCGTTCTGGTTTGATAGGTCATCCTATATCCCCTACGTCGACACGCCCAATCAATGGCGGGCCACACTATCCGACCTGATTGATATACACGCCATCACGGATATCGTCCTGTACGGCGACACGCGCCCCGTTCACGCCGAAGCCGTGCAGGTCGCACGCAGTAAACAGGTCACGGTTCACGTCTTCGAGGAAGGTTACCTGCGCCCTTGGTGGGTGACATATGAACGCTTCGGCTCGAACGGCAACTCGCGTCTTATGTCACTGAACGTGGACCAGATGCGACACGCGCTGGATCAATCCATGGCGCTATCACCCCCACCGCCGTCGCATTGGGGCGACATGCGACAACACATCTTTTACGGCGCGCTCTATCATTGGTTTGTAATGTTCCTGAACAAGCGTTACCGCAATTTTCGACGGCATCGTGAACTGCCGGTTTCCAAGGAATTCAAACTATATTTCAAGCGTTTGGCGCTGATGCCATTTCACCGGCTTCAACGTCACTGGGCCACGACGCGCGCGCTTGGGAACGGGAACCCCTATCATCTGGCGTTGCTGCAATTGGCGCATGACAGTTCCGTTCGGTCCCATTCCCACTATACCAGTATGGCCGATTTTCTTGAGGATGTGATTGGGGGATTTGCCAAGGGTGCCCCGCCACACCACCGGCTTGTGGTGAAAGAACACCCACTGGAAAACCACCGCGAACCCTTAAGGCGCCGTATGCGTGAGTTGGCGCGTGCCCATGGGGTTGCAGATCGCGTGCATTATGTCCCCGGGGGCAAACTTGCCAAGCTATTGGACGGCGCAAGTTCTGCGGTGACAATAAATTCCACCGCCGGACAGCAGGCCTTGTGGCGGGGTATCCCACTGCGTATTTTTGGCAGATCGGTCTACGACAAACCCGAATTCGTATCGCGCCAACCGCTTGCAGCGTTTTTTGCTAACCCGATGCCCCCGGATCAGGACGCCTATAAAACCTATCGACAGTTTCTTCTTAAGACGAGCCAAGTTCCGGGCGGTTTTTATTCGCGCCGCGGACGGCGGCAACTCACACGTAGCGTGGCTGATATGATGTTGAATGCAAACGATCCTTATCAATCCCTACTGGCCGAGAAAGAGGCGCTGACGACACAGTTACAGATAGTTAAGTAAAACTGGACGGTTGGCGCTAGAAGTTAGTGCACGATCCGGTTAGACTTTGGCAAACAAAAGAATACAACAAAAAATACTGAGGATAACCGGCAGTGAAGCGTTTTCCAATCCGATGGATACGGGGGGTATCCCTTGTGGTGGCTATTGGTCTGCTGTCCGCGTGCCAGCTTCCAAAAGCAGGCCCCAACAAAAACGAGATTCTGGCAGGCTCAACCGAAAATGGCGGTAATGCTTTCGTGGTTGAGGTCGACGATCGCGTCGCAAGAGCGGCTGCGGCTGTTCCCCAGTTCGGGTTCCCGAATACTTTCCGCAGCGCGCAAAGTCTGGCCGCCGACACCGTACGCGCAGGCGATGTAGTAAGCCTGACGGTCTGGGAAAACGTAGATGATGGCTTGCTGTCAAGTGAGTTGAGCTCAGCCACCGTGCTAGAGCAGGTGCAGGTCGACAGCGAAGGCTTTATCTTCGTGCCCTATGCCGGACGCATTCGGGCCGCTGGCAATACCCCAGAACAGCTTCGCCAGCTGATCACCGACAAACTGCAAGATCAAACACCGGACCCACAAGTCGAGGTGCGCCGTTTTGCAGGTGATGGAGCAACGGTTTCACTGAGCGGGGAAATCGGAGCGCCGGGACTCTATCCGATTGAGCGACCCAGCCGCACCTTGTCCGGGATGCTGTCAAGGGCCGGAGGTGTATCGCTGGGTGCGGATATCGCCCTTGTCACCCTGATCCGCGGCAATGAACGCGGAACAGTCTGGTACGACGATCTGGTCCGCGACCCCAAACTTGATGTCGCATTGCGTGGCGGGGATCGCATTCTGGTCGAGGCAGACAGCCGAACATACATCGCACTTGGGGCAACCGGTCAATCACGCGTGGCGTTTGACACGCAGGACCTGTCCGCGCTTGAGGCGCTGGCGCAAGTCGGCGGTCTGCAATCTTTGTCCTCGGACCCCACGGGGATTTTTGTACTGCGCAAGGAAAGGCAAGACATTGCCCGCGCCGTTATGGGCCGTCAGGAATTGCAGGGCGATCAGCGCATGATCTACCTTCTGAACCTCAACGCACCCAATGGGCTGTTTGTCGCAAGGGATTTCGTTATCCGCGACGACGACACGATTTACGTCACCGAAGCTCCGTACGCACAGTGGAGCAAGTCGATTTCACTGATTGCAGGTGGTTTGACGCCGGTTGCAAACGTTGCCACGCTGACGGGCGGCTGATGCAGAGTGAGCCAACAGCCGGGACACAGCGAACCCGGCTGTTTGTCTACAACGGCGGCTTTCTGACGAACCGCCGCATTCGTCGGATACTCAACCTCAAAGGCTATGACATTCGCTTGGGATTGCCCCGGGAAAACGATGTTGTTGGCATCTGGGGGAATAGTCCAACAGCGCACCGTGGCCTGGAAATAGCGGCCCGACGGAAGGTGCCCGTTCTAAAGGTCGAAGACGCCTTTTTGCGCTCATTGCATCCGGGGCGGGGTGGAGAGCCCCCTCTGGGCTTGCTGATTGATCGAACCGGCGTGCATTTTGACCCTTCGCAGCCATCGGATCTTGAAACCCTGCTGGCAACTCATCCGCTGGACGACACCGCATTGTTGAACCAGGCTCGGTACGGGGCTGAAAGGATGCGCGATCTGCATCTTAGCAAATACTCTGCCGTTGATCCGGAATTACCGTCCCCCAAGCCTGGATATGTTCTGGTGGTCGATCAGGCACGGGATGATGCCTCGGTCATTGCCAGCGCAGGAGATGACGCGCGATTTCGTGAAATGCTGGTCATGGCGCAAGAGGAAAACCCCGGCGCCCGCGTTTTGATCAAGACACACCCCGAAACCGTTGCAGGGCATCGCAGCGGATATTTCTCGGATCAAGACCTGTCTGATCGCGTTTCATTTGTCACGACGCCCATAAGCCCATGGGCTTTGCTAGAGGGCGCAGTCGGCGTCTACACCCTTTCCTCTCAACTCGGGTTTGAGGCCATCATGGCCGGACACAAGCCCCGCATATTTGGCCAACCCTTCTATGCTGGCTGGGGGCTGACGCAGGATGAGGCATTCCCTCCACGCCGACAGCGCAACCTGACCCGAGCGCAATTGTTTGCAGCGGCGATGATCCTATACCCCACATGGTACGACCCCTATCGGGACAGGCTATGCGAGTTGGAAACCGTGCTGGATACGCTCGAAGCGCAGACACGCGCATGGCGTCAGGATTACAAGGGCTGGACCGCGTCCGGCATGCGGTTGTGGAAGCGCAAACACCTGCAACAGATGTTCGGCCGCGAGAGAAAAGTTCAATTTACCAACGCCCCTCCCGATCGGTCTGACCGCCCCCACATGGTGTGGGCCAGCCACGCCCGCGAAGCGGAAGGCGCAGTTCGGATCGAGGACGGGTTTCTGCGGTCAAAAGGTTTGGGTGCCAGACTGGTGCCGCCTGTGTCGTTGGCGACAGATGATTTGGGTATTTATTACGACCCGACGCAGCCAAGCCAGTTGGAAGAGTGGATAGCCGCGCGCGAAACCTTGCGCCCAGATCAGGAATTGCGGGCTGAACGGTTGGTGGCGCGGATCATCGCGGGCGGGATTAGCAAGTACAATACTGGGGGCGCTGTCCCAAATCTGCCCCAAGGACACCGTATTCTAGTTCCGGGGCAGGTCGAAGACGATGCCTCAATCCTGCTTGGCAGTTCATCAGTGCGCACCAATACCGACCTGCTGCGCACCGCGCGCGAAGCAAATCCAAACGCCGTCCTGATCTACAAACCTCACCCGGATGTTGAGGCCGGACTGCGCGAAGGCAGGCCTGATGACCCAAGTCTTGCCGATGTGATTGCATCGAATACCGATCCGGCTGACTTGTTGTCTCACGTGCAAGAGGTCTGGACAATCACATCCTTGCTTGGGTTCGAGGCGCTACTACGTGGGGTCAGTGTGACGACACTTGGCGCGCCTTTCTATGCCGGCTGGGGGCTAACGAATGATTTGGGAACAGTGCCTGCACGACGGGGCGCACGGCCCTCTGTTCTTGGGTTGGCGCATGCCGCACTGATTGACTATCCACGATATCTGGACCCGGCCACGGGGCTACCCTGCCCTGCCGAGGTCGCCTTGCAACGCCTGTCCGAGGGATATGAGCGCAAAGGCGGCCTGTCACTTCGCCTGTTGTCCAAGCTGCAAGGTTTGTTTGCCACGCATGCAGGTTTGTGGCGGCGCTAGCGCAGCGCGCGCGCCCAACGATGCAAAATGTCCGGCCCGATGGCGCGGGCCTCGATCAGCTCAAAACGAGGGGCCGACTCTAATCGCTCCAAACCAAGCGACCCAATGGCGGGCAAGCCCTCTGCCCCGATGGTCAGGCCCGCAGTGAAGCCGACCAGCTCATCCACAAGGTCATCGGCCAACAAAGAAGCTGCGAGCGCCGAGCCACCTTCGCAAAATACCCGCGTCAGGCCAGCCTGCCCCAATTGCTGCAACAGATCGGCTGCATCTATGTGATGTTCTTCAAGCGCACAGGGGATCAGACGGGCGCCCAACCCCTCCCACGCTCGGGCACGTTCTGGGTCGGGGGACGGGCCATGACACAGCCAGACGGGCACATCAGACGCTGTTCGTGCCAGTTGGCTCATCAAGGGAATATCCAGATGGCGCGAGACGATAACCCTCACTGGCTGTGTCGAAATCCCCAGATCGCGAACCGTCAGCGAGGGATCGTCGGCCCTGGCGGTGCCCGCTCCGACCATCACCGCATCATGACTGGCCCGCATGGCATGCACAGCCCGCCGCGCCTTGGGCCCGGTAATCCACTGGCTGTGCCCGGTTGAAGTGGCGATCCGGCCATCGAAACTGCTGGCCAGCTTGAGCGTTACAAATGGCCGACCTTGTTCTGTTTTAAGAAAGAACCCCGCGTGATCGCGTGCGGCTTGTTCGGCCAGAACACCGGTAGTGACCTCGATCCCCGCTTCGCGCAGCATAGCAAAGCCCTGCCCGGCCACGCGTGGATCGCTGTCCTCGATCGCGGAAACAACCCGCGCCACACCCGCCTTGATCAACGCCTCGGCACACGGGGGTGTTTTGCCGTGATGTGCACAAGGTTCAAGCGAGACATAGGCCGTTGCCCCGCGCGCGGCCTCTCCGGCCTGGGCCAAAGCTTGTGTTTCGCCATGTGGCCGACCACCGGGTTGCGTCCAGCCACGCCCAACGATCCGGCCATCGCGCACAATAACGCAACCTACGGCCGGGTTCGGCCAGCACGTCCCTTGACCGCGCTGACCCAATGACAAGGCCAGCGCCATATATCGCTTATCTGTTTCGCTCACTCGTCCGTCGAAGGCTGCGGCGGTCGCAGTTCGTGGACGAACTCCTCGAAGTCATCGGCCGCCTGGAAATTCTTGTATACACTCGCAAAGCGAACATAGGCCACGGTGTCGATCCGCGCCAGAGCTTCCATCACAATCTCACCGATCTTTCTGGACGGGATATCCGTATCTCCCATGCTTTCCAGACGACGCACGATCCCGGAAATCATCTGGTCGATGCGCTCCGGGTCGATAGGACGTTTTTGCATAGAAATCCGGATTGAGCGTTCCAGCTTGTCCCTGTCAAAATCCTCGCGCTTACCGTTGGTCTTGATAACCACAAGGTCACGCAGTTGCACCCGTTCATACGTGGTAAAGCGCCCCCCGCAAGCGGGACAAAACCGACGCCTGCGGATCGCGACGTGATCCTCTGCCGGGCGTGAATCTTTGACTTGAGTGTCGATATTTCCGCAAAACGGGCAGCGCATCCGCCGTCTCCTCGTCCCTTGTTCCGCCTCTTTTGTAAGCGCTGCGGCTTACTTATCCACAACTATAGGACACCCGCTAGGATTTGGGTAGTCGGAATTTTTCACCGCTAAATAAAGGGGTCACGAAAAATGCGCAGCGACGTTTCGATTATGCGGTGCGCTACGGTGTTCAAACAAATAAATCCCCTGCCATGTGCCAAGAACAGGCCGCCCAGACGTCACGGGTATCGCAAGCGAAACAGGCAACAGCGCGGCCTTGATATGGGCTGGCATATCGTCCGGGCCTTCATACGTGTGCCGCAGGTAAGCCATGGAAGGATGGTTGGACGGTGGCACCAGCCTCTCGAAAAATACCCGCAAATCTGTTTGCACGTCGGGGTCGGCGTTTTCCTGGACAAGCAGTGAACAGGACGTATGTCGGACAAACAGCGTCAGAAGCCCATCGCGCGCGATGGGCTTTAGCCAGTCACGCACGTCCGAGGTAAATTCGTACAACCCCGGACCCTGCGTCGATAACTCGAACTCGGTCTGCATTCTTTGTTTGATCTTTGTTAATTGATGAACGGGCGGCCTCTGCATCGGGCATTGGCAGCCTGAACAGACATACTGTATCCCGGCTGAAATCCGGAAGAGAAAACGCCGCTTGACTGCTGCGGGGCGCCCTCTGGTGCGACCAGCGTAAATTGTACCGCCGTTCTGCGGCCTGTCGCCTCGCTAGGACCATAGCCGCGCTTTACATAGATGCGCTGCTGCCAGCCTGCCCCCAACGTTCTGCGGGCAAAGTCTGCTGCCGCGCACCAATACCCATCCGTATCCGTTCGGCCGCGCGGGATCACTTCGAAAACCGAGTCATTCACCGCAACCGTCTGAAAGCCCAAACGGCCGTTAAATGCTGTAGCCGGAGTGCCGAGCACGACAGCCGCAAAAACCACATAAGTCATAAGCTTTTTCATAATCATACTCTTTTGCTGTTTCGAGGTACGTAACGACGTAGCTTGCTTTGAAACCCAACAAAGCCCAATCACAAGGAATTCAGCCGGGACTGACGAGGGGGCGAAATCTGCATCGGCATGCCCCAAAACCCACCCAAACACGGAACAGATTTTTTGCCAAAGGCAATGACAACCTGAATATGTAATTTTTTCTTGTTTTTAACTGCCAGAACCATTCGAATTTCAGTCAATTGATCTAGACTTATTATCACACCGTGTTTTCCGTCGAATTGGCGGGAAGCAGATTGAAAGCACAGTGGAGAAGGTCATGGAAGTTGATATCGCCCGCCTTCAACTCTTGACCCGCGTGCTTGATCAACAAACTAACGGCACTGAAGCGTCGGATCGCATTCTCGAAAAATGCAAGCTGAGCCGCAGCGCACTCTCTGACTCTACGTCCATGTGCAGCGCCCACCAAGAGGCCCTGTTTGCACGATATGCGTGCGATGTAGTGGGCGATATCACGTTCGCGGCGCAAGCCGGGTTGCAGTTTTCAGCCTCGTCCAGCCTGACGGCATATATAAGCAAGTATTCACGTGACTTACGGCAAGTCATCGAGAACACGTCGCGATTTCACCAAATCATTGACCCCGCTATCGCCTTCACCCTGCGATTGGCCGGGAACTTCGCCACCATCGAAGCTGATTGGAAGGATGCCAGTTATGCCCGCTACCACCGAAGGACCGAATTCCTGATCTTCGCTGGGTTGGCCCGTATGCGGACCCTCACGCAGTCAAATTTCTATCCGATCGAGATCAGGTTTCAGCACGAAGTAGGCAGAAACAGCGAAAGGTTTCAAAAACTTGCAGGATTTCCAATCGTCTTTGGCGCAGAAAAGCTGGAAATCGTGGTGGCCGTGTCCACGCTAGACTTGCCCATTCCCACCTACGATTCAAACCTGCGCGCGCATCTTCTGCAATATGCCGAGCACGTTCTGGCCGAGCGAAAATCTCCCAAGCAGCCGCTTCGTGCTCAGGTCGAAGGGCTGATCACACGGTCGATGCCTGGCAAGATCATCAACGCGGACGAGGCTGCCGCCGATCTGGGGATGAGTCCCCGCACCTTTGCGCGGCGGCTCAAGCACGAGGGTACCAGTTATCGCGGAATCGTCGATGACCTGAAATGCGATCTGGCGCAAACATTTATCACCAATGGCATGCCTTTGTCCGAAATCGCCTATGCGCTTGGCTATGCCGACCAGCCGGCCTTTTCAACGGCCTTCAAACGCTGGACTGGTCAAGTCCCCAGTGCGTTCCGCAGTCGACTGAACTTTACGGGGGGGTCTTGAATCGGGCGACCGGGGGTCATGAGCAACTCAGCCTCGCCCCGGCCTGTCCCGTGAGTGGACATCAGACATATAAAGGGACGTATTGACTTCGCCTTGTGAGTTGCCGCCAATTTTACCGGAAAAGCGGTCAACGTGACCTTCTGTGAACGAAAAAAGGCGCCTCGAATGAGGCGCCTTTGGTATTATTGATCCAGGAAGGACCGCAGCTTACGCGACCGGCTGGGGTGTTTCAACTTACGCAGCGCTTTCGCTTCAATCTGGCGAATACGTTCGCGGGTCACGCTAAATTGTTGGCCGACCTCCTCAAGCGTATGGTCGGTATTCATACCAATGCCAAATCGCATCCGCAGGACACGTTCCTCACGCGGAGTAAGTGACGCCAGAACCCGTGTGGTCGTTTCCTTGAGGTTTTCCTGAATGGCGCTGTCCAGAGGCAGAACCGCATTTTTGTCCTCGATGAAATCGCCAAGTTGGCTGTCTTCCTCGTCGCCAATCGGTGTTTCAAGGCTAATCGGCTCTTTGGCGATCTTCATCACCTTCCGAACCTTCTCAAGCGGCATCTGCAGCTTTTCGGCCAGCTCCTCGGGCGTAGGCTCGCGACCGATCTCGTGCAGCATCTGGCGACCAGTCCGAACCAGTTTGTTGATCGTCTCGATCATGTGAACCGGGATACGGATCGTACGAGCCTGATCCGCAATCGACCGTGTAATCGCCTGACGGATCCACCACGTCGCGTAGGTCGAGAATTTGTAGCCGCGGCGATATTCGAACTTATCCACCGCTTTCATCAAGCCTATGTTGCCTTCCTGAATAAGATCCAGGAATTGCAGGCCGCGGTTCGTGTATTTTTTAGCAATCGAGATCACAAGGCGCAGGTTGGCTTCGACCATTTCTTTCTTGGCCTGCCGAGCCTCCTTCTCACCCTTCTGAACCTGCTGTACGATACGGCGGAATTCGCTGATATCCAGACCGACATACTGACCGACCTGGGCCATATCGTTACGCAGTTCCTCGACCTTGTCGGTCGAGCGTTCGATGAACATCTGCCAGCCCCGGCCCGGTTTTTCAGCCATCTCGGCCATCCAGTTCGGGTCCAGTTCGCGGCCGCGATAGGCGTCAATGAATTCGCGACGGTTAATGCGCGCCTGATCCGCCAGCTTCACCATCGCACTGTCCAGCGACATGACGCGGCGGTTAATGCCATAAAGCTGGTCGATCAGCGCCTCAATCCGGTTGTTATGCAGATGCAGACCATTCACCAGTTCGACAATTTCGGCCCGCAACTTTTGATAGGTTGCTTCATCCTTCGCACTGAACGAACCATCTTCGTTCAACGTGGCGGAAATCCGGCTATCCTGCATTTCCGACAGCATCGAGAAGTCTGTTGAAATACGCTCAAGCGTGGTCAGAACCTGATCTTTCAGCGCGGCTTCCATCGCAGCCAGCGACATATTGGCCTGATCGTCCTCATCATCGTCATCATCGCTGGCGATCGGATTGCCGTCTGCGTCCAGTTCTGGGCCTTCTTCCTTTGCAGGCTTTGCGGCCTGAACGACAGATGTGTCAACGACAGGCTCTTCGACATCTCCATCTTCGTCCATCTGGTTGCCAAACGTGGCCTCAAGATCGATGACGTCGCGCAGCAGAATGTCTTCGGAAAGAAGTTCGTCGTGCCAGATGGTGATCGCCTGGAAGGTCAGCGGGCTTTCGCACAGCCCTGCGATCATGGTGTTGCGCCCAGCCTCAATCCGTTTGGCGATGGCAATCTCGCCCTCACGGCTCAGCAGTTCGACGCTACCCATCTCACGCAGGTACATGCGGACGGGGTCATCGGTGCGGTCCAGCTTTTCGGTGGCAGCACCAGCCAACGCAACCTCACGGTTGCTTTCGGTCGTGGTAAGTTCGGTCGAGCCTTTGTTTTCTTCTTCTTCGGCTTCTTCATCTTCGATGATGTTGATGCCCATTTCGGACAGCATCGACATGACGTCTTCGATCTGTTCCGAGCTGACCTGATCCGGTGGTAGAACCTGATTGAGCTGGTCGTAGGTGATATACCCTTTTTCGCGGGCCTCAGCGATCATCTTCTTGACCTGGGCCTGGCTCATATCCAGCGAGATTTCCTGTTCCTGCTCGTCGGATTTGCGGTCTTCGTTCGTATCCTTGGCGGCCATTCAATGCTCCTGCAGGGATGGGTGATTCGTTTGACCGAATCATTAGCGCGTAGAAATGATTCGGCTACCCGTTTACCTGTTTTTCTTTTCCAGTGCCTTACGAAAACACCACCTTAACGGCGTTTTCGTTCGAAATTGATTCCCGACATAATCGCCTCAAACGCGTCTTTTTCGTCGCGATTAATGCGCGCACCATTGTCCGCGACGTCAAAAACGGCCCTGTCCTCATTCTGGCTCCGGCTTGCGCGGTTGCGCTCTTCGGCGGCTTGCGCCAGACGATATGTCAACGCCTCATCTGCCAGATCAGACAGCTCCTCTTCGGCTTCGGCAATCTCTGCATCCAACCCCCGGAGCGCTTTGATCTTTGCGAGTTCTTCGGCCAGCGTCATCTCGGCCTTTTCAACGTCGCCCGGTTTATACACACAGGGGATCACTGCGACATGGCGAAGGGCCAGCAGGTTTTCAAGGGCTTCGGGCCCCAAAGATGCAGCGATGTGGTCTTTAAGGTTGTCTGGATCATCTATCGCGTGGCGCAGGATCGCGTTTCGCAGCGCCGCATGATCAGGATCACGGCATTCCATATCTTCCAACTGATGCTCGAATTGCACCACAACCTGCGGATTCAAAATGGAAATGGCCAGAATGGCAGCTTCCCGTAGTTGGATTTCCGCATTTTCGGACGATGCAAGGAATGAGGCCCGCGCGCCGGGTGTTGCGGGTTGTTTCTGTGGTTGCCATTTACCACGCGGCTGCCATTGCCGGCCCTGAGTTTGGCGCTGCGGGCGGAAAAGCTTCCAGCGAAGGTCCTTGATCTCTTGGCCATAGTGAGACCTTATCGACGGGTCGCGGATCAGCTTTATCTTGTCGCGCAGTACCTTATCCAGTGCCGCCTTACGCTCGGGGCTATCAAACACCTTGCCTTCGGTTTCGCGCTGCCACAGCAATTTGACCATCGGAATGGCCCCATCCAACACGGCCTGCACCGCCCCTGCCCCTTCGGCACGCAGCAGGTCATCAGGGTCCTTTCCTTCTGGCATGAGGGCAAAGCGCAGAGATTTGCCGGCCTCCAAAAGCGGTAGCGCCAGATCAACAGCGCGCATCGCGGCGCGCAGACCTGCGGTATCACCGTCAAGGGCGATGATCGGCTCATCCGCAATGCGCCACAGCAATTGCAGCTGATGCTCGGTGATCGCGGTGCCCAAAGGAGCCACCGACGCGCCGAACCCGGCCTCGGCCAGCGCAATCACGTCCATGTAACCTTCGGCGACGATCAAGGGCTGCCCTTTGCCAGCCGATTGCCGTGCGGGCCCATGATTGTAAAGACTGCGACCTTTGTCGAACAACTCGGTCTCAGGCGAATTCAGGTACTTGGCGTTATCACTGGGGTCCATCGCCCGACCGCCAAAAGCGATGCAACGCCCACGCGGATCGCGGATCGGGAACATGATCCTGTTGCGGAAAGTATCGTAGGGTTTCTTGCCCTTGCTTGACGTTTTCGCCAGCCCTGCGGCAAGGATCAGATCTTCCTCGATGCTCTTGCCGCGAAGATGATCCCAAAGGGCTTGCCACCCATCCGGCGCAAACCCAATCTCCCATCGCTCCAAAGCCTGCGCGTCCAACCCGCGGCGGGTCAGGTAATCGCGCGCGGCACCCCCTGCCCCAGTTTTCAGTTGCAAGCGAAAAAACTGAGCCGCCTGCTCCATCACGTCAGCAAGTTGCGAGCGGCGATCCTGCTTTTCCTGCGCCTTCGGGTCGCGGGCGGGCATCGGCATTCCTGCCTCGCGCGCCAGAATCTCAACCGCTTCGATGAACGAGACATTCTCGGTCTCTTTCACAAAATTGATCGCGTCGCCTTTGGCGTGGCACCCGAAGCAGTAGTAAAACCCCTTTTGGTCATCGACATGGAAAGACGCGGTCTTTTCATGGTGGAACGGGCACGGCGCCCACATATCGCCCTTGCCCTGGTTGGACTTGCGCTGATCCCACATAACCTTGCGCCCAACGACCTGAGACAGGCTGAGCCGGGTACGCAGTTCATCAAGAAATCCGGGGGGCAGTGACATGGTTCAAGCTTCGCAGAAATGTAAACGCGCGCCAAGAGTACGACGCGCACTTGTCCACAGAGAAATCGCCGCCCTGTGGACTATTGTTGCAGGCAAAGCTCCAACCAAGCCGCGCCCAAATCTTTTTTGCGCACATCACGCATCTTTTGCTCATACACCCAAGGGGTAATCAGTGGGATCGCAGCATTGTAGTTTTCTGGCCACGCAGGCGACGTCTCAGCCACCGCTTGTGGCACGTCGCGTTCTTTGACCCTGTCCAGCCGGGCCTTTTGAATCGCCGCAACGACATCGGCCTGATACTGGCAGCTTTGTTCTTTCGTTTCTTCGGCCGCCAAAGGTGTGGCCAGCAGCACAAAGGCAGCTAGGGCGGTGCGCAACATAAGAGTCTCCCGGAATCGTTTCTTTCCCGGCAGCTTACCTGCCCGAGTGACCGTCTGCTATCACCCTTTTCGTCACGCACCCGCGGTCGTGGCAGACCAGCACTGCAGTCGGTTGGGCTTTCACCCAACCGCCACAGTCCAAAGGATCACAGCCCCTTGGCGCGATAGCTTTTCGAGACTCGGTCAATGGCCACGATATACGCCGCCGTGCGCAAATCCGCCACATCGTCGCGGTCGTGCCAAACCTCGCGCATGGACTGGTAGGCAATGCGCATTGTGTCGTCGAGACCCGACCGCACCAATTCCAGCTCATCCGCGCCCTTGAGATACTTTGCCTTGAAATCCGGAGACATCGACCATGCATCGCCAAGGTAACGGTCCAACCGTTCCAATTCGCTGACAATCAACTCGTGCCGCGCCTCTTCCTGACGGCGCTGCATGCGGCCAAACCGGATATGACTGAGGTTCTTGACCCACTCGAAATAAGACACCGTCACACCACCGGCATTCGCATACATGTCGGGGATAATAACCGTGCCCTTGTCACGCAGAATCTCATCTGCGCCTGCCGTCACTGGACCGTTGGCCGCCTCAATGATCAAAGGTGCCCTAATCCGCTCAGCGTTGGTTAGGTTGATGACACCCTCAAGCGCAGCCGGAATGAGAATATCGCATTCCGCCTCAAGAACCGTGGCTCCATCGACCGAATGTGTCGCATCGGGATAGTCCTTTACACCGCCGTGTTTCACAATCCACTGGCGGACAGCTTCGACATCGATCCCTTCGGGGTTATAAAGCGCCCCATCCCATTCGATGATGCCGACAACTCTTGATCCATCCTCTTCGCTCAGGAATTTGGCGGCGTGGTAGCCCACGTTCCCCAAGCCTTGAACGATCACGCGCTTGCCGTCCAGTTTTCCCGACAGACCTGCCTTCTGCACATCTTCGGGATGGCGAAAGAACTCGCGCAGCGCGTATTGAATACCCCGCCCTGTCGCCTCAACCCGGCCCGAGATACCACCCGCATTCAACGGCTTGCCCGTCACACAGGCCCGCGCGTTGATGTCAGTGGTGTTCATGCGTGTATACTGATCTGCCATCCAGGCCATCTCACGCTCGCTTGTGCCCATATCAGGCGCAGGAACGTTCTGAGACGGATTGATCAAGTCCCGCTTGGCCAGCTCGTAGGCAAACCGCCGCGTGATCTGCTCCAACTCGTGCTCTTCGTATTGCCTGGGGTCAATGCGCAACCCCCCTTTTGAGCCACCAAAAGGCGCTTCAACCAAAGCACATTTATAGGTCATCAGGGCCGCCAGCGCCTCAACCTCGTCCTGGTTCACGGCCATCGCGTATCGGATACCACCCTTGACCGGCTCCATATGTTCGGAATGAACCGAGCGATAACCGGTGAACGTGTGAATCTGTCCACGCAGGCGCACACCGAACCGAACGGTATAAGTGGCGTTGCAGACCCGGATTTTTTCTTCCAACCCCGGAGGCAAATCCATCAGGGACGCTGCCCTGTTGAACATAAGGTCCACACTCTCGCGAAAACTGGGTTCTTTAACGGCCGTCATTGAGTCCTCCGTGCCAGCGAACGACATGCGTTCTGACGTCTTGTCGCACCCAATGCGTTAACGATCAATAATTAAGCAGAAATAAAACCCGAAAATCAGGAAAGAAAAGCCCACTTGGCCCTGAGTCGCCGGTCCCGCACTATGCAGCCATAATTGTCGCCCATTCGAAAACAGATCCGCAGGATGCCCACAAATTATCCAGCTTTTTCAGGCAAATCGACCACGTCAGCGGGTTTTTCGCCAAAATCCCGCCACGTTTCGGCGATAATTTTCTGAAAGTTATTTTTTCCCGAGCAGTGCGGATGTCTGCTCAGCGAGGTCGTGAATATGAAAAAGCGCATATTTCAAAGTGGCGCACATAAAGTTGAGAATAACCTCTCAAAAGCGCGTCGTTTCGCCAGCATCTTCGCCAAGCAGGAAGATGGCGCCGTCTTTACACTGTTCGTGATTATCGGGCTGATCGTCATGTTTGCGACAACGGGCATCGGTGTCGACATCATGCATTTTGAGCGCGACAGAGCAAACCTTCAGGGCACGCTTGACCGTGCGGTTCTTGCGTCTGCCAACCTAAAGCAACAACAACCGCCAGCGTCAGTGGTTAAAGCCTACATGGAAAAGTCAGGTCTGACGGACAAACTTACGGGAGAGCCGGTGGTCGTCGAAGGCATCGGCTCCAGGAAGGTAAGTGCTACGGCCTCTACGGTAGTCCAAACGCACTTCATGCGGTTTTCCGGCATTGATACCCTGACGGCAAACGTTGCCAGTACGGCCGAGGAATCCGTCGGTTCTGTTGAGATTTCTTTGGTTCTGGACATGTCCGGCTCGATGAACAGGGCCTCAGCCACCGAAGGGAAAACCAAGATCGAAGTTCTGCGCAAGGCGGCCAAGACCTTCGTGACCGAGATGTATTCGAAGGAAAACCCTGACAAAATCTCGATCTCAATCATCCCCTACGCCACGCAGGTGAACGCTGGTGAGGATATACTGGGCAAGTTTACCAACGTCACGTCGGAACATAGTTACTCGCACTGCGTGAATTTCAGCGGGTCAGATTTTCGACAGGCAACTTTGGATCCGACGTTGTCGTATCAGCGGACGGCCCATTTCGATCGTTACAGACCGTCAAGTGGAAATCCATGGGAAGAAAACCGCTATCCCACTTGCCCGACACGTCCCGGCAGCGAAATCACCGCACATACAAACGTCGTCGCCGATCTGCATGCGCGTATCGACGACCTGACTGCTTTCGGCAATACCTCGATCGATATCGGCGTGAAATGGGGTATGGCGCTGCTGGACCCTGAATTCCAGGGCATCATCAACCAGTTGTCGAAAGAAACGGTAAGCCCGTCTTCGACAAAAACAATTGTTCCAGCGACCTTCAAAGATCGCCCCAAGAACTATGAGGATGATGTTCAGAAGATCCTGATCGTCTTTACCGATGGCGAAAACACGTCACAGTACAGGCTCAAAAGCTCTTTGCGCGAAGGGAATTCGGATGTGTGGTTCAACGCTGACTACGTTCACTGGGACGGCAAGAAGGGCGAATACAGCGTACGGATATCTGATCCGGGCGACCCGCCGCGTTACTACTGGACGCGTCAGAGAAAATACGAAGACCACCGCTACGGCGACAAGGATTCGCAAGCTGGTGATCCCATTCGCCTGACCTACCCGCAATTGTTCAACCGCGTTTCGCTGCGCTGGAACGCTGAATACAACTATGCTTGGCAAGACAATAACATCAGAAATCATTACAACCGAGCGTATAACTCTATCGGTTCGTCGACCAAAAACACACGGACATCCGATATTTGCGCCGCTGCCAAGAATAAAGGCGTGATCGTATACGGAATCGCGTTCGAGGCACCTCCGGTCGGGGTGACCACGATCGAAGACTGCGCCAGCAAACCCAGCACGGTATACAAGGTCAACAGCGATGGAACGCTCGGCTCCAACAACTTGACCCTTGAAGAAGTGTTCGAATCGATCGCGGCATCGATCAAACGTTTGAAGTTGACCCAATGACACGCCGAGCTTGGGATAACATACTCCGCTTCCGCCGCTCGGAAGAGGGCAGTCTGGTGGTTGAATTCGTCATTCTGTTCCCATTGTATCTAGCCTTCATTTTATGTGCGGTGGAGTACGCGTTGGTAACGGTCAAACAGTCGATGCTTGAACGGTCTGTTGACCTGGTCGTTCGGGATATCCGGCTTGGAACCGGGTCAGGGCCGACCCATGACCAAATCAAAGAGGCGATCTGTGAACAGACTTTGGTCATCGATGATTGCAGTAACAACTTGCAGTTAGAGATGATCCGTCAGAGCGCATTTACCGGCGTCACGCTTCCAGCGGAACCGGACTGCACAGACCGGTCGGAAGAGGCTAAACCCGTCCGTGAATTCACGAATGGCCCGCCGAATGAACTTATGATCCTGCGTGCTTGCGCAATCGTCGATCCGGTTTTTCCGACGTCATCAATGGGCCGTGCCTTGCAAAATGATGACGGTCTGATCGCACTTACAGCAACCACTGCTTTCGTTCAGGAGCCTTGATATGTTGCGTGTTTTCTTGAATACCCGTCAATTCCTAGGCAGATGGCTACGGCGTGAAAATGGTGCCCTCACTGTGGAAGCTCTGTTGATATTCCCTTTGTTTGTATACACCGTCTCGCTTACTTATACTTTCTACGACGGGTTTCGCCAAAGCACAGCAAATCTGAAGGCGGCTTACACGGTCAGTGATCTGATTTCGCGCGAAAAAGATGGAATAAACGACACGTACGTATCCTCCATGCACCTATTGATGCAACGAATGGTGAATAACGAATCCGAAATGAGAATGCGCCTGTCTTTCATTAGGTACAAAGAGGATGAAGACCGTTTGGTCGTTGACTGGTCGACAAGCTGTGGATTCGCAGAAACCTGGACCAACGTTAATATAGAAGCCTTGCGAGACCGCCTTCCGCCGCTGTCAGATCTGGAGCCTTTGATCATTGTCGAGACAGTAAACAACTATGAGTGGACGATCAAACCGCCGTGGATGAATACGGACTATAGATTTGAGAATTTCATCTTCACCCGACCGCGCATCGCCGACCAGATTACCGCGGATAATCTTTCTGAACAGGGCTGTACTGCGTAATCAGGGCTGTCAGTACTTCGGATACAAACTTGGTTTCGGCGGCCGTTGTCATTCCGCCGACGCCAACACGGCGCCCCAAACGCCACCACAGGCCAGGATCCCAACTGTTTTCTGCGCTATTTCGTGTTTTTAGCAGAAACCCGTTTGACGGTTTGAACGCGAAAACGCCCCTGTCGACGGCTTCGATATCCTCTACTTTCGCAATGAGGCGCCCTGTCCCGGTTCGAAGCTCGGTCTCTGTCAATTCAATCGAATCAGAGGTCGCTTGCCACATGCGGTATGCCAGCCAGAACGTTCCCGTCCCTACTGCAATGAGGAAAATCAGCCACATCGGCTCAGGCGGTCGTGTAACGGCCACGAACAGGACCAATCCGCCGACAATACTAAGCATGCCAACACCCAGCCAGCGTCTTGCAGGTGAAGGTTTAATAGTGGCCAGTACGTCTTGTTGCATGTGAACCCCTGCGATTTTTCCGAGGGTTTAGCCGCTTTGATCCGGAAATGACAGAGGGGCAGATTCCCGCACAGTGACCGTTTATTTCTGCTGATTGACCCTCATCATGCTTATCTTACATGCATGCGAAAGCTATTGGAGGCCACAATGTCCCTACGACCAGTTTTGGAAACCCGCAAAGCCACCCCCGCACTTGAGGGCGCAGGCGTCAAGCTGCACCGTGCTTTCGGGTTTCATGACCCGTCAGAGCTTGACCCGTTTTTGCTGTTTGACGACTTTCGGAACGAGCGGCCGCGTGATTATCAGGCCGGTTTCCCCTGGCACCCGCATCGCGGGATTGAGACGATCACATATGTGCTTGCAGGCGAGGTCGAGCATTCGGATTCGCTGGGCAACAGCGGGACACTCGGCGCAGGTGACGTTCAATGGATGACTGCCGGATCCGGAATCCTGCACCAAGAGATGCCAACAGGTAACGCCACCGGTCAGATGCACGGGTTCCAGCTGTGGGGCAACTTGCCTTCGGCGCAGAAAATGACGGCACCGCGCTATCAGGATGTGCAAAGCAAAGAAATCCCCGAAATTACCGATGATGACGGAACAACTGTTCGCGTAATTGTGGGCGAATTCTGGGGCAAGACCGGCCCTGTCGACGGGATTGCCGCCGATCCGCAATATCTGGACGTTCGCGTTCCGGCGGGCGTCAAGAAGACCTTTCAAATAGACACCTATCGTCGCGCTTTTGCCTATATCTTTGAAGGTCAGGCCGCTTTTGCAGACGCCTCGCAACCCACCGGGGTCCTTCTGGAAAAAGAAGTTGCGGGGCAAGAGGTGAACATCCGTGACATGTCCGGCGACAGAACGCTTGTCCGGTTTGGCACCGGGGATGAGATAACCGTGCAGGCCGGGCCTGAAGGCGTGCGGTTCCTGCTGATCTCAGGCGCGCCAATTGCCGAACCTGTCGCCTGGCACGGTCCGATCGTCATGAACACGCGGGCAGAGCTTGAAAAAGCCTTCCGCGAGTTGCGGAACGGAACCTTCATCCAGCCGGCACACTAGGTCTTTCAGGCCGAGACCGAGCGGCGGACCATATCCCAATAATTCTGCTCAACCTCGTCCAGAGACAAACGACCACCGGCGCGATACCAGGTCATCACCCCGTTCAGCATGGCAATAACGGCAAGGGTGGCGACCTTGGTATCCGCAATATCGAACAGACCGGCCCCCTGCCCTTGGCGCAGGATGGCCTCCAACGCGTCTTCGTATTTACGGCGCAAGGCTTCGATTTTCGAAAAGTTCTCGGGCGTGAGATTGCGCAGTTCCATATAGGCGATGAATACTTCATCCGGGCGCTCAAGATGGAACCGGATGTGGAACCTTACGAACTGGTGTAACGCCTCAAAGGCATTTTCAGGCTGCGCAAGTTCGCCGTAAGCTGACAAAAGCTCTTGCATGTGCTCATGCATCAGGTGGAACAGAAGGCTTTGCTTATCCGGCGTGTAGTTGTACAGCGCCCCGGCCTGCACCCCGACCTCGGCCGCGATCTGGCGCATGGATACCGCCGCATAACCGTGGCGGGCGAACAATCCCAACGCCGCTTTTCGGATACGCGGGCCGGTAATATCGGAATGTGAACCTTGAGTGCGTGCCATCACCTCACAGTATCTGAACGCATGTTCAAATAGAAGCCCGCTTGAACCAGCGCGACAAAAGGTGCATCACGGTTAGGATCGACCTTGAAAGGGTTCCGTATGAAGCGTCTGCCGTTGCTGATCTTGGTGTTGATTTGCGCTGGCTGCGCAGATTTCCCCGAGCTGGAAGGAAGCGAACCACCCGAGCTCAGATCGGCCCGCTATCCCAAGCTTATTCCCCTGCAAGAGGCACTTGGACCCCCGGTTGAACCAGCGAACGAAGCGGCAGAGGTAGAAGAAGATTTGAAGGCGCGGCGCGAAGCGCTTGAGAAAAAGTCGCAGGACCTCCAAAACACTGAAATCAACTGACCCCTTGGGATTCACCCCAGTTCGGACCGCGACGCATTGCACCCTAGCGTCGAACCCGATAAGGCAGCGCTGAACGGGCGATAGGCCCGGTGCAACGGAAATTTTCGAGCGGAAAGGAACCCACGGGATGACACAGGCGCTGCGGCTGGGAATTGCGGGCTTGGGAACAGTTGGCGTGGGTGTCGTGAAGATCATCCGCCGCCATGCGGACCTACTGCAGGCGCGTACTGGTCGGCCTATCGAAATCACTGCCGTTTCCGCACGTGATGCGAAAAAGGACCGCGGTGTAAACCTGTCAGACTATGCGTGGGAGTCAGACCCCGTAGCGCTTGCCAAACGCGATGATATCGACGTTTTCGTGGAATTGATTGGTGGCGAGAATGGCCCGGCCAAAGCCTCGGTCGAGGCAGCACTGGCCAGCGGCAAGGATGTAGTCACCGCCAACAAGGCGTTGCTGGCGATCCACGGTCAGGAATTGGCCGAAAAGGCCGAGGCCGCAGGCCGCGTGATCCGGTTCGAAGCAGCCGTTGCAGGGGGCATTCCGGTCATCAAATCCCTGACCGAAGGGCTGGCCGGAAACGAGATCAAGCGCGTCATGGGCGTGATGAACGGAACCTGCAATTACATCCTGACCCGGATGCAGTCACAGGAACTGGGCTATAACGCTCTGTTCGAAGAATGCGCCGAGTTGGGATACCTTGAGGCTGACCCAAACCTTGACGTCGGCGGCATTGATGCGGCGCATAAGCTGGCGCTTCTGTCTTCGATCGCGTTTGGGACCAAACCGAACTTTGACGGCATTCAGATCGAAGGCATTCAGCAGATCAGCCTGGAAGACATCCATCAGGCAGACGATATGGGATATCGCATCAAGCTGCTGGGTGTCGCCCAGCGATCGGCCCGCGGTCTGGAACAGCGGATGCAACCCTGTCTGGTGCCCAGCACATCGGCCCTGGGGCAACTGGAAGGCGGCACAAATATGGTCGTGATCGAAGGCGATTCCGTCGAACAGGTCGTTCTGCGCGGCCCCGGCGCCGGTGAAGGACCCACCGCCAGCGCCGTCATGGGCGATGTGTGCGATCTGGCGCGCGGATTGCAAATTCCGACCTTTGGCCGCCCCGCAACCTCGTTGCAGGATGCGCAGGCCGCAGTGACCGGACTGCCCGCCCCCTATTATGTACGCCTTGCATTGTTCGACAAACCCGGCGCGCTGGCCAAAGTGGCGGCCATTCTGGGGGATGCAGGTGTCTCAATCGATCGGATGCGCCAGTACGGTCATTCCGAGAGCACAGCCCCGGTCCTGATCGTCACCCACAAAACCACACGGGCGACGTTGGATATCGCGCTGGAAGGCTTCCGCAATGCCGATGTGGTGGCAGACGAACCCGTCGCCTTGCGCATCGAAGAGGTTTGACACTTGCGGTAAACCTAAAACGCGGGCTATGCCGAGATAAAAACCGAAAGTGACCTGAGGATAGTGAAAAATGAGTGCTGCCAAGATTGATTTCAACGACCGCCTGCTGTCTTTGGGCCTGGCGCGTGTCGCAGAGCAGGCCGCGCTTGCCTCGGCCTCGCTGGTTGGACGAGGCGATGAAAAAGCGGCGGATCAGGCCGCCGTGAACGCCATGCGCGAACAGTTGAACCTGTTGGACATCGCGGGTGTCGTGGTCATCGGCGAAGGCGAGCGTGACGAGGCACCGATGCTCTATATCGGTGAAGAGGTTGGCACAGGCAATGGCCCCGGTGTGGACATCGCGCTGGACCCGCTTGAAGGCACAACCCTGACCGCCAAGGATATGCCTAACGCGCTGACCGTCATTGCCATGGGCCCGCGCGGATCGATGCTGCACGCCCCTGACGTTTACATGGATAAGCTGGCGATTGGCCCGGGCTTTCCCGAGGGGGTCGTGACCCTCGACATGACCCCGCGTGAACGTGTTGAGGCTCTGGCCAAGGCCAAAGGGTGTAAACCGTCTGACATTACCGTCTGTATCCTGGAACGCCCACGTCACGATGCGATGATCGCCGAGGTGCGCGAAACCGGGGCGTCAATACGTCTGATCACCGACGGAGACGTCGCCGGAGTGATGCACTGTGCTGAAAGCGAAGTGACCGGTATCGACATGTACATGGGCCAAGGCGGCGCGCCCGAGGGTGTGTTGGCCGCAGCCGCGCTGAAATGCATGGGCGGTCAAATTTTTGGACGCCTGTTGTTCCGCAACGATGACGAACGCAGCCGCGCCGCCAAGGCTGGCATCACCGATCTGGACCGCGTGTATGCCCGCGATGAGATGGTTACCGCTGACGTGATCTTTGCCGCAACCGGCGTGACCGGTGGTTCGCTGCTGCCGCGCATCAAGCGCGAGCCCGGCTGGGTTGAAACCACCACTCTGCTGATGCGGTCGAAAACCGGCTCGGTCCGTCGCATGTCGTACCGCACACCGATGTGGTCGCACGACAACGCCTAACCGCTTGCGCCTGAACCGCGCGCGAGGGTATCCATACACACAACGAGGCCGGGTCCGAGAGGGTCCGGCCTTGGCACATGAAAGGCAGGGCATGAGCTTTTTAGGGGTTGAGCAGTCATTGACCGGACGGCGTTGGGTTGGACCGTCGGCAGAAACCGAGCGGGCCACTGAAATGCTGATCCAACAGGCGGGCTTGCCCCGCGCAGTCTGTCAGGTGCTGGCGCGACGCGGCGTTCCCGCCATGGAAGCACCGGGGTTTCTTGAACCCAAGTTGAAGGAGCTGCTGCCCGATCCGCGATCCATGAAGGACATGGAAAAAGCAGCGACCCGCTTCCTCGCGGCAGTCAGGACCAAACAGCGGATCGCGGTGTTTGCAGATTATGACGTGGATGGCGGTAGCTCTGCGGCTTTGCTTCTGGTCTGGCTGCGTCAGATGGGGCTACAAGCGACCCTGTACGTGCCAGACAGGATTGATGAGGGTTATGGCCCCAACGTTCCTGCGATGCAGGAATTGGCCACGGCGCATGATCTCATTCTCTGCGTCGATTGCGGCACCTTGAGCCACGAACCGATAGCAGCTGCCAAAGGCGCGGACGTGATCGTTCTGGACCACCATCTGGGCGGTGAGACCTTGCCGGACTGTGTCGCCGTGGTAAACCCGAACCGGCAGGATGAAAGCGGCGATTTGAGCTATCTCTGCGCCGCGAGTGTCGTCTTTCTGATGCTGGTTGAGGCGGGGCGCCAGCTGCGTGAGGCAGGTGCAAAAGGGCCGGACCTGCTTGGGTTGTTAGATCTTGTAGCACTTGCAACCGTGGCAGATGTGGCCCCTCTGATCGGGGCAAACCGTGCACTGGTACGGCAGGGGCTGAAAGTCATGGCGCAAAGGCAGAGGCCGGGTTTGGTGGCGCTGTCGGATGTGGCCCGCATGGATTCAGCGCCCAACAGCTATCACCTTGGGTTCCTGCTTGGCCCTCGTGTCAACGCAGGCGGGCGGATTGGGCAGGCTGATCTGGGCGCGCGGTTGCTCAGCACCGACTCGATACACGAGGCCGAGGCTCTCTCGCAGCGCTTGGATCAATTGAACACCGAACGCCGCGACATCGAAACCGCCGTGCGTGCGGCAGCTTTGGAGCAAGCCGAAGAACGGGGTCTGGATGCGCCGCTGGTATGGGCGGCAGGCGATGGCTGGCATCCCGGAGTGGTTGGCATCGTGGCATCGCGCCTCAAGGAGAATGCGAACCGCCCTGCGATTGTCATCGGTTTTGACGGGGAAGAGGGCAAAGGCTCGGGCCGATCCGTCTCCGGCGTTGATCTAGGTGCTTCGATACAGCGTCTGGCGGCCGAGGGGTTACTGGTCAAAGGCGGCGGTCACAAGATGGCAGCGGGTCTGACCGTGATGCGCGATCAATTGGAACCCGCTATGGCACGGTTGAGCGAACTGCTGGCCAAACAGGGCGCGGGCGAAGGCGGCCCCGCCGACCTGAAACTGGACGGCACGCTGATGCCGGGCGCAGCCACAATCGACCTGATCGAACAGATTGAAAAGGCCGGGCCGTTTGGGGCCAGCGCCCCTGCCCCACGATACGCGCTGCCTGACCTGCAAGTTCGGTTTGCCAAGCGCGTCGGCGAATCTCATCTGAAACTGTCGTTATCAGACGGTGTCGGCGGCGGAATGGACGCTATTGCCTTTGGTGCATTTGATGGCCCGATGGGTGAGAAGTTGTCAAATCATGGCGGCGCGCGGTTCCATTTCGCCGGACGGCTGGAGGTGAATACCTGGGGCGGGCGGCAGACGGTTCAACTCCGGCTTGAAGACGCGGCACAGGCGCATTGATCAAGTTGTTCGGCGCGGCAAAAAACTTTCACAACCTTGCGTTTTTCGGCTTGCGGGGGTCACGGTGAAACCGTAAAAGGCGCTCCACAAGCCAGCGTGGCCCGTTCGTCTATCGGTTAGGACGCCAGGTTTTCAACCTGGAAAGAGGGGTTCGATTCCCCTACGGGCTGCCATTTGGCTAAAATGACTCAAGTGGCCCGTTCGTCTATCGGTTAGGACGCCAGGTTTTCAACCTGGAAAGAGGGGTTCGATTCCCCTACGGGCTGCCATTTGATTTCCTCTCAAATGCCGAATTTGTCGCCACACAGACCCTGGATCTGTTGCCAAACCGATTTGAACTCGGGCGTGTTTTCTGCAGCATAGTGGAAGTTTTTCATCAACCCGGTGAGCTGCGTGAATACCTGCCGCACCTCGGTCTTGTCGGCAAAGGCGGCTGTGGATTGCGTCACGTCATACACCAGCTTGAATGTCATTTTCTGGCGCTCAAGCGGGACGGTTGCATCCACCTTGTCGAAGGCATCCTGCTGTAGATAAACCATATCCACGAACAGCGCTTTTTGCTGCGTTACAAAATCTTCGGTGGTGACGCCTTCTTCGCCAGTGACCTGCATCATCTGGTCAACCTGCTCGCCCTTTTCGATCAGCTCAAGCAGATCGCGGACCTTTCCGGTCCAGCCCGGCTCGGCGTTTTTATCGTACCAATCGGACAACTGATCCGTGTAGCGCGACCAGCTGAGCATCGGATCGACCGCCGGATAGAACCGTTTGTACGCCCGTTCCGAGGACAGGCCGAGGAAACATTTGACCGTGGACAATGTCGATTGAGTCACCGGTTCGTCAAAGTTGCCGCCAGCGGGCGAAACTGTGCCAATCAACGTCAGGCTCCCCAAATCACCGTCATTGGTTTTCACCGCGCCGGCGCGTTCATAAAGACCTTTGATCGAGCTTTCCAGATAGGCCGGGAACCCCTCTTCACCCGGTATCTCTTCTAACTTGCCCGAGGTTTCGCGCATCGCTTGCGCCCATCGGCTTGTGCTGTCGGCAATCAACAGCACGTCATAGCCCATCTGACGGTAGTATTCGCCCAGCGTGATGCCGGTGAAGATCGACGCCTCGCGGGCAGCGACGGGCATCGATGACGTGTTGCAGATGATGATCGTCCGGTCCATGAGGCTACCGCCTGTGGTGGGATCGGTCATCTTGGGAAATTCCGATATCGTTTCAACAACTTCCCCTGCCCTTTCGCCGCAGGCCACGACAATCACGATATCCACCTTGGCATTCCGCGCGATCAGGTTTTGCAGAACCGTCTTTCCCGCCCCGAACGGTCCCGGAATACAGGCCGTTCCCCCGCGTGCGATCGGAAAGAACGTGTCAATCAAACGCTGAGAGGTCAGGACCGGTTCGGTTGGATACAACCGTTCTGACAGCGAGCGTTTCAGGATGCTTTCCGGCAGAGGCCGCCGCACCGGCCATTTCTGCGAAAGGGTCAACGTGTGCTCTCCGCGCTGCTCATCTTCAAGCCGGGCGACGATATCGTGAATCGTGGCGGCACCCTTTTGAACCCAAACCACTTTGTAATCGCCGACCCAGTTGAAGGGCAGCATGATCTTGTGGTTGAAATGTCCTTCGGGAACCGTGCCGATACTGTCGCCGGCGGTCACCATGTCACCCACTTTCACTGCTGGCGTAAACGACCACTTTGCCTGATCGTCCAGCGGTGCCACATCCGCCCCGCGCGGCAGGAACGTACCAAACTCTGCGGCCACTTTGGGCAGTGGCGATTGCAGCCCGTCGAACACCTGCCCAAGAAGGCCCGGACCCAGTTCCACTGAAAGCAATTGCCCTGACTGTTCTACGGGGTCGCCCACGGCCACGCCATCTGTGCTCTCATATACCTGCACATCCGCCGTATCACCGCGCACGCGCAGGACCTCGGCTTTCAACCTCTCTTGCCGGTTGCCGGGGCCAGGGCGCGTGGGCAGGATGTAGACGACTTCGTTTTTGACCAGCTGCCCCGGCTGCCCTGACGCGTCTTGATTGGCCTGAATCTCTACCAACCCCTCCTGAACCGAGACGACGCGGGCGGTGGCGGTCTGCGTGGATTTCGTTGGGGCTGTCATGCGGTTGCTCCATCAAAGTCGATCTCGGCTGCGCCGGCCATCGCCTGCTGCGCCAGATGTTCAAATCTCTTGGCCGCGTCCTGTGCGTTGCTTTGCGCCCAGCGGTCAAAAATGTTCCAGATCAGCACGTAAATCGCCACTGCTTCGAAATCGAAATAATGGCGGGCGGCATGCCGCTTTAGCTGCCTGTGGCTCACGGACAAAAGCAACCGCTCAAGCCCTAAAGGATCTTTGGCATCAAGCAACTGCTTGGCCTCTTTCATCCACGGCATCGGTCCGTCCAGCTTGAAAGTCGGATCGCTCCAATTGGCGGTAATGTGGCGGCTCCAACGCCCGAGGCCAAACGACCCTGACGGTGGACTTCCACCCTGATGACGCAGGCGCAAAGCGGCAACCGCTGTGCGCAGATCCATTCGCTCAGTGAATACGTCGCGCAATGTCGGTTGCGGGATATCACGCATCGCATCTTTGCAGCGTTGAATTGCCTGCGAATCCGTGACGTCCATGTCATAGTCGCTCCAGTTCAGAGCGTGTTCCAGCACCTTTAAAACGCGCGCATCCTCTGGCGTCAGCGCCGTCAGGCGCCGCTCTAACCGCAGCCGCGACAGGGGCGGCTGCTTGGCAATGAACAACCGCTCCGAGCCCGGCAAACTGCTGATCAGCGCGATATAGGCGTCGCGGTCGGACATCTCAGCGGATTACGCCTTCTAACACGGCGCGAAAGCGGGGTTGCAGATGCTCCATCAACAGCGCCGCAACTGCCTTGTCGGTCAGATCGAGAACAACGCCTTGATCATCAGCGCGTACTCTTATTCCATCCTGCACATCGTCCGACGCATGCAACTCGACCTGTTCGCGCAGCATATCCGCGGTCAATCCCAAGACAAACTTCGTCAGCTTGCCGGACTGAATGTCATCGGCATTCTGCTTGATGTCCTGCTGCGTGGCGACTTTGGCTGGCAATATGACGTGAAGCTCTCCGTCCAGATTAGCCCCCTCTGCGGCGCGACCCACGACTTCTAGGATCATCTGTTTCAGCAGGTCCGGGTCCGCCATTTCCTTGGTGACCAGACGCTCAACATCTTCACGAAACCGGTCCGTCAGACCCGCCTTCATCGTTAGTACAGCGTCGCGCATCGCAGTGTTCAACGCCTCTTCGCCAGCCGAGCGGTAATTGTCGGACTCGCTGCGCGCTTTTTTCTGATAGGCGTCCGCCTCGCGTTTGGCATCGGCCAATATCTTCGCAGCTTCGGCCCGGGCATCGGCGCGCAGCTTTTCGGCATCTGCCTGCCCCGCAACCACGCCATCGTTGCGCAGTTTGTCGATCAGCGCATCGACACCGTGAGAGATCATTCCATCCTGTGCCATCAGCTGATCCCCGCGCTAATGACAAGGGCGAAGACAAAGGCAAAAACGCCGAACCCTTCGATAATCGCGGCAGGCGCCAGCGATAGGCCAAATATCTCGGGCTTTTCCTTGGTCGCATTGATCGCTGCCGCACATGCCCTTCCCTGCCAGATACCACAGTACATAAGCGCGATGCCGGATAGGATACCGATCCCGAACAGCCCGCCCGCGTTTTCCGGCGTCACATCGCGATTCAGCGTGAACATGATAACGATGCCATAGATCACCATCGTCGACGGAAAGGCCGAAACGCCAACAAACCGACCATAGCCGCCCTCGGTCTCGGTCATGGCGCCGATACTGGCTTGGCCCGCAATAGCACAGCCAACGGCACTTGCTGCCGCACCCAGTGCCATCGGCGCATAAATCCCCAGCCAACCCAATGTCAGAACAAGCTCATTCATTCCTGAACCTCCTTGCGGGCAAACGGCCGAAAGACGATACCTTCGTCCGGCAGACCCCATTTAAAGAATTCGATGTAATTAAGACGTAACCCGTGGACGACGCCGCTCATCATCGCGAGGGCGAAGTTCAGGATGTGACCGATGATCAGGATCAGTAGCGCAAACAGGATACCTGGCCCTTTCAGTGCCTGCATCACCGAGACAGCCAAATCATTGAACGTAATCGCCAGAGACGCCGAAGCCAAACCAAGCGCAAACAGGCGCATATAGCTGAGCACATCACCAAACGCGCCCATCGCCCCGGCCAGCCCTTTCAGACCATCAATCAGACGCCATAGCCAGTCGATAGGCTGTTTCATTTCCCGTTCGCTGGAGAACAACAGAATAGCCAGAATGCCCGCACCCAGAAGTATCGCGCCCGGTGTTGCAGCGCCCCCTGTCATATAGCTCAGCCACAACACAAAGCCGCCGATCAGCGCCGCGATCCAGCCCAGATTGGCAATGGCCCTGCGCTGCCCCCATGCCGCGCGGGCAGCCAAAGCATTTGCCAACACCAAGTGCAGAACACCCACGACGATCGACACCATCATCATGGCCGCAAAGTTGTTCAGATCGAGCAGTTTGAGCCCGGCTAGTATCGACCCTTCACGCGGTGCAACCCCGAAATAGCTTCCGACCAGAACGCCGTACAGAATGGTCGCTCCCGCGATGATCAACCCGTACCGGCGCCACGATTGCAGCGCAGGAGTTCCGTCCATGCGCTTCCAGAACAAAAGCAAGCCCAGCAGAATAACGGCCCCGTATCCTGCATCAGCCACGATCATGGCAAAGAAAAAGGCAAACGAGGCAGCTACAATGATGCTTGGGTCCCAATCCCTGTAGCCCGGAACTTGATAAAACAGCGCCAAGTCTACGGCAGCGCTTCGTTTTTCCGGCTGCTCAAGCAACGTGGGAGGGGTGTCATCAGGACCAGGATCTTCGATCAGCACGGCCGCGTTTTTTGATTCAGCCATGTCCAGAAGCGCATCAATACGATCCTCGGGCACCCAGCCTTGCAGCGCAAACATAGCCTCTTCGTCGCGCACTTTCTGGGTCGCATGGGCCAGTTCTGCTGCACTTTCTGCGACGGAAAGATTGCGCCGCATCAGTGTCAGGTACCGGGTTTGCGCAACACGCTCAGCCTCAAGGGCTTCAATGGCGATCTCGGCTTCTTCCAGTTGCGCCTCCAACTCATGGATCGGCAACGAGCCGGTATGAGTGCGCGGTACGGGCAGAATATCGTCGTCGGGCTCATCAGGGGCTATCAATACCGCGTAGATAAACCGGTGATCCTGTTCCAAAATAGCCCATGGCAGCGTCAATGCCTCTAGAGCGCCGCGGTGCTTCAGCGGCAGTTGATAAAACCACAGCCGGTTGCCTGCCAGCACATCATCGGGTGGAAAGTCCAAATCCCCCCAGGGCCGCACCTGCGAAATCCGATGGGCCAGAAAGTCGCGCCGGTCAGTCACCTCCCGCGACCGCTGCATCAGATCAAGGACATCCTTGACGAACTTGTTCATATCAAAGTCCCGGTCGCGCTGAATTTGACGACGGGGTTCAGGCACATCTGTTAAAAATCTCAGGGCCTTATACGCGTTTCTTGCACCGCGCTCACTAACCTTTTCCGGCTCAGCGGGCAGAGGGACCAAGGGCAAGACATGCATGCATCCCAACTCTTGCAATGCCTCAAGCGTCTCAGTTTTCTGGGTCGCCCGACCTACCAGCGACAGTTTCTTCAGGCGTGCGACACTCATGACAGAGCCTCGCGCGCATGTTTACGCTTCGAGATTTTCGAGCGTACAACCGCCTGCATCTGCTCATCGCTCAGGTAGATACGGATTTTCTTGATGTTGGCCTTTGCACGCGGGATCAGGACCTTTTCAAAAAGGTTCACACGTTGCGTGATCGTAGCGACCGCCTTGTCAAAGATTTTTACGCGTTCTTCGGCCACTTTTACCCGCAGGCGGGCCTCGATCATGTCATGCAGCAACTGCGCAGCCGCATCGACCCAATGCGGTTTGGCCAGCAGGGAATAGGGCCGCACGGCAACTTCAATCCGGTCCAAAGCGGGCATTTTGACACCGACGACGTTCACCTCTTTGACCCGGTAGTCCTTCAACTCGACCAGCCCGTCCAGATCGACGCCCTGTTGCGCCAGCATGGGCAGTTTCGCCCCAACCTGTTGGGCCAACGCACTTACTTCTTCTTCAAGGCGCGCCACCTCATCGCGCGCCTTGGCGCGTTCCGCCATCAACTGCTGACGCTTCAAATCCAGCGACGGCAGGAAGCGTTCATAGCTTTTCAGCTGCGTCTGCTGGCGCGCCAGCGACGATTTATTCAGCTGCAACCGCGCCATCTGCATCCTTTGGAAAATACTTGTCGACCAAGGCTTGTTTCATCAGCAACTGTTCTGGCGCAAAACACTCGGCCAAGGTTTTCCAACCCAAATCCAGCGCCTCTTCCAAGGGGATCGAGACGTTGATGTCCATAAATCGCGCCCGAAACAGAGCGCCAAATTTCAGCAACTGGTGATCGTAATCCGACAGATCAAACGCCATCGCCTGCTTTTGCGCGGCATCGCGGCTTTCCGAATAGAACCGGATCATGGTGTTCATGATCTGCCCGTGATCTTCACGCGTGGTTTTGCCAATCACGTTCTGTTTTAGGCGCGACAAGCTTCCGAATGGATCAATCACACCGGAATGCAGATAGAACTGCCCTTCGGTGATATAGCCCGTGTTGTCCGGCACCGGGTGGGTCACGTCATTGCCCGGCATCGTTGTCACAGTCAGGACGGTAACCGACCCACCCTTGGCGTAATCGCACGCCTTCTCGTACCGGCGGGCCAACTGCGAATAGAGATCGCCCATATACCCGCGCTGCGATGGGACACGTTCCTGACTGATTCCAACCTCTTTCATCGCGTCAGCAAAAGCGGTCATGTCCGTCAGCAGGACCAGCACGCGCTTGCCTTCTTCCACAGCGAACTTTTCCGCCACGGCCAGCGCCATATCTGGCACCAGAAGGCGTTCCACCAATGGGTCCATCGCCTGATTGACAAACATCACTGTCCGCGAGAACACGCCCGCATCTTCGAAAGACGTGCGGAAGGTGTGATAGTCGTCAAAGATCAGGCCCAAGCCCCCGAAAACAACGATATCGGCATCTGCTTGGATTCCAATTCGGCTGAGGAATGCGTTGAACGGCTCGCCCGAGACCGAAAAGATCGGGATTTTCTGACTTTCGACCAGCGTATTGAAGACGTCGATCATGGGAACGTCAGTGCGAATCATCCTGTTGGGAACCGCGCGTTCTGCTGGGTTTACGGTAGGACCGCCAATGTCGATTCTGGGCTCGGCAGACAAGTCAGGCCCGCCGTCAATCGCCACCCCGGCACCGTCAAAAACGCGCCCTAGAATGTTCGCTGAATAAGGTGTTTGCATCGGGTGGCCAAGAAAGGTCGCCGTTGCCTCGGTCGAAATCCCCTTGGTACCCGAGAACACCTGCAGCGTCACCACATCCCGGTCGATGAAAATCGCCTGCGCAAGGGTTTTACGCCCATCAATCGTCTCAATCACCGCCAGATCATTGAATCGAACCGCTGCGTCCGCAGAGCCATCCAGAGGCACCCTAACTTTTATCGTGTCTCCCACGATTTCCAGTACGCGCGTGTACTTCAACAGACTCCGGGACATGGTCTATCCTCATGCGTCTAAATGTTTTTACTATTCCGCGCTGCGGGCGGCAGCGGTCTTTTTTGCAATCTTATTTGCACCTTACAACGAATTCACGAATTAGCAACTGAGGACGGAACCGCAGGCCAAAACCAGCGAATGTCGCACTTACTAAAAATTTAGTTTGACACTTGCGCAGAAAATCGCTGATGCTGTCCGGCATCCGGTTTCGACCGGAAGCTATAACCTTTGGGAGGAGACAGATGCGGAGACATCTACTTTCCGCTGTGGCGGCAGCAGCCGTCATTGCGGGTCACGGTCCTGCTTGGGCCGACGAAGCCGCAGCACAACGTTGGATTGACGACGAATTCCAGCCATCGACCTTGTCGAAAGACGAACAGATGGCCGAGATGCAGTGGTTCATCGAAGCTGCACAACCCTACGCCGGCATGGAAATCAACGTCCTGTCCGAAGGCATCCCGACCCACTCGTATGAATCCGAGGTCCTGACCAAGGCGTTCGAGGAAATCACGGGCATCAAGGTCAACCACCAGATTCTTGGCGAAGGCGAAGTGGTTCAGGCCGTGCAAACCCAGATGCAGACCGGCCGGAACCTGTATGACGGCTACGTCAACGATAGTGACCTGATCGGCACCCACTCGCGCTTGCAACTGGCTTATAACCTGACCGAGCAGATGGGCGGTGACTGGGCGGCGACAACCTCGCCGACGCTGGATCTGGATGACTTCATGGGCATTCAGTT
The DNA here is from genome assembly GCF_020171505.1 of Ruegeria profundi. Classification (NCBI taxonomy): domain Bacteria; kingdom Pseudomonadati; phylum Pseudomonadota; class Alphaproteobacteria; order Rhodobacterales; family Roseobacteraceae; genus Ruegeria; species Ruegeria profundi. The sequence continues at coordinate 635,611 of NZ_JAIUZS010000003.1, read as the reverse complement.
CACCACTGGCCCTGACGGCAACCTGTATCAGCTGCCTGACCAGCAGTTTGCGAACCTCTATTGGTTCCGCAAGGACTGGTTCGACAACGAAGAGTACAAAGCCGCGTTCAAAGAGAAATACGGCTATGATCTCGGCGTACCAGTCAACTGGTCCGCTTACGAAGACATTGCCGAATTCTTCACCAACGACGTGAAGGAAATCGACGGTGTCGCGATCTACGGTCACATGGATTACGGCAAGCGCGCGCCTGACCTTGGCTGGCGTATGACCGATGCCTGGCTGTCGATGGCTGGTGCCGGTGACGTTGGTGAGCCGAACGGCGTTCCGGTTGACGAATGGGGCATCCGCATGGAAGCGGGCACCTGTAACCCTGTTGGTGCGTCCGTCTCGCGCGGTGGTGCTGCAAACGGTCCGGCAGCGGTCTACGCGATCCGCAAGTGGGATGAATGGCTGCGGAACTATGCGCCTCCGGGTGCGGCGTCCTACGACTTCTACCAGTCGCTGCCGGCGCTCAGCCAAGGCAACGTGGCCCAACAGATCTTCTGGTACACCGCGTTTACCGCCGACATGGTGAAGCCGAAGTCCGAAGGCAACAACACTGTGGATGACGAAGGCACGCCGCTGTGGCGTATGGCACCCAGCCCGCACGGCCCCTATTGGGAAGAAGGCCAGAAGGTTGGCTATCAGGACGTGGGGTCATGGACCTTCCTGAAATCGACCCCTGCGGATCGTGCTCAGGCAGCTTGGCTCTATGCCCAGTTCGTGACGTCCAAGACCGTGGATGTGAAGAAGTCCCATGTGGGTCTGACATTCATTCGCGACAGCTCGGTCAATCACGAGTCGTTCACCGAACGCGCACCTAAGCTGGGTGGTCTGGTCGAGTTCTACCGCTCGCCTGACCGTGTGGCATGGTCGCCGACCGGCATCAACGTGCCGGACTATCCGAAGCTGGCCCAAATTTGGTGGCAGCAGATCGGTGACGTGAACTCGGGCGCCTTCACCCCGCAAGAGGCGATGGATCGTCTGGCTGAAGAGATGGACATCACCATGTCCCGGATGCAGGCCGCTGACGAAAGCGCCGGCATCTACGGTGGCTGTGGTCCCCGTCTGAACGAACCGCAGGATCCAACCTTCTGGCTGGAACAACCGGGTTCGCCAAAAGCCAAGCTGGAAAACGAAAAGCCGCAGGGCCAGACCGTCAACTATGACGAACTGGTAGCGCGCTGGCAGGCCCAGTAAACCCACGAGAACCGGGGGTGCCGTTCAGGCATCCCCATCCCAATACCAGTGCGGCGCACTGAAGGACCGGAACCCACGGACATGATCGAACTTCAAGACGCGACCAAACGGGTCGGTAACGTCATCCATATCAAACCTACTTCGCTGACCTTGCAGACTGGTCACTTTAATGTGCTGCTTGGGGCCACCGGGTCGGGCAAGACCTCTCTGATCAAGATGATGGCCGGGCTGGACCCGATTGCCCAAGGCAAAGTTTTTATGGACGGGCAGGATGTGACGCGCCTGAATACGCAAAAGCGGCAGATCAGCCTCGTGCACCAGTTTTTCGTGAACTATCCGCACATGACCGTCTTTGACAATATCGCCTCACCCCTGCGCGTGGCAGGTATGGCGAAATCCGAGATCGAAGGCCGCGTCGAAGAAGCTGCCGATCTGCTGCAGCTTCGCCCGATGCTGCACCGCCGCCCCCACGAGCTGTCTGGCGGGCAGCAGCAACGTACCGCGCTGGCCCGCGCCATCGCCAAAGAAAGCCGCGCGGTGTTCCTGGATGAACCGCTGGCGAACCTTGACTATAAACTGCGCGAGGAACTGCGTGAGCAACTGCCCGACCTGTTCGCAGGGCGCGGTGCCGTTGTGGTCTATGCTACTTCGGAACCCGAAGAGGCCCTATTGCTGGGCGGCTACACCGCATTGATGGAGGACGGACGCGTCACGCAATTCGGACCCACTGCAGATATCTATCGCAACCCCGAAAACATCGCCGCCGCACGGGTATTCTCTGACCCGCCGATCAACGTTGCGCGTATCACCGTGTCTGGTGCGCAGGCGCAACTGGCCGGTGGTGGCGGCTGGACTGTTACAGACATGAAGGATGGCGAATACATGGTTGCTGTCCGCCCGCACCGCGTAACGCCTTACCGGACATCAGACGCGGATGTGGAACTGACAGGCCGGGTGCTTGTGACCGAGCTTTCAGGCTCTGACTCCAGCGCGCATTTCCGTCACGGGGCGGATGATTGGGTGTCCCTGGCAGCCGGTGTCCATCCCTATGAGGTTGGCGAGGATCACAGTTTCTACATGAACCCGGCCCATTGCCGGTATTTCGGCCAAGACGGCCAAAGGGTAGCCTGACATGGCACAGATCAAGCTTTCAAACCTACGACACAGCTATATGCCCGCGCCGCAAGGCCCCGAGGACTATGCGCTAAAGGAAATCGACGTGACCTGGCGCGATGGCGGGGCTTATGCGCTGCTTGGGCCGTCCGGTTGCGGCAAGTCCACGCTTTTGAACATCATCTCAGGCTTGCTGACACCGTCCGAGGGTCAGATACTGTTCGATGACCGCGACGTCACCACCCTGCCCCCCGACCAGCGCAACATCGCGCAGGTGTTCCAGTTTCCGGTGATCTACGACACGATGACCGTGGGCGAAAACCTTGCCTTCCCGCTAAAAAACCGAGGCGTTGACCCGGCAACAATAAAGCGCCGCGTCGATGAGATCGCCGAGATGCTGGACGTCACGGATATGCTGAACACCCGCGCCTCGGGTCTGAGTCCCGACAATAAGCAAAAGATTTCGATGGGCCGTGGTCTGGTCCGCGACGATGTGAATGCGGTGATGTTTGATGAACCGCTGACGGTGATCGACCCGCATCTGAAATGGAAGCTGCGGTCGAAGCTGAAAGAACTGCACCAGCGCGTCAAAGCCACGATGATCTACGTAACCCATGACCAGACCGAGGCGCTGACCTTCGCGGATGAGGTCGTGGTCATGCAGGAAGGCGAAGTGGTGCAGATCGGCACCCCGGTTGAGCTGTTTGAGCGTCCTCAACACACATTTGTCGGCCACTTCATCGGCTCGCCCGGTATGAATGTTCTGCCCTGTGAAACCAAAGGCGACCGGGCGGTGTTCGAAGGGCATGAAGTCGTGCTGGAAGGCCCGACCCATGGCGATGGTGGGCGCACCGATCTGGGTATTCGCCCAGAATATGTGGGCTTCGGCGATACTGGCATCCCTGCGCATGTGACCAAAGTCTCGGATATCGGCCGCCACTACGTCGTCAGTGCGATGGTTGGCAACACGGCTCTGAAGGCGGTGACAGAACACACAGTCCCTGAGCCCGGCTCGCAGGTCTTTCTGCAATTCAAACCTGAACAATCCCGCGTCTATCGTGATGGCTGGATCGCAACCGAGGAGCGGGCGCAATGAGAACGGAAAACCAAAAAGCATGGTTCTTTGTCCTGCCGGTCCTTGCACTGGTTGCGTTCAACGCACTTGTGCCGATGATGACCGTGGTCAACTACTCGGTGCAGGAAACCTTTGGCAATAACCAGTTCTTCTGGGAAGGGCTTGGATGGTTTGAGCAAATCCTGCGCTCTGATCGGTTCCAAGCCGCTTTGGGGCGTCAATTCCTGTTTACTTTCATGATCTTGCTGATCGAAGTTCCCTTGGGCATCATCGTGGCCCTGTCCATGCCGCGCAAAGGATTCTGGGTACCAGTTTGCCTTGTGCTGATGGCCTTGCCGATGCTGATCCCATGGAACGTAGTCGGATCGATGTGGAACATCTTTACCCTGCCCAAAATCGGCCTGATGGGATACTTCCTGAATGACGTTCTGGGAATCAACTACGACATGACGCAACAGCCCTTGTCGGCCTGGATCACCGTCATCGTCATGGATGTGTGGCACTGGACCTCACTGGTTGTTCTTCTGTGCTATGCGGGCCTGGTGTCGATCCCCGACGCGTACTATCAGGCGGCCAAAATCGACGGTGCAAGCCCTTGGTCAGTCTTTCGATACATCCAACTGCCCAAGATGAAGACCGTGCTGACCATCGCCGTTCTGCTGCGCTTCATGGACAGTTTCAATATCTATACCGAGCCTTTCGTCCTGACCGGCGGCGGCCCCGGCAACTCAACCACCCTGTTGTCGATCGACCTTGTGAAGATCGCACTGGGACAGTTCGACCTTGGTCCTGCGGCCGCGATGAGCCTGATCTACTTCGCCATCACGCTGCTGGTCAGCTGGGTCTTCTACACACTGATGACAAAGGATGACGCGCAATGAAGAAGCGGTCCCTTATCCCGATCCTGTATATCGCGTTCCTTATGCTGCCGATCTATTGGCTGGTGGCGATGTCCTTCAAGACCACGAACGAGATCCTTTCGGGCTTTTCCCTGTTCCCCCAGACTTTTACGCTGGAGAACTATATCACCATCTTCACCGATCCGACGTGGTACTGGGGCTACATCAACTCGATCATCTATGTGACGATCAACACGGTGCTGTCGGTCTGTGTTGCGCTGCCAGCGGCCTATGCGTTCTCACGCTATCGGTTCCTTGGTGACAAGCAGCTGTTCTTCTGGCTGCTGACCAACCGGATGGCTCCGGCGGCGGTATTTGCGTTGCCTTTCTTCCAGCTCTATTCGTCGATCCACCTGTTTGACACTTATCTGGCCGTGGCGCTGGCGCATACATTGTTTAACGTGCCGCTGGCAGTGTGGATCTTGGAAGGCTTCATGCGCGGCATCCCGAAGGAACTGGACGAGACAGCCTATGTCGATGGCTACTCCTTCCCGCGTTTCTTCGTGACGATCTTCCTGCCCAACATCAAAGCCGGTGTCGGTGTCGCGGCCTTCTTCTGCTTCATGTTCTCGTGGGTCGAGATGCTGCTGGCCAAGACCCTGACAGCGGTTGAGGCCAAGCCAATCGCCGCCGTCATGACCCGAACCGCCTCCAGCGCAGGATACGAGCTGGGTCTTCTGGCCGCCGCAGGAACCCTGACTATTATCCCCGGCGCCATCGTCATCTGGTTTGTCCGCAACTACATCGCGCGCGGTTTCGCGATGGGACGTGTGTGAGGTTCGATATGCGTAAACTTCTTCTCACCCTCCCCTTCCTGCCCTCTGCTGCCTTTGCCCAAGCGCAGGCCGGTTGGGGCAATGTCGGCCAGCAAGAGGAAAAAGGTTTCTCTTGGACCGATCCGCTTTGGCCCGACTTCTGGATGGCCTGGACCCCGGCAACGCTGGCGCTGTTCATTGGTATCTTTTCCGCCATCGCCCTGATTGGCGTACTGGAAGGGTTCAAGTACCGCGACGGGATTGAGCGTCGCGGCGTGCTGGGCTTGACGACCACGCTTGGTGACCGGCTGTTCATCACCCTTCTGGGGTCCGCCTATATCTTTCTGGCCTGGCTTGGTTTGGTAGGACAGCCGGTCTGGACACCTCTTTTCCTTTCCATCGGCTGGGGTTTCTTCGTCTTCTGGAAAGTTTGAGCTTTGCGAAACAGTGAAAGGATGCTTGTCTGTCAGGCATAACAATGGATGCGACACGAACGACCGATGCGTAAGAAAAAGACGACAAACCTTCTGACCGAAGTGGAGCTTGAGTTCATGAATGAACTTTGGTCGCTGGGTCAGGGTTCGGTCCGGGACGTGCTTGATTGCCTGCCACCAGAACGCAATCTGGCGTATACTTCCGGCGCAACCATTCTGCGGATTCTTGATGAAAAAGGGTTTGTGGAAAGCCGCAAGGATGGAAAAACGCTGATTTATAAGCCGCTTCTGGAAAAGGACAGGTATCAATCGCGGTCGCTGCAGAACCTGTCGCGGACACTGTTTGACGACACGCCGGCAAGGTTGGTTGCAAGGCTGGTCGACGACGCAGGTCTAAGCGAAGCTGATCTAGAGGAAATTCGGGCACTGGTAGAGAGGAGACTGCAAAATGACAGCGGTTAAACCGGTTCTCGACGCATATCTGGAATGGAACCTGATCCTTGGCCTGGCTGCGCTTATCTGGCTTGCCGCACGGGTCGTTCTTTCCAAAACTACCCTCAACCGCGGATTCGTGGCGCAACTGCGCACGCTCAAGGTGTTGTGCCTTTGCGTGAGTCTTAGCCCTTTACTCGCATTGGGTGTATCTGCACTGGCGTCTCACACTCCGGCCAAGGGTACTGTGGCCATTGGTGATATCGCAGTGGCAGCGTATCTGCGTGGTGACATTGCCATGCCCGCAACACAGTTCGAAACGCTTTTGAACACGCGCCAACGCTGGGTAGAGCTGTTATTAAGCGGCGATCATCCAGTTCTGGATGTTGTCCTTGCGCTGCTCGCAATGATCTCTGTGGTATACGCCGTTCGCCTCGTTCGTGATGGGCTGTCGATCCGCGAAACGGTGAAGGACAGTTTCCTGTGGCGCCGCTCAGCCAAAGTCGACATTCGACTGTCTGACCGTATCGCGGTACCCTTCGCGGTGCGCGGTCTGCGACGGCGCCATGTCGTGCTGCCCTCTCATCTGCTGGACTCACCCCGAGAGTTGCGCTTTGCCCTCGCACATGAACTTGAACATATTCGCGCCGGAGATGTTGAGTGGGAGTTGGGGTTTGAGATACTTCGCCCGCTGTTGTTCTGGAACCCTGCATATATTTTGCTGAAGTACCAGTTCGATCGCCTGCGCGAATTGGCCTGCGATCAGTCGGTTGTGGTCCGCAGAGGTATCAATGCCCAAGATTATACCGCCTGTCTGCTCGACTATTGCGCCCGTACCGTCGTGCATGGCAGCCCGCGAGTTTTGAATGTTGCCCTGGTGACCGGAGGCAAAGCCAAAAAAGTGCTGCGCCAACGTGTGATTGCGCTGGGTGATGCGCCATCGATGCACCGCCAGTTGCCGTTCATGTTGCTCGGACAAACGGTTCTCTTTGCACTTATCCTCGGGCTGGCGGCCGCATCAGTGCAGCAGACCGAGGATTGGAGCCATGACCGCCTTATGTTGTCGACTGTTGTGAACCTGGAAAGGTTAGAAGCCAGGAACCAGGGCAACTGATACGGCGCAGTACAGAGACTACGGCAAGCACAAACAGCTAATCAGCCTTGAAACGTGTGTGGTTTCTTGCCCCGGTACGACCCAAGCGCCTAACCTGTCTAGCCGGACCAAAGCGCGATTTCGTCCCCATCTATGATGATGGCCAGATCCCAGAATTTCCTGATTTCCTCTTCAGCGGCCTGCGCTGCCGAAGGGTCATCCGGGATGCGCTCAACTCGGAACCCGAATTGTTCAAGCCCGCTATAATCAACACGACATAAAATGACAGGAAGCACTTCGCGTTCCATTGCCGCAGCGGCAAGAACCCTCGCTATTTTATGCGCGGATTTTGGAGGTTGTAGAATCCGAACGCCGATATACGTCGGATTGCTGGCATCCCGTTCCCAAAGGGACGCTGACGGCGTTAGATCCATCTCAGGGAATATAACCTTCCCAGATGGTTGGGGTTTTTGACCATCGGTGATCAAGCTGTCCAGTTGCACCGGACGCTTTGGTGTCGTTCTGCTGAGGATTTCGAACCACGAGATTTCTGTCATTTTTCGTCTTTGACCTGTGCTATGATCCGGGCTGCCTCGGCCGCGCCGGTTTCGGGCAGTTCGATCTTTTCCAACGCAGATCGATAGAGTTCCAAATCACCTTGATCCAAACAATCCGACACCGTTCGTTCCAATTTCATAAATTCTTTTTCCGTGATGATTACGCACAGATCGCGATCCGCCAAAGCTCGGGCGCGGCGTTCCTGATTGTCCAGGTAGGGCGCGGATTGAGGGATCAGGATTGCCGGGATTCTGTTGTACAGAACCTCAAGCACTGAGTTGTAGCCCGCCGCCGAGATGACCAGATCCGCGGCCAGGCACAGTCGCGTCGCTTCGAAAGTCTGGACGACGCGCGTGTTCGTCCACCCAAACGTTGCGGGCTGAACCTTGCTTCCGGGCCAAGTGACAACAAGGTGCAAACAATCTTCGCGGTCTTCCAGCATACCGGATATTGCCTGAAGCTGCGCTGACCGGTCAGACGCCACGCCGCCACCCAACATGCTGATGACCAACTGTTTGAACTCGCGCCCGAACCGCTCGGCCAGTCTGGACCTAAGCTGATTGCGTTCTTCTTCGCTTTGCGTCACTTGACGAAAAATCGGGCCGACGTTGTGAACATGGCTACCGTGGCTGTAGGTATCATTCAGTTCATCAAAAGCCTCGGACGGCACTATGACGCGATCAAACACCTTCTCTCTCTGCACCATTCTGTGCCTGGATCGTCCGTCAGGGAACAATCCCCGCCTTACCCAAACTGCCGACAGGTTCCGTTCCAGAATGACGCGATAGACCGAGTCAAAGACGTGACCGCCATCAAACACCAACGTATCGCCTGCTTGCAGGGCGGCACCTAGTCGTCGGTATGTCAGAACGTCGTTTCCATTGGCATTGTCCGTCATGTCAGTGCGCTGAACCAGTGGAATGCAGTCGATTCCTTCTCGACGAACAAGGGGGACGCAACTGGGAAAGGCCGCAAAGATCGGAGAAATGTCGTCGGGCAACGCTTTGGCAATCACTGTGCAACGCTGCGCATGACCAAGGCCCACACCGTTTGTCGGGTAAAACAGGGTTCGCTGCGGTCTGTCTTTCAGTTGGCGCGTTTTGGGCCGCAGACCTGCCGCTGCTTCCAAACGGGATATGTCAACGGAATGCAACCACTGCGATCTTGTCGCTTGCTCAGCGATCTGAGAGGTATTTCCGAGCACTTTTCCAGTCAGATAGCCGCCGAGCGCCAACGGAGTTTTTGGTCCAAGCAAGGCAGGCACCCCGGACGACACAATGGCCTCGTCATCCGTGCAGTCGATCGCAACACCGCCGCTGGCGATCAATTCGATCGTGAAGTCCGCCATACGCACTCCCGCGATGCCGCTGCCGAACATCACAAGGATATCAGTGGACCTTGCCAGTGTCTGCGGGGAAAGATCCGTATAAAGGTTGGCTGGCAGATCATGGAAAGGAGAGGACCGGATCACCTCTTTTTGCGCCCCGCTCACGATCAGTCGCAGATTGTAAACCAGTTGATTACTCATCCGCGAAAAGCAGGACAAGATCTCCGGGTTGTCCAATTCCATCGAACCCAACACGATTGTTACGTTCGGTACCTTGCGCACCGCCCTGGGCGCTGGCTGAATTTCAGTCATCAAGGGGCTGGCTGCAGCAGGCAGCAATGAGCGTGGCTGAAGTTCCGTCAGGTCGATCACGTTGGCTTCGCGGCCAAGCGCATAGGCCAAACGCGACTTTGCCCCGACATAACTTTGCTGGGTTGCAAATCGGCCTGTGGCAATAACCGGAACATCCGCGCCAAGCTGTTTTTGCCTGAGGGAGGCAAGAAGCCGATCGCCGATGTCCTCGGCACCCAGAACGAATAAGGTATCAACCTCGTAATCATCTGGATCGACAAGAAACTTTGAAGCCTCATAGACACGTCCCCGCCCCGCGTTTTCCGGCAGGTATTCTGCATCGATGCAAGCGCTATAACCGCGCGTGGAAAGCTGTTCGGCAAAGATCAATTGCGCATCGAATGATCGTAATGAGCGCGTGCCTGCTTCGACAAAGATCATCTCAGAACCTCGCTCTGTGCCGTCAGAACACTTGCCAACATCGTCCTGAAGCTTGCAGCGGAGTACTGCGCCAGTGATGTCTTCGACCTTGTTACCTGCTCATGATACCGGTCCGGTTTCGCGATAAGATCGGAAATGATCTGGTCAACGTCACCTGGATGACAGCTAACGACAGCATCGCCAAACGTAGCCGCGGTTTCCGGGTTCGAAAGAACGACTTTGCCGGCGGCAAGGGCTTCGGCAATGGCGCGGCCAAAACTCTCTTGCCAGGTTGGTGCTGTGAAATAGACGTAAAAGTCGATCATGGAGAAAAACTCATCCACGCTGATCCCGTCGAACGGTAGCATTTTCCAATGCGCACGTAGAACCTGGGCGTTCAGCAGGGCATCCGCACCCAGGATAACATTGCTTTTGGCGTGTTTGGGAAAGCAGCTATCGAGATCATCGATAGACGGAAACTTTTCAAACCCGGGCCGAGAGTGCCGCCCCCGTCGATCCTGTGGCATTTCGCAAGGGGATTGAACTTCGGTTTGGCAAATATTGAACCAGTCTGCATCCAACACCGCCCATTGCCGCGCGATGCGTGACATCGCCAACCACTCCTTTACCGTTTTGCGGTTGTACGGCGATATCGGAGCAAGATATTTTCTGAGTGCCAGCGTCGCTTCTTCAATACGGCTCAGGCAGGCCAAGACGTCGAAACCCTCTGCTCCGCCGGGGCGCAGAAAGTTCTCATGCGTCACCACGATCAGTGACCGAGCGAATATCTTGGTGTTCAACGCGTCTTGAAACTTTAGGAACGCAGGATTGTGTAGGATTACGAAATCGGCACTTATCCGGGGCGCATCCCAAACCAGGGGAATTCGCAATTCGTCCAGAACGCGCCGCAAGACAGGCGCCACATTTTGGTTTTCGCCAAAGGTTTTGGACGTGACTGCATGCACCTCAACGATTCCAAACTCAACAGCCACCCGAAGTTCGGCCGCGACGGCGGCAGACGTACCGCCTGAGAACCGGGGCTCAATGACGTAGGCAATTTTCGGGAAGGCCGAGCGAGTAATGGCGTCGAACACGGACATCAGGACTAGTGTGTCAGCTCGTTGTCAGCCGCCGTATCGCTTGCATTAACCGCTGGGCTGGCCGTGTAGCCAAAGTTCAAATTCCCCGCGGAGGCGGCATCGTAGAAATTTCGCAACTCGACCGACAGCTCATCCTCACCAGCAAGCAATTCCGGGTTTCGTTCAAGGTAGGACCGCAGCGCCTGGGTGTCGTTGGCGGACAGCAACTGATCTATGACAAGCAACTGCTCAAGCGTGATTTCAGCTCGCGCGCCGTGCGTCGTCGCCAGAAACAGCAGAGCAGTTACAATGCCCATGAGCCTGCTATTGGTCATATAGAAAAACCCTATCGATACTTGTTAACAATATTTCCACTTTACTTCGGAACATCACATTCAAAAATAGAATAGCGTATTTAGTTGGCTGTTGTCCTGAGTTTTTTCAGAACCTGACTTCTGAGACGGGTGACTGACGCGTTTGTTGGCGCGCTTCGGCTGGGGCTTGAGGCCGTGCGTTTCACCGGTGCAGGACCAGCCCCTTCGCCAGCCAAATACAACTCGACCACCCCGCTTGGTGTTTTTGAGTTTGAGCCGGTGAAATCCCGCAGCAACGCGCCCGCAGCTTCTGCAAGCGCCGCAGCCTGCGCCGCATCCTGCTGGTGGTAAAATCGCACATTGGATTGCGACACCCTGTAACCAACGCGGGCTGTGCCGCTCAATTCATGGCCCGTGTTTTTTAAATCAGCCACAACCGCCGCTACCGCGTCTTCTGACAGTTGGTTCGGCGCGTACAGTCTGAATGCTGCGCTTGTACCGACAGGTGCGTTATCGAGTGGTTCAACGATTTCAATAGAAAGGGCCGCTGGTTCTGACGGCTTCTCTTCCTGCTCCAACGGGTTTGGTCGCAGGGTAAGTGCGCGCGGCTGAAAGGCCGGTGGGCTGAGCGCCACGTCGTCAAGCAAGACCGAAGGATCAGATGCCGCCGCTATCAATTCACCAGTCACAGGTGCGACCGACACAGGCAGGTCTGGCGAACGAACCCCAACTTGCAATAGCGCCAACGCCGCGTTGCTCAAACGGGCGGGCGATTGCGGTAAAGCAAGCTCTGCAAGCACGTTTGGCGCGCGCTGTCTGGGAACAGTCGGGACGACCGAGACAGTGATTGGCTCAAAATCGGTAGAATTTTCAAATGTCGGCGCAAGTGCTGAGACGAAAAACTCCGGCGTGTATTCATATGGAAGGAAGCTGGGGTTTGCTTCTCGTCTGGGCAGATAGCCGGGGCCTCCCACAGGCATCAGCGGTTGCTCCAGCGCTGGGACATAAGAAAGCACACTTGGCGCGGCGCTTGCGGGGTTCGTTGGCAAGGTTGCCTCGGTCCCCCCTGCCAGACCCGACAATGGCGGTGCCAGAGCTGCAAGGCTGTCCAGATCGTCAGACTCAGCCAATGCGTCTTCAATATCCGGTGGGTTTGTTGGCCCCGTGTCAAACAAATCCGCGGAAACGACCTGATCACCCGTACCCGCAAACAGATCAGATTGCAGTGTTTCTGTTTGCAGACCGTCCTGCAATGGGACCGGTTCTGCCAGCTCAGACCCGGTTGCCCCCGATCCTGCCAATTCCGGCGCGTCTGACGAGCGCCCCCCGGTCATCATAAGGATAACAGAAGACGAAACGGCCGCGCCGATCACACATCCTAATGCGATCAAACCCAATTTAACCTTACGGCGCGCACGCTGATGGTCTTCCAATCTTTGAGCAAGCTTTTTCGAAATGCGGTGGTCAACTTCTTCGGGGGACAGCCTGAGGCTATATTCAGTGTCCTGCTGCTCGCTTTCCTGTTGGTTTAGGCCGTCTGCGGTTGCAGCATCTTCTTTGGGTTGGGGAGACGGAGCTGCGCTCTGGTCGGGTTCTGCTGCACTGTTTTGCGGCGGCGCAGATGCGTTTTCCGGGGCTTTGCCAGTCGCGCCGCCCGCAGATTCGGTGTTTTGGCCGGGATTTACCGACTCACCCCTTCGCCGAATAAACTCGGCGTTTCGCTGTTGCCGGGCTTGTTCCAGACTTTCTGACCACGGCTTTTGTGCGGCTTTAGCTTGCTCACCTATGGTTGATTGCGCAGCCTTGCCTTGATCCGGTTTTGCTGTTTGAGGCGTCCTACCTTTCGAAGTATCCGTCGAGCGCTTTATCTCTTGCTCTAACCGAGCCTTTTCAAGCACTTTCTGCCATTCTGGAGACTGAACAAAATCGTAGATATCCGCCGTTTTACCGGCGTTCTTCCTGGCAACTTCAGGTCGAGCTTTTGGGCCGTTAGCCTTCGTCATAAATTTCCCCCGACTGTCCGCCTTGGTAAGCTTTAAGCCGTTGTAAATTAGGCAAACTGAATACGCCTAAATGTCATAAATTCAAAAATTTTATGTATATATTATAAAAAGAGGTGCATACGAAAACAAGTCAACGGCGCTGACCTCGTATTATGATCACGCAAGCATCCCCCATCGGCCGGAACTCTGATGCGTTGCAACCGAAAAAAGTCGCGCGCACCACTCGGCAAACATTTTGTCCGGGAACGGAATTCAAGCTAGACTGAGATCATTGGTAAGTGCCACAGGCTCGCGCTTGGGTCGGAGGCTGCGACATCATAAACAGTGACCGGATTTTTATGGAAGCTATTCAAAACGAAGAAGCTATTCAAAACGAAAATGACGTTTTTACTCTGATCGAACACTCCGATCCCATGTATGGAAAGATCGTTGTGGTGGACTGGATGTTGGGCAATTCCTGCAGTTATGCATGCAGCTATTGTCCAAAATCGTTGCATGATGGATCAGTCAAGTGGCAGAAGACCAGTGATATTTTTCATCTGTACCATCAGATGAGGGAACACTACGTGACTGAAAGAGACAAGATTGTCTGGCTTCAGTTCACCGGTGGTGAGCCCACGATGCATCCCCGCATCATCGATTTGCTGCGCCACGCGTCCGGGATGGATTTCAAAGTCAGCCTGATCAGCAATGCATCGCGTACGCTTCGGTTCTGGGAAAAGATAAGTGATTGTTTGAACAGCGTTATCCTGACCTATCACGCCGAGTTTGCTAAGCTGAACCACTTTATCCAAGTGGCTGGGATGATGGCAGACCGCATAAGCGTTCATATCAATGTGACGATGCACCCGGATCGTTTTGACCAAATACTTCAAGATGCCCAGGAACTGCGCGCTGCGCTGCCGGCAGCGTCGATATCGTTGAAGCCGTTGCGGCAGGAATTTGGATCGCAACTCTATGATTACACAGATGACCAGTTGCGGGTGCTGTCGAAGGGCTTGCCGTCAAAACTGGCACCGGTTGGAGAAAAGCCGAGGTCATTGATGCGCGCAACCACGCGGTCCGGACACAGTGAAACAATGCCACCGAACGAATTCATTATCAGGGGCATGAATCGTTGGCGGGGGTACCAGTGTAATGTCGGACTGGAATCTCTGCGCGTCAGAGGAAATGGCCAGGTTATGCGGGGGGTCTGCGGTGTCGGCGGTGTGATCGGGTATTTGGGTGAAGACATTGATCTTCCATCCGATCCAATTCGATGCACCAAAGACTATTGTTCGTGTTTGGCAGACATTCTGATTCGCAAAGAGATATAACACCTAGATTGAGTTCAAGCTGCCAAGGTCCACGCCGCTCCACGCCAAGCGCTCGTCTGAAAGGACAGCCAACAGGTCTTCGTGCTCAGGATGATCGGATGAGCACACATCCTGATTTTTGAACTCCTGCGGCGTAACATGCCCCCAATTGCGCAGCCTTAGAAAGTAAATCCCATCTGCGTTCATTTCATGAGCGAGGTCAGCAAATGCGGGCATCTCTCTGAAGTTTGCGGCCTGAACAACGAAATCAAAGCGCAGTGTATCGATATCTCCACGCGCGTTCAGGTCCCCGAGGAAGCGCAGGTTCTTCTTGAGCGTGGCAAAGTCACCACCTCGGCGAAGCACGCTGTAGGTGTCGGGTTCCGCGGCGTCAATCGACACCCAAACCGACGAAACGCGGCCCCAAAGACCAAGATCGTTCCATGCCCTTTCATTGGCCAGCAAACCGTTTGTGTGCAGTTGAATGCGTCGGCCAGGCTGACCCGCTGCGGTCAGTTGCGCCAGGACATGACGGAAATGCCTGCTGCCAAACGGATCACCGGAACCAGTCACTTTGATTTTCTTCGCCTTACTGACAAGGGGCAGAAGGCGCTCTTCAAAAACTTTGTTCAGACGTTCCGTGTTTTTATGCGGCAGATTGATCAGCTTGGTGCGGCAACTTGGGCAAGAAATATTACAGGACCGGTCATGAGACAGGATGACCCTATCTGGACCCTTCTCTAACTCCAGTTTTGCGTCTTGTGTTTCCGGGGTGCGTGCTGGCAGCCTGCGACCGGCGATTTGTGGACAATGCCATCGGCTGCAATGTGAAAAGTCGCCGTCACGGACCGATCGCCTGATTTCACGCGCACGGTCGGAGTTCCAGAACCCACCCTCGTCCGCAGTTTCCAAGCGCCCGATTGGGACGGGTTGCCATGCCGAGCAACAAAAATGCACCTCACCATTGACCCGCGTTTCCATCTCGCGAAACGGTGCGGGACATGTTCGCGTCTGAAGCCAGCGGTCAGCTTCCGTTTCCAGATCCCGCGATGTCTCGCGGGCGGCATCAATAAGCCGCTGCGCCATCAGATCGTGATGATCGCGGCTGACAACCTCGCGCCCAAGCGTTTCGGTTGCCTGCCACTGCCCCCGCTGCAGTTCTAGCCAACCGGCCACGAGTAGTGTGAAAATCGTCTGCTCTGACACGTTCTCCGATACCTGCGTCAGCAGCAGATCAACAAAAGCCTGACTATTGTTTTGCCGGATGTCCTCTGCGCATTCGATCACCAAATCTTTGGCATGCGCGTCAGGCCCATCCAAAAGCCTGCGCCGCCGAAGATATGCTGCGTTCTTGTCCGACAAGGACTGGATGATCGCAGAGCAGTCCGCGCCATCGGTGCCAGAAAGAAACCCGGTGTCGTTTTGAAAATAAGCCATCGCAGCTATCATAGTGACATACCACGGCATCAAATCAAGCCTGCGTCCCAAGGTGCATTCATCGGCTGAAACAATATCTAAGCCATTTGAGTTGAACGGTTCTCACCTGCGCGGGTCGAAAGAGCACTTCAGCTCTCTTGTCGACGGGACGCGCGTGTTTGGCGATTTCGCTCTGCTCGCGCAGTAGCAACACCTTGGATAGGGTGACAGCATCGATCAGATGAATAATTCGAAAATCTGGCATGTCGTTAAGCCCACGGCGAGCATTCCCTTGTTCTTATCAGCAGTTGTAGTTCGGTCTTTTCGGCTGGATTTGGCTATTGTGGACTGGATGCAAGCGACACCGCGCTACCGGTCACTTACACGGAGAAAACTGAGGCAACTCAATTTGCGCTATTTGACCGCGCGGC
Organism: Ruegeria profundi; assembly: GCF_020171505.1. Taxonomy (NCBI): domain Bacteria; kingdom Pseudomonadati; phylum Pseudomonadota; class Alphaproteobacteria; order Rhodobacterales; family Roseobacteraceae; genus Ruegeria; species Ruegeria profundi. Next base: position 619,436 of record NZ_JAIUZS010000003.1, on the reverse strand, counting down.
GCGTATCCCGAAGGACGTCGAGGCGGTCTATGCCAAGATGCCCAAGAAACAGGGAGGGGTATTGTTGTCAGTCGCACATCTTTCGCGCCCTTCGGGGCCGCGCGAAATGCCCTAATGATCATGGCCGACGTTGAGCATGTACCTGCAAAAGTCGAAACGGAAACCCAGTTATCCGTGACCAGCCGAATATGGGCCTCAAGATCCTGCGCAACCATTCCAGGTTTCTGCTACCTGACATGGACCCAAACGCCAATGCAAATCGCAAGCCGATCTCGCGCGGGCTGTATTGACCCCTATTGACCAAGCACCGCACCAAACGCGCAGCTTTGTCCGGGATACGCTTTATGTCTCACCGCATTTTGCCGTTTTGGATTGTTGGTGGACAAACTTTGGAAAACCTCGGTCATCTCGGGCCGGCGGCGGATGCTGTACAACCCAAAATCCGAATAACCAAAGATTGTTTCATGGAGACAGGCCAGCCATCAGTGCCGGCCCCAGAATTGCCGACGCGTGGTGGTCCAAATAGATTCTCAACCACGGAGTGAACTTCTCCGGTTCGTGCGCAATCTCTGCACTCAAGTCGTTTAGGTGGACCCAGCGATGGGCTGAGACCTCCTCTGGGTTTGGGCAGATTGTTGTGTCCACAGCGGCCTCAGCGCGGAAAACATCAACAACCTCATGTTCGATCAGCCCCTGCCCCACGTCGGCACGGTATTCAAGCGCTGTCGAATACTCAGCCGAAAGGCCCGTGATCCCCATCTCTTCGCTCAGACGCCGGATAGCGCAGGTTTTGGGGTCTTCTCCCCATTGTGGATGCGTACAACAGGTATTCGCCCACAAACCCGGCGTGTGATATTTGCCTGCGGCTCGCTGCTGCAGCAACAGATTTGGACCGCGCAAGACAAAGACGGATACTGCTTTGTGGCGTAGGCCAAGTTGATGCACCTTCAGCTTTTCGACGGGTTTTAACGTGCCGTCGACCCAGGCAGGGATCATCATGGTCATACGTATTCCGCTCTGACCAGACCGGTCAGATGCGCCAGATTTTTCAATCCGATACGCAGATGCGCCATCGGCCGCGCCTTGACAAGTTTCTTGTTCATATAAGCCTCGAACGTCAGACGCTGCACATCAATGTCATGACACAGCGAGACAAACCTCTCACGTCGATCGTCCGAGCGGTAATAGGCATTCTGCATCGATGCCAGCACGCGAAAGACCGTCTTATGCTCTTTCAGGAACAACCGCCGCGCAAGTTTCAGGTCAGCAGCCTTACCCGAGGCCAAACAGGCCTGTGCTGCCGTGGCCGCGACCGTACCGCCGACCATGGCATAGTAGATACCTTCGCCCGAGCTCGGGGCGACAACGCCTGCCGCGTCCCCAGCCAGAACAACATCGCGCCCATTGTCCCACCGCTCCAACGGCTTGAGAGGGATCGGCGCGCCTTCGTGACGGATTGTACGACACTCTCCCAAACCAGACGCGAAGCGCAAATCTTTGGTGGCCTTTTTCAGATCGAACCCGTTGATGCCGGTGCCCATACCAACGCTGGCGGTCCGACCGTGCGGAAACACCCAGCCGTAAAAATCAGGCGAGATCGCACCGTCATAGACCACGTCGCACCGGGTTGGGTCATAGGCATTCACCGCCTCTGGCGCTTCGATGATCTCATGATAGGCGATCACATAGGGGATGGTGTCGCCACCGGGCACCTCGGCCCGTGCAACATCTGATCGCGCGCCGTCAGCCCCTATGATCAAACGGGTGGGCAGTGTGCGTTCTTCGCGTGTTTGCTTATCCCGATAGATGACCTTGGGTCCAGCCTCATCCCGTTCGATCCTAAGGAATGTTCCCGTGCAACGGTCTGCCCCGGCTGATTGCGCACGGCCCCGCAGGTACTCGTCAAAATGCTCCCGGTCCACCATGCCGACAAAGCCGTTTTCGATGGCAATATCCACCTGTCGGCCGGTTGGGGAAATCATGCGCGCCGTGTTGATCTTGGCCACCAGCTGCGCGTCAGGGATGTTGTAATCCTCGATCAGGCGCGGCGGGATGGCGCCGCCGCAGGGTTTGATCCGCCCGTCCCGATCCAGCATACAGACCTTGTGGCCCGCTTTTGCCAGATCCTCGGCGGCTGTTGCCCCGGCGGGGCCTCCTCCGACAACGACGACATCATACATGGCTATTCTCCCGCAACGATACGCGTTTCGCGCCGTGTTTCGTGAATGACTTGTGCAGCCAGAATGGCAGCGGCTACGAACAGTGCGGCTTCGGCCAGAAGAACGGCCCCGAATGCGGTTGCATCCGGCATCACCGACCGGAACAAGTCAGCGGCCGCTGCGCCGACCAAACCTCCGAACCCGGCGGCAATGGCTTGCGCTGCGCCCCACAAACCCATGCGCGTCCCTTCCTGCCCTTGGGCTTTTTCACCGGCAAGCTCCATCATTGCGCCGATCGCCGCGACGGCAAACATGCCGTTGAAAAACCCAAGCACCACCACCGCAAGTACAAGCGGAGCTTCCGGCCCTACCTGGCCCATTGCACTGATCGCGCCCAAACTAGCCGCAGAGCCTAGGCACCCTGCCACGACCCATCCGCGCAGCGATCCGATTTTCAGGCCGGTAACCGCAATACCAACTGACAGCATGCCCAGGAAAACTCCGCCATTCTGCGCGCCGGAAAGCGACGTGGACTCACCCGGCGTGAACCCGAAGACCAAACCGGCATAGGGTTCGAGGATCAATTCCTGCATGAAGAAAGCAGTCATCGACAGAAACACAAATACAGTGAACCGCCGCGCAGCGTCGTTTGCCCAGACCTCGCGCAACGCTGCGCGGAAACGGGGTTTTGCGGCCGATGGCTGGGCGGAGACTCCGACCTCAACACGCCAGACGGCAAGAGAGGTCAGCACCACAGCACCTGCCCCGACCAGGCCCACGATGATCAACAGCCGCCTTGGGCTATACGGATCAAGCATCGCACCAACCGAGGCCGCGGTGATCGCGATACCGGCGATCATCATCAGCCATGTGATCGTCGCGGCCGCTGCGCGGCGACGCGGTTCTGTTGTTGTGGCCAATAAGGCCAGCAGCGACGTGCCGGATGCACCTACACCCAGCCCAATAGCCGTGTAGGACAGGATGGACAGTGTCAATGCAGCCCAAAAGCTTTGATTAAACAATGGGATACCAAAAGCCGCACCCAAAGCGCCAAGCGCGAGAATGGCCATTCCTCGGACAATCCAAGGGGTCCGCCGACCGGTTGCATCCGACAAGACGCCCCAATGAGGGCGAGAGATCTGGATGCCGTAGTGCAGCCCCACCAACAGGCCCGGTAGAATTGCAGGTAAAGCCAGCTCTACTACCATCAACCGGTTCAGCGTCGAGGTGGTCAGAACAACGATACTGCCCAAACACATCTGCACCAGACCCAGACGCACAATTCCAATCCACGAGAGGTTTTTGCCGCGGGTCATAGTGCGGCCTCCAATCCACGCAGGCCAAAGGCTGCGATCATCATACCACTGACATATAGGGAAACGCCCGTTCCATTATACCACGGGGCACGCGCCTTTGGGGCTTGCAAGAGAACCCGCATGGCCAAGACCTGCCCAATCAACGCCGCGAATATGGCCACTGCAAAGACTGGTTTTCCCCACAAGAACAGCAACGCAATGACCGCAATCTGCGGGACAATCATCACCACACAGGCCAAACGTGCAGCGCGATCCGGGCCCAACGTGACCGGTAGCGAATTAATTCCCAGCTGACGATCCCCCTCCAAGGCTTTGAAATCATTCAAGGTCATGATCCCATGTGCCCCAAACGCGTAAAGAGCAGCGATACCGACAACCTGAAGCGACGGTGCCCCAGCGGACAGGATGGCCGCGCCTGTAAACCAAGGCAGGCCCTCATAACACAACGCCACAAGTCCCGGCCCCCACCAGCCTGATCTTTTCAATCGCACAGGCTCGGCTGAATAGGCCCAAGCCGCCAGAACACCGAAGACGGTGGCGCCAAATCCCCACGGACCCAACTGCCAGCCAACGGCCAAGGCCAGCACGCTCATTGCGATGGCGATCCACGCACCCCACAATCCGGGGATGCGGCCCGATGGAATTGGGCGATGCGGTTCGTTTATCTTGTCAACATGGCGGTCGCACCAGTCATTCGCAGCCTGGCTCATCCCACAGACAATTGGTCCCGCGAGGATCAATCCCAACGCAATCAGTCCCACGTTTCCAGTCAGCGCACCGCCCGAGGATACAACTCCGCACAGGAACGCCCACATCGGTGGAAACCATGTAATTGGCTTGATCAACTCAAGGGCAGCCAGAGGTTGCGGCCACGAGGACATTTGTAAATTTGAATTTGCGCTCATGTGTCAATCTTGATTGACAACTTGAGTCGATGCAAGAAAAACGCGGCTAATGGCCGTCCTGTTTTTCCTGAATACCAAGCTTGTGCAGCTTGACGTAAAGACTTTGACGCGAAAGCCCCAGCATCTCGGCTGCGGCGGCACGGTTGTTGCCCGTTAACTCAATTGCCGTTTCGATGCAGATACGTTCAATAACATCTGTTGTCTGGGATACGATGTCTTTCAGATGGGCCGATCCAACCAGATCCACAACATCCTCGCCCGCCATGTTTGAACTTCCCTGCGCAGGCGTACGCATTGCCTCGGACCGCGTCGCGTCGCGGATCACAAAGGCCACCGTCGGAGTGGAGCGTTTATTCAGATAGGACACCGAAACTTCGGCAGCCGTCCACACCCCAACATCATTGCAGAACTTGGTCGAATAAGCGGACATTCGACCCGTCTTAATGGCGTTGTCCAACATCACATTCAGGTCGATCTGGCCGCGCGACATATACTCGGCCAAGCTTGTCCCGCGCACGTCAACATGATGCGCAAAGTCCACCAGCCTCATAAACGCATCATTCGCCGACTGAACGACCCCGTTACTGTCGGTAAACACAATCGCCTCGGGTCCATGGCGGAACAGGCGCACCAAATTATCCGAAAGCTTGTCGCTGGCATGTTCTTCGGATGTGCCGGCCTCTAACCGACAGATCAGCATACGCGCTCCGCCAGCGCGAAAGCTGATTGGTGTGATCGTGACCTCGTTGCGGGTACGTTTGGTTTGTATGGTGACCTCGGCATCCACTTCGGACAATGCGAGGGCCAGAATGTTCTGAACAAACTCGGCGCGCCCGCGATCCTTGAACTCATTTGCAAAGGGCTGTCCCTGCAACTGGTCCTTTGCCGCACCCAAAATATGCGCGGCAGCATCGTTCAAATCCCGAATCCGACCATCCGCGACAGACACCAGAACAAACGCCTCGCGCGCGACTGACATCAACATGCGGTAACGCGCATCATACTCGCGCCGCTCTTCATATCCCTGCTCAAGCGCGAATTGGGCCTGAACCAATTGTTGTTGAGTTTCAGCGACTTGCCGCAGATCGCGCCCCAACATCAAAATGGCCCGCTCGCTGTGGCCGACCGGATGGATCGAATACCGAACAGGATATTGCCACACCACTTTGTCGCGATGGTTCAGCTCGACACGCTGAACTTTTTCATCCCGCGAGCTTCGCTCAAGTATGCGGTCTAGTTTGGGAATACACTCTTCGGTCAGAAAATTTGTAAGCTTTTTGCCGATCCAATGATCCAGGCTGCCATACGGAGATCCGGTTTCATTGACCAAGGCGGCCTTGACCACGCCTTCCGGATCCACAATCAACGCGATGTCAGATGCCTCGGACAGAACGCCGGACAAAAACTCTGGCTCGATCATCGGCAATGCCGCGATCTGCCAGGGGTTTGGCTTACCGGAAGTCATTTTATTGAGCCGCCAGCGGTTCCGTAGAACTCCTGGCATTTGTCAGACCAGCAAGAGCGACCTCAAAATCGGATGTTACTAAATCCGCCCCTGTACTTACTGAAGTCAACTTCACTTGCTTTTCTATCGCCCCGCCGATGACCAGTCGTGGCGGCTGGTCTATTTCTGATCGAATACGTGTTATGAAATGCACAGCATTGTCAAGAGCCTGACTTCCCGCGCAAGAAATTAGGACCGCATCGAACGCGCCCCGCTTGATGCAGGCGATGGCCTCTTTCGGCGTAGCGCCCCCCAGCAATTGAACCGAACAGCCCATCCGCCGCAATTGTGATGCAGCGACAACGGACCCGATCATGTGCTGCTCACCCGGTGCAATGACAACCAGAATGGTGGGTTGCCCAGTGCGGCGCGGGCGCATCTCCCATGTTTCGGAAAGAGCCTTGCAAATTGCATATAAGCGCGAGGACGCCAACGTAACATTGGCAAAGCTCGCTTCGTCATCCACCCATGCCTGACCTGCGCGACAGGCGGCTTCGGGGATGCAAACATCGATTATTTCAGACGAAGACACACCGGTTTCCTCCAGAAAACAAAGTGTTTCTTCAAACGAGAACGGAACCGGGGAAATGACGTGCGCATAGAGCCAATCCGTTATCGAGCCTAAATTCAGAGACGACGGATTCTGCGGATGAGAGTCCAATGATTTCAGCACCCGCTTTGCAAATGCTTCCAGTTGATTTTGATTCAGCGGTCGACTGCCTTCAAACGGATCGACTGGGGGCATTGGATTATCCAATCCTTGCTAAAGAAAAGCCGCTGGAATCGGTATCGACACATTCAAACGGCTTGATATCAGTTTGGGTCAAGCCGGGTTATTTGTCAAATAAAGTAGACATAATGTGGATATCTTTGTCATCAACAGGTACGTATCAAAATTTTCTGTAACTAAAACATATAGTTATACCTCCGCCCATAAATTAGGCGCCAGAAATAGCACCGCGAATCCGTCAATTCGAAAGTGTAAGTTTTAATTGACACATTCCCGTTAAGCCCTCTACGCTGAGATGGAAGTTCAGCAGGGAGGCCATCGTGGCGCAATCAGCCATGAACACGCCTGGAACGCACCAGCTTTACACTCCTGACCAACTGGCGCGCCGGGACAGCACATATTGGACGACCGTTCAGGGCGTTTTGGCGCCATTGCAATTCGCGGTGTTTCTCGTCTCGCTTGCGTTGGTGGTGCGCTATCTTGCGACCGGCGAAGGCTACGCAATCGCCACGGTTTCAATTGTTCTGAAAACTCTCGTTTTGTACCTGATCATGATCACAGGGGCGATCTGGGAAAAGGTTGTCTTCGGGCAGTACTTGCTGGCGCCTGCCTTCTTCTGGGAAGACGTGGTCAGCTTTTTGGTCATTGCGCTGCACACTGCGTATTTGGTCGCCCTTTCAACGGGTTGGCTGACGCCGGCGCAACTGATGCTACTGACGCTGGCAGCTTATCTTGTGTACGTTATCAACGCTGGCCAGTTTCTTTTGAAACTGCGCCGCGCGCGGCTGCAGATGCAGGTACCCGCATGAGGACGCCTGGCCAGATATCCAAGGGCTGCACCCAAACGCCGGTCCTGCGTGAGCGTGGTCAGCATGAGGTTTTCTGCGGCTTAACCTCGATTATCTGGCTGCACCGGATGATGCCGGATACCTTCTTTCTGGTTGTTGGATCCCGCACCTGCGCCCACCTTCTTCAAAGCGCCGCGGGTGTGATGATTTTTGCCGAGCCGCGCTTTGGCACCGCGATTCTCGAGGAAACAGACCTGGCCGGGATGTCCGACGCACAGGACGAAATCGACCGCGAGGTCGACCGTCTACTGTCAAGGCGCGCTGACATTCGTCGTTTGTTCCTTGTCGGGTCCTGCCCATCCGAGGTGATTAAGCTGGATCTTGCCAAGGCTGCCGAACGCCTGAATGCCCGCTACGCGCCAAAGATCAGAGTTCTGAACTTCACAGGTTCAGGGATCGAAACGACGTTTACCCAGGGCGAGGATAGCTGCCTTGCGGCGATGGTGGCCGCAACGCCCTCAAGTGACACAGCAGGGCTGGTAATTGCTGGTGGTCTTCCTGACGTGGTGCAGGATCAGATGCTGGACCTGTTGGATAGGATTGGAGTGAAGGACGTCAGGCTCTTGCCCAACCGATCCAGCGATGAGGAATTCGGCATCGGCCCGAACACACACGTTGCCTTTGTACAGCCCTTCCTGGGCGAGACATATGACATTTTGGTCCGCCGGGGCGCCCACCCCATAAGCGCGCCCTTCCCATTCGGCGAACAGGGCACAACAGCGTGGTTGCAAGCCATCGCGTCCCGGTTCGGCATCTCTGCAGAACATGTAGACGCCGTGACCGAGCCCGCGCGGCTTCGGGCGCACAAGGCTGTGGCGCAAGCGTCCGAGCCGTTGGGCGGAAAGCGTGTCTTTCTATTGCCCGACAGCCAGCTAGAAGTTCCACTTGCCCGCTTTCTATCGCGTGAATGCGGTATGGAGCTTGTAGAGGTTGGCACTCCTTACCTGCATCGCGATCTGGTCGGGTGCGATCTGGCCCAAATTGCCGATTGCCCCACCCTGTCCGAAGGGCAGGACGTGGAAAAACAACTCGACCGCGTGCGCGCCGCGCGTCCCGATCTGACGGTTTGCGGTCTTGGCCTCGCCAACCCGCTAGAGGCCGAAGGGCTGGCGACCAAATGGGCGATCGAGCTGGTCTTCTCACCCATCCACTTCTACGAACAGGCTGGCGATCTTGCCGGGCTGTTTGCGCGCCCGCTCAGGCGACGGGCGATGTTGCAGGTGGCGGCGGAATGAAGCTTTCAGTCTGGACATATGAAGGCCCGCCCCATGTCGGGGCCATGCGTGTCGCCACCGCGATGAACGGCTTGCACTATGTCCTGCACGCGCCGCAGGGCGATACTTATGCAGATCTTCTGTTCACCATGATCGAGCGCCGCAACCACCGCCCGCCAGTGACATATACGACTTTCCAGGCGCGTGATCTGGGCTCCGACACGGCCAAACTGTTTCGCGATGCCTGTCAGGCTGCATACGAAAGGTTCAAACCGCAGGCCATGATTGTCGGGGCCTCTTGCACCGCCGAATTGATACAGGACGATCCCGGCGGCCTGGGCGCAGCCCTTGGCCTGCCGATCCCCGTGATTCCGCTGGAATTGCCCAGTTATCAGCGGAAAGAGAATTTCGGGGCGGATGAGACCTTTTTGCAGATCGTGCGTACGCTTGCCAAGCCGACAGACCGGAGCGCTCGGGTATCGTGCAACCTGATCGGGCCAACCGCGCTTGGGTTCCGGCACCGCGACGACATTACCGAAATTACCGCTCTGCTGAACGACATGGGTGTTGAGGTTAATGTCACTGCCCCCTATGGCGCAACGCCAGCAGACATCACACGTCTGGGTACCGCACATTTCAACGCGTTGATGTATCCTGAAACCGGTGAAAGTGCCTGCCGCTGGATGGAGCGCACACTGGGTCAACCCTATACACGCACCATCCCGATTGGGGTCGGTGCCACCAAGGATTTTGTCGAAGAGGTCGCTGCGTTGACCGGGTGCGAACCGCGTCTCGATTCGGATCGCCTGCGCCTGCCGTGGTACTCGGCCAGTGTTGACAGCACCTATTTAACCGGAAAGCGCGTGTTCATCTTCGGCGATGGCACTCATGTCGCCACCGCCACCCGGATCGCGCGCGAGGAAATGGGGTTCGAGGTTGTCGGCATAGGTTGCTTCAATCGCGAAATGGCCCGTCCGATCCGCGCGCTGGCAAAGGATATCGGCGTCGAGGCGCTGATCAGCGACGACTATCTTGAGGTTGAAGCCAGGATTTCGAACCTCGCCCCCGAACTGATCCTCGGCACCCAGATGGAACGCCATATCGGCAAGCGCCTTGGCATTCCTTGCGCAGTGATTTCAGCGCCGGTGCATGTTCAGGATTTCCCGGCGCGGTACTCGCCTCAGATGGGGGTTGAGGGCGCCAATGTCATCTTTGACACCTGGGTCCACCCGCTTGTGATGGGGCTCGAGGAACATCTTCTGCACATGTTCCGCGAAGATCCAGAGTTCAACGACGCCGCTGGCCCCTCGCACCATGCACACGGGGCCAAGCAGGTTTCCGACGCTCCAGACCCCGTCGGCGCGCAGATCATCTGGCTGGACGAGGCCGAACGTGAACTGCGCAAGGTTCCGTTCTTCGTGCGCGGCAAGGCGCGTCGCAATACCGAAGCCTTTGCCGAGGCCCGGGGCGACTCCCAAATCTCAGTCGAAACTCTGTACGAAGCGAAAGCCCATTATGCGCGATGACTGCCAGACATATCGGCCCTATCGCGTATCGATCGTGACGCTGGACAGCCACGCTGCTGGTCCGTGCGCGCGTGTCCTCTCGACATTGCAACGTGATTTTCCGGGACTGGAGGTTCAGGTCTTCGCGGCTGCGGAATGGGGTGAAGACACTGAAGCGCTCGACAAGGCGAAACATGCGGTTTCGCAGGCAGATATCGTCATCGCCAACCTGCTGTTTCTGGAAGAACATGTTTTGGCAATCCTTCCTAGCCTGCAAGCCCGGCGTGACAGTTGCGACGCCATGATCGGCATCATCGCCGACGCACAGATCGTCAAGCTGACCCGGATGGGAGTGTTGGACATGGCGGCGCCAACCTCTGGCGCGCTGAAACTATTGCGGCGTCTGCGCGGATCGTCCAAACCGTCGTCTGATACCGGCCAGCGCAAGATGAAGATCCTGCGTCGCCTGCCGCAGATCCTGAAATTCATTCCCGGCAAAGCGCAGGATTTGCGCGCGTGGTTTATCACCATGCAATACTGGCTGGGCAGTTCCGACGACAACATGGAAGCGATGGTCCGCTTTCTGATCGGTCGATACGCATCACGTCCCGAATGGCGAGACGCCGAAGCCTCCGAGCCGCGCGACTATCCCGATACCGGGCTATACCACCCCGACCTGCCGAGCCGTATCACCACGAACCCTGACGATCTGCCCGGCCCCAAAAAGCCGCACGCGGCCGTTGGCGTTCTGATGATGCGGTCGTACGTGCTCAGCTCAGACACCGCGCATTACGACGCCGTGATCCGTGCTCTTGAGGCGCGCGGCCTGAAAGCTCTCCCTGCTTTTGCGGGTGGGTTGGATGCCCGGCCAGCCATTGATCAGTTTTTCCAACCGAATGGAGAGCGCAAAATCGATGCGCTGCTATCGCTGACCGGATTCTCGCTGGTGGGTGGCCCGGCCTATAACGACAATGACAGCGCCGTAAGAGTACTGGAACAGCTTGATATTCCGTATGTTTCGGCACACCCGCTTGAATTCCAGACACTTGAGCAATGGGCTGGGTCAAAACAGGGGCTTGGCCCCATTGAAACCACAATGCTGGTCGCGCTGCCCGAATTGGACGGGGCAACCTGCCCCACCGTGTTTGCTGGTCGCCACGGCGTTTGCAACGATGGATCGCAGGGCGGCAAAGCCATGGCCCCATGCCCGGAACGTGTTGACATGCTGGCGGCCCGTCTGGACAGGTTGGCATCGCTGCGTAAGTCGCGCCCGCAAGACCGCAAACTGGCCATTGTCCTGTTCGGTTTTCCGCCCAACGCGGGCGCTGCAGGAACGGCCGCATATCTGGACGTCTTCGCCTCTTTGCTGAATACGATGCAGGCGCTGAAGGCCGAAGGATACGACCTTGACCCGCCTGAAACCGTCGACGAGTTGCGCGAAGCCGTTCTGGGTGGCAGCGCCGAAGTTTACGGGCAAGAGGCCAACGTTGCCGCCAGGATTAGTGCCGACGATATCGTGCGTGACACACCATGGCTGGAAGAGATCGAGGCCAGCTGGGGCCCTGCCCCCGGACGGGTTCAGACCGACGGGCGGGATGTCTTTGTGCTTGGCCGTCAGTTCGGCAATATCTTTGTCGGCCTGCAACCGGGTTTCGGCTATGAGGGCGACCCGATGCGCCTGCTGTTCGAGCATGGCTTTGCCCCGACCCACGCCTTTGCACAGTTTTACCTGTGGATGCGCAACAGTTTTGGTGCAGACGCAGTGCTGCATTTCGGAATGCACGGCGCGCTGGAATTCATGCCCGGAAAGCAAACGGGCCTCAGCGGTGCGGACTGGCCCGATCGTCTGATCGGGGACCTACCGAACATCTACCTCTATGCCGCGAACAATCCGTCCGAGGCTTCGCTGGCCAAACGTCGCTCATGCGCCGTAACGGTCAGCCATCTGACGCCACCGCTCTCAAGCGCGGGATTGTACAAAGGCTTGGCCGAACTGAAGGACAGCCTGAACCGTTGGCGCACTCTGCCCTCTGATGCGACGGAGCGGGCCGATCTTGAGATGCTGATCGCCGATCAGGCCGAGGCCGTTGACATGGATGGGACAGACCCGGCTGCCCTGTGGCACACGCTATTGGACACCGAAGGCGCACTGATCCCCGAAGGTCTGCACGTGGTCGGCCAGACCATGACCGATCAGGAGCGGTCAGATTACTTGGACCTGTTGCCCGATCTGGATGCGGTTGATCGCGCGGAAATGGATGCGGCACTGTCGCGCGAAACCGAACTGCCCGCCTTGATGCGGGCTTTGGATGGCCGGTACACGACCCCCGTTCCCGGCGGTGATCTGCTGCGCAATCCCGATATTCTGCCAACAGGCCGCAACATCCACGCGTTTGATCCGTTCCGAATGCCCACGGCCTATGCCTGTCAGGACGGCGCGAAACAGGCTGAGTTGCTGTTAAAAACCCATGCCTCAGTGCCGCGAAGCGTGGCTTTGGTTCTTTGGGGCAGCGACAATATCAAGTCCGATGGTGGCCCCATTGGGCAAGCGTTGGCGCTGATGGGCGCGAAACCCCGGTTTGACAGCTTTGGGCGTCTGTGCGGCGCGGACCTGATCCCTCTGCCTGAATTGGGCCGCCCGCGGATTGACGTGGTAATGACGCTTTCGGGTATTTTCCGCGATCTGTTGCCCCTGCAAACGCGCCTGCTGGCCGAGGCCGCGCTGAAGGCCGCGCAGGCCGATGAACCACTGGAACAGAACTTCATCCGCGCGCACTCATTGGCTTACGCCGAGCGCATGAATGTGTCGTTGGAAGAGGGATCCCTGCGCGTCTTCTCGAATGCCGAAGGCGCCTATGGTTCGAACGTCAATCAACTGGTCGACAGTCTGGCCTTTGTGGATGAGGACGAGCTGGCCGACGCATACGAGGCCCGCAAGGGGTTTGCCTATGATACGAAAGGCAAGGCCCACAAAAACACCGATCTGCTGCAACAGACGATGAAAGATGTCGAAGTTGCTTATCAAAACCTCGAATCCGTCGAGCTTGGCGTTACCACTGTTGACCATTACTTCGACACGCTTGGCGGCATTTCCCGCGCCGTTCGCCGGGCGCGGGGTTCAGATGTTGCTGTTTACATCAGTGACCAGACACGCGGCGACGGCAAGGTGCGGACGCTGGCTGATCAGGTGGCACTGGAAACTCGGTCACGCTCGCTGAACCCGAAGTTTTACGAAGGCCTGCTGAAACATGGTGCCGAAGGTGTGCGCCAGATCGAAGCGCATGTGACCAACACACTGGGCTGGTCAGCCACGACCGGTCAGGTCGAACCCTGGGTGTATCAGCGCATTTCGGAAACCTTCGTATTGGACGAAACCATGCGCAACAGGCTGGCCGACCTGAACCCGGTCGCGTCAAGCCGTATGGCAAACCGCCTGCTTGAGGCCAACGACCGCGCCTATTGGCAGCCCGATGCCGAAACACTGGGCGCATTGCAACGTGCAGCCGACGCCCTGGAAGACCGGATGGAAGGGATTGCTGCGGAATGAGGATTACATCATGAGCCCACTGGATAAGAACCTTCCGAACCTGACTGGCCTTGATGGAGAAGGCTCGGTTCAGGTGCATCAGGACCCGACCGCACGGATCGAAGGGGCCAAGGTGTTCTCGGTCTATGGCAAGGGCGGGATCGGGAAATCCACCACCAGTTCCAACCTGTCGGCGGCGTTTTCCACCCTGGGCAAGCGGGTGCTGCAGATCGGTTGTGACCCGAAACATGACAGCACTTTCACCCTGACCGGATCACTGGTGCCGACGGTCATCGACATTCTGAAAGAGGTTGATTTCCACCCCGAGGAACTGCGCCCCGAAGACTTCGTGTTTGAAGGCTGGGGCGGCGTGCAATGTGTCGAGGCTGGCGGCCCTCCGGCTGGTACCGGCTGCGGTGGCTATGTCGTGGGCCAGACCGTGAAATTGCTTAAACAGCATCACATGCTGGACGATACTGATGTGGTGATCTTTGACGTCTTGGGCGATGTTGTCTGCGGCGGGTTTGCCGCGCCGCTTCAACATGCTGACCGGGCTGTGATCGTCACCGCAAACGACTTTGACTCGATCTATGCGATGAACCGGATCATCGCCGCCGTTCAGGCAAAATCGGCCAATTACAAGGTTCGTCTGGCCGGGTGCGTTGCCAATCGCAGCCGGGACACGGATGAGGTGGATCGCTTCTGCGATCAGGTCGGTTTTAAGCGCATCGCACATATGCCCGATGTCGACGCCATCCGCCGCTCGCGCCTAAAGAAAAAGACCCTATTCGAGATGGATGATGACGAAGATATCGTCCGCTGCCGCGCCGAATATGTCCGACTGGCCGAAACCCTTTGGAACGGGACCGAAGCCTTGGCCCCTGAGCCTCTGCCAGACCGGGTGATCTTTGAATTGCTGGGGTTTGACTAATGACTTATGAGGCGACACGCGCACGGGTCGAAACCTATTTCGACCGCACCGCCACCCGCACGTGGGAGCGGCTGACCAGCGATGCGCCGGTGTCGAAAATTCGTCAAACCGTGCGCGAAGGCCGCGACCAGATGCGAGATCGCCTGTTGAGCGCGCTTCCGCAGGACTTGACCGGCCGTCGCATTCTGGATGCGGGCTGCGGCACAGGTCAGTTGACCGAGGTTTTGGCCGCGCGCGGCGCCGAGGTTGTAGCAATCGACATTTCGCCAGCCCTGATCAATATCGCCCGTGCGCGTTTGCCAGCACCATTGCAAGCGAAGGTGGATTTCCACGCAGGTGACATGCTGCACGAACCCAGCGGCCCGTTCGATCATGTCTTTGCTATGGATAGTCTGATTTACTACGACGCCGACCATATCCGCAGAGCGGTTGACCGGTTCGTCGATCACGGCGCGGCCGTGCGCTTCACCATCGCTCCGCGCACGCCGCTGCTGGCAGCCATGTGGTACGCGGGCAAGGTCTTCCCCAAAAGCGATCGCTCGCCGACCATGGTGCCGCACAACACAGCGACGTTAAAGCGCAAGCTGGATGGTGCCGGTAAAGTCCGCGATCTGGGGCGCGTCAATTGCGGTTTCTACATCTCTCACGCGTTGGAGGTCGCCTCATGAGCCAGCGCCCCTCGCCCTTCACCCGCATACCGGCCGAGTTCCTGCCCTTTGCCGATGCCGCAAGCGCGGATTTGCCTTTGGGGCAGTTGCTGCGGCTGTCGCTGTTTCAGGTGTCGGTCGGGATGGCCTCGGTCATGCTGCTGGGCACGCTGAACCGCGTGATGATTGTCGAGCTTGGCGTCGCCGCCACGGTCGTTGCCATCATGATCGCCCTGCCGGTCCTGATCGCACCCTTCCGCGCGCTTCTGGGCTTCCGCAGTGACACCCATCGCAGTGCAATCGGATGGAAGCGTATTCCCTATCTGTGGTTCGGCTCGATCTGGCAGATGGGTGGGCTGGCCGTCATGCCCTTTGCCCTGCTGGTTCTGGGCGGCCACTCTACGCTGCATGTACCCTTCGCGGGTGAGGCACTGGCGGCGATTTCCTTCCTGATGGCGGGTCTTGGCATCCACATGACGCAAACCGCTGGGTTGGCATTGGCCTGCGACCGCGCAACACCCGAGACGCGGCCCAAGGTTGTTGCTCTGCTCTATGTCATGTTCCTGATTGGCATGGGCGCATCGGCGTTGATCGTCGGCTGGCTGCTGCGCGATTTCTCAGACCTGCGCCTGATCCGCGTGGTTCAGGGCGCGGCAGTTGTTGGCATGGTGCTGAACCTGATCGCCCTTTGGCGGCAGGAAAAAGTCCGCCCGATGAGCGCCGAAGAACGCGCAGCCCCCCGCCCCCGGTTCAGCGACGCATGGTCCGATTTGCTGAGCGGAGGTCAGGCCGGACGGCTTTTGGCCGTCGTCTTCCTGGGCACCATGGCATTCAACATGCAGGATGTGCTGCTGGAACCTTACGGCGGCGAAATCCTTGGCCTTTCGGTTTCATCCACAACCGTTTTGACGGCCATGTGGGCAACCGGAGCACTGGCTGGATATGGCTTGTCGGCGCGGCTGCTTGGGCTTGGGCGCGATCCGATCCGTCTATCCTGCGGTGGCATTCTTGTTGGCATCGTTGCCTTCAGCGCGGTGATTTTCTCGGCCCCGATGCAAGCTCCGATGCTGTTCTTCACTGGTGCTGGGCTGATTGGCTTTGGCGGCGGCATCTTTGCCGTCTGCACCCTGATCTCAACCATGTCGCTGCCCGAACAGGGCTTTGCCGGGCGCGGCCTGGCCCTTGGCGCATGGGGGGCCGCACAAGCAACCGCGTCGGGCCTAGCCATCGCTTTGGGCGGAGCGCTGCGCGACATAGTCAATGTGCAAGCCTTGAAGGGTAACTTGGGCACCGCGCTGGACTCGGCCGCCACGGGTTATTCGTTTGTCTACCACGCGGAAATCGCACTTCTTTTCATCACGCTGATCGTACTTGGCCCACTGGCAACCCGCAAACGCCGGGCTGCCGCGCCATCCGGATTGCCGGAGTTTCCAACATGATGCGTATTCCTCAAACCGAAAGGATCCCGGAATGACCCAGACCTTCTTCGGAAATTTTGACCTCGCCAGCCTGTCGATCTGGCTGTTTTGGGTCTTTTTCGCCCTGCTGATCTTTTACATCCAGCGGGAAAACATGCGTGAAGGCTTTCCACTGGTTGATGATGACGGCGAGGAAGCCCCCAATCAGGGGTTATTCTCGGTCCCCGACGACAAAACGTTCAAACTGCCGCACGGGCGAGGTGAAGTAACCGTTCCCAGCGGGCAACGCGGTGACCGCGATGACCTTGCACTGGAACGCACCAACGCCGCCGGAGGGTATCCGTTCGAACCCACTGGCAATCCGATGCTCGATGGTGTTGGGCCAGCATCCTGGGCGCCGCGCCGCGACATTCCGGAACTGGACGGACACGGTCATCTGAAGCTGCAACCTATGCGCGGGCTTGAGGCGTTCTCGCACGCTGCAGGTCGCGATCCGCGCGGCAAGCCTGTCGTGACCGGCGACAACAAGCCGGTGGGCACCGTGACGGATATGTGGATCGACGTGCCTGAGCAATTGGTCCGCTATCTCGAATATGAGCTGGACGCTGAATACGGCGGCGGCACCCGGTTGGTTCCGTTGACGATGACGCGCATCCAGTCAAACCGGGTCAAGGTGCGCTCGATCTTTGCCGAGCATGTCAAAGACGTGCCCCAGATCGCTGATCCCAAACAGTTGACCATGCTCGAAGAAGAAAAAATCAGCGCCTACTACGCCGGTGGCACGCTTTATGCCAGCGAAGCCCGGCAAGAGCCGCAGATCTGAAGTCAGGAGCAAACCCATGCCGCATGACGATTTTGCAGTTGAACCAGTTCCGGGCCTGCCGGAACGCCCGCCCGAGGGTGAGGTGATCCTGTGGCAAGGTCGCCCTCATTGGTGGGCACTTGCCAAATCCTCGGTCAGCGTTTTGTGGGTGGCTGGATATTTCGCGGTTCTGACCATCTGGCGGTTTGTATCGGTCGTTGACCTGATGCCGCTGGATCTGGCCATCGCCGCGTCCCTGCCCTTTGTGATCCTTGGGGCGGTGACCTGTGCTTTGCTGGTCGTCTTTGCGGTGATTCAGGCGCGTAGCACAATGTACACGCTGACCAATCGCCGCGTCGCCATGCGTATCGGGGCGGCGCTGACCATGACGCTGAACCTGCCTTATACCAAGATCGACAGCGCCGATCTGGATCTGCGCAAAGACGGCACCGGGACGATTGCCTTAACTCTGCAGGGTCCGGTCCGGTTCAGCTACCTATTGTGCTGGCCGCATGTGCGCCCGTGGCATTTCCACACCCAACCCGCCCTACGCTGTATTCCCGATGCGGCGAATGTCGCGCGCATCCTTGCAGATGCCGCGGAAGCCCGCGTCAGTATTCCCCGCGTTGAACGCGATCTGAAACCGATCGCCGCGGAATAGGAGGCACAAAATGACCGACACCCTGCACCAGACCCAGAACCAGGACCGAGAGTTGATCCCGCGCGTCCTGCTGCGGGCAATGGGACTGTTGGTTTGCGCCGTCCTCGCCATCGTCGCCTATGCGCGCCTTACGGATGTGCCGCTGTCGGCCTCGCCACCCGCCGCAGAAATCACACAAGAACGTGCGATGATTTTGGTCAGCGATGGCGTCAGCGGGGCGGTCACCGTCCTGTCGCCCGAAGGCGCGGTGATTGCCCGGCTCAGCGCCACCGAAGGCGGCTTTGTCGCTGGGGTCGCCCGGGTGATTGATCGCACGCGAATGCAGGCAGACCAGCCTGCGAATACCCCCGTCATCGTGACGCGCCGTGCCAATGGCCGTCTCGATATCACCGATCCCTCAACGGGATGGAGCGCCGACCTCATGGGGTTTGGTGCCGACAACGCCAGACGTTTCGCCAGACTTCTGGATAAACCTTGAAAGGAAGCCAAACATGGGACTTTTGACGAAAGACATTGAACGCGCGCCCTGCACAGTCGAGGTGAGCCACAAATTCGAGAGCCTGCACGCCCATGTCAGGTTCGACAACGGTGCCGTGATCTATCCCGGCGACGAGGTAAAGGTGAAAGGCCCTGAAATCATGGCTCCTTTCGGTGAAATCGTCATCGAACAGCGCGAGGCCACGATCATCCGCGCCAGTCTGTTGGAACGCCTCTGGACCCGCCTGACCGGCGATTTCGAGGTGATGGAGCTGTGCGAATTCTCGTTCTCTGAGGAGGTGTCGCTATGAACATTCAAGCCAAGCACACCGCTGACGCGACCTCGGTCGAAGAAGGTCTGGCTATCGCAGCCGAACAGGACGCCATCTATAACAACGAAATGGCGACCGAGACGGCGATGCAGAACACCCTGCTGACGCCGCGCTTTTACACCACGGATTTCGATGAGCTGGACGCGATTGATGTGTCTTCTGTTCGCGAGGACTGGGACAAGTTGATTGCGCAGATGGTTTCAGACCCGAACAAGGGGCACTTCAAAAAGAACGAAGACTGGGACCAGATCGACTGGGACGGCATGGAGCCGCAGCTCAAGAAAGAGTTTATCGATTTCCTAATCTCGTCCTGTACCGCCGAATTCTCGGGCTGTGTCCTTTACAAAGAGATGAAGCGGCGCGGAAATAACAAGGACATCACCCAGTTGTTCCAGCTCATGGCTCGGGATGAGGCGCGCCACGCGGGTTTCATCAACGACGCACTGCGCGAAGCCGGGCTGCGTGTGAATCTGGGCTTCCTGACGCAGAAGAAGAAATATACCTATTTCCGGCCCAAGTTCATCTATTACGCAACTTACCTGTCGGAAAAGATCGGCTATGCCCGCTATATCACCATTTTCCGGCATCTTCAGGCCAATCCCGAGCATCGGTTCCATCCGATCTTCAAATGGTTCGAAGAGTGGTGCAATGATGAGTTCAGCCACGGTGAGGCCTTTGCCCTTCTGATGAAGACCGACCCCAAGTTAACCTCGGGCGTGAACGTGCTGTGGATCAAATTCTTCCTGACCGCTGTCTACGCTACCATGTTCGTGCGCGACCATCAGCGCCCCGCCTTCCACAAGGCCTTGGGCGTCGATCCCGACTGGTATGCGCATGCGGTGTTTGAAAAGACGAGCGAACTCAGCAAGCAGATTTTCCCGATCACGCTGGACATTGATGATCCACGCTGGCTCAAGAACTGCCGCGCGCTGCACCGGGCCAATGTGGATATCGCCGCAGCCAAGGAGCGCGGCGGTATTGCAGGCAAAGCCGCGCAGGTTTGGGGCTCTGTCAGGGCTGCCCGTGCTTTTGCCGCGTTGTACTTCATCCCAGCCAAAAAACATGAGGTTCCGGCCCAGACAAGATTGGAGCCTTGCTACTGATGACTCTCGCACCCTGGATCGCCGCGCCTGCTGCGCTTTTCCTCTGGTGGTTTTCCACCGGGGCGATCCTGTGGGTGGTGCGCCGCAGTGCGGGCGGACGCAGCCGCGCCGCGCTGTGGTCATTGCCCGCTCTGTTCGCCGGGTTGGCTGGATTTTGGGTATCTCTGGCCAACGGGGACACGATGGCGGTCTATTTGGGCTTCATCAGCGCCCTGTTGATTTGGGGCTGGATCGAATTGGCCTTTCTGTGCGGCATGATTACCGGCCCCAACGCCTACCCCTGCCCGACCGATGCGCCGTTCTGGGAAAGGTTCATCCGCGCCTGGGGGACGATCGCCTATCACGAGATGCTGCTGGTTCTAATCACCATCGCGCTTGCCGCAATTAGTTGGAACCAGCCCAACACCGCTGGCGCTTGGTGTTTCGGCATCCTCTTCGCGGCCCGCATCTCGGCCAAGCTGAACCTGTTTTTCGGTGTGCCGAAGTTCAATACGGAATTTCTGCCCGACCACCTGTCGCACCTGCCCAGTCATTTCCGCATTGCCCGGATGAATTGGGTTTTCCCGATATCCGTGTCGCTCTTGTCAATCGCCGTCGCGCTGTTCATGGCGCAGGCCGGACATGCGGCGACCGATCCGCAGAAGACCGCAAAAATATTGTTGGCCAGCCTCACAGCGCTGGCCCTGTTGGAACACTGGTTGCTGGTTCTGCCGCTGCCCGACGCCAAACTCTGGCGTTGGATGCTGCCGGACCCGAAGCCACTGGCCATGAATACCGAAAGGGAGGGACGTCATGGAATTTGATAAGATGTTCAACGCACAGCTTGATAAGCTGAAGGAGGAAGGCAATTACAGGATATTTGCCGAGCTTGAACGGCTCTGCGGTGCGTTCCCGATCGCGAAATCCCATGTTGAAGACAGCCCTGACAAGGTGACGGTTTGGTGTTCAAACGACTATCTTGGCATGGGTCAGAACCCGAAAGTCCGGCAAGTGATGAAAGAGGTCATCGACTCCTGCGGTGTGGGCGCTGGCGGCACCCGCAATATCTCGGGCACGAACCACCATCACGTGCGGCTTGAGGAAGAATTGGCCGATCTGCACGGCAAAGAGGCCGCTTTGGTCTTTACCTCGGGCTATGTGTCCAACTGGGCATCGCTGTCGACCCTCGGCAGCCGTTTACCCGATGCGGTTATTCTGAGCGATGAGCTGAATCACGCCTCAATGATCGAAGGCATCCGCCATTCGCGGGCCAAGAAGATCATCTGGAAACACAACGACCCCGAAGACCTTGATCGCAAGCTGGCGGCCCTCCCTGTCAACAGTACCAAGATCGTGGCCTTTGAGTCAGTATATTCCATGGACGGCGATGTCTGCCCGATGAAAGAAATCGTCGAAGTGGCCGAAAAACACGGTGCCCTGACCTATTTGGACGAGGTGCATGCCGTTGGTCTGTACGGGCCTCGCGGTGGTGGTATCAGCGAACGCGAAGGCCTGGCAGATCGCATTACCCTGATTGAGGGTACACTGGGCAAGGCCTATGGCTGCATTGGCGGATATGTCACGGGGTCTGCCGCCCTGTGCGACTTCCTGCGCAGCTTTTCCAGCGGATTTATCTTCACAACTGCTCTGCCCCCAGCCGTCGCGGCGGCGGCTACGGCAAGTATTCAGCACCTCAAAACCAGCGACGCTGAGCGCAACGCGCAAAGGCGGCAGGTGCAGCGTTTGCGGGACAAACTTGATGCTTATGGCATCCCGCACATGGACAACCCAAGCCACATCATTCCGGTGATGATCAAAGACCCGGTCAAATGCCGGATGCTGTCGGATATTTTGATGCGTGACTACGGTATCTACGTTCAGCCAATCAACTATCCAACTGTTCCCAAGGGTACCGAGCGGCTGCGCTTTACGCCGTCACCCCTGCACAGCGATGCAGATATCGATCGATTGGTCGAGGCGCTGATGATATTGTGGAAGCAGTGTGCCTTGGCCCACGCGGTCGCTTGAATATACTGTGTGACGATTTGACATTGGAACACGCGCGCTAAATTTAGATTTCTCAGGAGGTATGCATATGAAAAGTATTCTATCAGCAGCGGTCGCCTTTGCCTTTGTGGCCGTCCCCGCCTTTGCCGAAGGCGATGCGGAAGAAGGCGCAAAGAACTTCAACAAATGCAAAGCCTGCCACGTCATTGTCGATGACGCCGGTGAAGAAATCGTAAAAGGCGGTAAGACCGGACCCAATCTGTACGGAGTGGTAGGCCGGACAGCCGGCACCTACGAAGGGTTCAACTATTCAGATGCAATGGTTTCTGCGGGTGAAGCCGGGTTGGTCTGGGAAGAGGCCGACTTTGCGACCTATGTTGCGGATCCATCAAAGTTTCTGAAAGTATACCTCGACGACACAAGCGCGCGCGGGAAAATGACCTTCAAGCTTCGGAAAGAAGACGAAGTCGCAAATATCTGGGCGTATCTGGCCTCGGTTGGACCTCAGAGCTAACCCACAGCCGGAAATGACAAGATTTTGGTCTCGCGTGCGTAAAGCGCGCGAACGACCTCTTTGATATCTTGAGCTGTCATACCGGCATCTTCGTACATTTCACTTGGCGCGGCCTGCTCGATAAATCGATCAGGCAATGTCATCGTGCGGATTCTCAATCCACGATCCAGCGCGCCGGCGTTCGCCAGATGTGACAGAACGTGGGCCCCAAACCCCCCTTGCGCGCCTTGCTCAACAGTAACGATAGCGCTGTGAGAGGCGGCGAGGTCTGCAAGCAGGTCCGTGTCAATCGGCTTGGCAAATCTTGCATCTGCAATCGTGGGGTTGAAACCTTGTTCGGCCAAAAGATCGGCTGCAACCACACATTCACTCAAATGCGCCCCAAGGGAGAGGATCGCAACTTCTTCGCCTTCGCGAATGATCCGCCCTTTGCCAATGGGCAATATGTCGCCACGTTCGGGCAGCTCTGCCCCTACCCCGGCACCACGGGGAAAGCGCACGGCTGAAGGGCCTGCGTCATGGGCCAGCGACGTGGTAACCATATGGCGCAGCTCGGCCTCATCAGAAGGGGCCATGACGACAAACCCGGGCAGGCTGCACAGATAAGCCAGATCAAACGCGCCTGCGTGGGTCGCGCCATCCGCACCGACCAAACCGGCACGGTCGATGGCGAATCTTACTGGCAAGCCTTGTAAGGCCACATCATGCACGACCTGATCATACCCGCGTTGCAGGAATGTCGAGTAAATGGCGCAGACGGGTTTTAAGCCGCTCGCCGCCATACCAGCCGCAAATGTCACCGCATGTTGCTCGGCTATGCCAACGTCGAACACGCGGCCGGGAAACCGGTCTGCCATGGTTTCAACGCCGGTTCCGGCCGGCATCGCGGCTGTTACTGCAACGATGGACGGATCGCGGCTGGCTTCGTCTGTCAATGTCTCACCAAAGACAGAGGTATAGCTGGGTGCGTTGGACTTGGCCTTGTTCATCGCTCCGGTCGAGACATCGAACTTGGACACACCGTGATACTTGTCGGCACTTTTTTCCGCTGGCGCGTAGCCTTTGCCTTTTACGGTCACGCAGTGGATCAGCACCGGTCCTGTGGCGCGGGCCCGCGCCGCGCGTAGCACCGGCAAGAGCTGCCCCAGATCGTGGCCATCGATCGGACCGATATAGTCAAACCCCAATTCTTCGAACAGCGTTCCTGTTCCGGGCAGGCCCGATACCAATTGCCGAGCGCGGCGCATACCTGCACGAACGGGCGGCGGCATTGCGGCCTCGAACCCTTCGGTCAGGGAGTGCATCCGTGCCAGCGGATCCGGCGCGCAGAGCCGCGACAGATAGGTCGACATCGCACCAACAGGCGGGGCAATGCTCATCTCGTTATCATTCAGGATGACAAACAGACGACGGCCTTCGTCGCCCGCATTGTTCAGCGCCTCGTAAGCCATGCCAGCACTGATTGAGCCATCACCGATCACCGCAATCGCATCCCCGGTCGGCATTCCCAAGTCGCGGCCGACGGCGAAACCCAATGCTGCGCTGATCGAGGTTGAGCTATGCGCCGCGCCAAACGGATCAAAGGCAGACTCGGACCGTTTGGTGAATCCGCTAAGACCGCCTTTCTGCCGCAACGTCCGCATCCGGTCGCGCCGCCCCGTCAGCACCTTGTGCGGATAACACTGGTGCCCCACATCCCAGATCAGCTTGTCCATCGGCGTATTGAAAACCGCGTGCAGGGCGACGGTCAGTTCGACCACGCCCAGTGACGACCCCAGATGACCACCTGTTTCCGATACAATGTCGATCACCTCATTGCGCAGTTCATCTGCAATCAGGGTCAGTTCCGCATCGCTTAAGATGCGCAGATCAGACGGACCGGCAACGCGGTCCAACAGGGGTGTCTGAGTAGATGCCATTGATCCTCTCCGGTGTATTGACCGGTGATCCGCTTGGGATTGAACGCACGCCCGCGCGGATCACCAGCCGGTCGTTCTGTCGCCACAGAACAGGTTTGGAACAGCTTGTGTTCCCTGCGCGGACCGCGGAAGCCACGGGGTCCGTGCTGCGTCAGGGCCTGCCGGTCATGGGGAGACGGCTGGCCCTATTCGTATACAGGCGCCTCGGACGTGGTCAGCTCTGGCCAGTCCGCGATCATGTTCAAACCTTGCAACGGCTGTTGATAGCCTTTGTGGCACGTCCGGCAGGCGGCCTTGGGCGCATCCTGATGGATCGGGCCCAGGCGTTCTTCCGGATAAACATCTGCCAATGGAACGAGGTAATCGTTGTTCAACTCCAGCACCATCGCGATACCAAGGCTTGCGGTCGCCCATTGCGGCGTCACCTGTTCCGCGTCGTAGAATGCCCGACTGTTGTGGCACAACAGGCAATTCACACCCAATGAGTTACTCACATAGTTCATCAGTGAATACGTGCGCTCGGTATCCTGAATCGTTGGGAAACCCTCATCCGCAGGCGAGCCTTCAACGCGGGATTCCAGATCATGCACGCCTATTACGCCGTAGTTCAACAAATAGGTTTCCAACGCATCCGACGGCAGAGAGGTAAATTGGCTTTGCTCTGTGACGCGGTTCTGAACTGCGCCCGAACCCGTCATGGCATCGACGACCGGCGTGATGCTGAACCAGATATCGCTGGGGACGTTTTGCCCGCGATGGCAGGTATAGCAGTTTACACCGACCTCTTTGTTTGCGTTGACATGGCCATCCCAGTTTTCATTGATGTTCTGCGTCATCTCGATCATGCGACGGGACACGACCTTAGTGTAAAGGTTGTCCTCTCCATAAGTCTCAAGATCGCCCTCGCCATGGCAATAGGCGCAGCCTTGTTCGGGGGCCACCCAGAAGGTCATGGCATTCATAAATCGGTTAAAATTGTCTTCTGTCAGATCACCAAGCACCTGAACATTTTCATAGATATCCTTGGCCAGAGCATCGCCGGGCTGAGGGATATATGGCTCTTCGGTCAGGTAATCCTCGATCGTCGGGTCGGGACGCTCGATTTCATTGACGAACTCGGTGACCGACATTCCCGTTCCCCGCGGTCCGGTCTGAATGCTTTTCGTGGCGAAGGGTTGCCCGAAAGCCACCAGCATTGCGGCGATAAAGATCGCGCCGCCCAGCGCACCGACCAGGATTGCCGGGCCGTAGATGTTTGTCGGGTTGTCTCTGTTCCAGTCATCGAACCACTTGGGAAGCATCTCAGTTCTCCTGACCGATGAAGGCTTCGTAAGTGCCGAAGGCTTCGTATCCGTATGACCCGTCATAGGCGGGGGCGAAGCTGCGTTCCTGGGCCCAGATGAACCAGTTGTCGACCACTGTCCCGGTCAGCAGGATGCCGATCCCGCCGGTGATCGGGGTCAGCACCGCAAACCACCAGGCCCAGCGGTGGATACCCTCCATCGTGGCGTTAAAGCCCATAGTCCAGCGCCAGAACAAAGCAGCCCGTTCGGATGCCGTGCCGCGATCCACGATCTGTTCAAGCTCACGGTCGCCACCAAAGCGAGTGACCGCCAGAATGGTCGCACCATGCATTGCAAACAGCAGGACCGAGCCATAGAGGAACACGATCGAGAGACAGTGGAACGGGTTGTAGTAAAGATTGCCGTACCGGATCGAAAATGCAGTGGTCCAATCCAGATGCGGGAAAATGCCATAGGGCACCGCCTCTGACCAGGACCCCATGAAAATCGGGCGGAACAGGCCCAGCACCAGGAACAACCAGATCGCTGCGGCAAAAGCCCAGGCCACGTGCTTGCCCATCTTGTGTTCTGCCGCCAGCAGGTAGGTGCGCAGCCACCATGAACAAACTGAAACCAGCAAAAAGAAACTGGCGATGATGTACCACCCACCATCGCTCAGCGGCGGAATCGTCAAACCGTATTCCGGGCTGGGCGGCTCAAGCGCCAGCCAGAAACCCTGCCGCAGAAACTCTGAGATCGACCAGTTGACCTGCGCGAGCATGTTCAGTCCGATGATATTCAGCCACAGGATACCAGTCGCGACGCTGACCATACCGAACCAGCCCAGATAGATCGGTCCGATCTGCGCGTTCCCGACCCAGCCGACGAGCTTTGAGAAAAACGGCTTGCCGATCCGTTCGCGGCTCATCTGGCGATTGTCGTCCATGCCCCATTCGGGCTCGCCCTGCACCTGCACTTGGGTAAAGATGTTTTGATATTCAATCATGGGTCACATCCCCGCCTGACTGGGCCAGATCGGCAGCTCAAGCCACCAGTTCCACCACTCGGGCCATCCCCGCGTCCAAACGGGGCCAGAGATGATGATACAAACGGCAGAAAAGAACCCGGCATTGATGGCCAGAAGGAAGCCGAGCCGGTGAATGCCCAGCGTTCCGATCGAATAGCCAATGAAATCGCGAAAGAACGTATCTTCGTGGTCCGGCGTCTTCATCTCTTCGCCCTTTTCCGGGTTCGCAGCCGACAGGATCAGCGCTCCGTGCAGGGCTAGGGCGAACGTGGTCGCAAAGAACAGCGTCACGGCCAACATATGCGCCGGATTGTAGTGGAAATGCAGATATGCGTAGCCAGTGTTGGACACCCAGTCGAGATGGCTAAAGATGCCATAGGGGAAGCCATGACCCCACGCTCCCATCAACAATGGGCGGAAAACGACCAGGGTGACATAGGCGAAAATGGCGACACTAAAGGCGAAGGGCACATGGTAACCCATTCCCAGTTTTCGGCAGATTTCAACCTCGCGTAGCGCCCAGCTGACAAACGCCCCGACCGCACAGAACGTTATGATCTGCCACAGCCCGCCCTCCATCAGAGGTGCCATGCCCAAGCCATAACTCAGATCAGGTGGGGCAATATTGATAAGCCAGGGATTGAACGTGCCCTGCATGGCCGCGCCCCAGAATATCAGGATCGTACCCAGCGCGGCGAAGAACACCGTCGTGACACCGAAAAAGCCGACGTAAAATGGCCCGAACCAGAAATCGAACAGATCACCACCGATCAGCGTACCCCCGCGAACGCGGTATTTCTTTTCAAAGCTCAGCATCGCCATTGTCTTGCTCCGACAGTTCTGGTCATGGCCGGGTCAATTGCCCCGGTTCATGCCGCGGGCGATTCACGCCGCCCGCGGCTTTCTTTCAATCCATCGCGCGGCGCATTGCGCCCCGCCCTGGGCCTGTTAGAACCCGGCAGTCGCCGCGGCGTTCTCAAACCAGTTGAGACCGCTGCTAAGCACAACAAGATGGATCATGACGGCGAGCAGGAAGAGGAACACGCCTTGCGCCACAAAGACGCGACGCGGATCGAAGATCAGCCAAATCTTGTAGAATTTTGCCATTCTCAATCCCTCCTCAGAACCACGGAGCCCAGATATAGGTTGCAAGATGTGCAACCAGCGCAACGATCGCGAACAGCCATAGGCCACTCATATAGACCGAATGCAGCTCCTGAGCTTGCTCGTCGGTAAGACCTGTAAAAGACAGGTCGTCATTATCAGCCATAAGGAACCTCCGGGTCACTATGCTGACGCCGCTTACCCAGCGGCAGGGCCCCGCCCCGCGTGATACGGGCCGGATCTCGGGTCGCCGTCACCTGGAAAAGATGATCGGCGTGATTCTGTCGGCCTCGGACCAGGCCCGCGCCAATGGCCCACGCAGGTTCAGCGTGCGGCGGCGCAAGGCATGTCTGATCCATTCGACCACTGCGAAGGGGATCGAAATCAGGAACAGGATCGAAAAGTACAGGATGAACTCGGGCGTGCGTTGTGACCGCTTTTTGCCCGCTTCGCTATGTGCATTAAGGGTTACTGCTGGCACAGGTCACCTCCTTCGGTTGGATCGGTTTCGGAACGCGTCGAGTCCAGCGCCTGAACGGTGCTGACAAAGACCCGGGCATCCCCATTGGAAATCGCTGCCTTCTCGGCGGCATCGCGCAGGGATTTGGCGGCAGAAATACGGGTGAGAACGGGATGGGATTCCAAGATGCGCTCGAGCGCGGCGCTGGCATCCTCATCCCATGGAATTTCGGTGCGTTGCGTGGCGGGTGTGGCTGGCCCCGCATCCATTTCAGTGCCCAGAGGCAAAATGTGAAACAGCGCATCAAACAGGCCGTTGCACACCTCTTGCAGGACATAGGTCGCGCCCGCGTAACCCATGAAAGGCGTACCGGTTGCCCGTCGGATCGCGGCCCCCGGAAAGCTGGCCGGAATAAAGGCTGGTGACGGTCCGAACCCGCCTTTGTTTTCAGCCAGGTAAATTTTCTCGTTGATACTGCCGAAAACGACCAGAGGCTTTTTCTGCGCGATCAGCGCCCGCACCTGATTGTTGTCGGTTTTGGTTCCGGCACAGCGCGCGACCGAGAAAGCGCAAGGCAGCCCCAGATCCTCTTCCAGGAACAGCCGCAGCCCCCGTGCGTAAGTCTCATTTGCCACAACGCCGAACGAGGCGGTTGCAAAGAAATCCTGCGTGACCGACCGCCATAGATCCCACACGGGTTTGATGGTCGAGTGTTTCTCGCGCTTAATGAAGGGTTCCGGGTCAAGTCCGGTTAATTCGCCCAACATCCGCAGGAATTTGGTGGTCGAGTCCACGCCCACTGGTGCTTGCAGGTAGGGCTTGCCCAACAGCTCGGCCAGGCCTCGTCCGAATTCGCGATACATGACGATGTTGACGTCCGCATTCACGAGGTTGCGCATCTCGGCCAGATGGGCGCCCAAGGGCATGACCATGTTGACCTCGGCACCTATCCCCTCGACCAAACGCCGAATTTCGGCCAGATCACTGGGCATGTTGAAGGTGCCGTACATGGGCCCAAGGATGTTGACGCGCGGCTTTGCGCCTTCTTCACGCTTTTTCTCGGGCGGCATCCGACCCTTGGTCATGCCGAACTCGGTGAAAATCCAAGTCATCGCCCGGTCAGCCGCTTCCCATTGGTCTTCGTCGATCGTGCGCGGCAGAAAGCGTTGAATGTTGGTCCCTTGAGGCGTCACACCCCCGCCGATCATCTCTGCTATCGAGCCGGTAACAACCACCGCAGGCAGCGCCGGATCAAGCGTACCCCATGCGCGTTTCATCGCCTCTTCGGTCCCGTCGCGGCCCAGTTCTTCTTCGCCTAACCCTGTGACAACGATGGGAAGTTCATGCGGCGGCAGTGCATCGGTGTAGTGCAGAACAGATGTGACAGGCAGGTTCTCGCACCCGACCGGACCGTCAATCACAACCTGCAGGCCTTTGACGGCACAGAAGGCATAAACGGCCCCCCAGTACCCTCCGGCGCGGTCATGATCCTGGATCAGCATCAGATCATCTCCTGCGCTTTGGCGGCCTTGGCCTGCCGTTCCAGTTTCTTTTGGTTGATGGCGCGGAAATCGGGGCGAAGGTTTGGATCTCCCTCCCAGATTCCGGCGGCATCGTCGGTGCCGACGTCCTCGAAGAAGTCGCGCATCCGGTCCATCCGGTCCTTGTTGGCAATTGCTGCGGTGATCACCTGTGCCAGTGATCCTGCACCCGCTGGCCCCATCAGGGGCCGCGCCGAGATCAGGTTGGTGAAATAAAGTGCTGGGATGCCAAGTTGCTTGGCTTTTTGCACCACCGGTGTCGTGCCGATGGCCAAATCGGGTCTGATCCCTTCCATCGCTGCGCAATCCTGCTCCAGCGAAGCGCGGAACTGGACCTTGGCCCCGTGTGCCTGCAACCAATCCGCGTCCTGCGCCGACCATTTGCTTTTGGCACAAGCGGTTCCAACATAGGGTACGGTTGCGCCGCTTTCGATCAGCAGACGGGCCACCAACAATTCGCTGCCCTCATATCCCGAGACAGTCACAGTCCCCGAAATCGGCGCGGCGGCCAGTGCGCCCTTGATGGCGGGCAAGAAACCGTTCTGCGCTGCGCTGATCTTGTCTGCAGCGATACCGAACACATCACCAACGGCTGATAGCCAGGCGGCCGTGCCATCAACTCCAACCGGTCCGCTGCCCAAGATGGGGCGGCCCGCGGCTTCGAATTCCCGAATGGCCGACGTATAGAAGGGATGGATCGCCGCCACCGCGCCGCAGTCGAGCGCCGCGTACAGTTCGCGCCACTCGCGGCAAGGCACTACCGGCCCAGCAGCCAGACCCAGCGGGGCCAACATCTGCCCAATCATCACTGGATCAGCTGGGAACATCTCTCCCAACAAACTGACAGTAGGCCGGTCCTGCCGCGCACCGTCTGGCGCAGAGACCGGCCCCGCTTCGACCTCGGAGCGGGCATAGGCCAGCATTGCGCCAGCCAGAACATCCTTAGCCTCAGCATGGGTGGGGATGCCGAATCCGGGCACGTCGATGCCCACAATCCGGACTCCGTTTATTTCCTTCGGCAACAAGCGCAGCGGAACACCACTGGCGGTCGGCACGCAGAGGTTGGTGACAACGATGGCGTCGAATTTCTCGGGATCTGCCAGATCGTAAACTGCTGCGCGGATGTCCTCGAACAGTTTGCCGGTAACCAGCGTTTCCGAGTTGAATGGAACATATCCCACTGACCGCCGCGCGCCGTAGAAATGGCTGACAAAGGTCAGGCCATAGACGCAGCAGGCCGAGCCGCTGAGTACCGTCGCCACCCGTTTCATCCGCAGCCCAACACGCAACGACCCGAAGGCCGGGCACATACTTTGCGGTTTGTCATGGGGGCCTTGCGGATAATCGCGCGCATATTGGTCCAGCAATTCGGACTGCCCCGCCATACGCGCGGCGTCTTTCATCTCGGACCCAGAGTGACAGCCCAAGGCAGGCGGCTCACCACCGGTTTCCGCGCGGGGTTCGCCCTTGATCACCTGCGCCTCGGCGGACGCGTCATATGTCACTTCTTTGTTCATGCGTCGTCGTAAATCACTTCGAGAGATTTCTTGGGCGCCGCGTTCTTGCCGCGCATGTCCTGATCCGTGGCCGGAACCAGCTCGATCCCTGCCCCGGTTTCCTTGCCGTCAAACAGCGCCAGCAGACCGTCCTGATCCAGCGGCGCGGGCCGGACGGGCGGTGCATCAGCCACATTCAGACCAAGCGTCGCAAAAAGCGGGCCCCATTGACCGGAAGCTGTGCCAACTATCTGATAATTTGCGGATTTCTTACGCAGGTCGTCGTCCTGCGGGATCGAAGCGAGAACCGGGATTTGCACCGCGTCGGCAAAAGCCTGCGCCTCACCCGTTCCGTCATCTTTGTTCACAACCAACCCAGCGACGCCAACATTGCCGCCAAGCTTGCGGAAGTATTCCACCGCCGAGCAGACATTATTGGCGACGTAGAGCGATTGCAGGTCGTTCGAGCCGACCAGGATAACCTTCTGCGCCATGTCCCGTGCGATTGGCAGACCGAAGCCGCCGCAAACCACGTCACCCAGAAAATCCAGCAGAACAAAGTCGAAATCCCAATCATGGAACCCGAGCTTTTCAAGCAACTCAAACCCGTGGATGATCCCGCGACCACCGCAGCCGCGCCCGACCTCAGGGCCGCCAAGCTCCATCGCGTAGACACCGCCACGTTTGAAGCAAACATCACCGATCTTCACCTCTTCCCCCGCCAGTTTCTTCTTGGTCGAGGTTTCGATGATCGTCGGGCAGGCTTTACCGCCAAACAGCAGCGAGGTTGTGTCGGATTTCGGATCACACCCGATCAGCAGCACGCGTTTGCCCTGCTCGGCCATCATGTGGCTGAGATTGGCCAGCGTGAAACTTTTGCCAATGCCGCCTTTGCCGTAGATCGCGATGATCTGGGTTTTCTTGACCGCCTCGCTTGGCAAAACATCCGCCAAGTCCTCATGCGCTTCGGCTTTCAGCCGGGCGTCGAACTCTTTCAGGTTGGGGGCTTCGTCTTTCATGTGATCTCCCAATCAAGAACGAGTTTCAAACAGTCGGGGTCTTCGAAGGCCGCGGCATAGGCGGTCTGTGCGTCCGATGCGGGCGCGGTATGGCTGATCAGATTGCTCAGGGACAAAGCCCCGCTTTCGACCAGCAATCGGGTGGCCTGCATATCCTCGGGCGTCCACTCAGCAGCGATCCGTATCCGGGCTTCTTTCATGAAGGCTGGCGGAAAAGCAAAGCTGAGGGGCTGCGTATAGAACCCAGCCAGTACAATCTCACCAGTGCGTTTCAGGCGGGAAACCAACGTATTCAGAATCGCGCTGTCGCCAGACGCGTCATAGATGCATCCATAGTCACGGCGGGGATCTTCCTCGGGGGCGATGACCTGATACCCCTCGGCTCCGTCGCGGCGCGCGGGATCTGACTCCCATACAATCGGTGCAGGCGCACCTGCGGCGATGGTTAAACGTGCCAACAGGCGACCCACGACACCATGCCCGACAATGAGCTCGGGCACATGGTGACCCAATCCAGCCATCGAGTGACGCGCGGTTGCGGCCAGGGCCAGAAGTGTCATCTCACGTTGACAGCCTGCATCAATGGGTGTGACGCGATCCGCATCTGTGACGATCAGGCGCGA
The DNA here is from genome assembly GCF_020171505.1 of Ruegeria profundi. Lineage (NCBI taxonomy): Bacteria > Pseudomonadati > Pseudomonadota > Alphaproteobacteria > Rhodobacterales > Roseobacteraceae > Ruegeria > Ruegeria profundi. The sequence continues at coordinate 586,386 of NZ_JAIUZS010000003.1, read as the reverse complement.
TGATCCGCCGAACAACCCGTGCGCATCCTCGTAACAAGTCGCGCCCGGTACAAAGACGGCATCGCCGACGCCGAAACGGGTTTCTGATCCGGCCTCGACCACTTTGCCGACGGCCTCATAGCCTGGAACAAGAGGATATCCCATGCCAGGAAAAGGCGGCATCTCACCGGACCAAAACAGTTTTTCCGTGCCGGTAGAAACTCCGGAATGCCGCACCTCGACCACCAAATCCGAAGCGGATGGCGGGGTCAGTGTCACGGTATCAACAGACAGACGTCCGGGACCATGCAATATTACGGCCGAGGATTTCACGGTCTTCCCTCCTCTCGCCTGCAGTGGCTCATCTAAAGAGTGAGTCCATGGCGAGCTTTTATGTCAGTTTAACTTTACGTCGCAATCTGTCAATTAAAACTGACACATTTCAGAAATTCGTTCGCCTATCCAGGCTTAATTGCCGTAACAACTGAGGTGATGTAGCGCCGAAGGGGTTTTGGATGCGCGATCTGCACAAAGCCCGAAGCTGCAAGCAATTCTGATATCTGTGCAGCAGACCGAGTTTTGCCCGTGCCCATCGCAAGGGTGTAAATCGCGAAATAGACATCGGTGATCGGATCTGGGCGATCTCCGCCCGACATGGGTTCCGAGATGATCAACCGCCCGCCGGGTGGCAAGGCGTCATAAACCTTTGCAAAAAGCCCGTGGACTGTTTCGTCGTCGTGATCATAGAGGACACGGATAAGGCTGATGGCATCAGCGCCTGCAGGCAAAGGGTCCTGGGCGAAACTGCCGCTTGTGCACGTAATGCGATCGGACTGACCTACCCCTTCCAAATAGGACTGCGCGGTACTGCGGGTCTGTGGCAGATCGAACAGAGTCAGCCGGGGCGCAGGGTATCGTTGCGCGACTTCCGCCAGAAAAGCACCGCTACCGCCACCAATATCTAGCAGGTGCCGCACGTCTTTCAGACGAATCTGTCTGAGTGTATCCTCGGCCACCAGACGTTGGCTGCGCGCCATCAACAGGGAATATCGCTCGGCCTGTTCCGCGCCGATTTGGGCAGCGTCGCCAACATAGGGCCAAAACCCGGAGAGCTCGGTTTCCGATTCATTGCGCAGAAAACTCTCGGGGCTTTCCAAATCGCGATACAAGGCCCGGTGGTGCAAGATCATGTCCGCCAGGCCGGGTACCCCACGCAACGCCGCCCCCTTGCGGGACAAACCATAGCGATCACCTCGGTGCACCCGCAAAAACCCTAACGCAGCCCCCGCGTGCAGAAAAACCGCCAGCCTGTTCGCATTGACCCCAAGCCTATGGGCAAGCTGCCGTGCCGTCATCGGGCCATCCGCCAGATGATCGAAAATATCCAGCGCGACAAGCGCCATTAAAACCTGACTGGAAACAAACCCTTGAACGACCGCGAATATCTCTTGCCCATCCCGCCGCGCCATCCAACGTGTCACAGGTAAACGCATCGCTAGTGATTGCACGTCTGACCGCGCCAAAAGGCGTCCGAACCAAGTTCCCAGCGAAGGCCGCGTGACCGTGTCGGACGAGCGTGCCACCGTCAGGCTTTCGCAACCGCAGGCGCAACTGGGGTCAGCGCCTCGGCCTGCTTGCGAACAAGTTTGGCCAGCATCGCCTCGCCCGGGCAGGACGGGATCGAGGCAATTGCACCGCTCAGAATATCATTCAGGCGCTGGATCGCGCCTTGAACTCCGAATTGATCCACCGCGCTTGGCCGACCGTGCAGATCGTCTTGCCCCGCGGGTTTTCCGAGAACCTTTTCATCATAAAGAACGTCGCGCAAATCGTCGGCAACCTGATAGGCCTCACCTATACGCGCACCCAGTTCGTACCAGGGTTCTGCCTCGTGACCGGCAGCAACCGCTCCCATCTGAGTTGCCGCGATGAACAAGGCACCGGTTTTCGAACGGTGATAAGCGCCCAGGTCAATCGACTCTTCGCTTTCCCAGCCCTGCCCGGCGCAAATCCCGTTGGGCATACCGGTCCGCTTTGCCAATATCCCCAGCAAGTCAAGCGCACGCTGCGGATCATGCCCGGCGGCGCGCGTGAGTATCTCGAATGCCAAAATAATCAGGCTATCGCCTGTAAGGACGGCAAGGGGTTCAGAAAACGCACGGTGGACCGAAGGCTTGCCGCGCCGAAAATCCGCGTCATCAAAACAAGGCAGATCATCGTGAACAAGACTGGCGCAATGAATAATTTCTAGCGCCGAAGCAGCGGCATCCGTAACCCGAGGGGCGTCATCGCCACAGGCCAGCGCGACAGACATCAAAATCGTTGGGCGCACCCGCGCCCCACCCGGAAAGCAGGCATAGTCGAGCGCTGCCGCAAGTTGCGCTGGCGCAGGCTCTGCGCGTGCATCTGCGATATTCTGTGCAATGGCGCCGTTAATCCGCGTCTTCAGTTCCATGCGCTTCCCTTTGCTGACGTGAATATGAAAAGTAAAATTGACACATATATGTAAATTACACTGGACAGTATTGTGTCATGAGTCAACAATTCCGTATGAACCCGACACATCCTCAAGCGCGCCAAGCAGTTGTAATCGGTGCGGGCATTGGTGGCCTGTGCAGTGCCGTAAGGCTGTGCGCTGCGGGGTTCAACGTCACAGTTCTTGAGCAACACGACACCCCGGGCGGGAAGATCAGAACCCTGCCCTCGGACAGTGGGCCAGTGGACGCAGGACCAACCGTTCTGACCCTGCGCCACATCTTCGACGATGTTTTCAGGGCCCTGAACGAGCGGTTGGACGACCATCTTGATCTGATCAAACTGCCCGTTATCGCGCGACATTTCTGGCCCGACGGGTCGGTATTGGACCTTCACGACAAACCAGAAACAAACCGCAAGGCCATCGCCGCGTTTTCCGGACAAAAAGCACAAGCAGAGTTTCGTCAGTTCCAGAAGGATACCAAAGCTCTGTTCGTTGCATTGGATCAACCAATGATGAACACGCCTGAACCGACGCCGATCAGCCTTGGCGCTACGATCCTCAGACACCCCAAGTTACTGCCGGCAATGGCCCCGCTACGCAGCCTGAGCAGCCAGCTTGCTCACCAGTTCAGCGACCGACGCCTTGCGCAGCTATTCAGTCGGTACGCGACTTATGTCGGTGGATTACCGCATCAATCGCCCGCCCTGCTCAGCCTCATCTGGCAGGCCGAAGCTGCCGGGGTCTGGTGCGTTCAAGGGGGCATGCAAGCTCTGCCCAAGGCGCTGGAGGCGCTTTGCAAACGGCATGGGGTTCAGTTTCGATATAACAGCGCGGTTGCTTCGATTGAGTGCGACGACGTTCAGATCAGCCGTATAGCGCTGGATGACGGAACTTGTATCCAGACGAACCTGGTCATCTTCAACGGCGATCCGCGTGCCCTTGCGGCTGGTGCGCTGGGGCCGGATGTTGCCACTGTTGCCCCCCAAACCCTAACCACCGACCGCAGCCTTTCGGCCGTGGTTTGGAGCTTTGAGGCCGTTCCACATGGCCTGGACCTCTCTCATCACAATGTGTTCTTCGCCGACCCGGACAGTCAGGAGTTTCACGAGCTGCAGGCCGGACTTTTTCCGCGGGAACAGTCGATCTATATCTGCGCTCAGGATCGCGGCCCGCAAGCGCGGCACGAACCCGGCGCCCCCGAGCGGTTCGAGATCATCCTGAATGCCCCGCCTCTTCGCCCCTTTCCCCAGCCCGAAATGGAGTTTCAGACATGTCAGACACGAACATTCGACGTGCTGCGCCGGTTCGGCCTGACCTTCGATCCGCAACCGGGGCCGACAGCTCTGACCCGGCCAGCAGAGTTCGAGCAACTGTTCCCCGAGAGTCTGGGATCGCTGTACGGGCAGAGCCCACATGGGCTCATGGCGGCGCTGAAGCGCCCGCGGGCACGAACGCCGATCAAGGGGCTGTATCTGGCGGGCGGCGGCACGCATCCGGGGGCGGGATTGCCGATGGCTGCGCTCTCCGCCCGGCACGCGGTCGAGACGATCTTGCAAGACCGAATTTCGACATTGGCGTCCCGCCAAACGGATATGCGTGGTGGTATATCGACGGGATCAGCGAGGATCAGACACGGGCAATCTCGATCATAGCTTTTATCGGCTCGGTTTTTTCCCCGTGGTATCGGTGGTCCGGGCGGAAGGACCCGCAGAACCATGTCTGCATCAATGTGGCGACCTATGGCCCGGGCGGGCGTTTTACTATGACGGACCGGGGGCGATCCGCGCTGCGGCTGACACGCGACAGCATCACCGTTGGCCCGTCGTCGATGCGATGGGACGGCAACCACCTGATAATTGATATCAACGAGATGGGCGCGCCCCCATTGATCACTCCGGTGCGCGGGCGCGTCACATTAAGGCCAACGGGATTAACCGCAGTTGAAATGCCGCTGACCGAAGACGCCGCCCATATCTGGCGCCCGTTTGCCCCGACTGCATACATAGATGTCGACCTTGCGGCACGTGGCTGGAAGTGGAGCGGACATGGCTATTTCGACGCGAATTTCGGAACGCGGGCGCTGGAAGAGGATTTCAGTACATGGAGTTGGGGGCGTTTTCCGACCAAAGGTGGCAGCACCTGCTTTTATGACGCGGAACGACTGGATGGCAGCGTGCTGAACAGTGCTGTGTTTTTTGGTGAAGATGGCCAGCATGAAATCGCCGCATTGCAACCCAAGACGCGCTTGAAACGCAGCTTATGGGCTGTGCGGCGCGAAACGCGGGCCGACACGGGTTATCGTCCCAAGCAGGTGATGAACATGCTCGACGCACCGTTTTACTCTCGTGCAATGGTACAAACCCAACTGGGTGGAGAGGAAACAACCGGCGTGTACGAGGCGCTGGATTTGCGCCGGTTTCGATCACCTTTGTTGAAACCCATTCTTGCGGTCCGGGTACCGCGCCGCGCAAGCTGGCGATTTTAGGTTTCGATTTCGGGCGGGTTATTTGCGACCTCTGGATTCAGCTTCAAAACCGACCAATTCAGCGCTGCGGCCACGCTAACCCACATCAGGTAGGGCACAAACAGGAGGCCCGCAAAAGTGTCGACAGACCACAACGCCACCATGGTCGCTGCGACAGAGACCCAAAGCGCGCTAAGCACCACCATCCCTGCGCGCATACGTCGCAGCCCAAAGAACACGGGGGTCCAAAGTGTGTTGATCGCGATCTGAAGCCCCCACAGCGCCAGCGCGAGGCTTGCATCGCCCTGCACTGCTGCGCGCGCGCCCGCCCAGGACATACAGACATAAAGCGAGGTCCAGGCCACAGGAAACAGCCAGTCTGGCGGCGTCCAAGACGGCTTGTTCAGGTCACGATACCACTTTCCCGGGGGGAACATCCCACCAGTGGCACCCGCGGCCATACATGCCGCAAAGAAAATTACGAAATACAGCGCGAACATCATTGCAAATGGGTCCGAACAGACGCCATCATACGCCGCCGCCGGGCGTGTTCCTGCGTCTGCAGTTGTGCGAAGGCTGTGTACAACGTATCGCTCCAATCCGTTTGCGTGTGGCGGTTCTGCGCGGCCGCATCGACCAGAAACGCGGTTTCAGGCAAGGGTCGAGCGTAAAGCCGTGGCGAATGGGGTGCAACCGTGCTGAACGCCGTGCGCCACAGAGACCACGCCAACCAGCCAAGTTTTTGACCTTTCCCCGTCCGCGCGCGCTGAGATACGCTTTCAAAGCCAGACCTTCGTATTTGGCCGCCAATCCCGGCATAAACAAACCTGGCCGCGTAGATACCGGGACGGCACTGCAAAGGCAGTTCGGCAATTCCAGCCTCGGACCGTTGATACAAATGTTGCGCGTGTCTGAGCAAACGCGAGACGCAGATGCGTATACCCGGTTCGGCACGCGGGTTCGCGATGAACGCCTCAGGATCGACACCCTCTTGCTGCAACCAGCTCAGCGGCAAGTAGAGCCGGTTTTCCCGCGCGTCTTCGCCTATGTCGCGGGCAATATTGGTCAACTGCATCGCCACGCCCAGATCGCAGGCACGCGCCAAGGCATCCGCGTTTCTCTCGCCCATCAGCACCGACATCATGACCCCGACCGCGCTGGCAACCCGGGCGGAATATGCGATCAGTTCGGGTAGATCGTCGTAACGCTGTTCCATCGCATCCCATGCCAGACCTTCCAACAAGGCTTCGGGCAAGGCGCGGGGCATGTCGAAATCCTCGACCAGGGATGCAAACGCCCGGTCTGGTGCAGCATTGCGTGGGCGACCTGCGTAAACCATCTCAAGCCGTTCTTTCAGCATCAGAACCGCAGCCGCTTTTTCCGTTTTCAGGTCGACCTCATCATCAGCCAACCGACAAAAGGCATAGAGCGCCAAGGCGGGATCACGAACCGAGCGTGGCAGAAGTCGGGACGCCGCGTGAAACGATAAGGACCCATGCCGGATCGCATCCCGGCAGAACTGCATATCCTGCGGATCAATCATGGCACCCTCACAGGGTCGGGAACCAGTTTCGCCAGCACCTCGGCACTGCTGATCACGCCCGGAAGCCCGGCTCCGGGATGCGTTCCAGCACCTACCAGAAAAAGCCCCTTGGCTTCTTCACTCACGTTATGGGGACGGAACCAAGCGCTTTGCAAAATACGGGGTTCGATCGAGAACCCACAGCCCAAAGGTGAAAGATACCGGTCGCGGAACGTATCGGGCGTAAAGACTTCGGATGCGGTCAAATGCCGGTCCAACCCCGGCAACAGTTGATCCTCCAGCACGGATTGAACCCGCTGCCGGTAAGTTTCTGCGTGCTCGGCCCAATCAACCGGATTGTCATGCCCCAAATGCGGCACAGGGCTGAGGGCATAGAACGTATCATCGCCATCCGGCGCGGCTGTAGGATCAGTGACCGATGGTCGATGGACATAAAGGCTCATGTCGTCAGCCATATGTCCTTGTTGGAAAATATCCCGGATCAACCCGCGATAGCGCGGCCCGTTCAGGATTGTATGATGCCCCACATCCGGCCACAGATCGCGGGTACCTCGGGTGCCGAAGTACCAAACGAACAGGCCCATGGACCAACGTGTCCGCGTGAGCTTTACGTCCGTCCACCTTTTGCGCGGCGCATTGCGCAGCAGCGTGGAATAGGTGTGCCCCGGATCGGCGTTTGAAACGACAACGTCGGCCGGTATGACCTCGGCATTCGAAAGCCGAACGCCCTTGGCCGCACCTTCCGACAGCAAAATCTCATCCACTTCGGCATTCTGACGCACCAGCCCGCCCTGCGTGGCAATGACGTTGCGCATCGCCTCGGCAATTGCGGCGACACCGCCAATGGCGTAGTGGACACCGAACGCCTTTTCCAGATGACTGACCAGAATATACATTGACGTCACCTGCGTCGGATCTCCGCCAATGAATAATGGGTGAAAGCTGAAGGCCATGCGCAAACGCGGGTCTTTGAACCGCCGTGCTGCATGGGCATAGACTGAACGATCTGCGCGCATGCGGGCGAAGGTCGGCAAAACCTTGATCAGGTCACCTAACCGGTTCATCGGGCGACGGCCCAAATCCTCGAACCCAAAGAGATACCGCGCCTCGCTTTCCTTCAGGAACTTTCGCAAGCCGTTTACATCGTCCGGAGACAGCCCTGCGACCTCTGCCTCCATCGCGCCTGGGTCTTGGCGGGCCGCGAAACTTGATCCGTCCGGCCATCGGATTTCATAGAACGGGTCCAGCGCGATCAGTTCGACATCCTTGTCGAACTCCCGATTGCAGTCTGCCCAAAGATCCCGAAAAACTTGGGGTACCGTTACGATGGTGGGCCCCAGATCAAACCGGTGGCCGTCGCGCCACAGGGCCGAACCCCGCCCGCCGGGCATGTCCAGCCGATCCAGAACGGTAACGCGATACCCTTTGGCCCCCAGCCGCATTGCCGCGGCCAGACCACCCAGACCGGCACCAATCACCACAGCGTGCGAGCGCGCATCCCCAACCGGGGTCGCATCATTCACCAACTGCGGATCTAGGCGAGTCATGCCTTAACGTTCCAATCTGTTCACTTAAATTGACACATTCATAGAAGAGTCTTCCGATTTTGACGCCGTTATGTCAATCTAAACTGACACTATGGAGGTTCGATCATTCAAGTCGCAACCCTGAGCCTGTTTCGTTTCGACGGCTTTGCCCGCCGTTTCAGCGCCTTTGCCATGATGGGGCTGGCGCGCTGGCCGCTGTCGCGCCTGTGTGGGTTGGAGTTCTGGAAACTCTGCGGATCCGGCACCGGTGAAGGGTTCACTCCGCGCCCGAATACGGCGGTCTGGGCCATACTATGCGTCTGGTCGGACGAACAAAGCGCACAAAACACGCTGCAGACCGCGCGCCCCTTTTCCTGGTATCGGGCAAACGCCAGCGAACACTGGACAGTCTATCTGCGCCCGACCTCATCGCGGGGCGCATGGTCGGGACGCAATCCGTTCCATGTCGAAGACCCCGACCCCACTGGCCCGCTGACCGCAGCACTGACGCGCGCGACACTGAAACCCCGTATTCTTCTGCGGTTCTGGCGCCGAGTGCCGGACATCAGCCAGATGATCGGCGTCAACTCGGACGTTTTGATGAAGGTCGGCTTGGGGGAAGTTCCGTTTTTGCATCAAATCACATTCTCGATCTGGCCAGATACCGGATCGATGGCCGCATTCGCCCGCAATCCCGGCCCCCATTCCGAGGCCGTCAAGGCGGTGCGCGAAGGCAATTGGTTCCGCGAAGAGCTCTACGCAAGGTTCGACGTGATAAATGAAACGGGCCACTGGGAAGGGAAGCACCCCGTGGTCTTGAAGGAGGGTCAGGACAACAGATGACGCACGCGTTTCCATTCTCCGCAATTGTTGGCCAGGATCAGATGAAGCTCGCCATGATCCTGACCGCGATTGATCCAAAACTGGGCGGTGTCCTTGTCTTTGGCGACAGGGGCACCGGCAAATCCACCGCTGTTCGCGCGTTGGCTGCGCTTTTGCCACCCATCTCAGCCGTCGAAGGATGCCCGGTTCAGTCCGCAACTCGCGCGGCTTGTCCGGACTGGGTTGAGCTGCCAGAGAACGCCGAAATTCATGAATACCCTACCCCGGTTGTCGATCTGCCACTGGGTGCGACCGAGGATCGGGTGACCGGCGCGCTGGATATCGAACGGGCCCTTGTGAACGGTGAAAAGGCATTTCAGCCGGGACTGCTTGCGCAGGCAAATCGGGGGTATCTTTACATAGACGAGGTAAATCTGCTGGAGGATCACCTTGTTGACCTGTTGTTGGATGTCGCACAGACCGGCGAAAACGTGGTCGAACGCGAGGGGCTTTCGATCCGCCATCCTGCCCGTTTCGTGCTGGTCGGGTCAGGCAACCCCGAGGAAGGCGAACTGCGTCCGCAATTGCTGGACCGGTTCGGATTGTCGGTCGAGGTGCGATCCCCCGACGATATCGATCAGCGGGTCGAGGTCGTGCAACGCCGCGACGCGTTCGAGATGCAGCCAGACAAGTTCCTTAAGAAATGGCACCGCGAGGATACCCGCGTCCGCGGCGCGATCCTGACAGCTCGCGACATTTTACCTGATATCAAGGTCCGCAAAAGGGAACTGCGCGACTGTGCTGAACTGTGCATCGCGCTTGGCTCGGACGGGCTACGCGGCGAGCTGACCTTGCTGCGCGCCTGCCGTGCGCTGGCGGCTTACGAAGGCGCGGCCTCGGTCACGCGCCGCCATATCCGCCGCATCGCGCCGATTGCGCTGGCCCATCGGCTGCGCCGCGATCCGATGGATGAGGCCGGCTCGGTCTCCCGTGTTCGCCGTGCGCTGGATGAGGTTCTTGGATGACATCCATGCCCGACCCCTGGACGCAAGTCTGGCACACGCTGCGCCTGTTTGCCGTTGACCCGGTGGGTCTTGGCGGGCTTGTCTTGCGGGCTCGTGCAGGTCCTGCGCGCGATACATTTATGGCAGCCATGCCGGACCTGGGCCTGCCAAAGCAGCGGCTGCACGGGTCACTGTCCGATGCCGAACTGTTTGCGTCTATGGACTTTGCGGCAACCCTGTCCTGTGCTCGGCCTGTCTATCGCCCCGGTCTACTGACCAAACCATCCGCCTATCACCTGAGTATGGCTGAGCGCTGCACTGCTGAATTGGCGGCAAAACTGGCTGCACAGCTTGATGCGGGACAATCCTGCTTGGTCGCCTTTGACGAAGGCGCAGACCCTGACGAGACGTTGCCCCTCGCCCTGTCAGACCGTGTGGCTTTTTGGATCGACCTGACTGGTCTTCGCATCACTGAGCCTCGGGATCTTGGCACTGACGAATTGATGTCGGCCCGCGCTGCGTTGCCGATGGTCCAGACATCGGCAGAGGACATCTCGACCCTGGTTCAGTTGTCGACCCGGTTGGGCATCGCCAGCCTGCGCGCGCCATACTTTGCCCTACGGGCCGCGCGGTGCAATGCGGCCCTTAATGGCAGGTTGTCCCTGTCCATCGAAGATTTGGAAATCGCAGCGATGTTGGTGCTTTCACACCGCGCGACTTGCTTGCCGACATCTGAGCCGGAGCCAGAGGAACAGGCGGCAGAACCGCCCGAGCCTTCGACGAGCAGTAAAGGGACGCCTGATCAGGACGTTTTGGTCGAGGCCGTACGCATGGCCTTGCCGGATGGTATTCTGCCGAGCGCCCTTGCCCAGCGCACCACGGCAACCGGAACCGGGGCGGGCGATTCACGGATCGCGCGGCAACGGGGCAGACCCATCGCCCCTCGCCGCCGCAGGCCTGACGGGCGCAGCCGCGTCGATCTGATCGCCACGCTGCGCATGGCGGCCCCGTGGCAAAAACTCCGCCGTGCAGCGCAAGGCCGGATCAGCGTCCTGCCAAGCGATATTTGCCTTAAACGCTTCGAAGCACAGACCGAGCGGCTGCTGATATTCCTTGTCGATGCCTCTGGCTCTGCTGCGCGGACCCGCCTGAACGAGGCCAAGGGCGCGGTCGAGCATCTGTTGGCGCGGGCTTATTCGCATCGCGATCACGTCGCATTGATCGGGTTCCGGAATTCGTCAGCTGATGTTCTGCTTCCGCCCAACAGGTCCCTTGTTCTGGCCAAACGGCGACTTGCCGCCCTTCCCGGCGGCGGGGCGACACCACTGGCTGATGGGCTGCACTGCGCGGGACTTATGGCGGGCAGCGCCCTGAAGCGCGGCATGACACCGACCGTGATCCTTCTGACGGACGGGCGGGCGAATGTGGCGCTGGACGGCCAGCGAGACCGGAAAAAGGCAGCCGAGGACGCAGAGCTTACTGCCGATTGGTTGCGCGCCTCCAAGGTTCGAAGTGTCGTTCTCGACACTGCCATACGCCCCCAGAAACCGCTGCAAAGTCTTGCACAGCGCTTGGGCGCGGATCATATCGTCCTACCCCGGTCCTCGGCTGCGGGTATGACGCAGGCCATTGAAACGGCGGTGAATACCTAGGCGATGGACTGGCAGCGTGACCTTCCGACCTGGCCCCATCACACATGGTCAAAGCGTGTGGTCTGCGCCCCCCATCGTTGGCACGTGCAGGAACACGGCGAAGGACCAACGCTGCTGTTCTTACACGGCGCGGGCGCGTCGACGCATAGCTGGAACGCGATGATGACCAATCTGGCCAAGGACCACCACGTGGTTGCGATCGACCTGCCGGGCCATGGCTTTACCGTCATGGGCGCCAACAATCGCAGCGGCCTTGAGACAATGGCCGAAGATATTGCCGCCTTGTGTACGCAGGAAAACTGGCAGCCGACCAAGATCGTCGCGCATTCTGCCGGGGCTGCCATCGCTTTACAGCTTTGTGAAAAACACCTGACCACGCATGGCAAGCCGTCAATTCTGGCGATAAACCCGGCCTTCAGCGATTTTGATGGGCTGGCGGGTATTCTCTTTCCAATTATCGCAAAGTCATTGGCGGTGAACCCGCTGACGCCCTGGCTGTTTACCCGTGGACCTGACGCGCTTGCGCGCGCCCAGCGCCTTATTGCTTCGACCGGATCAACAATCCCCGCCGAGCAACTGGCGCTCTATGCGCGTTTGTTGAAGAACCGCCGCCATGTTCAGGGAGCATTGTTCATGATGGCGCAATGGTCGTTGAGAGACTTCAAACGCTGCATGTCGAAATCGCAGACACCCATTGAAATTATTGTAGGCTTGAACGATCGGGCGGTTCCGCCGGAGACAACGGCCAGCTTGCAAAAGACCATGCCGAATTCGAACCTGACCAAACTTGCCGACCTAGGGCACCTGGCCCACGAAGAAGCACCCGACCTTTTTGTGTCACGTGTTCGGTCAATGGGGTGACATCAAGCCTGTCGAAACGAAGGCCCTAGCTGCCAAGGCGGTGGGATTGTAACGGTACTCGGGTGGCTGGTCGTCAGACGCCAGGTTTTCGGCACCCTTCGCCTTGCCTTGACTTAAGACGATCGTAGCGGACACGGAACCCAAATTGTTGCTCGTGCCGCGAGCGAAGTCTGCAACTCGCGCTGATTTTCCAGTGAAAACCGCTCAACAACGCGACATCGACCGCCGGGCGTTCATTCTAAAACATCATGCAGTCTGCACCCGGTGAAAGCGCCGGCGCGCCGTCTGGCAATGTGGGCGTATAGTCAAACGTCACAATCTTCGCACCGCCATCAAACGCGACAAACAACTGGTTCGAGCCGGGGCGAATTGCGATACCTTCGGGGTCAGTGCCGAATTCCAGCAGGCTTGCCTGCGCAAGAAGCTGACCCTCTGCCGTGAATTCATAAAGGCTGTTCGATCCTTCCCAGTCATCGACAATCAGCATATGTCCGGTGCGGGGATCAATCGCGATGCCCTGCGCCTCAGTCAGTGGCGGAGAAAGCTCCATGGTATTCAGCCGCGCCGCCAGCTTTCCATCGGCATCGAACCAAGACAGCCGCTCAGGGTCATCCTCGACGGTGACAATCTGGCCTTTGGCATTAATCGCGATGCCTTCGGTGTCAGCATAACCACCCTCAAGCTCAAAGGGCGCTCCGAGCGGGGCTCCATCTTTCGTCACGCGCTGCAGACCACCGAAACCGTCCCCAAGCAACAGGTGATCCCCTTCAATCGCTATTGCCTTGATCCTGAACAGATCACTTGTGATACGCCGCAGTTCTTCGCCTTGAAGCGTGACAAGAACGGCCTCGGGACCCTCATTCGCAATCCACAATCCGCAAAAGGTTGGATCATAATCTAAGCTGGCCGGGTGGTTGAGCTGATACCGACCAGTTTCGCGAAGTTCCAATGCCGTGACCGGACCGTACAGCGCGAAGATCGAAACAAAAAGGACCCTTGTGAACATTCCAGACGCTCCCAGCGATCAACCCTAAAAGGTGGTCCAGGTTTCCCAAGCGTCAATACGGAACTTGCCTGAATAGTGCGAAACATAAAAATCTTGGTCTGTCGAATACTCAAAAGAGCGGCACCGGTTTGCTTTCTTCGGGTCCAGTCGCGACGAACAGGCCAAGGCGCTATCCGGAAAACCCAACCGACATCACACCATCTTAGGAAAGAACCGCCAAGGGGAGAGAACAAACTTGCAATATTGCCCCCGGACGTTGTCATCTGGAAATGGCAGTTGGAGGATATCGATGAAACCATGGACGAACGTGGTTTGTTTGTGTTGTACGTTAGTTCTTGTCGCTTGTGCCCCGAAAACGCGCACATATGAAAAGACAGTGACGGCCTCGGTTCCTGCAGGTTCGGACACTACTCTTGCGCGGGCAGCCAGACGGTTGGGCGATCCGAAAGACGGGCGCTCGGGCGTCCGACTGATAAATGACGGAGAGCAGGCGCTTGTCTCGCGGCTTTTACTGGCCGCTGCGGCAGAGCAGACGATTGACGCGCAATACTACCTTTTGCACAACGACCCGACGGGCCATCTTTTTGCAGCCAGTCTTTTACAGGCTGCGGATCGGGGCGTGCGCGTGCGGTTGCTTGTGGATGACATGGACACGTCCAGCTATGACGCGATGACGGCCGCCCTGGATAATCACGAAAACATCGAAATCCGACTATTCAACCCATTCTGGCGTGATCAAAGCCTTGTCATCGCAGGTCTTACAGATTTCAAACGCATCAATCGCAGAATGCACAATAAATCGATGACTGCCGACAATACATTTACGATTGTTGGTGGGCGGAACATCGGGGCCGAGTATTTCCTGGCCAGGGAAGAAATGAACTATGCCGATCTTGACGTACTCGCCGCAGGGCCGGTGGTGACAGATGTCTCGACAAGCTTTGACGCCTACTGGAATAGTGAATTTGCCGTTCCTGCCCGTGCCGTGATTGAAGACCCCAAAGAGTTCACCCTGAGCGATGCGCGCGATCGGCTGAACGAGCTTGTGGAAGATGCGAAAAAAACCGAATACGGCGCGGCCCTCAGACGGTCGGCCGAGGAAAATTTTGCACGCGGCGCTTTGTCATTGGACTGGGTGCCAGCAAAACTGTACGCGGATCCGCCGTCCAAAGCCGCCGGAGTTGAGGGGTCAGACCCTATTCTGGCCTCACAGCTCCTTCCGTATTTCGAAAACGCCGAAAACGAAGTGCACATCGTTTCAGCCTATTTCGTGCCGCGCAACAAGGGTGTGAAATGGATGACCGAACTGGAAAATCGCGGCGTCGACGTCAAGGTCGTCACAAACTCGTTGGCATCGAACGACGTCGCTCCGGTCTATGCACACTACGCCAAGAAACGCCGGGCGCTGTTGCGGGGCGGGGTTGAGCTGTATGAATTGCGGCCTGATGCGTACCAGGTTCAACGCCGGGGCATCAATTGGGGTCAGTCCCGCTCTGGTCTTCATTCCAAGGCCTTTGCCGTCGATGACCGCTATCTGTTTGTCGGGTCGTTCAATTGGGACCCGCGTTCAGTCAACATAAACACTGAAATGGGCATACTGATCGACTCACCCACATTGACGGTTCAGACACTCGGCGCTTTGGACGAAGCACTACCCGCTTACACTTATGAAGTGACACTTGAAAACGCAGGTCAGCTTAAGTGGCGGACACAGGGCGAAGACGGCTCAATCCTCGAATATGACTCTGAGCCAACGGGGTCCGCTTGGGATCACATAGTCGCCGGCTTTCTAAGCATTCTTCCAATCGGTTCTCAGCTGTAAGATCGCGGCCATTCCGGTATCAAGCCAAGTTTCGAACAAGCTGACAGGCAGAAAGGAATTTGACCGTGCAGTACCTCAAACTCTACGCTGACCCTGACGGCGAAAGCCACTGGGACGATATCAACGTCGAAGTTGAGGAACGCAGTTTTGCGCCACCTGCCCAGGCGATTGAGATTTCCAAGCCGGAACACGTTAGACAAACCATGTTTCTGAGACTTCGGTCAGGATGGAACGAACCCATCCACCCAACACCAGTGGCGCAACGTTTAGTGTGCCTGGCGGGCACAATCCGCGTAACCGCGAGCGACGGAAGTTATCGAGACATTGGCCCTGGCGACGTGTGGCAAATGGAAGACAAATTCGGGAAAGGCCATCATACCAAGGTCACGAGCGACGAAGATTTCGAGGCCGTCATCATCCAATTCGAGTGATTTTAAAGGCAACCAATCCGATGCCCGAGCCTCAAAGGGCGTTCGGAATACTCATCTGTTGATATCCTTCTGACTGCTTAGCAATTTCCAGCTATACTGATCGCAAGACTTCGCACGTGCCGCGGACGGATACGAACCGACGGCCAACCGATTACTGACGCAGAGGGGGATTGCCATGGAACAACGCCTCTCGGCTGTTCTGGCCGCCGATATGGTCGGATATGCCCGCCTGATGGAACTGGACGAGATAGGTGTGCTATCGCGCCAAAAGAAATATCGGCGCGAGCTAATCGACCCGGAAATAAACCGCCGTCGGGGAAGCATCATCAAAACGACCGGAGACGGCATGCTGGCCACGTTCGAGTCGGTTCAGGATGCGGTACAATGCGCTGTAAAAATACAGCAGGCGATGAGCCTGAGGGAAACCGAACTGGAAGCCGATCAGAGAATTCGTTTTCGGGTCGGTATTAATCTTGGCGACGTCATCTTCGACGAAGGCGACATTTTCGGTGACGGAGTGAACGTCGCCGCGCGGCTGGAAGGTTTGGCAGAACCCGGTGGGGTATGCGTCTCGGACATCGTTCATCAGGCGGTACAGGATCGGGTCGACGCCCCATTCCGTGACATGGGTGGGCAGCGTGTCAAAAACATCAGCCGCCCAATTAGGGCCTGGCATTGGTCACCTCAGTCAGGCCCGGTGCGTACAGCTCCTGACATTTCGCTGCAACAGCGCGTGAGGTTCTGCAGATCAGCAGATGGTACTAACCTTGCATGGGCATCCACCGGAGAAGGCATACCCGTGCTGAAAGCCCCTAACTGGCTTAACCATATCGAGTATGAGTGGACCAGCCCGGTCTGGGGGGACTTTCTTTCAGAAACGTCGCAAAAATGCCAATTGGTTCGGTTTGATCAACGCGGCAACGGGCTTTCAGACTGGGATGTCGATGATATTTCAGAAGATAGAATGATCGACGACATGTTGGCCGTGGCCGATGCTGCGGGGCTTGGTCGTTTTGGCCTGCTTGGCATCAGCCAAGGCGCTGCTTTCTCGATTCGCTTTGCAGCAAGATACCCGGATCGTGTGAAATTTCTTGTCTTGCTGGGTGGTTACGTCCGGGGGCGCATGCTGCGAGGGGACGCAGAGGCCGAACAGTTTTATGAAGCATCGCGCGCCATGGTGTCGGCGGGCTGGGGATCACCGAGCCCATTGTACCGTCACTTCTTTACATCCTGCTACATGCCTGACGCCACCCCGGAAGAAGGCGCAAGCTTTGATGAAATGCAACGTATCTCGGCAAGCCCGGAAACAGCCTTGCGGATTATGGAAATGAACGCCTATGTGGATGCGCGTCTGGACGCGCAAAGCCTGCAAGCCCCGACACTGGTTCTCCATGTAAAAGGCGATCTGGCCGCCCCTATCAGTGAAGGGCGGGCAACGGCCCGTGAAATCCCGGCCGCAGCATTTGTTGAGCTACCGGGCGCCAATCACTGCATGATCCGCGGCCATCCGGGATTTGATGAGTTCTTCCAGGAAATCGGGCCTTTTCTCAGGGAACACTCTGACTGAGGCACTTACCGCCCGGACTTGACGCGGATGGCCCTCGCACTTCCCGACAAGCGCGCTGCTTGATTGGTCCGTACGGCCCAAACGTAGAGTTTCTTTACATACCCTGCGCGCAAAGCACGGTTGCGCATGCAGGGTTTGACCGGATCACGTTCTATTGGCCATTGCCGCCTATCCCCAAGGCCCGCGATCTTGCGGCGGCTCTCTCTCAGCATTTGCGCGCCCGGAATGGGATGGGCTGGACTGTTGCGCGAGTTTTCTCAACGCCGCAATGCGGTTTGCCGTCGACGGGTGCGTTGAGAACAGCTTGTCGCGGGTGTGCACGTGTAGGGGATTGATAATAAACATATGCGCAGTCGCGGGGTTACGTTCGGCCGTGTCATTGTCGATACGCGCCGCACCCCTCTGAATCCGCTCAAGCGCAGACGCGAGCGCCAAGGGCTGGCCGCAAATCTCGGCTCCAACGCGATCGGCGGCATATTCTCTGGTTCGGCTGATCGCCATCTGCACCAATCCAGCAGCAAACGGAGCCAGGATCATCAGCGCAAGTGTCCCTACCAACCCAAGCGCGCTATCCCTGCGGCCCCCAAAGAACAGGGCGAAGTTTGCCAGCATTGTGATCGCACCCGCAAATGTCGCAGTCACGGTCATGATCGCGGTGTCATGGTTTTTGATATGCGCCAACTCATGCGCGACGACGCCCGCCAACTCATCCCTCGAAAGGGTCTGCAACAAACCCGCGGTCACCGCTACGGCTGCGTTATGGGGGTTGCGCCCCGTGGCAAATGCATTGGGCTGAGGGGTATCGATCAAGTAGACGGCAGGCGTGGGCATACCTGCGCTTTTTGCCAGACCTTCGACCATCTGCGATAATCCCATCGGATCACCGGCAGGAATTAGGCGCGCATTGTGCATGCGAAGGACCATTTTATCCGAGTTCCACCATGTGAACGCATTCATGCCAGCCGCGATCACCAAGGCAAACAGCATGCCGCCAAACCCGGCAAGCAGGTATCCCAGCCCCATGAACAACGCCGTCATCGCGGCCATCAATATCGCAGTCTTCGTGTAACCCATGTAACGCAAACCTCCGCCGGCTCGCTTGTAGATGTGTGATCAATACGCTGTTCTTGCAATGATTATCGACCTGATCGTCGACAAAGCAACAAATGAAGCCAGTACGCTCGGGGTCAGAGAGATCACGCGCTGTTAAAATAATTTTTTTAAATCTGTATTTTAGAGCATATTCTTCATCTTCCGCCAATCAAATAACCTGACGTGTGAAATACTTTACTTTACGGAAGGCATATTTCTGGCAGTATTATTTTATGTGTTTGTAAAAAGTGTTGCGGGTAGAAGATGTACTTAGCCAAGTTCAACGACCAGTTTTGTGCTGTAGCAGACATCCAAAAAACCGAATTTGCGGAAAAGTTTCCATTGCTGGACAGGGGCGAAGTGCACGCACGGTGGAAAAAAGGGTCGTGGCAGATCACGCGCATAGGCGACATCTGGAAGAGAACCGGAAAGATTTTCTCTGTCCACTATGATGGTGCCGACGCATATCCATCGTTCCAGTTTGACGTGGATGGAACCCCGCTTCCTTTGATGGAAGAGGTGCTTAAAGCACTGCCCCCTGAAATGACGCAATGGCAACGTGCATTTTGGATGACCTCGCCGGTGCCCGAACTTGACGGCGGACTTCCTATACACTGCATTCGATCTGGCGATCGCCGCGTCATCGAAGTCGCAGCCAAAGCGGGCACAGGCTTTCTGAACTGATCTGACGCCCAGCATCGCTTGGACCGTTCAGATCGTGACATCCAGACGCTGAAGTATTGACCACCG
This sequence comes from Ruegeria profundi, assembly GCF_020171505.1. Classification (NCBI taxonomy): domain Bacteria; kingdom Pseudomonadati; phylum Pseudomonadota; class Alphaproteobacteria; order Rhodobacterales; family Roseobacteraceae; genus Ruegeria; species Ruegeria profundi. Next base: position 567,388 of record NZ_JAIUZS010000003.1, on the reverse strand, counting down.
CTGTGCGTTTAGCAATTTTCAGGACCGACTTAGTTTTCAACCGAGTAGCAAAATGGCCGAAGCCGCGACCAAGCTCTTTCTCTTTTGCGGTAAACCTGCGTCCGGAAAATCAACGCTTGCCCATCGGCTGGCCGGATCTGACCGCACTGTTGTCATCGCAGAAGACGCGTGGTTGGCTGCTTTGTTTTCGGATCAGATGTCGGCGATCTCGGACTATGTTCGGTGCTCTGGAAAACTGCGCGATATCATGGGGCCGCATATCATCTCGCTTCTCAGGGCAGGAACATCTGTGGTTTTGGACTATCCGGCAAACACACTCAAAGCGCGTGCATGGATGCAAGGTCTTGCCAAAAGCGCAAACGCGATCGGTGAGTTACACTATCTCGACGTTCCAGACGATACCTGCAAAGCAAGGCTGCGGAAGCGAAACGACGCCGGTGAGCATCCCTTTCAACTAACGGACGCGCAATTTGATGAGCTTTGCAGTCACTTTGTCGTCCCGACCGATGATGAGGGTTTTCAGATCATCGTGCATCACCAAGCCTAAAACCGTTGGCACAGCACGCGCCCAGTGTCCATCATGACATGTTAAGGATCGGACCATCCAGCAACCGGATCAGATCTCCAAAGTACCCGCCTGACCGCGCCGGGCGCGTCGGATCGGATGTGATCGCCACGGCAAGCTTGCGATCCGGGTGGGCAGCTATGATCTGCCCTCCGTACCCTCGGGCCAAAGCATAACCTGAAGGCAAAAGAAACCAACCATACCCGTAACCCAAACCAGAAAATGCTGATCTGCCATACGGTTTGGTCGAGGCCGCGATCCAGTTTTCGGGAATGACCTGTTTGTTGGCATACACACCGCGATCCCGAAGCAAAACCGCGATTTTCAACATTGATCTTGGTGTTATCGCCATTTCATTGCCGCCGAGATAATACCCTTGCGGATCGCGCGTCCAGGCTGGGATCTCAATGTCGAGCGGCCTGCCCAGTCGTTCACGCGACAAGGTCAAAAGGCTTTGCCCCGTAGCCTCGGTCAAAGCGGCGCCAAGCACATGTGTGGAACCAGTGGAGTAGAGCATCCGACCGCCCGGAGTTGCGACCATAGGCCTGCTCAGCGCGTCGGCGATCCAGTTCGAAGAACTGATCCATTCCCCGTAGTTCCCACCCGATGTTCTTTCCAAACCTGCCCGAAGGGTCACCAGATCCTCCATCGTGATGTCTTCCGCGCCGGGGGTCGCATTTGCGGGCAGTAACCGTGGCGCAACCTCTTGCAAACTGGCATCGACCGATGAGATTTCCCGCCTGTTGATCGCCGTTCCCAGCAGAAGGGCCACGATGCTTTTGGAGCAGGACTTTATGTTAGCCAGATGATCAAGACCCGGCCCTTTTTGAGCCTTTTCAAAAACTATCTCATCCGCCCGCTGAACCTGAAGCGAATGCAACTGCGTCAGGTTCCGCATCGCATCAGCAAGCAAGGCACTCCGTCCTTGCGCAATAACCGGCGCAGCCAGAGCGGCTGTGGAAGCTATCAGGAATGAACGGCGCGTGATCATGGCTCAGATGTGGTGGCTTTCCCCTCGATGTCCAGCCGTCAACAAAACAACATGGTCAATCCGTCCACTAACGGGGAAGCATGGGTGCGTGCTACAGATGGGTATTGTGGCAACAGGTTGCCGCGATCATTTGCCGATCGGTCATCCGTGCCCCGGCAATCTGTGGTAGACTTGCGTCAAAGGCATTTCGGCAGGAGACGTCCCGTTGCTACCGAATTCACTCCGTCTTGTAATCACCGTCACAACACTTGCGCTTTCGGCAGGTTCCCTGCCCGATCGCGTCGAGGCGTTGTCGTCAGAAATCCCCAACTGGTTGCAAAAGCATGTCGGTACAGGAGATGGCCAAATCGCGCCAATCGTCCTGCAAAGGGCACGTGAACTGTATCGGGAAAAGCTGCGGCAGGGCAAAGTGCGAAACCCCTGCTATCTTGCCAAGGATGCGACCCGTCCCAGCACCTCGGCCAACGGGAATCCCGGGCGGCGGTTCTATGTCATCTGCGAGGCTCAGAAGTCCTTTCGCGCCGTCTCTTCCGGTTATGGAAATGGTCGCAAATTACAGCGCGCCAATTTCGCGAACGGGCGGCAGTGTGCGAAGAATTTCAGCAACGCAGAAGGATCAAAGCTGACGGCGGGCGGGGCTTATATAACCGCTGAAACGCGGACGTCGTTCAAGGGCTATTTCAGCCGCGGCGGTCAAACGAACCCGTTTTACCGCACGTTTCTTTTGTTTGACGGCGAAGGTGAAACAAGCAATGCCCGCGAACGCGCCATCGGCGGCCATCCCGCTATTTTCCTAAAATGGCAATGCCGCTTTAAAAACCCGCAGAGCAAGCACGCCGACGACAACGGATTTGTCCCTTACGGACGGCTCGTGAACTATACCGGCGGTCGAAGCAACGGGTGCACGACATGGTCGCAAACCGCCTCACAAGAGATTTTAGCGTTGGTAGAGGGGAACCCAACGACCTTGTATATCTATCCGGAATCAAAAGATATCAACGCTGTCGCAAAGGCCGTAAAAAAGGGGAAGTCACTGACACGTGCTGGCGTTTACTGGAACGCCGCGTGCCTTCAAGCAATCGGCGCTCCTAAGTTTTGGCCCAAAAGCACGCTCCAACCCATTATCAATCAGTGGAGGGATTCTCTGCCGAAGCAACCCCCGTTAGAGCTGCCGATCTGTAAGTAAGGGATTCTCCATCCAGAGAACCGATCACGCGTTTCTAGTTCGCCACCCCTTCCAAGCAACATTGAGCCCCCCTATTACGCGCCGTTTATGCGATCAAGTGAACAGACTCGCCCGTTGCTATGGCTTGCTGCGCGGCATGTCCCATCCTGACAGCCCACAGACCGTCCTGCAAACTCACATCCGGTTGTGCCTTTTCACCACGAACAACGGCTAGAAATCCCTTGTGCTGATAAAAGGTAGATCCGTTGTGATCCCCCGCCGCCAAAAGCGTTGCGTCAACGGGCACGTCCATTGTCACCGGCCCCTTGGGGTTGCGAGGGCTGACAATCACCTGCGGCAATGGCGGTTCGCCCAGGTGATCCGGCCAGAAACGTCCGGGCCCGGGAACTAAGGCCTCAATCTTGGCATCCGGTCCGACCGCCGATATCTCTTCCTGGTAGCGTGAGCCTTCAGCGAACATGCAAAGCTCTAACATCGCGCGCCCGCCCGAGGCAAAATCGACAATGACATAGCCGTGGTCCAGAATATCCGGTGTTTCGCCATCATATGCCTCATCCAAATGGTTTACCGCCTGCCCGCCGCTTGCCGTGATGCGCACCGGGTCAGACCCAAGTATCAACCGCATCAGATCGAAGAAATGACAGCACTTTTCCACAAAAGTGCCGCCCGTGTTTCGGTTGAACCGGTTCCAGTTTCCGACCTTTTCGAGAAACGGAAAGCGATGTTCACGGATCGACAGCATCTTTACGCCACCCGTCGCTTCGACCTTGTCGATCAAAGCGGTGATCGGCGGCATGTAGCGGTATTCCATCGCCACCCAGATCGGGCACGGATAATCGCGCTGCACCTTTTCCAGCCGGGCCGCATCTGCGGGATCGGTGAACAATGGCTTTTCCACCAACAGCGGTAGCGGCCGGGTATCTGCGACCTCGCAAATCTGATCTACATGCAAATGGTTCGGGCTGGCAATCACAAGGCAATCCAGATCCTCAACCGCCAGAAGCTCTTGCACCGATCCCACCATTGCAGCATCCGGCGCAAGAGCTTTGGCTGCCCGCGCCATTTCCGGATCAGGCTCAAAAATCGCGGACACCCGCGTGCCTTCAAGCAAAGCGATATTGTGCAGATGTTCTTGCCCCATCATACCGCATCCGATCAGCCCGTAATTGATGCTTCGCGTCATGCGCGTTTCCTTCTACTTCAAACGTTGGACATAAGTGGCCCGATCCGGATCGAACCAAGTTTTCGAAAATTCAACGGGTTCCGCCTTTTCCGACCAACTGAACCGCTCGATATAGCCCACCAACTCACCCGCCGCTTTTGTGAACTCCGGCGGCGTCCATTGCGGCAACGGTCGAACCGACACGCGGTCCTCGGCGCGTGTGATCCAAAAGCCAAGTTGGTGCTGGTAATATCGGTAGAGTGAGTCCGACAGCATCTCCCGCTCGATCCGGCCAGCTGATTCGTCCAACCAGATTTCTTCTACGGCGATGATTGTGTCATTCAGGTAGCGCATCCGGCGAACCCGCGACCCAAAGCCTGAGGTGCCAAAGTCCGGCAGCTCAGACGGTTTAGCCAGGTAGTCTACGGCCAGAATATCGGCCTTGGGCAAACCGCCGCCTTCGGGCAGCTCCAGCCGAAACATCGCATAAACACTGTTCTGCGTGCCGCTTTCCCGGACGTAGTTCCCAGACCCCTGAATACGCTCCAGCATCCCTTTTTTCTCAAGCTCGGCCAGCGATTTTCGCAGCGTTCCGACCGAGACATTCAACTGTGCCGCCATCTCGCGTTCGGGCGGCAAGCGTTCGCCGTCGATCAGGCGGCCAGCCGCAATATCGCGGATCAGAAGTTCCGCGATCTGGATGTACACCGGAAGGGCGTTTGGATTTCTGTTGGCCGCGGTCATTATGGGCGCTTCGCTAGGTCGCAGGAAAAATTGATACACCATTGATCTACATCAAAGTGATTGCTACGCAAGAGGAAAAGCAAAACCGACGCGGAGCCCGAATCAGATGACAATCGTCCCCATTACTTCCCCCGATCTGGACGCGGCTGAAGTTTCATGGTTCGCGGCACTGTGTTCGGACGATTACCAGTTTCTGGGCGTTCCTGATGGCGATCTGCGGTCGAGTTGGGAACACTGCTCGGGCATCGTGAAAGAGGCCGAAGCACAGGGGTTTCGCAACATTCTTTGCCCGTCATCTTATCAGGTCGGTCAGGATACGCTGAGCTTTGTTGCCGGGTGCGCGCCGATCACCGAAAAGATCAACATGCTGGCGGCCGTGCGTTGCGGTGAAATGCAGCCAATCATGCTGGCCCGCACCATCGCAACCCTGGACCACATGCTGAAGGGGCGGTTGACGGTAAACATCATCTCCTCCGACTTCCCCGGCGAGAAAGCTGACAGCGCCTATCGCTACCAGCGGTCGCGCGAAGTGGTGGAGATACTCAAACAGGCCTGGACGCAGGATGAGATCAACCATTCGGGTGAGGTATATAATTTCTCTGGGCTGACGACTGATCCGGCCAAGCCCTATCAGACCGGTGGCCCGCTGCTGTATTTCGGGGGTTATTCACCCTCGGCACTGGAGCTTTGCGGCGAGCATTGCGATGTCTACCTGATGTGGCCCGAGACGAAGGACCAGCTTGCCCAGCGCATGAAGGCGGTTCACGCGGTTGCAGAAAACTACAACCGCACCTTGGACTACGGCCTGCGCGTTCACATGATTGTGCGTGACACCGAAGCCGAAGCGCAGGAATACGCGGACTACATCGTTTCAAAACTGGATGATGACTATGGCCGTGCGATCCGCGAAAGGGCGCTGGACGCGACCTCTCTGGGGGTGGCGCATCAGGCCAAAAACCGCGATCTTGCCGATGAGTACGGCTATGTAGAACCGGGGCTTTGGACCGGTGTTGGCCGGGCGCGTTCGGGCTGTGGCGCTGCGTTGGTCGGCTCGACAGATCAGGTCATGTCAAAGATCGAAGACTATCAGAAAATGGGCATCCGCGCGTTTATCTTCTCGGGCTATCCTCATATCGATGAAGCCAAGCACTTTGGTGCCAGGGTGTTGCCCAACCTCAAAACCTGCTCGCTTCCGGAAGCATATGGGCGAGTACCACAGTCGACCCCAGCCACACCGCTGGGCCAAGGAGTTCGCCGCTGATGCAACGTGTAAAACTATCTGACTCGCTGAAAATGAGCCGTCTTGTCTACGGCATGTGGCGTTTGGGTGATGACAGCGACACTTCGTCGGGTCATGTTGAAGCGAAAATACAAGCCTGTCTGGATCAGGGCATCACGACCTTCGATCAGGCGGATATATACGGCGACTACAATGCCGAGGCGGTTCTGGGCGCTGCATTGCGCGCGAACCCCGCGCTGCGTCAACAAATGGAGATCGTCACGAAATGCGATATCATCGCGCCATGCGGTCGGTATGCGCATGCGAAGGTGAAACACTATGACACGTCGCGGGCTCATATCCTGAAATCGGTTGAAACCTCGCTGACCGAAATGGCGATCGACCATATCGACCTGTTGCTGATCCACCGCCCCGATCCGTTTATGGACCACAACGAAACAGGCGCTGCGCTGGACGAGGTTGTCGCCAGCGGCAAAGTGCGCGCGGTTGGCGTATCGAATTTTCGCCCGTGGGACTGGAGCTTGCTTCAATCGGCGATGAAGACGCAACTGGTCACCAACCAGATCGAGATTTCTTTGGGAGAGATCAGTCCGTTCACCAATGGCGATCTGGCGTTTCATCAACAGCATGGCCAGCCCGTGATGGCCTGGTCCCCATTGGGCGGCGGCATGCTGATGGCGGGCAATCCTCCGGTCGGTGTGGTCGCGGATGAAATCGCGGCCGAGTTTGGGGTCGATCGCGCGGCTGTCGCGGTTGCATTCCTTCTGGCTCACCCTGCCGGTATTCTACCCGTTCTGGGCACCAACAATCTGGATCGCATAAAGGGCATATCCGATGCCCTGAAAGTCAAACTGGATCGCGAGACCTGGTTCCGGCTTTACGAGGCGGCGCTGGGGCATGAGGTACCATGATGAATGCAATCTCAAGGGACATGACTCACACCTTCGTCCCCCACAAGGACGACACTCGCACCTTGCGTGATGCTTTCGGTCGCTTTGCCACGGGCGTCACGATCGTAACCTGCAACAGCGAGGATGGCCCGATCTGCATCACGGCCAACAGTTTCTCGTCCTTGTCGCTTGATCCCCCGCTGATCATGTGGGCCGGAGACCGCAATTCCCGCCGCTTCCCGTATTTTCACCGAGCTCGCCATTTCAGCGTGCACGTTCTTTCATCTGATCAGGCCGAGCTGTGCTTTGGCTGCTCCAAGGACGCGCATGCCTTGCGGGACATTGACCATGAGTTGTGTGAAAACGGCACGCCGCTGCTTCCGGACTGCCTGGCACGGTTTGAATGTGAGCAACACGCTTACCACGATGCAGGCGACCACGTTATCGTGGTTGGAAGAGTTCTGAGGGCCAGCATAGCCGAGGGGGATGCGCTGACCTTTTTCGCCGGAAAGTTCGGCCAATTCGCGCAAAAATAAGCGCGTTCTGACGATTGCGGACGCAATCCGCAACTGAACAAGGGAGGATCCGCATGGGCGGATTGACATCGGTGCTAGCACCGATTGCGATCGTGAATGAAACCGCGCTGCGTCTGGGCCGCGCGGTTGGCGTCGTTGCTATGGCGCTTATGGTGATCGCGATCCTGGTCCAGGTTTTCTTTCGATACGTGCTGGGCAACGCGTTGCCCTGGCCGGACGAAGCCGCGCGTTTCTGCATGCTGTGGATGACCGGCCTTATGGCACCGACAGCCTTTCGAAGGGGCGGCTTCGTTGCCATCGACATGGTGCCGTTGATGCTGCCACGCCTGATGGGGCAAATCCTGACCCTTTGCCTTCTGGTCGTGTCGTTGGCCGTGTTGCTGGTCGCCGTCAACATCGGCTGGTCCGAGGTCACAGGCTTTGGCGGCAGATTCGCCACTGCCGCGCTGTATCTGCCAACATCTTTCGGCTTTGACGAATGGTACCGCATACCGCGCAGTTGGATGATGGCGTCTCTGCTGGTCGGCGTGATCCTTCTGATCGCCGTCAATATCGAGCTGATCCTGCGGGCCATCATCACGCTGCTTGGCGGCGGAGATCTTTTACCAAAAATCGCTGATGCACCTGTGGGGGCTGAATAGATGCTGATCTGGTTCCTGCCCACGTTCCTGGTTTTCCTGATGATCGGCCTTCCGGTCTTTTTCGCGCTTTTGGCCGCGCCGGGTATCCTGCTTTGGCTGAACGGACAAACCAACGACATCACGCTGCTGTATCGCAATGTCTATAACGGCATGGACAGCTTTCCCTTGATGGCCATCCCGTTTTTTATGCTGGCCGGCGAATTGATGAACCGCGGCGGTATCACCATCCGCCTTGTTGAATTCAGCCAGGCCCTGATGGGTCATTTCCGGGGCGGTCTGGCGCATGTAAACGTGCTGAGCTCAATCCTGTTCGCGGGGTTGTCCGGCTCTGCTGTGGCCGATACGTCGGCCTTGGGGTCAATGTTGATCCCCGCAATGGAGAAGCAGGGATATACTCGTCGTTTTGCAGCTGCCATCACAGCCGCCAGTTCAGTGATCGGACCAATTATCCCGCCTTCGGGTATCATGATCATCTACGCCTACGTCATGGGCGAAAGCGTCGCCGCCCTGTTCCTAGCGGGCATCGTGCCCGGCGTGATGGTCGGCGTGGGCCTGATGCTGATGATCAAGGTCATGGCCGACAAATACGACTTCCCTGTCGCCAGTCGTAAATATACCTGGCCTGAGCGCCGTCAGGCGAGCCTCAAGGCGTTCTTTCCGCTGCTGACGCCGGTTATCATTCTTGGTGGCATCCTAGGCGGCATCTTCACACCCACCGAAGCCGCTGCCGTGGCCGTAGGTTATGCCTTTATCATCGGATTTTTCGTCCTGCGCACGCTGACCTTCAAAGAGGTGCCCGAGATTCTCAGCAATGCGGGTCTGACATCGGCCGTTGTCCTGCTGCTGGTGGGGGCGGCTATGGCGTTCAAGACCGTCGTCAGCCTGAGCCACGCGCCGGAACAGCTGGCGTCTTTAATCCTGAGCCTGTCTGAAAACCCACTGATCCTTTTGTTCCTGATAAACCTGCTGCTGTTCATCGTCGGCATGTTTCTGGACGCGGGTCCGGCGATTATCATTCTTGGCCCCATCCTCGCGCCGATCTTCACCAGCCTCGGCGTGGATCCGATCCACTTTGCCATTATCATGAGCGTCAACCTGACCGTCGGCCTGGCGACACCACCAATGGGCCTTGTTCTGTTCGTGGCCGCCGCCGTTTCGCGCGAGAAAGTTGAAACCATTGCCAAGGCAATCCTGCCGTTCCTGGCAGTAGAAATCATAGTGATCTTTTTGATCACCTATGTCCCGGCCTTATCCATGACGATCCCAAGAATAACGGGATTTGCAAATTAACTGAGTATCACAGGGAGGAAACGCATGCTCAGAAATTTCCTAAAAACCGCGGCGGTGGCCACATCGCTGGTGGCTGCGTCCGCCATTGCGGCCACGGCGGCCGATTTCACGTTGCGCGCTACGGCAAACTCGAACGAAAATGACGAGGATTACGACGGTCTTGTTGTTTTCAAGAACTATGTCGAGGCGGCCTCGAACGGTGCGATCGAAGTCGAGTTGTTCATTGGCACGCAACTATGTTCGAACGGTGCGGAATGCCTTCAGGGCGTGGCCGATGGTACCATTGATATCTATATCTCAACCTCTGGTGGCGCATCGGGTATTTTCCCATACGTGCAGGTTCTGGACCTGCCATATCTGATGGCTGATGACCGTGTCGCGGAACACGTTCTGTCGGGCGATTTCACCCGCAAAATGCGCGATATGGCGCTGGAAGATTCCGGAGGTGCAATCCGCCTAATGACAATCGGAAACACAGGAGGCTGGCGCAACTTCGCCAACACGCAGCGCCGGATCGCCGAACCTGCCGATATGGAAGGTCTGAAAATCCGCACCGTGGTGGCCGACCTGCCGCAGGAACTGGTCAAGGCGCTGGGTGCATCCCCGACACCAATCCCGTGGCCCGAGCTGTTCACAAGCTTTCAGACCGGCGTTGTCGAGGGATCCAAGAATGGCATCACAGATATCATGGGGATGAAATTTCCCGATGCAGGTCTGCAATATGTCACTCTGGACGGTCACGCCTATATGGGTGCGCTGTGGTGGATGAATAACGCCAAGTTCCAGGACATGCCCGAGGATCTGCGCCGCGTGGTTGTGGACGGTTTCTATGCCTTGCAACAAGCGACGTTTGCCTCACCCAAGCGCAAGTCGATCCAGGCATACGAAGAATTTGTTGCCGGTGGAGGAGACCTCTATGTCCCGACGCCCGAGCAAAAGGAGGCCTTCAAAGAGGCTGCTTCCCCGGTCTATGACTGGTTTCAATCCAACGTCGCCCGCGGAGATGAGATCTTTGTGGCTTTGACCGAGGCCGTGGCCGAAGCCGAAGCTCAGATCAACGCAGCACGTGATGCGGACTTGAACTAACTACCAAAGGGTCGGGCCAATGGCCCGGCCCGTTCAACGAAACGGATACATCCAAACCTTGTAGTCATTTACCAGAACATGCGCCCTTTCGATCTGCTCCGGCGACATTTTCTTGACCACTTCCTCAAGGCTGATCGCCGCGTCGGGGTCGCCGCCAATTGCGCTGAGCGTATACCACATATAGGCCCGAACCAGATCGGGCGCTGGCATGCCCAGACCCAGCTCATAATACCAGCCCACTCCAGATTGCGCCCCCGGATGCCCTTTCATCGATGCGCGCAGATACCATTCGAACGCGCGCTCATGGTCCTGCTCGACACCAAGGCCAAGACCGTACAACACGCCGATCAGTTCCTCGGCCTCGGCATTTCCGGACCGGGCGGCGGGCAAAAGCTCTTCGCGGGCTGCATCAAATTTCCCCTCCTCCATCAGATCACGAGCCTGCTCCAATTCGGCCAGCGCAGGGGTGGCAAGGAAACAAAGGGCAAAAACAAACTGGCGCATGGGGCGATTGTTCTCCTGTGGGCCGGAGCCGCTGCGGCACAGGATTTGCCGCAACCGCTGACGGATGATGACTTTTTGTCCTTTGATATGGAACAGGCCGCGATCGGTCATCAACTGTTTTACGATCCAATTCTGTCGGGCAATCGGAACATCGCCTGTGCGCATTGCCATCACCCGGATTTTGGGACCTCGGATGGTCTGTCGCTGGGCATCGGCGAAGGCGGGCAAGGTGTGGGGCCTGACCGTACGCCGGGTTCTGGAGCCGACAAGATTCGCAAACGCATACCCCGCAATTCACCAGGGCTATGGAACCTTGGCGCCAAAGAGATTCATACCGTTTTCCACGATGGCCGCCTGAGTATTTCTGACGCATATAATAACGGCTTCAACTCACCCGCACAGGAATGGTTGCCGGATGGGTTGAACTCACTTCTGGCGGCGCAAGCGCTGTTTCCGTTGACCTCGCAATTCGAAATGGCGGGCAATGTGGCCGAAAACCAAGTGACTGGCGCGGTCCATGACCGGATCGACAAAGGCTGGCCGATCCTGGCCAAACGTGTACGTACCGATCCGTTTTATGGCCCAGAGATCGCAGCGGCTTTCGACGATATTGAGACGCCTGAAGACATTACAATCACACATATTGCCAACAGTTTGGCGGCCTTTATGGCCATCGAATGGCGCAGCACGGACAGTCCGTTTGATCAGTATCTGGCCGGAAACGCCGACGCCCTGTCACCCACCCAAAAAGACGGGATGGACCTGTTCTACGGAAAAGCGCGCTGCGCCAACTGCCATTCAGGCCCATTACTGTCGGACCAGAGTTTCCACGCCTTGGGTTTGCCACCCTTCGGCCCGGGACGAACCCGACAGTGGGACCCGTTCGTCCGAGACGTTGGGCGCATGGGCGAAAGCAACCGTCTGGAAGACGCGTACCGGTTCCGCACCCCGACGCTGCGCAATGTCGCCCTGACCGCACCATATGGACATAACGGGGCATTTCCCGATCTGGAAAGTATGATCCGCCATCACATGGACCCGCAGGAAAGTCTGGCAAAGTGGACGCCCGAAATGGCCGCATTGCCAAATGTTCCGTGGCTTCAGAAAGCAGATTTCGTGGTTTGGGACGACCGTTTTGAAATGGACCGTCAACGAAACAAGATCGATATTGAGCCGGTCACGTTGAGCGAACGTGAAGTCCAAAACCTTGTTTCTTTCTTGCACGCTTTAACTGGGACGAGCGTGGACACACCGATATTCGGTGTACCCGACAGCTTTGTTCCGTAGACTATCCAATTACCTGTGCTGCCTGACAATTCTGCACGCGTCTTAAATGGGCCTGAAGGATCGGAATAAGCATTCTGCAAACACTTTGTGAATCGTTTGTTGACCTCAGCCCGCTTCAGACAAACCTGTTCACATAGTTTTCGAGCATTTCCTGTCGTCCCGAGCGTGGCTTCGGGTTGATATCTTCTTGCAGAACACGTGCGGCAATCTCGTCCAGACTGCTGTCCAACATGGACGCCGCTTGCGGAGTGTCCCAACCCGAGTACCTCTCTTGCAGAGCACGCTCCAAGCCGCCATCTTCGATCATTGCCGCAGCGGCTTTCAGACCCCGTGCGCAGATATCCATCCCGCCCACATGGGCCGCGACCAGATCCTTCGCGTCAAGGGATTGGCGGCGTATTTTGGCGTCGAAATTTGTGCCCCCGGTCGTGAATCCCCCCGCCTTCAGAATGTGGTAATAGGCCAACGCGACCTCTGGCGTATTGTTTGGGAACTGATCCGTGTCCCACCCCGATTGGTAGTCATTGCGGTTCATATCAATCGAACCCAGCATACCCTCAGCGGCGGCGACGGCGATTTCATGTTCAAAACTATGCCCGGCAAGGATAGCGTGCCCCTGTTCAAGGTTCAGCTTCACCTCATTCTCCAACCCATATTTCCTGAGAAAGCCGATGCAAGTCGCCGCATCATAATCATACTGATGCTTTGACGGTTCCTGAGGTTTCGGCTCTACCAGAATTGTGCCTTTGAACCCGATCTTGTGCTTATACTCCACAACCATGTTCAGAAACCGACCCATATGGTCCATCTCGGCCTTCAGGTCGGTGTTTAACAGGGTTTCGTACCCCTCGCGCCCACCCCAGAGAACATAGTTTTCACCGCCCAGCTTCTGCGTTGCATCCAAACACGATTTTACCGTAGCCGCCGCGAACGCAAAAACGTCCGGGTCTGGGTTTGTGCTGGCACCGGCCATCCACCGGCGATGGCTGAACATATTGGCCGTTCCCCAAAGCAACTTAGTACCAGATAGCTGCATCCGCTCAGCGATGTAGTCGGTGATCTCCTCCAAGGTCTTAAGGTTCTCGGCGAAATTGCCTTGCTCGGGCCGAATGTCAGCGTCGTGCCAGCAAAAGAAAGGCTGACCCAGTATTTCAAACATTTCGAACGCAATATCCGCCTTCATCCGAGCCCGCCCCATATCGTCTTGCGGATGCCACGGACGTTCGAATGTCGGCCCGCCAAAGGGGTCTCCACCCTCCCACGCGAAAGAGTGCCACCAGGCCACTGCGAACCTAAGGTGGTCCTCCATCCGCTTCCCCATCACAATCTCGTCTGGGTCATAGTGCCGGAAGGCCAGAGGGTTCTTGCTGTCTGCACCTTCGAATTGAACTTTCTCAATCCCGTCGAAAAATCCACTTGTCATGACTTCCCTCCCCCTCGGTTCCGCACTGGCTGCTCGCCGAGAATAATCATCAACCAAAGATTGCCTAGAAATTCAGGCAATCCAGGCGCTTCAGTGGGGTTATCCATGAACACTGCATCATCATCGGATTAGTCATGCTCGATATGCGATTGCGCGCTATTCCCATGCATCACGCCCTCGCAACCGCGGGACAGCGGGCTTTGATAGACAACAGCAACGTCGCCTAGGATGTCGCAGGATAACCTCTTATTTTTTAAGCCGCCTTATCTCGATTCCCGACCTTTAAGTTTGAATATCATATTTATTTTATCTGGTAAAATATTATCCTATATGCGGCTCCAAAACTGCTTTAAATTGAATTCACAGCAAGACTCACGAGGGTAAGAGACTGAAAAACAGGGCCTCTTTGATTTCCTTGGAACAACGGAACGCAACCCGTCTGCGGGTCCTTGAGCATATCAGGACAAAGGGTGCCGTTTCGCGGATTGATATTGCGTCGGCATTGCAAACCAGCCCGGCAACTGTAACGACGGCCACTGCAGATCTGATCGCGGCCGGGCTAATCAAAGAGATTGAAAGCGAAGCGATATCCGCGCCCGGCAAAAGAGGCAGACCAAGGGTTTTGCTGCAGCTGGATGCCAAGTCCTACATCGTTGCAGGTCTAAAAGTCGCGCGGCAAGGTATCTCGGTCATTCTGGTCGATTTTGAAGGGTGCGAAATCGCGTCGTACAAGCACCCGCTGGAAAAACCCAGAATGTCACCATCCGAGTTCGTAGCGTCCATCCGCAGCGCTCTTGACGAAACCTGCGCGCAATTTGGCCGCTCTGCCAAAGATCTTGCCGGCGTTTCAATCGGTGTGGCCGGCCTTGTGGACGCAAACAGGAATTTTGTGTACTGGTCGTCTTCGATCACTGAAAGAAACATTGATTTCAGTAGCTTGCTGTCACGCGATCTGCCTTGCCCTGCTTTTATGGACAATGACGCCAACCTGGTTGCGAAAGCCGAGCAGTTGTTTGGCCTTGGCAAAGGTCTAAAGACCTTTCTCGTCGTTACGGTCGAACATGGCGTCGGCCTTGGGATCGTTCTGGATGGTCAGCTTTACCGTGGCAAAAGAGGATGCGGTGCCGAGTTTGGGCACACCAAGGTTCAACTTGACGGTGCCTTGTGCCAGTGCGGCCAACGCGGATGTCTTGAAGCCTATGTCGGCGACTATGCCTTAATCCGTGAAATGGCGGTCACAGGCCAGATAAACGAAGCAATGACCGTTGCAGAAATACATAATCGCGCGCAATCGGGCGATCAAAGGGCCGCTTCGGTTCTTTCCCGCGCCGGTCAGATATTCGGTCTTGGGGTATCCAACCTCATTAACCTGTTCGACCCAGAGTGTATTATCGTGTCAGGCACGCAAAAAAGCTTTGAACATCTCTGCACGGACAAGGTTTTGGCCCGCATACGCAGTGGCGTTGTAAACGTCGACGCAGCCTTGCCCGAAATCAAGGTTCACCATTGGGGCGACCTGATGTGGGCTAAGGGCGCTGCGGCCTATGGGATCGAACAAGTTTCGATCCTTAAAGTGAGGGAGCACATAGCGAACACACCCTAAATGTTAAACATCCTTTGCTATGGCCAAAGCGGGTGGCCCGTTGACGTTAAGATGGCAAACCGGGCCTTTGAGGCCGGGGGTACGCATGCCCTCGTAACGATCGAGGTTTCGATCCGAGAGACACTCGCAGCCTCAGTTGTCACGTTGCGGCCAGTGGCGCCAGCGCCGCGTAGAATTGCCTGTATCTGCCGTATTCAATTTCGTAGGCGTCAATCAGATCGCTGCGGGGTTCAATCCTATCCTCAATTTCCGGCGGCAACATCACTTCGGCTGGCTCTGCATTGTTCACGGCACAAATGGCCAAACGCGCGGCCCCCATGGCCGCCCCGAATTCGCTGCCTTTGGGCAGGTTCAGAGGGACCTGCAGAACTGTTGCCAAGGTTTCCAACCAAAACCTCGATCGCGCGCCCCCTCCGACAGCCATCAGGTTCTGCGGAGATGTTCCAGTGCTTTTCAAGGCTTCCAGGCAATCTCGCATGGCGAAGGCCACGCCTTCCATAACGGACTGGGTCAGGTCTGCGGGGGCGGAAGAAACATCCAGACCCATAAACGCCCCTCGGACACGGCTGTCGTTATGGGGCGTTCGTTCCCCGGAGAGGTAGGGCAGGAATGTGATTTCAGACGGGCCAGTGACCGAGTCAGACAAAGCTGAGGCCAACTTGTCCACCGGCTGTCCGAGGTTTCGCGATAGCCAGTTCATGCTGTTGGTGGCCGAAAGAATAACCCCCATTTGTATCCACGTGTCTGGAATTGCATGGCAAAAACAGTGCACCGCAGTTTCCGGAGCCGGAGCGCAAGCGTCTCTTGCAACAAGCAGAACGCCCGAAGTTCCCAGCGAAACAAACCCCGCACCGTCTTGTATGCTTCCGATTCCGCAGGCGGCCGCCGCATTGTCACCAGCACCGCCGGCGACGACGACAGGTCCGGACAGCCCCCATTCGCGCCGCAAATCTGCCTTTAGGTCACCACCCGGATCGGTCCCTTCGATCAAACTTGGCATCTGTTCCACGCGCATGTGCCCCATGGCAAGCGCAGCATCCGACCACTGTCGCCGTCCGACGTCAAACCATGAAGTGCCCGCACTATCCGACATGTCCGAGATGTATTCGCCAGTCAGCCAAAACCGTAGATAATCCTTCGGTAGAAGCACTTTGGCTATTTTCGAGAATACATCAGGTTCCTGCGCGCGCACCCATTCCAGTTTCGGCGCGGTGAACCCCGGAAACACGATATTCCCGGATATCGCGCGCATTTCCGGCATTTGATCCAGTATCCTTGCCTGATCCGCTGACCGAGTGTCGTTCCACAAAATACACGGCCTGAGAACCGCACCGTCAGAGCCCAGCAAAGTCGCACCATGCATGTGCCCGCTCAGCCCAATGCCACGCAGTTTTGAAAAGGCGGTTTCGTCAAGAGCGCGGAGGCTCGAAACAACCTCCTTACACGCGTTGATCCAATCCAACGGGTTCTGCTCGGACCAGCCGGGTTTTGGTGTTGAGGTTGGAATGCTGGTTTCGGCATCGCACAGCACGCGACCGGCATCATCTATCAAAATCCCTCTGAGACCAGACGTCCCCAAATCCAATCCAAGATACATGCGCGCCTCTTCAGTATTTGTTTAGCACAGTGACCTTTTCACGGCGCTGTTCGTGCCATGCAACCCCAGAACTTCAAGGATTTAGTCCAATTTGACCCACGCCGCATTCCTTGCAGAACTTTGCACGCATGCGGCCACGAACCTGACACCCTCCAGCCCATCGTGAACCGTTGGATACACGACCGATGCCTCTGGTGGCTTTTCATTTCGGAAAGCCAGAATGGCTTCGGCGGCTTCACCGTAGATGTTCGCGAAACCTTCCAGATACCCCTCTGGGTGCCCCGGTGGTACGCGGCTTATCCGATTGGCGGCTTCCCCTGCCCCTGGTCCATTTCTGGTGATAATACGCTTTGGTTCACCATAGGGGGTGAACCAAAGATAATTCGGGTCTTCCTGAGCCCACTCCAACCCACCCTTTTCACCGTAAACACGGAGTCTTAAGGCGTTTTCGTTGCCGGGTGCGACCTGTGAACACCACAGCATTCCGCGCGCTCCACCATCGAAACGCACCAGAACATGCGCATTGTCATCGACTTGGCGCCCCGGAACAAAGGCTTGTAAATCCGCAGCAAGGCTTTCGGCTTTCAAGCCGGTAACAAAGCAAGCCAGATTATAGGCGTGGGTTCCAATGTCGCCGGTCGATCCGCCAGCGCCTGATCGTTCGGGATCGGTCCTCCACTCTGCCTGTTTGAAATCCTGCTGCTCGGTCAGCCAATCTTGGGCATACTCAACCTGAACTACCCGGATTTTGCCGATCTGCCCGCTAGCAACCATGTCACGCGCCTGCCGGACCATGGGGTAGCCGGTGTAGTTATGCGTCAGAATAAAAAGTGCATTTGAATTTTCCGCTGCTTTGACCAGCTTTTTCGCGTCACCCAAGGTCGCGGTGAGAGGCTTATCGCAAATCACGTGTATGCCGCGCTTCAGGAACTCACGCGCGGCGGCGTAATGCACGTGATTTGGCGTGACAATCGAAACCGCTTCGATCCCTGATTTCAGCCGTGCCTCTCTGATCGCCATCTGTTTGAAGTCGTCATAAACACGTTCAAGACCCAGCGCCTGCCCGCTTTCGCGGGATTTCTCTGGCGTTGAGGACAACGCGCCGGCAACCAATTGGAACCTGTCGTCCAATCGCGCCGCAATGCGATGTACACCCCCTATGAAAGCATCATTTCCGCCACCGACCATGCCAAGGCGAATGCGCCCCGAGGTTTCTTCGCTACGTCCCGTTACCATCAGTCTATCCCCAGCATTTTTCGATTGGCCGCCTCATCGGTGCCGCTGTCTGCGAAATCGTCAAAGGCTTTCTCGGTCACACGAATGATATGATCCGACACGAACCGGGCACCTTCGCGCGCGCCATCCTCAGGGTGCTTCAGGCAGCATTCCCATTCGACCACCGCCCAACCGTCAAAGTCGTTTGCCGCCATTTTTGAAAAGACAGCCCCAAAATCCACCTGCCCGTCGCCAAGAGACCGGAAGCGTCCTGCCCGATCGACCCAGCTTTGATACCCGGAATAGACACCCTGCCGACCCGTTGGGTTGAATTCCGCATCCTTGACGTGGAACATCCGGATGCGATCCTTGTAGATGTCAATGTTGTCTAGATAGTCGAGGCATTGCAGAACATAGTGCGATGGGTCGTACAACATACAGGCCCGAGCGTGATTGCCTGTCCGCTCCAAGAACATCTCGTAGGTGACCCCATCATGCAGGTCTTCGCCCGGATGAATTTCATAGCAGACGTCCACGCCGCAGTCTTCTGCATGGTTCAGGATCGGCACCCATCGGCGCGCGAGCTCATCAAAAGCGGTTTCTATCAGCCCGGCGGGCCGCTGGGGCCACGGATAAACATATGGCCAGGCCAGCGCGCCCGAAAACGTCGCATGCGCTGAGATCCCCATATTTCTGGACGCTGAAAGCGCTTTTTTGACCTGATCCACCGCCCATTCTTGCCGGGCTTTCGGGTTTCCCCTGACAGTTTCGGACGCAAATCCATCAAACGCTGTGTCATAAGCCGGGTGAACGGCCACAAGCTGCCCCTGAAGGTGTGTAGACAATTCGGTAACTTCAACACCGTTCTCCTTGGCCTTACCCTTGAAGTCATCGCAATAGCCCGGGCTGGATGCGGCGGTCTCAAGGTCAAACAGTCGGCCATCCCAACTGGGAACCTGAACACCCTTATACCCGCACTCAGCCGCCCATTTCGTGATTGCATCCCATGAATTGAAAGGTGCTTCATCCCCGGCAAACTGCGCCAGAAACAAAGCCGGGCCTTTGATCGTCTTCATAATATGTCCTCCCCAAATTCCATGCCCTTACGGCGGCAAATTTTCCTTTAGATAGATATCGATACGAATGCGTTCCTGAGCTTTGTTGAACGGAACCTTGTCTGACGTGGCGCGCAGCAGACGGACGGCCGACCGAACCAAATGCCCGGAGTCCTGCGAGATCAAAGCGTCAAACGTGCCGCGGGTCAGAGCCTCACGGCTGAGCGGCGTAAGCTCGTGGGCTATGATCACCAAATCCTTGCTGATCTTGCTTTCGGACAGAAACTGGATCAGGCCCGCATTGCCCGCAGCGGAAGAATATATCCCGACCAGATCGGGATAGGTTTCAAAAATCTCGGGCATCATCTTGTAAATCAGGTCGGGGTCATCGCGACCCTCGACAGACGCCACGACTTCAAGATGCGGAAAATCCTCGGCGACAACCAGATCAAAGCCTTGGCGACGCTCGAGATGATCACGCGCCAAGCGCGAGCCGGTCAGGACAAGAACCTTGCCCTTTTTATGCACGAACCGCCCCATCAGTTGCGCCGCTGTCCGCCCGGCGGACACGTTGTCAATTCCTACGAAATGATCGCGGTCCGAACTGGGCAGGTCGGACACAAGGGCAACGACCGGGATACCCTTGTCCCTGACCCTTTTGACTGCATCGCGTACCGATGGAGTTTCGGGACCAAAGACAGCGACGCCGTCGACCTCTTTGCCTTCGACGCCATCCAGTATTTCGACGATGTCCTGAGGCTCAAACGGCGCAACGCGCTGAATCTTCAGACGCGTGCGTTCGATAAACTGATCGCGTGACTGTTCCACGATCTGCTTACTCAACGCCTCAAGAAACTCGTTGTCGGCGTCGGGCAGTACGAAAAGAAAATTGTAAACGCGTTTACGCGCAAGATTGGCGGCGGCAGTGTCGCGCACATACCCCAAGTCATCAATCGCTTTTTGTACCTTTTGCACGGTCACGGCGCGAACGCCCGGGCGTCCGTTCAAAACGCGATCTACAGTCGCGAGGCTGACACCTGCAACGCGTGCGATGTCGTTGACAGTTGGCTTTTCCACCACTTCTAGTTTTTGCTTATGGTCTTCCACGCGTCTTTCAGCCTTCAATCTCGTGCGCCAAGCCCTCGAACAACAAGGCGACGGCTTCAGCGCCCGGGTCGTTATGCCCAATCAGGTTTTCCTCAGGGACATAAGCTGCGCGACCCGCCTTCGCACGGTGAATATTCGCCGTATTATCAGCCCCTTCACGGGCTGCCTTCGCAGCATGCGTCAGCCCCGAAGGCAGCGCCGCAAGCGCGGGTGCAAGCGCATCGATCATTGTTCTATCACCCACCTTGGCTCCGCCAACCTGACTGACGCGGTTCAGTCCTTCCACCAGAGATTTGGATACCGAAGCCCCGCTGGCACAGGCGTCCCCTGCCGCGTTGAAGAATATCGCGAGGATGACCCCGGACGAGCCGCCCATTGTCTGGCTCAGTTCATTGCCCAGCGCGGGGAACAGCTGTGTCAAATCGGCCAGAGGCATTCGGTCAAGACTGCCCTGCAATGATTTGGCCGCGGTCGCCAAAGTGCTGCCTGTATCACCGTCGCCGGATTTGGCATCCAGCTCGTTCAGATGCTTTTCCGCACTGATAAGCAATTCGGACAACCGAGTGATCGTTTCTTTGGTTTTAGGGTTGTTCGACGGAATGGGATCAATCGGGGTCAGCCCATCAGGTAGGGGTGCAATCTTTACCGGCTCGATAGAATTGACACCGGGCCATGCGGCCATTTCAACTGGGGTCTCAAGTGCCGACAAATCGCCTTGGGTGACTGGCAGGATAGAAACCGAAAACCCATGCATATCCAATGAGGTCATCATCGGTGCGGCTCCAATGATATGTTGCGCGATTCCGGTTTCAGCCAACGCATGTGTCAGGACAGCCATTTCCAAGGGGGTGGTCGATCCAAGGTTGTTAACCAACGCCACGCAGTTACCTGAACCTACACGTTGTTTCAGTTTCTCAACAACGGTGGACATGGCGGTCATGGCATTTGCAAAATCCACTTGCTCGACACCCGGTTCGCCGTGGATACCCAAACCCAGCTCAGCCTTGCCCGGCGCAATCCTTTCCTCTTTCGGAGACCCCGGAACGGTGCAGGTATCCAAGCTCATGCCGATGCTGACAACTTTTTCGATGACATTTTTTGCGGCTGTCGTCACGGTATCCAGATCGGCACCACTCTCGGCAAGCGCACCGGCAATCTTATGCACGAACAGCGTACCCGCCACACCGCGGGGTTGTGGAAGGTCTGGCAGGGCGATGTCGTCATCGACCACCACCATTTCCACCTTGCGCCCCAAGGCGCGGGCCCGTTCGGCAGCCAACCCGAAATTCAGCCGGTCGCCCGTGTAGTTTTTTACGATCAGCAAGCACCCCGCCTCACCTGTCACGGCCAGAATGCCCGCCAGCACAGCCTCAACCGACGGCGACGCAAAGACCTCTCCGCACACAGCGGCCGTGAGCATACCGGCCCCAACGAACCCGGCATGTGCGGGTTCGTGACCGGACCCTCCGCCCGAGACCAGCGCAACTTTGGATTTGTCCCAATCCGACCTGTAAACAACCTTGATATGCGGATATCCATCAAGGCGGGTCAGCGCCCCGCCGGTTGAGGTCAGAAGACCATCTATCGCCTCTGTCACAAGGGTTTCTTTGGTATTGAGGAACTGGGCCATGCTTATGCTCCTTAATTCACACGTGCGCCGGACGCGTCAAAGTACAACGGGTTGTGAGGGCGAATCTTTATTATCTTTCCAGATGGATAGTCCTGATGGACATCAATCAAGGTCACGACCGGGTGACCCTGTAACTCCAGATGCAACCGCGTTTGATCGCCCAAATGCTCAGCACGTATCACGCGCGCTTCACTGCCCTCGCCTTCGATGATGTTTTCTGGCCGCAGACCAATCTGCGGACCTTTGTGATCGCCACCGAACAATTCGGACGGCAGGATATTGATCCGCGGCAAGCCCAAGCGGCTGGCGACATAAACACTGCCCGGATTTTCATAGATATCCCGCGGTGTGCCGTATTGAACCAGTCTGCCCTCTTCCAATACGCCGATATGTGTCGCCATGGTCATGGCCTCGACCTGATCATGGGTCACGTACAAAAGCGTGGACCCAAGGTCGGCCTGTATCCTTTTCAACTCAACACGCAAATCTGCCCGAAGCTTGGCATCCAGTGAGCTGAGCGGTTCGTCCATAAGGAATATCTGTGGATCGCGGACCAATGCCCGCCCGATTGAGACGCGCTGCATCTCACCGCCGGACAGCTCGGTGGCTTTGTTGTCCAATTTGTGGGGGATTTGAAGGATTTCGGCGGTTTCGTTCACCTTTCTGGTGATCTCATCCTCGGGTGTTTTCAGGATCGGCGAGCGCAACGGAAAAGACAGGTTCTCGCGCACGGTCATGTGCGGATAAAGTGAATACTGCTGAAACACCATCGCCACGTCGCGTTGAGCTGGTGTTTCCACCCCAACATCCCGACCGGCAATCCGGATTGATCCTTTGTCCAGTTTTTCGAGCCCGGAAATCAATCGCAACGTTGTAGTTTTGCCCGCGCCCGTTGGGCCGAGCAGCACCACAAACGCACCGTCCGGGATCGTCATCGAGATTTCGTCGACCGCCTTAACGCTACCGAAGGACTTTGAGATATTTTCCAGAACGACCTCAGCCATTGCCCAGCACCTCATCGTTCAGAACAGACCTTAGCGCCCGACCCGTAGACTTTTCGAACAGGGTGATGGTCGGAGAGCGGAACTCCAAACCAACCGTCTCGCCGGGGCTGACCGTTTCGCGCGCATCGATCCGGGCTTTCAACTCACCATTCGGGCTTTGCAAGGTCACGATCTGCGTCGTCCCGAGGTATTCAGCAGCCAGAACCTTGGCCCGGTAACCACTGTCATCTGACAAAAAGACATGCTCGGGGCGAACACCAAAGACCAGATCACCTTCTGCCCCCTCGATCATTTTGGGCACGGCCTCGTCATGTCCATTCAGTCGGACCATCTCGGACCCCGGCGTTACAGCGCCCTGAAACGGAAGGAAGTTCATCGAGGGCGAGCCAATGAAATCGGCCACGAACATGGTCGCCGGTTTGTCGTAGATTTCCTGAGGCGTGCCGAATTGTTCGATCACCGCGTTGTTCATCACGACGATCTTGTCACCCATCTGCATCGCTTCCAGCTGATCATGCGTGACGTAAACCGTGGTCGCGCCCATGCGATCATGCAGCGCGCGCAGTTCTTCGGCCATATGCTCGCGAAACTCAGCGTCCAAGGCACCAAGGGGTTCATCCATCATGAAGGCTTTTGGTTCGCGGACAATCGCACGCCCAAGGGCCACCCGCTGCCTGTCGCCACCGGAAAGCCCGCCTACGGGGCTGTCCAGAATGTCCTTTATTCCAAGAATGCCCGCGACTTCTTCTACCTTGGCCTCAACGGCGGCACGCGGCATTCCCTGCGATATCAATGGGTAGCTGATATTTTTACGCACATTCATATGCGGATACAGGGCAAACATCTGGAAAACGAAGGCAATGTCTCGTTCCGATGGCGGCCTTTGGCTGATTTCCTCACCATCAAGGTAGATTTCGCCGGAGGTCGGAAGCTCCAGACCCGCGATCATCCGCAAGGTCGTCGTCTTACCACACCCCGACGGCCCAAGCAGCATGAAGAATTCACCATCTTCAATCGTGAACGAGCTTTCACGAACAGCCGTGAAATCGCCAAACATTTTCTTAACGTTTTTGACTACGATCTGGGCCATTTCTACTCCGGAAAGTGGCTGACGATGATGAACATGACGGTTCCGATCAGCGTGACGATGAAGGAATAGGTGAACGCCCAAAGGACAAACGGCTGCATCAACATGAAAACGCCGACCGCGATCAGTATTGTCGCCACCATTTCCCATGGTCCCCGGCGAAGCCGCATCAGTCCTGAAAAAAACTTGGTCATTTGCGTACAGCTCCGAACGTAATCCCACGCAGCAGGTGTTTGCGCATCAGGATGGTGAAAATCATGACCGGGATCAGGAAGATCGTTGCGCCAGCCGCGACCGCAGGCCAATCAAGGCCACCGATACCGATGATGGTTGGAATAAACGGCGGGGCCGTCTGCGCATTCGCAGAGGTTAGCAGCACAGCAAACGCGTACTCGTTCCAAGCGAAAATCAGGCAGAAGATCGCGGTTGAGGCTATGCCTGTGGCGGCTTGTGGCAGAACCACTTTGTAGAAGGCCTGAAACCGGGTGTAGCCATCGATCAGCGCTGCTTCTTCATATTCCCGCGGGATCTCGTCGATGAACCCTTTTAGAAGCCAGACTGCGAGTGAGATATTCACGCCCGTATACAGCAGGATCATCCCCAGATGCGTGTCGCTTAGCCCAAGGTTTCTGAACATCAGAAAGATCGGGATCGCAACGGCGACGGGGGGCATCATCCTAGTACTGAGAATAAAGAACAGAAGATCGTCTTTGAGCGGCACCTTGAAGCGGCTGAACGCGTAGGCCGCCAAAGTGCCAAGGAAGATACTCAGGAATGTCGAACCGAACCCGATGATGACCGAGTTCATGAATCGCTCACCAAACTTGGATGGTCCAACGATCACCATGTCGTATTGGCGGACGATTTCATCGGCCCAGTTCTGCGGTGGGTTCGCCTCCAAAAACTCCTGCGTTTGGCGTGTTCTGGTCGTGAACAGATTAACGTAGCCTTCCAGAGTTGGCTCAAAGACGACCTTGGGCGGGTAACTGATCGCGTCTGACGGAGATTTAAACCCGGTCAGCAGGATCCAGACCAAAGGGATCATCGTGATCAGCGCGTATGTGATAACCAGGGCGCCCGCGATCCATTTGGACCGGTTTGAGGGTTCGGTAACTGAGAAACTGCTCATCTTTGCTTCACCCTGTTCAAAGCCTTCACATAGATGGACGCCAGCCCAAACACCGTCACAAACAAGATGATTGCGTAGGCCGATGCATAGCCCGTGCGCCATTTCTCAAAGGCTTCCCGTTTCAGATTGATCGAGGTCAGTTCGGTGGTCGATCCCGGCCCGCCGCCCGTCAACTGAACCACCAGGTCGAACATCTTAAAGTTCTCGATCCCACGGAACAGGACGGCAAGCATCAGGAACGGCAGTACCATCGGGATGGTGATCGTGAAGAACTGCCGCAGCTTGCTGGCCCGATCAATTTCCGCGGCCTCATAGATATAGTCCGGTATGCTTCGCAGCCCGGCCAGACAGATCAGCATCACAAACGGCGTCCACATCCACGTGTCGACGATCACAATCGCCCATGGTGCCAATGTCACCGATCCCAGCATCTCGAAACTCGACGGTTCCTTGCCGGTGAACCACGATACGATGTAGTTAAACAGACCGATTTGCGGCTGATAGAGGAACTTCCAGAAGTTCCCCACAACGGCCGGAGACAGCATCATTGGCAGCACGATAATTGTGGTCCACAGGTCGTTGCCCTTGAACTTTTTGTTGATAAGCCAGGCTAAGGTGAACCCGATCAGGACCTGAAAGAAAATTGTCCAGAAAAGAAAATGCGCTGTGGCCTGCATATTAAGCCAGGTGTCGGTATCTGTCAGAATACGCTCGTAGTTGCGAAGCCCGACATCCTTGACCTCACGCCCGATGCGATTGGCTTTGTAGTTGGTAAAGCTAAGCTGGATGGTCCAGATCAACGGAAAGATATTGATCGCAAGCAGCAGGAAAATCGTTGGAGAGATGAATATCCAGGCGATTGCGCGGTCGGATAACCCCCGAATTTTTCGCGCAACTCGCACGGGCGTTGCCTGCGCAACGCGATCTATCGTCCTGTCAGACATATCTTTACCAGTTCTTGTCGGTTTCGGGCGCACGGGTGATTGCGGAGCGGGACGATGCCCGCTCCTACCCGGCTACCTGATTACAGCTTGCCTTCGTCTTCAAAGACTTCCGTCCAGTCCTCGATCAGAAGATCAAGCGCTTCTTGTGCTGTGCCCTGATCGGCCACAACATAGTCATGGATGCGCTTTTGCATTGCCAGCAGCAGTTCCGCATAGGCCGGCTCCTGCCAGAAGTCCTGCACGCCTGCCATCGCTTCCAGGAAGTCACCGGCAAAGGGCTGGCTATCCACAAATCCAGGATCTTCCAACACCGAGTTATGTGCGGAATACCCGCCCAGTTCCCACCATTTTGCCTGAACCTCTGGCTGTGCGAACCACTTGATATACTCAAGCGCGGCATCCTGTTTGTCGGAATAGCTGACTACAGAGATGCCCTGCCCACCAAGTGTAGACCCCGGCTGGTTTTGCGGCGGGTTGACGAAAAAGTCGATCTTGTCGCCGCCCGTATTTGGATCAGCGTACAGACCCGGGAAAAACGCGAACCAGTTCATCGCCATGGCGACCTGACCAGATTTAAAGGCGTCCAGGCTCTCACCCATGTAGGAGTTGGTATAGCCCGGTGGCGTCGCGGTTTCGTAGAACTCTTTATAGAACTCCAACGCCTCCACCGCCTCGGGTGAATTCACGGCACCTTCCATATCGTAGGAACCCGGCGTGTTTTCGTATTTGAAGCCCCATGGATAAAGCGCGCCAGTCACACCCATTGTGATCCCTTCCGAGCCGCGCTCGGTAAAGATCGCCGCGCCGTACACGGTTTTTCCATCAATTTCGCGACCTTGGAAGAATTGCGCGATTTGCAGCAGCTCTTTCTGGGATTGAGGTTCGCGTAAGTCCTGCCCGGTGGCATCTTTGTAAGCGGCCTGAATTTCAGGGTCTTCAAACCAGTCTTTGCGGTAAAACCACCCGTTTGCGTCGCCCATCGCGGGCAGAGCGTAGTAGTTCGGCGTACCTTTCGGCCAAGTCGAATAGGCATAAACCGTGGCAGGCGCGAAATCATCCATGCTGATGCCTTCAGCATCAAAGAAATCATTCAATTTCACGTAGTGGCCGTTTTCAGCACCGCCGCCAATCCATTGGCTGTCGCCGATCAACAGGTCGCACAGCTTCCCGCCAGAGTTTAGTTCGTTCAGCATCCGGTCCGCAAAGTTTGGCCAGGGCACAAACTCGAAATTCATCGTATGGCCGGACTCTGCCTCGAATTCCTTCGAAAGCTCGACAAGCGCGTTGGCCGGGTCCCATGCTGCCCAACACAGCGTCAGGTCTTCAGCATTTGCCCTGGTAGAAAGAGTAGTAGCGGCAAGGACCATTGCGCTGGCCGAAGCCAGTTTAAAGTAAGTCATCCATTCCTCCCTTTTTTGCGCCGTCAATCGAGGATGTGCGAATCGCGGCATATGTCCAAGGGTATTTGAGGTACGCACCTCAGGTCTAGGATTTTCTGAGGTTCGTACCTCACTATTCTGCGGATAACTTCAACGAAGTACTCATACACTCTGTTTTTAAAATATTTTTATCAAATTCGTTTCTGAGGACTCTCTCAGAAAGGGGAGCACACAAAGAAACCGACACGCGAAATTCGGCCTGGCAGGCCCACAAAGCGGTAGCTTTGGGTCGCCAAGTTTGCTGATCTAAGCCTGCAATGCCCGCAGTCATCTGACCGGCAGCTAAAAAGCTTGTGCGACGTTCGTCAGGTCAGGGGTGCATTTGTCAAATAACGGACCAAGGCATGACCGATCTCACTATTGCGCAAATGAACCGATACCCGATCAAGGGTTTAAGCCCCGAGGTGCTTAGCTCTGTAGAATTGCGCGCGGGCAAAGGTATTCAAGGTGACCGCCTCTTCGGTTTTGCGCGCTATAACTCCGGTTTCGACCCGCTAAACCCCAGCCCGCTTCCCAAAGACCGCTTTGTTGTTCTTTTGAACCAAGCGGGGCTGGCCGGTCTCAAGACAGGTTTCGACACTGACACTCATGGGCTGGAAATCGAGGTCGGCCAAAGAACCCATCATTTCGATATGAGCGATCCAAAGGGGCAAGTCGATGCGGCGCGGTTCCTTTACACCACCCTTGGCCTGAAGGACCCTGAACCACCGATATTTGTATCCTCTGCACCTCATCGTTTCACCGACGTATCGGTCGTCTCTCCCAAAATGATGAATGCGATATCTTTGTTGAATCGTGCGTCTGTTAGGGCTTTGGGGAAAAAGCTGAATACAGATATCCACCCTGCCCGGTTTCGCGCGAATATCGAGATTGACGGATTGCCGCCCTTTTCAGAACTGGACGCCATCGGCTCAACCTTAGTGTTTGGCGATGTTCAGCTCCAAATACTATCCCGCACAAAAAGATGCGCCGCAACCGAGGTAAACCCGGAAACGGCCGAACGGGACTTGAACCTTCCTTATCTTCTTAGAAAACACCTGGGCCACATGGATATGGGCGTTTATGTCGAGGTCGTGACAGGTGGAACCCTTACTCTGGGCCAATCCGGTCAGCAGCCAGCGTGAGGCTCTTGCGAACGCAAGGGCATGACCATTCTGCCCCGCAGCCCCCCGCGTGTAAAACGATGATAGGTAACTCAAGCACTGCCCTTACCCTGAGCGTCGAACGGTTCTTCAATCGCTTGAATCAGGTGTCACGTTGTAATCCGGAAGCTTGGACAAGGCGGATTTCAACGCGTCGCTCCACCCTTCAGAAATCGTGCGGAAATAGCCATCATCAACTTCAAACCTTGACCGAGTTCCCGAGGTCAAACTGTCTTCTTCGTAAAGCAGCAGGTCCAGCGGCGCTCCGACGGACAGGTTGGCCTTTATTGTGGAATCGAAGCTGACCAGCAACAGTTTCACGGTTTCAGGAAAGCTCATCTTGGCATCATAGGCACGTACCAGAATCGGGCGCCCGTATTTGGTCTCTCCGATCTGAAAGAACGGCGTGTCATCACCCGCTTCGATAAAGTTTCCCTCTGGGTAGATCAGGAACAAACGCGATGGTCCGCCTTTGATTTGCCCACCCAGAATAAGCGTTGCGTGAAATGAACTGTCGGCCTCCTGCCCTGAGCGTGAGTGCTTTTCGATCACGTCCTTCAGGGTTTCAGCGATCCGCTGGGCAACCTGAAACATTGTCGGTGCCTCAAGGATTGAAGGTGATCGATCTTCAGGGGCTTTTGTGCGCTCTTCCAACAAGCTGACGGTGGCTTGGGTGGTCGCCAGATTTCCCGCTGCCAACAGGGTGATCGACCGCTCGCCCTCGACCGTCCAGTTAAACATCTTCTTGAAGGTCGAGATGTTGTCCACACCCGCATTCGTGCGTGTATCGGACATGAAAACCAGCCCGCGGTTCAGCCGCATCCCCACAGCGTATGTCATTGTCTGCTCCGTTACTGCTGTGCGACCTGCAACTGTACTGTCAATTGCTCGCCCGCCGCCCCAATCCTGTTTCCTATTACCGGCGCGGCCTGTGCATAGTCCAGACCAGTTGCGACGCGTACGTATCGGCTGTCAGGAGAAATGCCGTTCGAAACATCGAACCCGACCCAACCTAGCCCGTCAACATGCACCTCGGCCCAGGCGTGGGTCGCATCCTGCAACTGTGTGTCGTTCATCATCAGATAGCCAGAGACATACCGTGCGGGCAGCCCGATTTGCCGAACACAGGTGATGAATATATGGGCATGGTCCTGGCAAACACCGCTGCCAGCCTCAAGCGCGTCCTCTGCGCTCCAGTCTGGGTGCGAGCTCCCGACCTCGTATTGCACACGCTCACGAATGGCATCGGACAAGGCGTGCATTTGTTCAAGCGGTTCGCCTTCGGGTAAAGACCGGACCAGATCTGCAACCCCCTTACCCGGTTTGGTTCGGCGCGTGCTGCGATTGAAAAGCCACAACGGTGTTGAACCTTCGTGACGCCCAAGAATTCCGTGGTTGTCCTCGATTTCAACAACGCCGTCAGAGATCAGGGAAACACTTTGGGTATTCGCTTCAAAGCTGATCAGCTCCACCGTGTTGCGGTGGTAATCCTCATAGCTCAGCTCTTTTGATCCGCCAATAATTTCAGTGTTCCAAGTTACGACACTTTGATTACGGAAGGATTTTGGCGTTTTTCTGAGTTGCTGCAGTCCGAAGGGGACCGGTGCATCAAAATCGTATCGCGTCTCGTGTCTTATATGCAGTTTCATAGGCTACTCATAGAACCGATAATCAACCTCAATTTGACGACTTAAGCCGCCAAGATCATTCAAGAAATCTTGAATGTACTCATGCAAACCAAAGTCAAAGATATCAGCAATGCGCCGGTTCAGATACTTATCGTAAAGCGTATTCGACGCCTCACATGATGGGCCGGCAAAGCCATAGTCTTTCTTGAGATAAGACAGGTTTTCCTGAATTTTCCTGCAACAGAAATGAAGACTTCGGGGCATACGCTGGTCGAGGATCAGGAACTGAGCAATATCGGATGGGGTTGTCCGTTGGCCGTAAGTCAATTGATACCCCCCGCCCGCGCCGACCGAACGCAGGATGCTTTCCCACTGGATATTGTCCAAAGACGACCCGACTGCGAACGCCGTAGGCAACAGCACGTAGTACTTGACGTCGAGTATGCGCCCGGTGCTGTCGGCGCGCTCGACAAAGGTGCCGATACGCATGAAATCGAAGATGTCATTTCGCAGCATTGTGCCAAGGGTTGCGCCGCGGACTAAAGCGGCCTGTTGGCGCACCAACTCCAGTACGGCGGGCAAATCCCGTTGGTTTACCCGTCGCTGCGTGGCCTCGTCGATCTTCATCCACGTGGCGTTTACTGCGCCCCAGACATCATAGGTAAGTGCCGTACGCACCAGACGGGCGTTGTGTCTGGCCTGCTTGATGACCGATTTCACCGAGGATGGGTTATCGACATCTCGCAGCAACCAATCCACCGCGTTGTCCCTGTCGACCTCATCATATTTGGCAAGGTATCCATCCAGAACGCCCGCAGTTTTTAACACAGACCCCCATTCCTCTGCCGAGTTCTTGGTGCGGGTCAAAGCCATCCTCTGGCCGGTTTCCAACAATCGCGCCGTATTCTCCGCCCTCTCCAGGTAACGGGACATCCAGAACAGACCGCCAGCAGTTTTTCCCAGCATGGTCAGTCCTCCAGAACCCAGGTGTCTTTGGTCCCGCCGCCCTGGCTTGAGTTCACGACCAGTGACCCTTTCTTTAAGGCGACCCGCGTCAACCCGCCGGGCGTGATATTGATCCCTTCGGGTGAGACCAAAACAAACGGGCGAAGATCAACATGCCGTGGCGCCAATCCTGACCGCGCGAAAATCGGAACGGTCGAAAGCGACAAGGTTGGTTGCGCGATGTAGTTTGCAGGTCTTGATTTTAGCTTTTCTCGAAAGGCCGCGATCTCTTTCTTGCTCGCGGTCGGTCCGATCAGCATCCCATAGCCCCCCGACCCGTGTACTTCTTTCACCACAAGGTCGGACAAGTTGTCGAGAACATAGGAAAGAGACTCGGGGTCGCTGCATCGCCAAGTCGGCACGTTTTGCAGCAGAGGTTTCTCACCAGTATAAAACTCAACAATTTCGGGCATATAAGAGTAAATCGCCTTATCATCGGCAATACCGGTGCCCGGCGCGTTGGCAATCGTGATACCCCCGGCGCGATAGACATCCAGGATACCCGGAACGCCAAGCGCGCTGTCGGGATTGAAATTCAGCGGATCAAGAAAGTCATCGTCTACCCGTCGATACAGAACGTCGATCGGCCGGTATCCTCGCGTAGTGCGCATACACACACGCCCCTCGACGACGCGCAGGTCGTGCCCCTCTACAAGCTCCACCCCCATCTGATCCGCAAGGAAAGCGTGCTCGTAATAGGCTGAGTTATAGATACCGGGCGTCAGTACCGCGACCGTAGGCTCGTTCTCAACGCAATCGGGCGCGCAGGCGGCCAGAGATCGTCTTAGACTGCGCGGATAGTCTGATACATTCCGCACATTTGTGGCGCTGAACAACTCAGGGAACATTTTCAGCATGGTTTCCCGGTTCTCAAGCATATAGCTGACACCTGACGGCGTGCGCGCGTTGTCTTCCAGAACGAAAAACTCATCAGGTCCGGTTCGCACCAGATCAACGCCAACAATATGCGTGTAAATCCGACCGGGCGGCGATACGCCAAGCATTTGCGGCAGAAACGCCTCGTTTTCCGAAATCATTTCTATGGGCACGCGCCCTGCACGAACAATTTCTTGTCGGTGATAGATATCATGCAGGAAAGCATTTATCGCCCGGACCCGTTGTTCGATACCACGTTCCAGGCGCTGCCATTCCCGCCCTGAAATCACACGCGGCACGATATCAAAAGGTATCAACCGCTCTTCTGCCTCAGCTTTCCCGTAAACGTTGAATGTGATGCCTGTAAGCCGAAAAACCTCTTCGGCTTCGCGTTGTTTGGCTCTTAACCTTGAAACATCCTGTGCATTAAACCAGCGGCCGATTTCTTCGTAGGAGTCTCGCAGAGATCCATCGTCATTCAACATTTCATCAAAATATTCACTCATATGAGGATTTTGACGAACTATTCCAAGTTTTCAAGTCAAACGCCAACAGCCACCAAGCACATCTTGGCGAAGCGCCTATTTTTAAGTCTAATTGGTGCTCGACTCCAAAGCTTTATCTACGACCCACGGTTTTCTTGTCCGCAATCATGCCGCTATCATTATGTTCTGGCAGTGCAAGAAGATCTAGGTCTGACTCTTGATGATGGCCTTGACCTGGTGAGCGATTAATCCAACTGAAGCGGGTAATGTTGAAACGACTGGCGATAATATCGAGCGGACTGAACAGCCCGCTAAGCAGCGCATTGGAATTCGCAAAGCAGGCTAAGTCTCTCGGTTACGAGGTTCGGCTGTTCGCACCTAATTTTTCAGCCGAGTTGATTGCACATTTCGGCTTGGACCACTGCGAGATTCCAATGCCATGCTTGGACGCGTTTGCACCGTTGCTCAGCCAAGAACAACTGCGGGCTCTTTCACCCAAAGATCGTCTTGATGCAGCAATCAACGCCCTAGGCGCGGATGAATTCGCCGAAGCCCTGTCCCGTTTTCAACCCGATGGCGTCTTTGTCGATTGTGAATTGCATGCGCATATCATTGTCGGGCTGTCACTGGGTCTGCCTGTGCTGCAGTTCAGCAATATGTTCCTGTCACCACCTAGTTCCCGCGCGCCCCCATTGAACAAGCGCATCTATCCCAAAGTCGGTCTGCGTGGTAGCCGGGTTGGAGTTTCGTTGCTTTGGATCAGCTTTCTGCTTTGGAAGTTGAAGAAAGCGCTGAGAAACAAGCTCAAGTACCCCGGTGCGGAGTACTCTGCGGTGCTTCTGGAATTGGCACGACGCTATGATGTGCCGATAGCGAAAAAGTTGCGACTGGTCTGCTGGCAAATGCCGTGGACCTACAAAATCCCCACGGTTCTGTTTGTACCACAAGCGGTTGACCTTCCTACACGCCCTTATCGGGATTTTTGGTATCTTGGTTCGATGATTTTGCAGGATCGGCCCGAAAAACCATATGATCGGGCAAAGGTTGCAAGGTTTTGTTCGGCTAAGAATGAAGGTGGCAGAATTTTTGTAGGGTTTGGCTCTATGATGAAACCCAAGGGCGATTTGCTTGCCAACCTGTGGATTGTGGCCCGAAGAAACCCGGACTGGACGTTCTTGTTCGCCGCCGGAAAAAACTGGGAAGACATAAGCTCACTCGACGTACCACCAAACGTTGGTGTCGTCGCCTGGGTTCCGCAGCAACAGGTTCTGGAACATGCGGATCTTGCCATCATGCACGGAGGAACCGGCGGGTTTGTCGAAGCGATCGAAGCAGCGACGCCAATGTTGCTTTACCCACATGTCAACGATCAGGAAGGCAGTGCGGCCCGCGCGGTGTTTCACGGCATCGGACGCGCCGGGCGCCGAACGGATACCGCGGACCAGATCGAAGCCGACATCGGCAGCCTGCTGACCAACCCGAAATACAAGACAAACTGCGAGAAAATGCAGTCAGCTTGCCACCGCGAAAAGGCCACCAGGGGTCTGGCCGATTTTCTGCAACGGGTAACTAACCCGAAGGACGGGTAGCGTAGCTGATTCAAAGGCTTCTTGACCGCGCGCTGCGCCGACAACGCGGTACCTCGGCATGTTTGGCACCGACATCGTGGGGTGGACTAAATTATTTCATTCTATAATTTTGATATTATGATCCATTCGCCTTACACGTGCGTAAGCAAATTACTGACACCAAGTAAGACACGACAGTGAATACCAAAACGAACGATATCAATCGCTATTGCCGACATAACTTGCATCGTATTGCAGGATACTTTCTCGATAACAGCCTGACACGCGCTCAAGTGGTCTTTTTCGGCATCAGGCGTGCGGCTTCAACTCTCTGGCGTTACCTTGGAGGCGGCGCAGTCCCAAAACATGGTGCGATCGGTCACCTCCGGATCGTAAGGGTGAGCCGGGTTAAGAAACACGTATCCGTTGGTGGAGCAACGCCCCTCACCTCGAACAACCAACTCAACCGCGTTGGCCTTCAGTTTGACCAGAACTCGGAGCGTAAAAACATGGGGGCCTGGGTCGATGGCATCTAAAATACCGGCCCGCTGCGCCGCAGTCGCCCTCCATTCGGCGACGAGCATTCAAGGATTCTTCTTTTGGATGTGCGCGTTGATCCTTTTGTTGGTATCAACTCCGGTTCAGGCCCATCGGTTCAATGAAAGCTACGTGTATTTCGACGTGACCGACGACAGTCTGAGTGGTCGTGTCGAAATTACTGTCCGGGACCTTGCCCGCATCCATCAAGGCTCTGCCGAGGTCCTTGAACCCATGACGCAGGAAGACGTGCTTGGGCTGCAAGAGCGATTTTTTGAATACTTCGATGACCGCATGAAGCTCTACTCGGGCGGCCAACCACTTGGGGTGCAGTTCGACGATATTTCGTTCTTCAACACGTCGGTCGGAAACTTCGCTCAGCTTCATTTCAACGTGCTGGGTATAGAAAAGACCCCCACTACGATTGACATGTCGTTTGACGGTTTGCAGTCAGACATCGATCCGACCCATCGCGGTTTTGCCCTGATCGCAACGAACACACGCAACGGGATGGGCGAGAATGAATCCTATATCTCTCTTGTCTTCTCACCCGGCGACGGCGTCAAAAGCCTGTACCTGAACGACGAGCCAACAAGACGTATCGCCCGAGGTTTTTTTGAATACGGCGTCTGGCATATATGGCGCGGGTTCGACCACCTTTTGTTTTTGGTGACCCTGTTGTTGGGGGCCGTGATGCGGGTGGAAAATCAACGCTGGGTTCCGTCTGAAAGCATCGGGGAAGGTCTCTGGCCGACCGTTAAAATCGTAACGGTCTTTACCATCGCAAACATGATCGCGCTTGGCCTTGCGACGTTCGAAATCATCACCCTGCCTGTGCCGCTTGTAGAGGCAGTCATTGCGTCGTCGATAGCAGCCGTGGCGGTTGTCAATCTGGTTCCACGCTTTCACAATATCTTGTGGCTGGCGGCCATTTTGTTTGGCGTGTTCCACGGGTTCGGTTTTGCCACTCTCCTTGAACCGCTGGGCCTGGACCCAGAGCGCAAGTTGCTTGGGCTGGCAACTTTTAACGTTGGCATCGAGATCGGCCAGCTTGCCGTTGTAATGCTGTTGTTCCCTGTCTTTTTCGTCCTACGCCGTCTGACTGTGTATCGGGTGGTTGGATTACAGCTGGGTTCGATCGCGTTGATCGCGCTTGCCATGTTCTGGTTGTATGAACGGACAATCGGCTTCCCTTTTATCGGCGAAACCCTTGCACTGGTGACTGAATGATGGACAGAACCATGCTTCTGGAACAGGTGCGCCAGGCTCATACCTTCGCAGTGGGGCAGTTGTTGATGTCAGCCCCCAAACACTTCGACAACCCGCTTGGGGATACCTGAAATGACCCGGGTTTCGCATCCATTGTCTGAAAGCCAGTTGAGGTTCTGGAAGGGCCATCAACTTCATCCGGATGTGCCAATCTACAACACGGCCTGGCGGTTCGATTTGCACTTCGACGTGAATCCAGAAGTGTTTCGGAAGGCGTTTTCCCAGGTAGTTCAAGACAATGAAATTCTGCGCACCGTATTCCATGACGAAAACGGTGCGCCAGAGCAGTTTGTTTCAGACGCTCCGAAAAACCTTCTCGAAATATCTGACCTTGGTCAGTCACTTGATCCGGGCATGAGTTTGGAGCAACACCTTGAGAAATGGGTTCAAACCTCGTTCGATATAACGCGCGCAACGATGCGCAGCCAATTAATAAGAGCATCGGACAGCCATTGGGTTTGGGCCGTATGCCAGCACCATATTGTTTGTGATGCGCACTCCAGTGCTTTGCTTTTTGACCAGGTCGCACGCCGTTATTTTGCAATCGAACAGGGTGAATACGACACAGCCGAGCCTTTACCGAGCTTTTTTGAAAGCTCCGCCGTGCAAGCTCCCTCACCGAACCCCGGGCCTGTCGCACCTCCCCGGCCCTCTTCGCCACCTTATGGAGCCACAGCGAGGCGCGCGGCCCTTTCAAAGCGTCTCGATGTGCCGATGGGGCAGGAATTAACTGATGCACTGGAGCACGCTGTTACCCAACCAGCCTTTCGCTTGTTCACGCCGGATTTGTCGAAACTGGCGATCTACCTGACGGCCTATCTGGCTTATCTTCATCGCGTTACAGGGGATGAACAGATCACGATCGGGTTGCCATCCCACAACAGATTGTCCGGCACCGATAAAAAGACGCTTGGGCTGTTCGTCGAAGTGCTGCCGTTTAGCGTTCGAATTGACGCTGACGATATGCTTCTGGACCTTCACACAAAGGTCAAATCAGGGCTGAGTGCTTTTTTGAGACAAGCCAAATCGGGTGCTGTGGCGGCCATGGATACATCCGGTATCAGCGCTGTTTGCAACTTCATTCAAGCGGAGTTTCAAGATTTCGCCGGTCGTCCTGCAACCGCGACTTGGCTTCACAGCGGTGCGCATGATGTCACGCATGCCATGCGCCTTCACATCATGGATTTCTCTGGCAGCGGGAAAACGCAGCTTTTTCTGGATGTGCATGACGAGATTCTCCAAGCCGTGTCAGAGGAATGTTTGCGGCATCACTTTTTACGCGTTCTGCAGGCGATGGTCGAGGCCCCGGATACACCGATAACGGCGCTGGATATATCCGCGGGCGAACAAGATCGGTCAATTCTGTTCGGGCGCACCGAAAGCGACGACACCCCTGTAACGGTGCTGGAGGCGTTTGCCGCTCAAGCAGCCAAGTCCCCGGACGCTTTGGCCCTCTCATGTGCTGAAAACCGGATGACCTACAAAGAGGTTGATGAACAAAGCGACCGGATCGCTGCTTACCTGAAAGGTCTTGGCATTGCTCGCGGATCGTCCATTGCGATGGTGCTGCCGCGCTCGGTGGAATTTGTGCTGATCATGCTGGGAATCCTAAAGGCCGGGTGCAGCTTTGTTCCGATCGCATCAAATACGCCCGATGCACGCACCGCACAGATCGTCAGGACCTCCGGCGCGGCAGCGGTATTTGTGACGCCTGACGATGACCGCGCCTTTTCATGCAAACGTTTGACCCTGCCCCCTGCCACATCGGATGCACCTTTGTCCGAACCTGAGCCCGTGGGGACGGATCTGGCGTATGTCCTGTTTACCTCTGGCTCAACCGGTACGCCAAAAGGGGTGCAGGTCAGCCATGACAACCTGTCACGCTACATCCACTGGGCCGCGGAAACGTTCAGTGCCAATCGCCCAGCGCATTACGCGTTCTTTTCGTCGGTTTCGTTCGACCTGACACTGACATCTTTGTTCGCGCCGCTTGTTTCAGGCGGATCAATCCGTGTGTACCCCGAACGCTCTGACCCGGACCTTGCCGTGCTGGACGTATTTGCCGAAGACGTTGTGGATGTTGTGAAGCTGACCCCCTCTCACCTTGCGTTGGCGTGCAAACAAGGTCACGCCGTTGAGCGTATTCAGACGCTTATCCTCGGGGGTGAGAACCTGACGTCGCAACTATGCCGCAAGGCGATCGAGGTGCTGTCGCCTTCCTTAAAGTTGGTCAACGAGTACGGCCCCACAGAGGCCGTCGTGGGGGCCATGCATCACGTCTATAGCCCTGACAAAGATACCGACGCCTCTGTTCAGATTGGTCGCCCGGCGACCGGAGTATCACTCAGCATCCGCGACAAGGGTATGAATATTTGCCCGCTAGGTGTAACCGGAGAAATCGTTCTGGGCGGTCGGTTGGCAGAGGGGTATCTAAACGACCCGGTGAAGACCGCAGAGAAGTTTCTGGAAGATCCAGCCAAGGTTCAGGGCAGAGTGTACCGGACTGGTGATATCGGACGCATCAATCACGATGGCCGCGTTGAATACCTTGGTCGTGCAGACCAGCAGGTTAAAATCGGCGGGGTCCGTTTCGAAGTTGCAGAAATTGATCGCGTTCTGCGCCAAATCCCCAACGTGAACGCCGTACACGTTGCCTTCGGCTCTGCCTCACCTACGGCCGAGAGCAAGCAAGCCTGTCGAAAATGCGGGATTACAGACGCCGTTCCAGGCGTAGAATTCAACGAACCCGATCTTTGCGGGATTTGTGCTGAGTTCGACAACTACAAAGATCGGGCTCAAGCCTATTTTCGTGACGAACCCGATCTTAAGCACCAAATCGCACGTGCAGAGCAGGCAAGCACAGGCGACTACGACGCGGTTATGATGCTGAGCGGTGGCAAAGACAGTTCATACGCGGCCTACCGTTTGGCTGATTACACCTCGCGTGTCCTCGCGGTGACATTGGACAATGGGTATATCTCTGATCAGGCAAAAGCGAATATTCAACGGGTTGTAGACGATCTTGGCTGGGACCACCGGTATCTCAGCACAGACAAGATGAACCGGATTTTCGTCGACAGCTTGAAAGCGCACTCAAACGTCTGCCAGGGTTGTTTCAAGGCACTCTACACGTTGGCCTTTCGTACTGCCTTGTCCGAGGGCGCCCCAATGCTGGTGACAGGATTGTCCAGGGGACAGTTCTTTGAAACCCGCTTGACCCCCGACCTGTTCCGCAACACAGCCCCGACGTGCGCCCAGCTAGACGATTTGGTTACAAAGGCCCGCAAAGCCTATCACGCTGAAGATGATGAGCTTTCGCGGCTTTTGGAAACCGATGATTTAAAGGACGGCCGGTTCCTGGACAAGGTCGAGGTACTTGACATTTACCGGTATATTGATGTGCCGGTTTCCGAGATTTACGAGTTTCTCGACAAGCACACCGCATGGCAACGACCGTCGGACACCGGCAGATCGACCAACTGCCTGATCAACGACGCGGGCATCCATCTGCACAAGTCACGCGAAGGCTTCCACAACTACGCCCTGCCCTATTCGTGGGATGTCCGCATGGGTCACAAAACCCGCGAGCAGGCCTTGGACGAGTTGAATGACGATATCGACACCCAACGCGTTGAGCAGATTCTTGAAGAAATCGGGTTTGACGAACCTCTGCACCCACAACGCTTATCCGTGTATGTGGCCGGCCA
Organism: Ruegeria profundi; assembly: GCF_020171505.1. Lineage (NCBI taxonomy): Bacteria > Pseudomonadati > Pseudomonadota > Alphaproteobacteria > Rhodobacterales > Roseobacteraceae > Ruegeria > Ruegeria profundi. The sequence goes on along the minus strand of NZ_JAIUZS010000003.1, from coordinate 527,816 downwards.
CGACATCGTAGAGCAGGACGTTTGGCAGGCCTTGGAGGCGCATTTTCCCCGAAACTTGCTTCCTGACGACGTGATTATCCTGACCGATATGCCGCTAAGCGCCAATGGGAAGGTTGATACTGACAAACTGCCCAAAACCCGCAGACGGAGCAGAAAAAGCACGGGCATCGTAGCGCCAGCAACCGACGCGGAACAAAAGCTGTCTGCAATTCTGGCAGCCGTGTTGGGCGTGCATCAGATTGGGGTGACCGAGGATTTCTTTGACCTTGGCGTGGATAGTCTGGCGGCGATTGAAATCGCGATTAACGCCAACGAAAACGGCTTTGCGTTGCCGGCAACGTCGCTGTTTGAATATCGAACCATCCGGTCGCTGGCTGAACATGCAAGCAACTTACCCTCGGCAGTTTCCGACAAAGGTCAGGACGATGTGCTTCTGGACCTGGACGATGATGATCTTGCGAGCATCACGGAGGCGCTGAGCTAGCATGGGGTATCCTCAGGGTATAGCTGATATTCTTCCACTTTCCTCGGCTCAGAAAGGAATGCTCTTCCACGTTGAGGGCGAGACGCAGTTTCGTGGGCAATACGTGGCTGTTGTCAGTTGCACACTGCATGGCCCCCTAAACCCACAGCGTCTAAGAACCGCGATTGAGGCACTGGTCGCCTCACATGACGCGCTGCGCGCTGGTTTCGTGTGGAAGGGTGTTAAGCAACCCGTTCAAGTTGTTCAGGAAAAGGTACACGTACCGTGGACCGAACTGGACTGGACCGGGCATTCAGATATTGAGCACAAGGCCGAAGACCTTCTTCAGCGCGAACAACTGCGCCAGTTTGATCTGAAAAAGCCCCCATTGATGGCGGTCACTCTGATCAAAACATCACAGCATACGTGGCGGTTTGTTTGGACGATTCACCATCTGATAAGTGATGGATGGTCAACGCGCGTTGCGTTTCACGAAATTTTCGCGCGTTACAACGGTGAAAACCCAGACGATGCGAGTATTCCAAGCTTCAAAACCTATCTTGTCTGGCTAAAGAAAAAGCGTCCGCTTACGGATATTGCGTTCTGGACAGATTATCTTGCAGGTCTCGACGAGCCCTGTTTGCTGCCCGAGCCGAACGCACTCGGTCAGACTACGACGCAGGTTTCACACTCAGAGTCTTTGGGCCAGGACCTGATGGAACAGGTTGAAGCCGTTTCAGCCAGTTTAAAAATCACGCCTAATACTGTTCTGTCAGCAGCTTGGGCCTTGGTCTTGCGCAGGCAGCGACAGCAAAATGATTTGGTATTCGGGACGACAACGGCAGGACGACCAGCGGAGATTCCGAATATCTCAGACACAATCGGCGCGTTTGTCAGCACGTTACCCGTTCGGCTAAAAATCGATCCTTCTCAACCCGTTGACGTGTTTCTAAAAAATCATGCTCGCGCTGAAATGGATCGGCTTAAACACGAATACGCCGCGCTGGCAGACGTTCAGAACTGCTCCCCGTTTCCAAAGGGTACGCCCCTTTTTGACACCCTTTTTGTAAACGAAGGCGTACAACAAAAAGACGGCAGCTTTGATGAGATTCAGGTCAAAGATTTCAAGTCCGCGCAATTCAGCAACTATCCGTTGTCGCTGTTGGTGACGCCTGACAGGACACTTGGGGTCGAAGTCATTTACGACCCGGCGCGAGTGAATGCCGAAACAGCTCGGTCCTGTATTGCGGTCTACAAGCAGGTTTTGTCCGCCATCACTGATGACCCGTCGCAGCCGATCCACGACGTCATGAAAAACCAGGCTAGATCAGTTCAGGTGTCACCCGCACCCAAGGCTGAAACAGTTGTCCAACGGTTCTTGAATTGCGCCAAAGCTGCGCCGGGGGCAGCGGCGGTTACCGACGCCGAACAAACTTTGTCCTACTCAGATCTTGCCGCGCGCGCGCGGCAAATCGCCTTTCTGCTGCGAGAGTCCGGTATCCAACCAAGTGACATCGTTCCAGTTGCACTGCCACGTGGGGCCGATGCAATTGCAGCCTTTCTGGGTGTGATGATGTCAGGCGCTGCCTACGTTCCGTTGGATCTGGATTACCCGCAAGCCCGCCTTTCGCAGATCATGGATACCGTCAAACCTCGCTTTGTGATTTCGACGCAGGCATCACGCTCAAGCCTGCCAGAAACGTCTGCAAAGCTTGTTCTGCTTGAGGCGCTCGACAAGGCAATTCCCCTGACCGAAGTTGCACCCGGTCCGCGCGCCTACGTTATGTTTACGTCAGGGTCGGAAAACAAACCCAAAGGCGTCGCAATCTCTCAGGCAGCGTTGGCAGTATCCACATCAGCGCGGGATAAGGTCTATGGTACGGCGCCAGAGGTATATCTTCTGTTGTCCTCGCTCGCTTTCGATAGCTCGGTTGCCGGAATTTACTGGACGCTCTGCACTGGCGGGCATTTGGTGATTGCGTCAAAGAACGCCGAACAGCGACCCGCCGCATTGGGGGAGTTGATTTCCCATCATGGTGTAACGCACACACTGTGCCTGCCGGGCCTTGCGCAGGCACTGTTATCCTCTGTGCCACCGCAGGATTTACGCAGTCTCAAGGTTCTAATTGCAGCCGGAGAAGCCCTCTACCCCGCCGTGTCACGCGACTTGCAACGGGTACTGCCCAACTGCACTCTGGTAAATGAATATGGTCCCACAGAAGGCACGGTCTGGTGCACGTCATTTGATGCAACATCGTTCGACGGTGATCAGGTCGTGCCAATCGGCAAAGCCATTCCGGGAACCTGGGTCGGTATCTTCGACAGTGATGGTGTGCCCGCGGATCCGGGCGTGGTGGGTGAAATAGTCGTTGCGGGCACGACGATCGCGGATGGGTATCTGCACGATCCCGAGCAAACGAAAGAGCGGTTCGTTGAAATTGGACCAGAGCGCATACGCGCCTACAGAACGGGCGACGTTGGAACAGCTGACGTATCAGGCTGCATCACGTTTCTGGGTCGCAAGGACAAACAAATCAAAATACGCGGGCATCGCGTTGAGTTGTCGGAAATAGAGACCACAGCGCAGGTTGTATCTGATGATCGGCGGGTTGCGGCCCTTGCATTGGACCTTGCGGGCCACAGAACAATTGCGTTGGCCGTGGAATGCCCCGCCAATGACCCTGTGTGCAACGCTGTGGCGCGCCATATCGAAGCCAGTCTGCCTGAACCATTTCACCCAAGATTAGTGGTCGGAATCGAGAAGTTCCCCGTGCTTCCAAATGGAAAGCTAGACCAAAACACCCTGAAGTCCATGATCTTACAGCAAACTCAGACTCAGATCGGAGACGCGCCAAGAGATACCCTTGAAGAACAGATAGCGGCCCTTTTCTCGGAAACGCTCAAGACCACGTGCAAAACCCGAGATGCCAATTTCTTTGACCTTGGGGGCGACAGCCTGTCCACCATTGCGGCCTATACATTGGGTCAAGATCAAGGAATACAGTTCGAGCCCATCGATCTTTTCAGCTACCCCACCGTCGCAGAACTGGCCAAGCGCGTAGTGGCACGCCGCGCGGGCGACGTATTCCTGGGCAGCGATAGCACCGTACAGATTTCCAACCCGGGTCCGGGAAAAACCACGGTGGTGATTGCCCATTGCTCTGTTCAGTTCAGCCGATATATGGCGCGCAGCCTTGGCGCTGACCATTCTGTTGTGCATATTCCCAGCCATCGCACAAAGGGCACCCCCGTTCCATTTGGCAGGTCCTTTAACGACCTTGCAGCCGAGGCAATCTTGCATATGGAACAGGCTGGAAATTCCGGCCCTTTCGTCCTGTGCGGGTATTCAGCCGGGTGCCCTATGGTCTTAGAAATGGCAAGACAATTGGGTCAGCAGAATGTGCTCGGCCTGATCCTGCTGGACCCACCCTTCAAGATGATAGGCGCGGAACCAGCGTTGCAGCCTTTGTATTTTCGTACGTACAAGCGATGGAGATACATCACAAAAGGTTGGAAACAGCGGTTCAGATCAAAACGAACCGTACCGGAAATTAAACGTGCCATTGCGGAACGCCCCGACGCCGAAGACTTACGCATCAGAGGCGTAGAAATCGCGCATGAGCTTGCTGTAAGAGCGTTTCGTGTCCCTCGGCTGGATAAACCTGCGCATATTTTCTTGTCACAGGGCAACCCATCGCTGGCCGCTGGCGATGCTTTGGACACGCACCTAACTGACAAGCACTTCTACAATCTGGACATGAAACATGATGAATTGATGACGCGATCGGATGTCTTTTCCAAGATTGCGTCGGTATTGTCAGAATGCACAGGCCTTGGCAGCCATCCTAAAACGTGATGCAGGACCAGAGGCATATCGCGCTTCCCTGCAAACAGCGCGGTTCTTATTGCTTCTGCGTTGGGTTCTGCACAGAATTGAACCAAGGGTTGATCCAAAACGCGTTTTGCTCCGTACATCTGTTAAGTTGGGACCGAAGCTAGTGCGCCAAGAAATAGTGTTAGCCATTGTATTTTTTCTGGGCGTCAGCATCGTTGCTGGCCTGCACTTTTCGTCATCAGATGGGTTAAGCCGCACGGACGGGGTTGAGGCGTACTCGGTCCCCGGAAAACCGCGAATGACTGTTCCAGTAGCGATCGAACTGTCTGACGAGCTGACACCCGCCTTGTTGGCTGTCGTGTACGAAGCGTTCGGAAAGACACAGGAAGATGAAATATACGACACGCTCGCGCAGGTGTCTGAAGGCGCCGCGCTTGAGTATCTGTATCTGGATAGGGTTGGCGCAATGGCCGGTGGCGGCTTGCACGAAGCCGACCAGACGCTTCACGAAATAAAGATGTTGGACAGCGTCGTCACAAACGAAGATTCAACGCTGACGATTGATGCGACATGGCAAGTGATTGGAACTGTGGGCCATGAAGAACATCTTCACGTGCGGGGGAATACGTACAGTGCCGATCTTTCGATTTCTCCGATCGATGGTGCCTGGCGGATAACCGACTTTGCGCTGCGCGAGGTCATCCGGGACATGGCAGGCGAAATGTTCGAAGTTTCCGAAGAGTCCCACGATGATTAGCGTCGAAAACGTCTCGTTCGAATATGGAGAAGGCGGGTTTCGGTTGCATATCCCGCACTTGTCACTTCGGGAACGGGAACGTCTTGCCATTGTCGGGCCAAGTGGAAGCGGAAAAACTACCCTTCTGAATCTGATTGCCGGTATCCTCTTGCCAAAGAGCGGGCGCATCGAGATCGACGGAACGGATGTAACCGGGTTGTCAGACGCCGAACGCCGGCAGTTCCGGGCAAGTCACATAGGATTTGTTTTCCAGGACTTTGCGTTGCTGGATTACCTGTCGGCGCGGCAGAACATCCTGTATCCCTACCGGATTACGCCAGCGCTAAAGCTGGATGCCGACGCCCGCAGCCGTGCCGAAGCCTTGGCCGATGCCTGCGGAATCGGCGACAAGCTTGACAGGCACCCCGCTGCGTTGAGCCAGGGTGAACAGCAGCGGGTCGCGATTTGTCGTGCCCTGGTAACGCAGCCCAAGCTTATCTTGTCCGATGAGGCGACCGGAAACCTCGACCCCGAAAGCAAGGGGCGCATCCTGGACTTGCTGTTCCAGCAAGCCGCAGATGTCGGCGCGACTGTGCTGGCCGTGACACATGACCACGAGCTTTTACCGCGGTTCGAGCGTGTAATAGACTTCGCGCAGTATCGCGAGGTGGCGGCAGCATGAATGCGCTATACCTTGCCTATGCCTATCTACGCTTTCACTGGGCGCGCAGCCTTGTGCTGGTCGTCGTCGCAGCGCTTATCCTGTTCGTGCCCGTCGCAACACAGATCTTGTTGTCGACGAGCCAGACCGCTCTGGTCGCGCGCGGTGAAACAACGCCCCTGCTTCTGGGTAGCCGCGGATCACAGTTGGATTTGACGATGGCCGCGCTCTACTTTTCCGACGAACGCCCTGCCCCAATTGCAATGAAAGAAGTGGAAACGCTTTGGGACAGCGGTTTGGCGATGCCGATTCCCGTGCACACCGCATTTTCATCGGGGGGCTTCAGGATCGTCGGCACGACCCTTGATTATTTTGATTTCCGAGACCTGGATTTCTCAGAGGGGCGCGGCCTGTCGCTGTTAGGCGATGCGGTGATTGGCGCAGATGTGGCGCAACAGCTTGGTAAGCGCGTCGGTGATAGCCTTGTTTCGTCGCCGGAAAACCTGTTCGACCTTGACGGCGTCTATCCGTTGGAAATGCCCATTGTCGGTGTTCTTGCCCCCACGAACACACCGGACGATCAGGCGATTTTCGTTGATATCAAAACGGCTTGGGTGATCCAAGGGATTGGGCACGGGCATGAGGATGTCGTGACCGCAGCGGACATTGCAGCGGGAACTGACGCGCTTGCCAATGCTGCCGTTGTGCAATTCCAGCGCATCACCCCCGAGAATATCGAAAGCTTTCACTTTCACGGGTCACAGAACAGCTTTCCTGCCACAGCGGTGATCGTAGTGCCGAACGACCAAAGGTCAGGTACAATCCTGAGGGGTCGCTATCTGGACAGCGACAACCCAAGCCAGTTGATCGAACCGGCGGGTGTCATCCAGGGATTGGTTGACCGTATCTTTCGAATCAAATCGCTTTTGGATGGCGTTACAGCCATTATTGCGGTTGCAGCGATTGCCGCCGTTGGGCTCGCGGTCTTTCTGAGTTACCGGCTGCGTGCACGCGAAATCGCGACTGCAGTAAAACTGGGCGCCAGGCGCGGCATGGTCTTGCGCCTGCTGGCGGCAGAGACAGTCACCCTGCTGTTTCTTTCCGGGTGTATCGCGGCAATTGGTGCCGCATTGATTTCACAAAATGCCGAGACTTGGGTGGGCTGGCTGCTCTCGCTCGGCGCATGAGAAAGGGAGAACTATGAAACGACATATTGTTTTTGCAGCATTGGCGGGCAGTGTCGCGGTCACTCCGGCGCTGGCGCATTATGGTATGATTATTCCGAATGACCCGATGATCAGTCAGGAAGACGGTCGCAGCCTGTCCCTGACCATGTCCTTCTCGCATCCGTTCGAAATGGATGGGATGATGCTTGAAAAGCCCGAGGCGTTTACCGTGACCCATGAAGGCGCAACCACGGACCTGCTGGGGGATCTGCAGGACGCTACTGTCATGGATGATCAGGGCTATACGCTCGATTTCCCGCTGGAACGCCCCGGTACCTATATCTTTGCGATGGAGCCCAAGCCCTATTGGGAACCGGCCGAGGACGCGTTCATCATCCACTACACCAAGACCTATGTGACGGCCTATGGCGATGACGAAGGCTGGGATACCGAGCTTGGCCTGAAGACCGAGATCGTCCCCCTTTCGAAACCGTTTGGCCTGTGGGAACACAACGTGTTTCAGGGGATCGTCAAAATGGACGGGGAACCCGTACCCTATGCCGAGGTTGAAGTAGAGTTCTTCAACGATGGTGCCAGCGCGACCGCACCCGATGAGTTGATGATCACCCAAACGGTCAAGGCAGACGCAGATGGCGTGTTCACCTATGCTGCACCGTCTGACGGGTGGTGGGGTTTCGCGGCGCTGAATACGGCAGACTATACCTTGCCTCAGGACGGCGAAGATAAAGCCGTTGAACTGGGTGCTGTCATCTGGGTTCACTTTGAAGAGTGGACGGGACAGTGATCCGGGCCGTTGGTCTGGCGACGCTATTGGCCGCTGCTCCTTTGGCAGCAGCGGCTCATAGCCTTGTTGTGTTCGCCTCGGTCGATTGCGAGGCAGTGACCGTCGAGGCCAAGTTCTCGAATGGAAAAGTCGCGCAGAAAGGTGAGGTGCGCGTGCTGGACGGGGAAAACTCCCTGCTTACGACGCTGCAACTTGAAAGCGATGGAACGGCCCGTGTTCCTTTGTCCAGCGTGGACCATTCGCAGGGCTTGGTGATTGAGGTCGATACAGGTGGTCACGACAATTATTGGATCGTGACACCCGAAGACATCGCGCGAAAATGCGGGAGCTGACGATGCAGCGATTGTTCAAGCGCACTGTTATTGCCACCTTGGGGCTTCTTCTGGCGACGGTTGCCGTGGCACAGGATCGACCCAAGGTGGTGACGGTAAACTATCCGCTTCAATACTTTGCGGAGCGTCTTTTGGGCGACACTGCAGATGTTGAGTTTCCGGTCCCGGAAGATGTCGATCCGTCTTTCTGGCGCCCTTCCATTGCCGATATCAGCATGATCCAATCGGCGGACCTGATCCTTTTGAATGGTGCCAGCTTTGCCACTTGGGTCGACCGCGTAACGCTTCCGCGTTCGCGGTTGGTGAACACGTCTGCGGCGCTTAAGGATCAGTTCATCGTCACCGAAAGCATAACCCACAGCCACGGCGACGGGGGCGAGCATTCGCATGAGGGAGTTGCATCTTACCTCTGGCTCGATCCGACGCTGGCAATTGCCCAAGCTGAGGCTATCGCCGAGGCGATCACAGCGCGCGAGCTTGCCTCAGCAGATGACGTCGCAATTCGTCTTGAGGAATTGCGCGCCGATCTGGAAGCAATGGACCAAACGGCCCAAAGCGCATTCTCAGACACTCGGGACGTTGCACTGATCGCAACGCACCCCCGGTATCAGTACCTTGCGCGTCGCTATGGCCTTTCGATTACATCGGTGGAATGGGATGCAGGTGCAGCCCCGACCCCCGAACAATTGACCGAACTGAGTTCAATTGCAGAGCGGACAGGTGCGCAGGTTCTGATTTGGGAAGCAGAGCCTCCGGCAACCGCCATCGAAGCCTTGCGCGGCCTTGGGATGGAAAGCGTCATTTTCCCGACGCTCGCCCACAAGCCGTCTGCCGGGACGTATTTGGATTCCTACCAAAAAGCTGTGTCTGATCTTTCACAAGCCAGTCTTGGGGCGAATAACTGACCGAATTGTTCTCGCATCAACAGGATTCTGAAGGCTGCTACTCTCCCATGCCGATTGGGAGAGCCCCAACCTCATCATGATTGCGTATTGACGGCCAGTCAGCCGAACTGAGCGGCTTGGTTGCCCCGCAGTTCGGCAAGCTCCACAGCTTTGTCGATTAAAAACAACGCTTCCATTTTTGTCTTGGCTTCCAGGGGAATTTCTTCGCCCACCTGGAACACCAATGGGCTGCCCAGCATGACACCATCCGCAATCTCTGGCCCCTGCTTCAGCAGACGTTCCGCGTGCGCACTGTCTTGCTGGTCGAATACAAACAGAAAGACACCATTTCCCCAATATGTCGCCACCTTGCGCCCTTCCTTGGTGGCCCGGAGAAGTGCGGCACCAGCTGACGCCATGGACTCCCGGAACTCGCTTGTGGAACTGGGCTTGTAGATTTCCTCGACATTGGTGACCCTGACAGCCAGAATCTTTGCGGCTGCGGAATGCATGGTAGCAACCTGAACCACGTAGTTTTCGAACTCGGCCAGCCCTATGCATCCCGGCAAGCCACCAAAATATTGCGGGTCGCTGATGCGGACGTCCGGGTATACCTCCGAGTCCTGCCACGCGTCTTCATCGGCCTGCAAAACCTCGATTGCAGCTCTCCGCTCTGCCGCCATCCGGTAGGCATCTGAAAGGCGCTGTTTAAGATCGGAGAATTCGAATGGCTTTGTGACGTAATCCGTAGCACCTGCTTCGAAAGCTTCATCAATATACTGCTTCTGAACCATGGCGGTGACCATGATGATGGGCGTGTAAGTATAGCCGGGAAGCTTGCGCGCTTCCTCACACAGTGTGATCCCGTTCATTTTGGGCATCTGTACGTCCAGAAGCAGACAATCGAACACCTCTGACGGGTCAGACAGGATATCAAGCGCGTCCCGACCACTGCGGGCGGTAACGACATCTTTGTAACCGAATGCAGCAAGTACGCTGGTCAACAACTCCAGAATGCTAGGGTCGTCGTCTACGGCAAGTATACGCATATCTTTTCACCAACCTTTTGCACCGAACCAACCGCTGGGCGTCGCAGACTGTGAGCAGCGACTGGCCCGGGTGCATGAAAATCTCAGGACTATGTCAGAATGGCGAGGAAAGGCGGCAAAAGGTTGACCCAAGATGGGCCTCGTTATGTCTGTGCATCATTTTTTTATTTGCACAATGTTTTGACAGAAATCGTGTGGATCGGATTTGAGGTTCATAGGCCGAAGGACAAGAATCGCGCTCAGTCTCAGGCCGTGGCACAGAACGTTTTGAATTGTTTCCCAAGGCCACGCCCTTGCAGGTAAAGGGATGGTAGCCCCAAAATATAACTTAATCCAAACAACATCTTGCCAGGCGAACCGCAAGGTCGAGACCCCGTTTTGGCGTTCTTAAAAGAGGGGAAAATTTGAAACGATCTACAGGAATAAGCGACGTCTTTGTCAAAGGGATGTCAATTAGACACACTTGTTCGATAAATCCACAAAGTACTTGAGTAGGTTGTAGACCAGCCAGTTCAAATCTTGTCATAAGTGTGCCGAAATTATGAGAAAAGTATGGACCGACCACTCAGGTACCAGCAGGCATACCAATCGCCGGAAACCTTTCCGGACCTGAGTCCTGCCAACGACTCTGTGACTGCGCCGAAGGCTTTGGCGCAGCGCAAACATCGTGCGCCCCAACGTGCCCTTTCAACGCCTCGCAGCAAACTTGGCAACATACGCGCGACAGCGATGAGCTTTCGCAATATCCACGAACATGGCACATTGCTTACAAAATACCTTGAGACACGAAAATCCATTTTTATCGACAGATTGAATTGGCAGATTTGCGAAGCTGATGGAATGGAGTTCGACCAGTACGATACCCCAGCCTGTCAATGGATCATTCTTCATGAATTCGGCGAAGTCTTTGGCGGAGTGCGGCTGCTTCCCAGCACGGCACAATGTGGAGTATACTCCTATATGCTAAGGGATGCGCAAAGGGGCATCCTAGAAGGAATGCCCACCGATATCCTGTTTTTTGAAGCCCCCGTAAAACCAACCGTGTGGGAGGCGTCCCGGTTTTTTGTAACAGACAGCGTGACGGCTTCTCGCAGGCTCCTGGTTCAGCGTGAACTTTTTCACCAAATGACAGTTGCCGCAAAACGCGGTGGAGCCAAAAGCATCTTGGGAATTGTCCCTTCTGTTTGGGCGCGGTGGTCCAGACGACTGGGTGTTTACGCCACGCCTGTTGGTGCCAAATTCTCGATAGACGGCACCGCAAGCCAGTCGGTTTTGTTCAACATTGAAAACTAGCGGCAGGATTCTGCGCTGGACCCTGACATCAACTGCCTGTGCATTTTGGTACACTATGACACCCATCCATCTGCAGAAGGAGTCGGTGATTCTGTCCGATGATCGCAAAAGCTAAACTTCAGAAGTAGGTCGCAGAAACCCTGCATTTGCCTTGAAAAGCCCTACAGGAGACAGGATTCGGAACAGGATAAGAGTGAATTCGGCACTTTGGCTGATGCCTTTCAACGAGTTATCAGCCATTATCACACGCGAACTTCGCGTCCTTAGGTGCCGAGATACGAGTTAAAACATGATCTAGTTTTGATCAGTGTTAGACCATATAAACACTTGATTACGTAGGGTAATGTAGGCGGTGTGACGTACCGTTTAACCCCCTCAGTCAAGTCATAAAGACAAGAAAACTCTAAAATTAAGCCACACCACCCGAGTGTCAGGATGACATTGCGGCAAAATTGTGTCCAATTCTTAATGTGATTCATTGTTTCCAAATTAGAAATTATCTGTTTCAGTTGCAGTCAGACCACAGGAGTCCCTTTATTCAAGCGGGTTCATTGAAGAAAGAAGCGTTTTTTCGCTACCCCCTCCCGAGAGGGGCTGGTTGCCCCCTCATCCAGTCCCTCTCGACTTCCATTGAAATGAATCAGGTTGAAGCACCCGGTAGCCCTGGTTTGGCTGCCGAAAAAGACGCGCTGAAATAAGCTTGTCTTCCAGCGCTGGGGATCGGAACTAACGCGCAAAGATGTCACGGAGCCAAGCTGCCTACGCTTGATCACGGCCAGAGCACGTAGACATACGCGACGTACCCAGTAAGCAACAGCGCGCCTTCCCACCGTGCAATGCGCAAACCGGTCCAGGCAAAACCGACCAGTACCAGCGACACGCCAATCATGACAAGATTGTCAAAGCTGACGATTTCAACCGGGACCGCACCCGGCGCGATCAGCGCAGTAAAGCCACCTATGCCAAGGATATTGTAGATATTTGAACCGACGATATTGCCAAAGGCGACATCGCCCTGTTTGCGCAATCCGGCCACGACAGATGTGACAAGTTCCGGCATCGAGGTGCCGACAGCCACTATGGTTAGGCCAATCACCGTTTCGGAAATACCCAGGCCGCGTGCCAATGAGACAGCACCCTCAACTAGGAATTTACCGCCGAATACGACCAGAACCAATCCAGCAACCGCAATCAGGGCCGAGACAAGAAGCGACGACCGCGGTGGTGCGGGTGGTGCGAGCGCGGGGTCAGCCTCTTGCAAGGCGATGCTTTTTTCGTAGACCGCCCCGTGATCAGGCGAGGGGCTGGCACGCTCCTGTCGGAAGGCAACAAAGATGTACCCGGCCAACGTTAGGACAAAGATCGCACCGACGGCGCGACCCATCGGCATCACAGCAGCGATAGCGGCAAAAGCAAGAACGGCAGCCAACATCACGAACCCGTCCCGCCTGAGCGCAGACGATGCCACGGCAATCGGGCACAGAAGCGCGGCAACTCCAGCGATCAAAAGGGTATTGGCAATGTTTGATCCAACGATATTGCCATAGGCGATACCTGGCGCATCCGACAGCGCCGCCTGTACCGAGGTGACAAGCTCGGGCGTAGAGGTGCCAAACCCCACCAACGTCAACCCAATAACCAAGGGTGAGACACCCATCCCGGTTGCTACTTGCACGGAACCACGAACAAGGAACTCACCGCCAACGATCAACAGGATGAGACCGCCGAGCAGCGGCAACCAAGTGTCAAGCACAATTAGGTCCTCACATCTTACGTTTAGGACGAGCAAAAGCGAGGCTTGAATTCAGGCCGATGTCTATCCCCCACTACCTTGGGGGAAAGCCGGCCACCGAAGATCGCCCTGCCGAAAACAAAAGCCGAGGTAAAGTAGCCAGTCAACAGCGGGATGCGGCCCTGCTGTTTTTGAACCTCTGCCTCGGGTACAGACGGATCTGCCTCTTTCTCGATTGGCGACGGTGAAACGTGGCGGGCCGAAGAGAGTGCTAGATTAGCTTTTCTCAAAAAAACCGAACGTGTCTGATGATTATTCAACGCTTTTGAACCGTTCTGAGACGTCTTGACGCTGTAACATATTATTTGAATATGTATAGTAAACTCGCCCACGCAACGGGAGAGTGCGCATGCTCAGCAAGCCGTTTTTGACAACTCATGAGATCGCCGAGCTTTTGAAAGTTCGCGAACAAACGGTTCGCGGCTGGATTCACCAGCAAGAGCTGCGCGCAGTAAAACTCGGCCGGGAATTCCGGGTGGCCGTCAAGGACCTTGAGGCGTTCGTCAACGAACACGCGACGCGTGAGCCAAGCTGGCAGAGCGACCCAGAGTCAAATCGGTCATGACAGTGCAACATGCGAAGATTTCGGCGACAAAGCAAAAACTGACGTTTGACGACGTCGACAGCGATCTTGTTTTGCTTGGTCTTTTGGGTCTGATCGACCCGCCCCGCGATGAAGCGGTTGCGGCAGTGGCCGAGTGTCGTGCCGCCGGTATCCGCGTCAAGATGATCACCGGCAATCACGCGGGAACAACCTCAGCCATTGTCCGGGAATTGGGGCTGGAGAATGCGCAAGAGGTCCTGACAGGTACGCAGATCGACGGGCCTGAACCGCATGAGCTGGTAGATGCCGCCGAGATCGTGCTGGCAGACGATAACTTTGCCACCATCGCCGAAGCTGTTCGCGCAGGTCGGACCGTTTATGACTATCTCAAGAAAGCCAGCGTTTTTCTTCTGCCAGTGAACGGAGGAGAGGCGCTGGCCCTTATCCTTGCGCTGTTGCTTGGCCTGACGCTTCCGATCACGCCAGTGCAAATTCTTTGGGTTAACATGGTCAGCTCGGTTGTGCTTGCCATAGCACTGGCGTTTGAGGGGCCGGAGCCTGACATCATGCGCCGCCCCCCGCGCCGCGCGGATGAGCCAATACTTTCTCGCTTTGTCTTATGGCGCGTCGGGTTTGTCTCACTGCTGTTCTGTGCCGGGATCTTCGGAATGTTCACTTTCGCACAGGCTCAGGGGGCAAGTCTGGAAGAAGCGCGCACCATCGCGGTCAACACGTTGGTGGTCATGGAAATCTTCTATCTGTTCTCGGTGCGGTTTCTCAACACGACGTCCCTGTCGCTGCGCGCCGTTCTGGGCACGCGGCCCGTGCTGATTGCGATCGCGGCGGTTACGGCGCTTCAATTCACCTTCACATACGCCCCGTTCATGGAAACGTTTTTTGAAACCCGGCCGCTCAGCTTACTGCAAGGGGTGCTGGTCGTCGCCATTGGTCCCGTGCTGCTTGTTATTCTCGAGTTGGAGAAAAGGATTCTGCGGCGTGTACCGACACGCTCACCCCGCAATCACTCGGCCTTTACTTGAAAGGAGTTCATTCATGTCCACGATGAAAGCCGCCGTTGTTACGGATTTTTCGCAGCCGCTAAAGCTTAAGGAAGTCCAAAAACCAAAGGTCAAAGACGGCAAGATTCTTGTGAAGATCGAGGCTTGCGGTGTATGCCATACCGATCTGCACGCGGCACGGGGTGACTGGCCCGTCAAGCCTGAACCGCCCTTCATTCCGGGCCACGAGGGCGTTGGCATAGTGGCCGAGGTCGGGCGCGGCGTGACTTCGGTAAAGGAAGGCGACCGTGTTGGCGTTCCGTGGTTGCACCATGCCTGCGGGCACTGCACCGCCTGCGTGACGGGTTGGGAGACGCTGTGCCGCACTGAACCGCAGTACACCGGCTACACGGTCAATGGCGGGTTTGCCGAATATGTCGAGGCCGACCCGACTTATGTCGGACACCTGCCTGACAATCTGGATTTTGCGCCCGCTGCCCCGATCCTCTGCGCCGGTGTGACGGTTTATAAAGGGCTGAAAGAATGCGACCTGCGCCCGGGCCAGACGGTAGTGATCTCTGGTATCGGAGGGTTGGGTCACTTGGCGGTCCAGTATGCGCGGGCATTGGGGCTGCATGTAATCGCCGTTGACGTTGCCGAAGACAAACTTGCGTTGGCGCGCGATCTGGGCGCCGGTGCCGCGATAAACGCGGCAACACAAGACCCAGTTGATGAAGTGGCTCGGCTCGGCGGAGCCGAAGGGGTTTTGGTCACTGCCGTTTCAAACACAGCGTTCAGTCAGGGTGTAGGTATGTTGGCACCCGGCGGAACGATGAGCTTGGTCGGCCTGCCCCCGGGCAACTTCCCGCTGAACATCTTCGACGTGGTGTTGAACCGAAAAACCATCCGCGGGTCCATCGTTGGTACGCGCGCCGATCTTGCGGAAAGCTTGTCCTTCGCGGCCGAGGGGAAAGTAGCCTCGCACTATGCCACGGACACGCTCGACAACATCAACGGCATCTTCGAACAGATGGAGAAAGGACGGATCGACGGTCGCATCGTGATGACGATGTGACCCGAAAAAAACTGACCTGATGCACGAGATATGACCACAGCAATCGAGGGTTACATATTCTATGAGATCGCGGCGCTTCTTGTGCTGGCGGCGGGTGTCGGTTTTGTCGGGCTCATGTTGCGTCAGCCGCTGATCGTCAGCTTTATCGCTGTGGGAATTCTTGCAGGTCCCTCAGTCCTGAATATTGCGCATTCCGACGAGCAGATTGACCTTCTTGCCGAACTTGGCATCGCGCTGCTGCTTTTTCTTGTGGGGCTCAAGCTGGATTTCAACCTGGTTCGGACGTTGGGTCCGGTTGCGCTTATTACCGGCCTTGGGCAGGTGATCTTCACAACTGTTTTTGGCTTTCTAATCGCACTTGCCCTTGGATTGGACGCCCGTACCGCGATCTACGTCGCGATTGCACTAACGTTCTCGTCAACGATCATCATCGTGAAATTGTTGTCCGACAAACGTGAGATCGACGCCCTGCACGGGCGGATCGCACTCGGATTTCTGATTGTGCAGGACATTGTGGTTGTGGTCGCCATGATCGCCCTGTCAGCCATTGGCGTGGGCGGTGCCGCGGCAGAAGGCGATAATGCGGTGACCGAGGTCTTGCGGGTGCTGGGCTATGGCGCGGCGATGCTGGTTTTCGTGGTGATCTTCATCCGCTTTGTGGCCGACCCACTAGTAGAACGTCTGTCGCGCGCACCAGAGCTATTGGTCTCATTCGCCATCGGTTGGGCTGCGCTTCTGGCAGCGGTCGGGCATTACCTAGGGTTCGGCAAGGAACTCGGCGGGCTGCTCGCCGGTGTCTCGCTTGCGTCGACGCCCTTTCGCGAGGCGATCGCCGCGAGACTGGCCTCTTTGCGCGATTTCCTGTTGCTATTCTTTTTTATTTCGTTGGGTGCTTCGCTCGACCTCTCGGTCCTGGGGGCCAGCATCGGCCCGGCCATCGTGCTGTCGCTGTTTGTGCTGATCGGCAATCCCCTGATCGTTCTCGTGATCATGGGGGCTATGGGCTATCGCAAACGCACCGGCTTTCTCGCCGGGCTGACCGTGGCGCAGATCAGCGAGTTTTCCCTGATCTTTATGGCGATGGGTGTTTCGATCGGGCATGTAGCTGAAAACGCCCTTGGGCTTGTCACCCTTGTGGGCCTCGTGACCATCGCCGCATCGACCTATATGATCACATATTCCCATCAGCTTTACAGCTTGTTCGAACCGGTATTGGGCTTTGCCGAACGCCGCCGCCCAAAGGCCGAGGATGACGGAAATTCCGATGCAGCCCGCGCTCATGAGATCATTCTATTTGGCCTTGGTCGCTATGGTTTGGGCATCGCATCGGAACTGCGCGATGGCGGCAAGCGCGTCCTTGGTGTCGACTTCAGCCCCGAAGCGGTACGCCATGCCCGGTCGCAGGGGTATGATGTTGTCTTTGGCGATGCCACCGACCCTGAGTTTCTGGCCCACCTGCCCCTTGCGCGGGCAGAGTGGCTGGTTATGGCCGTGCCGGAACACGACACCGGACTGACGCATGACGATCCGCGCTATGCTCTCCTCAAGGTCGTGCGCGATCTTGGCTTTGATGGAAAAATTGCGGTCGCGGCGCATCTGGACGCAACCGCGGATAAGTTGAAAGGTAAACACGCTGATCTGGTTCTGATGCCCTATCGCGACGCATCATTCGCCGCCGCCCGGATGATCGCGGGTGATGCTAAAGCGCCCGAGCACGTTGTCGCGGACCCGGACGGTCAGAAGGAACTGCCAGCATGATTACGAGCACCTTAAAACCCAAAAAAATTCTGGCCGTAGCGGACGCGAGCGAGACACAGGCTGCCTTGCAGAGCGCGATAACCCTTGCCGATACGCATGGCGCGTCGGTTGAGGTTATCGCCTGTATTGAGGCTCCGCATGATTTGTCTATCCTCTCGCGCCTTTCGGGCGCAGACCCTGACAAGCTGATTGAAAAAGCCGTGGAAACAACGCGCCAAAAGGTCAGCACCAGGTTGGCGGCGATTGCACATGACCGACAGATCAATCTGCGTGTGTCAGTCGGCAAAACCTATCTTGAGGTCATCAGACACGTTGCCAAGTCGCGTTGCGATTTCGTTGTCAAAAAGGCGGAACCTCTGGTCGGCATGGAACGTTTCCTGTTTGCAAGCACCGACCAGCACTTGCTGCGTAAATGTCCCTGCCCTGTTTGGCTTCAGACATCGGATGCAAGGCAAAACCCTAAACGTATTCTGGCCGCAGTCGATCTTGATACCCGCGACGCGGCAGAGCCCGAGACGCTTGCAGCGTTGAACCGACGGGTTGTCGATGCGGCGTGCATGATTGCAATCGCACCCGACGCCGAGGTCATCGTTCTTCACGCTTGGGATGCGATTGGCGAAGGCATGATCTGGGCTTTGTCCAGCGGCAGCGACTCTCGGATGTCAGCGGATCGCTACGTCAACGAAGTTCTGAATGCACGGCAACAGGCGATGGATCGCCTCCTTTCGCAAATTCGCGCTGAGATCGGTCCGCGGCCACGTCTGGTTCCGCGCCTCGCAAAGGGAAGCCCGGAGATCGTTTTGCACGAACAAAGCCGCGAAGTTGGTGCCGATGTCGTTGTGCTGGGCACAGTGGCGCGCACCGGGCTGAGCGGTGTTTTTATCGGCAATACGGCTGAGAACATCATCAACAGCCTTGAATGCCCGGTTCTTGCCGTGAAACCCGATGGCTTTGTAAGCCCCCTTCTGCGCGGCTGATACCCTGTTCAGCCATGCAATGTGGACATCCCGCGCAGGGATTTCTTGACTAAACGAATACGGTGGGCGGTGAGCTTTAACAACAAAGGTCATAATCGCCCATCGCACCGCCGCGCATAAACGTCGCCCGAATTCACGGAGAGCGGCAAGTTATCGATCCTTTCGCGCATTGTGTTGGGGCTTACCCAATCCGGGTATTGTAGCGCGTGTTCCTCGCCCACACTATAATTGTATTCGTAGCGCCCAAGCGATGACAGCCTGTCGATGCAGTCCTGCGCCCCTGAGCGGTAGATCGTCGTAACCTCGAAAGACAGAAGTGGAATTGCCTTGGAAAGCCCACGAAGAACAACCGGCTCATGGCCTTCAACGTCGATTTTCACAAAGTCAGGCTGGCCGTATTCATCGATGAGGGCGTCAAGCGTCGTGACGGGGACCTTAATACTTACATCCCAAACCTGATCCTCCCAACCGGGCGCGCCAGAGGCCGCCTTTACAAAATCTGACGTGGCTGTCGCGACCGTTGGGTTTGAGGGATTTACCAACAGGTCCACATGGTCGGTCTGATCACCAACCGCACAGGGAAGCAACGTCGCCCTGGGGCATCGACCATAGATCCGTCGCAAGGCGCGGAAAATAAGCGGTTGAGGCTCCAGAGCCACAACCTCGGCCCCCAAACGCAGAAAACTGCCTGTGCGGTCGCCGACATGGGCCCCGATGTCAAAGACAGTGGCACCACGCCCCACAAAGGCGGCATTCAACCTGTCCATACGTGCGGTACGTTCGTGATCCCGATAGTAGATTTCAAAGGACCGTCGCAAACCTTGCATCGCAAGCCGCCCTTGAGTGTTGATACCAACCACCATTGCCGCGCCGTCCCTTGAATATTGTTTCGTTGAATCAGGTACTCATTCGCATTCTGCTGAAACCTGTCATACGCTAGAAGAACTTGTTGCTAATTTCCCTTCGCAATCTGAGAGATACGCTGAAATTTCTTTCTGTATGCCGCAGGAGACAGGCCTGTCCCCCGTTTAAAAATGCGCCGAAACGACGCCGGATCGTCATAGCCAACGGCAGAGCCCACATCGCCACTGGAAAGCTGATCCGTCTCAAGCATCTGTTTGGCCTCTTCAATCCGCAGCGCCTGAACATATTCAATCGGAGTAAATCCGGTCGCCGCCCGAAACCTGCGAGAGAAAGTACGCGATTTCAGTCCCGACCGCTCAATCATTTTCTCGACCGGTTTAACCGTTGAGTAGTTGTCGGCAATCCAAAGCTGGCACTCTGATATCGACCTGTCATTGCACTCCATGGGGCGCGTCATCACTGAATATGGCGACTGACCTTCGGAATGGCCGCTGATCAGAAAGACCTTGGCCGTCTCAATAGCCGTTCTATACCCGCAAAACCGCGCAATAAGATAAACGGTCAGGTCATGCCACGCGCTGACACCGCCAGCCGTTACAATCCGATCGGATTCCGCTGCAAGGCACAAAACCGACGCATTGCGAAACGTGATTTTTGGAAAATGCCGCTGGAACATATCGCGATAGGCCCAATGCGCAGTTGCGGCGTGGCCGTCAAGTATCCCGGATTCCGCCAATAGCAATGCACCCGAACAGACGGACGTTATCAAAGCGCCTGACGCGTGCATGCGCTCAAGCCATTCAACCTCGCGCGGATAGCGCCCTTTTGGCACGTCGTAGATCGACGTGTACATATCGCATACGACAATCGCATCCAGCGTGCTTATGTCCTGAATAGCAGCATGAGGTTCGACCGGAATGTTACCGATGCAGTGAAAAGGATTGCCATCTGCAGAAACGATCCGAACATCCAGCAGCTCATCGCCCGGCACGCCGTTTACCATATCAGGATACACCGCGCCCACAGAGAGCAGCACATCGTAAAGACCGTATAGAACTGACGCAGAGGTTTCAGGCGCGGCAAGAAGTGCAATGCTAGGTTTTCGATGGGAAGACATGAACTCTCCTGTCCTTTTCGGCACGCTTTTGGCGATTATCCCATAACTACCTGTCCAGTATGCCACCTACCTGGCAAAATCGCCACTGACCCAGAGCGCTTCGGCGGCATAGTCTTAGGAAACCTGCAGATAGGAGTTGAGACATGGACAGTTTACATTTGAACCATGAAGACGACATCCACGGCATCGCGGGAAAGGTCATTCGACCCGGACACCAGGGATACGACAGTGCCCGCGCAGTCTGGAACGCGATGATAGACAGGCGCCCCGGTGTGATCGTGCAGTGTCAGAACACCGAAGATGTGATCTCTGCGGTCAATCACGCGCGGGCTAAGGACTTGCCGATTTCGATCCGGGGTGGTGGGCACAATGTTGCGGGCCATGCTGTCTGTGACGATGGCGTCATGATTGACCTGAGCGGGATGCGCAGCGTTACGGTGGATCCAGAGAAACGCATAGCACTTGTTGACGGCGGAGCACTTTGGCGGGATGTGGATGTCGCCAGCCAGGCGCATGGGTTGGCCACGCCCGGTGGCCTGATATCGGATACAGGGGTCGCGGGGCTTACACTTTCCGGCGGCATTGGGTGGTTGCGGGCAAAACACGGTCTGTCGATCGATAATCTGGTCGCTGCAAACGTAGTGACTGCCGATGGCAGTTTGGTCCGGGCAAGTGCGGAGGAAAACTCCGATTTGTTGTGGGCGCTCAAAGGTGGCGGAGGCAACTTTGGCGTTGTCACACAGTTTGAGTTCGCTTTGCATCCTATTGGCCCCGAGGTGATGTTTGCCGCACCGGTTTATGCCGTTGACGACGGCCCTGCCCCAATTCGCGCCTGGCGTGACTTAATGAAAAAACACGGTGATCTGGTCGGATCACTCTGCGAATTCTCCACCGCCGGAGGCGAGGATTTCCCGCAAGAGATGTGGGGTAAAAAAGTCTATACCTTAGCTTGTGTCTACAACGGTGATGCCGCTGACGGAGAAACCCTGCTGCAGCCATTGCGCGAGTTGGACAACATAGTGGTCGATTTCTCGGGGCGTATGACTTATTGCGACTTGCAACAAATCTTCGACACGCTGATGCCTGCGGGCGAATTCCGGTGCTATTGGAAGGCCCGTTATCTATCCGATCTGTCCGACGAGATGATTGATCTGGCAATGAATAATGCGCTGACGGCCCCATCCGACGCTTCAATCTCGTCCCTATGGAACTTTGGTGGCGCAACGACGAATGTCGCAGCAAACGCCACAGCATTCGGTGACCGGTCTATGGGATGGATGTATTCGCTCGACAGCGTTTGGTCAGACCCGAAGGACGATGCCAGCAATATTGCGTGGTCACGCGACGGATGGGATGCGGCTGCGCCTTTTGGGCACAAGGGTCGGGCCTACCTTAATTTTCCGGGGCACGGTGAAGACGGCGATGCTCTAACCCGCGCCTCGTTTGGCGAAAACTTCGCGCGATTGGTTGAGATAAAGACCAAGTATGATCCGCAAAACCGGTTCTGTTTCAACCAGAATATTCGCCCTCAATCTTAATACAGCCTTGCCGCTTTCGACAATTTGGCGGCGGCAAGGTTAAGTTGACACCCTCGCATTTCTTTCAACTTTCAATGCGTTGCACGACCACTTTCAGCTTGAAAAACGGGCCTATATCTTGGGCTTTTGTCACGAGATGATGATCCGAACATCACACTATTCTTCCTTTTATAGGTGGATTTTGCCACATCAATAGCAGCACAAGCGCCGCAACGATGGCACAGAAGAGGCCGCGCGGCATGGCGTTCCCGGTCCTGCGCGCGATATCGTCGATCAGGAACCTGTGTTTCAAAGGCGCACCCGCGCATTTCATTTCGGTCGCTGGGCGGGTATATTTCCCCGTCCCCGTTCTTCCGTGAAACGACTGGCAGCTTTCTAGGTCTTTGCAACGTATTCAGGCCCGGCATAAAGCGCGCCGAAGGTAAACGTAAGCATTGCCATCTGATCAACCAAGCCGACCCTCCGCAAACCTTGCCCCCCGCCCCCGCGTCGGGATCAGAACAAACAGCTTCACCCGCTTTACACACTCAGTATGCTCGCCAAGCGGTGTACTCAGT
The DNA here is from genome assembly GCF_020171505.1 of Ruegeria profundi. Classification (NCBI taxonomy): domain Bacteria; kingdom Pseudomonadati; phylum Pseudomonadota; class Alphaproteobacteria; order Rhodobacterales; family Roseobacteraceae; genus Ruegeria; species Ruegeria profundi. The sequence continues at coordinate 505,372 of NZ_JAIUZS010000003.1, read as the reverse complement.
GGCTGGTTCTTCGAACAAGACCCCTTCCAGTTCTTACTTTCGATGCGGATCTCTCGGGTTCAAATAAGTTTTCAGCCTGTTGCACGGCAATCGTTACAGATCGTGAGTGCCTTTCGATTGTACTGAAGGTGCCTGAGGGACGACTTGTTGCGCAATGCGCAAAAAACTAGACTGGAACTATTCAATACAGCCATGCAAATGTCAGCGAATACAGCCCAACGACATGATGGAATATCTGACTGGATGAAGAAACCTGGCCTTGATGCAACCGATATCCGCATACTCAGCGCGGTCCAGAGACATGGTCAGCTCAGCAAAAGCCGTCTGGCCGAGATCGTAAATTTGTCGCCGACGCCTTGCTGGGCACGTCTGACCAAACTGAAAGAAGCTGGGCTTATCCTGGGATATCACGCCGACATCGCGCTGGACCGGGTTGTCGACTTTACATTGGTAATTGTCACGATCTCGCTCACACATCACCGCAAGGCTGATTTCGACCGTTTCGAAAACATGATCAAAGGAATGGACGAGATCACGCATTGCATCGCCACAGGCGGTGGCATGGACTATGTGATGCACGTATTCACCCCTAGTCTTTCCGCCTTTCAAAACCTGATGGACACCCTGCTGACCGCCGATATCGGTATCGATCGTTACATGACCTACATCGCGACCCGTAGAATAAAATCGCAACCGCCCGATGTCGCAAAACTGGTCAGGCAAGGCACGAAATGACGTAGCGCGCCCAAACTGGTTGTGGCGGGGTCGAATTCGGTCCGTTCGGTCTGTCCGAGGCATTTTGTCAGTCCGCTTTCAGTCTGCGTTTACGGGTAATCCCGCACCCAGTTAAAGTGGTCTGCTGCTGAAGGGGCTACCGGTGCAAAGGGTGAATGACATGATGCAATCAGACGATTTCGGTTTCGGTACAAAGATCCGCAAATCCCCTAATTTTGACGCGACCGTCCGCTGGGGCGCCAAGGGGTTCTCGGTTAACAACCACATGTAAATCCCGCGCGACCTGTCGAAGATGGCGATTGGCCAGTGCAAATACATCCTGATCACCAATGCCGAAGGCGGCATCCTGAACGATCCGATCCTGCTGCGCCTTGCGGAAAATCATTTCTGGATCTCGCTGGCAGACAGCGACATCCTGCTTTGGGCTCAGGGCGTCGCGGTGCATTCCGGCATGGATGTTACCATCGTCGAACCCGATGTTTCGCCGCTGCAGTTGCAGGGGCCGAAGTCGGGCGAAATCATGCGTGTGCTTTTTGGCGACGACATAATGGATCAAAAGTATTACTGGCTGCGCGAGGTCGATCTTGACGGCATTCCGCTTGTCGTGTCGCGCACAGGTTGGTCAAGCGAACTGGGTTACGAGCTTTACCTGCGCGACAGCACCCATGGCGACGCGCTGTGGGAGCGGATCATGGCCGCCGGCATGGAATTCGGCCTCAAGCCCGGCCACACCTCTTCGATCCGCCGGATCGAAGGCGGAATGTTGTCCTATCACGCCGATGCCGACATCCACACCAACCCGTTCGAACTGGGCCTTGACCGGCTGGTCAATCTCGACACCGAGGCCGATTTCATCGGCAAGGCCGCGCTGCGCCGTATCAAAGAGGAAGGCGTACGCCGCAGACAGGTGGGTCTGATCATCGACTGCAATCCGCTGGAGGGGCCGAACACAACGTTCTGGGCGATCAATAAGGGTGACGAGACCATCGGCAAGGTGACGTCCGCCATCTATTCGCCGCGCCTGAAACAGAACATTGCGCTGGCCATGGTGTCTGTGGATCACGCCGTTCTCGGCTCGGATGTGGAAGTGGTGACCAAGTCGGGCCCGACCCCCGCCACCATGGTCGAATTCCCCTTCTACGACCCGAAAAAGAAAATCGCCGCAGCCTGAGCGTGTCCGGAAAGAAGAGCACTGAACCATGTCCGATCTTTCGATCCAACTGCACTGGCACCGCGCCGAACCCGTCCTGCAAACCGGCAAATACTCCAACGCGCACAGGGTTCAGTTCAACAACAGCCACGAGGTAGAAGTGGACTCCGCCCCCGGTTGGGGCGGAGATCCGGCCAACACCAACCCCGAACAGGCACTGGCTTCGGCCCTGTCGAGCTGCCACATGATGACCTTTCTCGCGCTCTGCGCCAAGGCTGGCTGGCCGGTGGCCAGCTACCACGACTACGCCGAGGCACATCTGGGCAAAAACCCCAAGGGTCAGATGTCCGTCATCCGGATCGACCTGCACCCCGTGGTGCGCTTTGACACCGGTTTCAACGTCAGCGCCGCGCAGCTGGCCGAGATGCAACACCGCGCCCATCGTTACTGCTTCATCGCCAACACGTTGGCGGACACGGTCGAAATCAACATCAAGTAATCTCCATCAAAGAATCTGATCCGTGCAATAAAGCGGCATCCTGCTGCGCGACCTGGATGCCGCTGGCATCCTGCGCCTGACCCTGAACGACATAAAACGCAGCAACGCGCTTTCCGAGGCAATGCTGGCGGTTCTGTCGGAAGCCTTTGCCGAAGCGGGAGGAAACCCGCAGGTGCGCGTTGTAGTTCTGGCGGCAAAAGGCCCGGCCTATTGCGCGGGTCATGACCTCAAGGAGATGACTGCTGGACGCGTGGCTGCTGACGGCGGACGAGCCTGTTTTGCCAAGGTGATGTCGCTGTTGATATCAGCGCCGGAGGATATGAAAGCCGCAGGCTTTGAGGTGACCCATCTGTACGGGCTGACCGAAACCTATGGTCCTGCGGTGGTCAATGACTGGCATCGCAGCTGGTCCGATCTGCCGCCCGCCCAGCAAGCCGCGCTGAAGGCGCGCCAAGGCGTACGCTACCTCCCGCTGGAGCAGTTGGACGTGATGGACGCGGAAACCATGCAGTCGGTGCCGCGTGACGGTCAGACTATGGGCGAGGTGATGTTTCGCGGAAACGTCGTGATGAAGGGCTACTTCCGCAACCCCAAGGCCACCGAGGAGGCCTTTGCCGGTGGTTGGTTCCACTCCGGTGATCTGGGGGTCATGCATCCCGATGGCTACATCCAGCTCAAGGACAGGTCAAAGGACATTGTTATCTCGGGCGGAGAGAATATCTCCTGTTGCGAGGTCGAGGAGGCGCTTTACCGCCACCCGTCGGTTGAAGTGGCTGCCGTGGTGGCAATGCCGCACGAAAAATGGGGCGAAACCCCCTGTGCATTTGTTGAATTGGCCAAGGGGCAGGAGGCCGATTCAGAGATCCTGCGCAGCTGGTGTCGCGGCTATCTGGCGTCCTACAAGGTTCCCGGCAGGTTTGTGTTCATGTCGATACCAAGGACCTCGACCGGGAAGATCCAGAAATTTACTTTGCGCGAACAGGCAAAGAAAATTGCGTCCTGACCAGAGGCGCCGCACGTAAGCCGGCGGGTTGGTTTAAAAATGTAGCCAACGTCCGAAATGACAGGCAGCGGTATCGTACGCTGTAGAAGTAAAAACGGCTTTTTAGGGTCGATGTCAGTTCGGTCAATGGAAACTTAGAACGGGTTCCTACCTGTTCGTGTCCCACGTGACGTTCGGTGGTTTTGGTCCGGCGCAGGCGTTCGGAAAAATTCACGGAATGTTTGTTGTGCTAGAAGGAGCAGCCGTTCGCATTGATGTAGAACCATAAGATCGAACAAAAGAACGCCATCTTGGATGGCTAGGCAATCTTTTTACCTGCAAAAGCCTTGCTGATTGCACCGTTTGGCTCAGCAAGAAGACTTAGAGCGACGACACTCATGGTGCATAACAGTCGCCGATATGATACCTTGTCAACCCTGTAACATCGGGGGGAATACTCATGCCAAAGTTCATAACAACGGGTCGCTTGACCAAGTCTGGGGTTGACGGGTTGATGGCGAAACCGGAAGACCGCATGCCTGCTTTGAAGGCTCTTACCGATGCCGTTGACGCCAAAATTCTCTCTTACTACCTGACAACAGGTCGCAACGATTTCGTTATGATTACTGAAGGGGCGGATATGGAAAGCGCGGTATCCGCAATTATGGTCGCAGTGCATTCTGGTTCCGTCAGCGACGTGGAAACTGTGCAGGCCTGGACTTCAGCGGAGTTCGCAGAAATGGCGAATACCGCCAACGACATCGTTGGAAAATACCAAGCGCCTGGAAGCTGATCTCATCCGTTTGCCGGCCGGTCGCCTCAACCGCCAAACTAAAGCAATGTGTGTTCGACCGCTAAGGGTTCAACGCAATCGTCCGCGTCCTTCTGTCCGTTGACTGTTTAGGCGTGAGTAGCAGACCCAACTTTTCGAAAAGCCAAGGTCCATCATGTGGACAAAGCAGCCCAATGCTGTCGTTGCATCGCGGATTGCCTTGACCGAAATCGCAAACTAACCCTCAGGTGTCGTTCTCGCCATCACTGTCTTCTCCGCCTTCACCCTGTTCGGCAGACCAGGTTCCTGCCGTCTCGATCCCCCCCCCACGCGGTCCGATCAACGTGAAGTGCATACGGTTGCCAAGTTTTTCTGAAGCATCGCCCGACACGAGATGCCCTGTCATCACCATAACCCCTTATTTTCGTTGATTTGCGACATAGCTTCCTGCAACGCGAGCCGGCCAGCCCAGCACTTGGACTGAACGCTGTTCTATTCTCGATAACGGTGTCCGTCCACGTTCACCACTGCAGCGCCATTCTGCGGTCAAGCTTACGCCGTTCGGTCGTTGCCGCGTTGATAGGTTACGGTTTCAGTTGTTGAAAATGGAAACGCTGCCGATTGACTTTCGGCGGCGTTCCAAGAGCTACGCCATTAATTTTCACCGGCCAAACGGGCTTGGCGTTCTACTTCGCCGATGAGCGTGCCATGACCGCTGCACGTTCCGTGCGCAATCCCATGACGATGCAGACGCACAGAAGCACAAGAACGACCGCAAACGGCAAGCCGGTGGAGATCACCATGGATTGCAGCGAGGCCAATCCCCCTGCCGAAAGCAGCAGCACGATGGCGACCGCGCCCTCGAACGTGCACCAGAACACCCGTTGTGGCACAGGCGCGTCGATCTTGCCTCCTGCCGTGATCGTATCAATCACGAGGCTGCCCGAGTCCGACGAGGTGACAAAGAACACGATCACGAGAACGATACCCACAAGCGAAGTGATGGATGCCAGCGGAAGCTGCGACAGCATCTCGAAGAGCTTCAGTTCCAGCGGTGCGTTTACGACACCTTCGTAACCGTCCACGAGAAATTGCTGGATTGCCGTACCGCCGAAAACGCTCATCCACAGGACGCAGACGAGTGACGGGATCAGCAGAACGCAGATGATGAACTCTCGCACCGTGCGACCGCGGCTGACGCGCGCGATGAACATTCCGACAAAGGGCGACCAGGAAATCCACCATGCCCAGTAGAAGGCCGTCCAGCCTTGGACAAAGTTCGTGTCCTCGCGTCCGAACGGGTTCATCAACGCTGGCAGATACTCAAAATACGCGCCCAGCGACGAGAAGAAGCCCGAGATAAGCGCTAGTGTGGGGCCGACCAGCAGCACAAACAGCAAGAGAAGTACGGCAAGCCCCATATTGATTTCGGACAGGCGTTTGACCCCGCCGTCGAGACCGCGGATGACAGAGATCAGTGCCACGATGGTGATTGCGGTGATCAGAATCACGAGCAGTGCGCCGCTGTCAATTGTCCCCGAGTCTTCTGTGTTGCCGAAAGGCAGCCCCAAGAAGCTCCGCGTTCCCTCCTCCGCGACACCGGAGCCGTAGAGGACCGTAAGCCCATTCGCCGCCTGCGTTGCGCCGAAGCCGAGTGACGTTGCGAGTCCGAAAAGAGTTGCAAACACCGCAAGCGTATCGATGACATGGCCCGTCCAGCCCCAGACCCGGTCCCCAAAGATCGGGTAGAAGGCCGAGCGGATCGTCAGTGGCAGCCCCTTGTTGTAGGTGAAAAGCGCCAGGGCAAGCGCAACCACGGCATACATGGCCCAAGGATGCAGGCCCCAATGGTAGATCGTCGCTGCCATGCCAAGGCGCACCGCCTCGGCCTCGTTCCCGGCCGCGCCGCCGAGCGGAGCCCAGTCGGTTCGCAAACCGTCCTCGCCAATAGTTGTCCCTCCAAGGGACGAGGCGAAGTGACTCATCGGCTCGCTTACGCCATAGAACATCAGCCCGATGCCCATTCCAGCGGCAAAGAGCATTGCGAACCACCCCACGTAGCCATAATCAGGTGTCGCGTCGGCACCTCCCAGCCGTACCGATCCTAGGGGCAGCACGATCAGCGCGAGGCAGAACAGAACGACGAGGTTACCTACCGATAGGAAGAACCAATCGAAGGTTTGAGTCACGAAAGAGAACATGGCCGAAAAGGCCGTGCCGGCAAAATCCGGCAGAGCGAGAGTGAAGAAAACGAAGGCCATCACCACAAGTCCCGAGATCGCGAAGACCGGGTTGTGGATGTCAAACGGGATGGGCCCGACATTGCCTTCCACGTTGTCTTGCCCGATGTCGTAGTCCGTCTTGATAAGGTGATGGTCGCCCTCAGGGGAGGGTATGCCCTGGGCGTCGACGTCTTCGGTATAATTTTGGTCGGTCATCGTTACGTTCCCTGTTCTGGCGTTTGTTGCGGCGTCGGTTCGGCGTCATGCACGCACTAGCATCACCGATGCGCTCGTGTGCGAAGCGACCCGTCCACCGTGGGAGCCGAGGTCGAAATGGCGCGGAATGTGCGAGGCCATGATCACGAGGTCGGCATCAAGGTCGCTTACTGCCCTTTCGAGCACATGGTCGATCTCGACGGCCGGGTCGTGCGACGTGACGGCATGTGCAGCCGTCTCCGAAATTCCATGCTTGGCCTTCTGTGCCGCGGCGAAGTCAGCAAGCTTCGCGCCGAACTCTTCTGGGTTATGGGCCACCGAACTTGGTTGGGGACCCGTAACACCGACATACGACACTCGCGCGCTGTAGTGCCCGGCCAGATCTGCCGCGACCTTCAGCGCAGACTGCAACGCGTCAGGATGCGCAAGGTCGACCGGCACCATGATGTGCTTAAACAATAGAAAGTCCCTCCTTTGCCCAGAGCCGGTCATTTCAGGGGGGGAACACGTACACCGTCACGGTGATGGTAGCAGAACGCGGCCCTGAAATGCCGCCTCGTTTTCATCTGTGTAACAAATTGGCCTGCATTTGCAAAGCGAAGCACCCAGATCACCTGCGCCTGCGCTGCACCGTCGTAAGGGAGTCTCTGAGGTCGTCGGTGCTGGGAAATGATCGTTGAATGCCACGTCTGAAGGGCTTTGGTTTACCCGTGAAGTAGTCGCTTACTCGGTGTCGACATATCATCGGTTTGCACTAAGCATGGCGGATGTCGAAAACTTTCGGACCGAACGCGGCGCCACCATCAGCCGCAAGTCTATCCGTCCCTGGGTGATCCGGTTCGGCCCCCAAGTTCGCGGCTTGTATCCGGTGCTATCGTCTCCGGCCAGCTGTCATATGGTACATGGACAAGTTCGTCGTTTCGATCAACGGAGTGAAACATTGGCTGTTGCGGGCCATTGATGCCAACGGAGATGTCCAAGACGAGCTGATGTTCCACCCTCCAATGGCATTTCCCTTTCCTCGACCACCCCGCTACCAGACCTTGAGGTGGCTTTCATGCAACAGCGGATGCTGCAGATCGAAGAACCCGATCAGTCAAGATTTGGTCGAGACTTTCGATGACTGTTTTTGCCCATGTTTCATTCGCGAACAGCTTTTGGGGCAACAAACCGTCTGCCGTTTTCAAAGCACCGAAGATTGCCCTTGCGTCTTTTTTTCCCGCCAACAGTTCATGGATTTCCCGCTCTCTCGGATCACGAAGACTATAGCGATTTCCGTTTTCGCTTTTTCCCAGTAGGTATCGGAACCAGACCGCTGTCGCGAATGCGTAGGTCTGGATGGATGCGCCTTCTACCAACGCTTCTTCTGCGGGCTCAAAAATACGTTGAGGCATTTTCATGCTGCCATCCATCGCGATCTGGTAGGTCGCATGCTGGATGTCGGGGTTCTCGAAGCGTTCGATCAGCTTGTGTGAGTAGGCTGTATAGTTAACCCCGGCCAGCGGCGTTAACTTCGTGCTGACCGCGGCCAAATGGAGTTGCACAAGTTCACGCAGCTCAGGGGTACTCATACATTCGCTGACGGTTTTTATCCCAGCCACATGTCCGGCGTAGGCCAGAAGCGAGTGCGATCCGTTCAGCATTCGCAGCTTCATCTTTTCATACGGAGCAACGTCTTCGACAAAAATCGCTCCGGCAGCATCCCAGGCAGGGCGATCATATTTGAAGTCGTCTTCTATCACCCACTGGCTGAATGGCTCTGTCTGTACAGGAACCGCATCAAAAACTCCCACGGTTTTCGTTGCTTTTTCGACAAAGTCATCCGTTGTTTCGGGCGTTATTCTATCCACCATCGTTGATGGGAAGGTCACATTGTTTTTGATCCAGTTCGAAAGATGCGGGTCAATCCTATCAGAGAAGTCCAGCACAACATGTCTTGTGATTTCACCATTGTTGGGAAGGTTGTCACAACTGAGCAGAGTGAACCCTTTCAATCCCAGAGTGCGGCGTTCACTCAGAGATTTAACGATAAGACCCGGAACGCTGATCGGTTGGTCGAACTCGGCAAGATCGTGACGGATGGTTGCGTTGTCCAAATCCAGCCTATGATCGCGTGTGTTATAGCAATACCCTTTTTCCGTCACGGTCAGGCTGACGATTTTGACCTCTGGGGATGTCAACAGCGCCATGATTTGGGCACGTTGAATTCGCAGTGCAAAAGCCGTGGAAATACTGCCTATGATCCGAGCACAGCTTTGGCCCGGTGATTTTTCAATCAGAGTATAGAAACCGTCTTGTTCGGCCAACTTCTGCGCGGTTTCAGTTGAGCGCATACTGATTGCAGCAATGCGCCAGTCCCCACCGGATGCCGCCAGCGCGGTGTCAGTATATGCCGCTTGATGTGCGCGATGGAACGCCCCAAGCCCTATGTGGACAATCCCCGTTCCATGTGCGGTGGGTTCGTACCCGGGGCGTCCCACGTTGCGACAAATGTTTGAAAGTGAACGCCCACTTAACCGCAGGTCATCGGCCGCTTTCATATGACAATCCATCGATCAAACCCCGCAGTTCTGCAAGACCCTTGAGGCGTCCGATCGCCGGGTAACCAGGTTGAGCCTTGCGCGTCAGATCATCCAGAATGTCCTGACCATGATCAGGTCGAAACGGAATCGAATGGTCGGCGCGGCCAGCAGATTTACGGCGGTTTTCTTCGCGAAGGATCGCGGCGACCAAACTGGGCATGTCGACATCACCACTCAGATGTTCGGATTCGTGAAATGATCCAAACACGCCATCATGCTCGCGGCGGACGTTGCGAAGATGCAGGAAATGAACTCTGTCACCCAATCGATCCATCATGCCCGGCAGATCATTGTCTGACCGGGCCCCCAATGAGCCCGAGCAGAGCGTGATTCCGTTGGCGGGAATATCTACCGCTTCGATGAGCCGTTCGTAATCGGCTTCTGTCGACATGATCCGGGGCAGGCCCAACAACGGCACTGGTGGATCATCGGGGTGGCAACAGAGCCGTAGCCCCAGCGTCTGCGCAACAGGTGCGACTTCTTCAAGAAAATCAGTTTGATTGCGTGCCAATTGATCGTGATCGAAAGCTGCGTAAATCGCCAGCTGCTCTTTTATATCATCAAGGCTGAAATGCTCTGCAGCGCCTGGCAGCCCGCAAACGATATTGTCAACGAGGCGCTTTTTGTACGTCTCGTTTGTCGACTGGAACCGATGGTGTGCTTCTGTGACAAGCTCGTCATCATGTCCTTCAGACGCACCGTGGCGCTTCAATATGAAGACGTCAAACATGATGAAGTCGACAAGATCGAACCTCATGCAGGTGGCGCCTGTGTCCACCTCATGTGAAAGGTCCGTTCTGGTCCAGTCGAGAAGCGGCATGAAATTGTAACAAATGACCTCGATACCGGCTAAAGCAATGTTTTCAAGGCTGGTTTTGTAGTGTTCGACATGCTCGCGCCAACTGCCTGTTTGCCTTTTGATATCCTCTGAAACTGGCAGGCTTTCAACAACAGACCATTTAAGCGGACGCTGAGAACGTACGGAGTTTTCCGCAATATAGTCCCGGCGCTCGGTTATTTCAGACAGCGGCCAGATCACACCGGGCGGTATGTGGTGAAGGGCTGTGACAATCCCAGATGCGCCTGCCTGTGTGACATCGCTTAAAGAGACCTGATCCTGTGGACCGAACCATCTCCAAGTCTCTTGCATTGTGCCTTCCTCCTGAATTCTTGCGTTTGCTTTTTCTGCCATCCGGGAAAGCCTGTCAACATTCTTGTTGACTTGTATGGAAGTTTACGAGAAACAACACGCAGGAGGACAACGTGGTGCATGAAGTCGTTATCAATGATGCTTTCGATCGCGACGCGGCGATAACACCGCAGATCTATCGGATATTGCGCGAACGGATCATCAAGAACGATCTGCCGCCGGGCTCCAAACTATCTGAACCGGAGCTTGCGCGGCATTATGAAATCAGCCGCCAACCTGTGCGCGAGACTTTCATAAAGCTTTCCGAGGAAGGGCTTGTGATTGTGCGGCCGCAGAGAAAGACGCAGGTCACAAAGATCGACTTTCCAACTGTGTTGCAGTCCAGGTTCGTGCGTGAGGCAGTCGAGGCCGACATTGTCTCAGAGCTGGCGGGCTCAGCCGACAAAGCGTTGATCAAAGACCTTCGCAGCCAGTTGAAGAACCAGTTGAAGGTCGCCAAAACATCGCGCCCGGATTTCATCAACGAAGATACGAAGTTTCACCGAACCTTGGCGGAAGCGGCTGGAAAAGAAATCGCCTGGAAGTTCCTGGAAGGGCTCAACAGTCAAATGGACCGTGTGCGCTTCCTCAGTCTGGGGCAATTCCCAGCCGAGCAACTGGTCGAAGAGCACGGGAAAATAGTGGATCAGATCGAACGTCAGGATAAAGCGCAGGCCTCAGCCGCCATGCGCAAGCACCTGCGGCGGTTGATCAATGATCTTCCTAAAATCGTTCGCCAACACGAAGAATTCTTTGATCGGTTCGACCCCGAACTGATCGACACATAGTCACCAAAACGGAGGAAAAAATGGTGTTTAGGCTCAAAAACCTGGTGGTCGCAGGGCTGCTGTCTCAACTCATCGGCGGGGTGGCTTCTGCGCAGGAAGTCACGCTGAAACTCGGCCATCTGGCAAACGAGCAAAACGCCTGGCACCTTGCTGCTGTCAAATTCGGCGACGAGCTCAACGCGCTCACCGACGGGCGCATTGCCGTGGAAATCTTTCCCAATGAATCACTGGGCAAGGAAATCGACCTGATCAACGGCATGCAGCTGGGTACGGTTGATATGACAATCACCGGTGAAAGCCTGCAGAACTGGGCGCCGATGGCCGCCTTGCTGGCAGTTCCGTACGCCTATGCCTCGACCGAACACATGGATGAGGTCGCTAGCGGTGAGATCGGTGATCAGATCGAAGCACAGATTGTCGAAAAGGCTCAGATCCGCCCAATTGCCTATTTCGCGCGCGGTCCTCGTAACCTGACCTCGAACCGTCCGATCGCGCATCCCGATGACCTGAATGGCCAGAAAATGCGCGTTCCCAACGTTCCGCTGTTTGTCGACGTCTGGAGTGCTCTTGGCGCCAACCCGACCCCAATGGCGTTTTCGGAAGTCTTTACCTCACTTCAAAACGGCACCATCGGATCGCAGGAAAACCCCCTTGCCCTGATCCGCTCGGCTAACTTCAACGAAGTCCAAAGCCATGTGAACCTGACGCAGCATGTCCGTTCGTGGATTTATCTGACGATTGCGGAATCCACCTGGCAATCGCTCAGCGAAGAGGATCAGGCCCATGTGATGGAGGCAGCCGCGCGTGCGCAGGCTTATGAGCGCGGATTGCTGGACACCAGCCTGGCGGACGACCGGGCGTATCTTGAGGCAAACGGCATGACCTTCGTCGAGGTCGACGGCGCAGCCTATGCAGCAAAGGCAAAAGACGCCGTGCTGGCCAATGTCAACGATGAGATCAAGCCGATCGTTGAAGAGCTGTTCAACAGCCAGAACTAAGTCATCAGCAAACCCATCTGCCGCTGGTTTGATCAGCGGCAGATGTTTTTGAAGGGGAAAGGCCGTGATGAAGCGTGTCCATCACTCTATGACATTGATATGCAGGATCGGCGCGCTCGCCGCCTTTTCGGTTTTGATCATCGCGGTGCTCACTCAGGTGGTCGGCCGCACCATTGGCAACTCGCCGGTCTGGACCGAAGAGCTTACCCGCTTTGCCCTGATTTACCTGACTGCATTTGGCACTGGTGTTGCACTGATGACAGGTGATCTGGTGAACGTCGATGTCATCTGCGATGCACTTCCCGGAGATCTGCCTAGAAAGCTGAGGATGCTGGCATCTGCTGCGACGGCCATTCTCAGCATCATCCTAATTCCCGGTGCCATGAAATACGTAAAGATTGGCACATTGCAAAGCTCTCCTGCCTTGGCGCTGCCTATGGAGTTTGTGCACTTCAGCGTCTTGCTACTTTTGGGCCTGCTCGCGGCTTTTGCTGCCCTGCGCTTCGTCCTTGATTGGGCAAAAATCGAATACCGGCCCCAAAGCGCCAGTGGAGCAGAACAATAATGGAAGTCTTTGTCCTATTCGCGGTTTTCGTAGTCGGACTGATGGTGGGCATTCCCGTCGCCATCACACTTGGCTTGTCCTCGATGGCCTATCTGTTGCTTGCGGATATTCCGCTGGTTGTAATGCCACAAAAAATCTATGCGGGCATGGATGTCTTTGTTCTGCTTAGCATCCCGGGCTTTATTCTTGCCGGAAACCTGATGAACAACGGCGGGATTACCGAACGCATCATTCGGTTTGCAAATGCACTCGTTGGATGGATACGCGGCGGTCTGGGCCTGACCAATATCGGTGCGTCCATGCTGTTCGGGGGGATCACGGGTACAGCAGTGGCTGATGCGGCCTCAATCGGTGGCGTAATGATCCCCGGCATGAAAAAGGCTGGATACCCGGCTGATTTTTCAGCTGCGGTCACAGCCGCGTCTTCAACCGTAGGTCCCATCATCCCGCCAAGTGTCCCAATGATCATCGTCGGTGCCTTGTCCGGTATTTCAGTCGGCAAGATGTTCCTTGCCGGGGCGATCCCGGGTGTTCTTATGGGTCTGGGTATGATGGCAACGTGCTACATCATTTCCGTGCGCAAAAACTTTCCACGGCAAGAGTGGCAGGGCTTTAGTGAAATCGGAAAAGCGTTTGGCGGTGCATTCTGGGCCCTCGCGATGACCGGGATCATTCTCTATGGGCTGCTCAGTGGCATTGCGACACCAACGGAAACCGCCATTGTTGCAAGTGTCTATGCCTTTGTTGTCGGCGCTTTTGTCTATCGTGAGCTGCCGGTGCGGCTGGTGCCCAAGATCATATCGGACAGCGCTGTCTCTGCCGCGGCCATTCTGGCGCTGGTCGGATTTGCCAATGTGTTCGGGTGGATCCTCGTTTCGGAACGCATCCCCCAAGCTATTGCATCTGGCGTACTGACGATCACTGAAAACCCCATTCTGGTTATTCTGATCATCAACATCCTCCTGCTGTTCGTTGGTATGTTCATGGAGACGATTGCCGCGCTGATCATCCTGTTTGTACCTCTGCTGTCGCTGGCCACTGCTGTCGGTATCGAACCTTTGCACTTTGCGACATTCGCGGTCCTCAACCTTATGATCGGCTTGACGACCCCGCCGGTTGGCGTGTGCCTGTTTGTATGCGCCGGAATCGCCAAATTGCCCCTGACGCCGGTGGTGCGTGCAATCTTTCCGTTCCTTCTCAGCAACCTGATCGTCCTGCTGATGGTGTCTTACATCCCGGCACTGGCAACTTGGTTGCCCAATCAGATCCTTCCATAAGGTGCATCATGGAAACGCGAATTTGTCGGCTACATGCGGCCCATGACCTGAGGATTGAGAGTCAGACCGTTCCTGACCTCGGGCCGGACGATGTGCAGGTCGCGGTTGGCGCCGGGGGAATTTGCGGTTCCGATCTGCACTACTATCACGACGGGGGTATTGGTCAGATCAGGGTGCGGGAACCGATCATCGTCGGCCATGAGGCGGCCGGTCACGTGACGCAGGTCGGGATGAACGTGACCGGGTTTGCCACAGGTGATCTGGTTGCGATCAACCCTAGCCTTCCATGTGGGCAATGCGGCTTTTGCAAAAGGGACGAGTTCAACCACTGTACAGAAATGCAGTTCATGGGCTCTGCATACCGAATGCCGCACGAGCAGGGGATGTTTCGCGAAATCCTGACTGTACCCGCCTCGCGCGTGCACCGCTTCACCAATCCGATACCCATGAATCAGGCCGCTTGTACGGAACCTCTTGCTGTATGTCTTCATGCCGAGGCACAGGCCGATTGTCTTCGCGGAAAAACCGTTTTGATTACCGGATCGGGGCCGATCGGTGCACTGATGACTTCGGTTGTTGCTCGAAAAAATCCGCGCGACTTGATCGTGACGGACCTTCACGATTTTCCTCTGTCAGTCGCAAAAAAGATGGGTGCGTCTGAGACAATCAACGTCGTCGATCGACCCGAGGCATTGGAGCCTTTCCGCCAGAACAAGGGGCAGTTTGACGTGGTGTTCGAATGCACCGGATCGCCTGCTGCCATTGCCGCTGCATTGACCATGCTCAGACCACGTGGAACCATGATATTGGTTGGCGTCGCCGGAGAGGTCAGCCTGCCCCTGAACGTAATCGTAAGCAAAGAAATCCGAATGGTCGGCACCCATCGGTTTCATCCCGAATTTGTCGAGGCCGTGCGGCTGATTGACATTGGTGAAATCAACGTCGAACCAATAATTAGCCGATCCTTCAACATCGAAGATGCCACAGCGGCATTCGATCTTGCCGGGGACAGAACTCAGGCCATAAAAGTCCACCTTACGTTCAAAAAGGATCGCAAGTTATGAGCGGTATGAAAATTGCATGTGTCGGTGAGGTGATGCTTGAATTGCAAGTGTCCACGGTCCCCGGTCCGGCGCAGGTCGGGGTGGCAGGGGATGTTCTCAACACAGCGATCTACCTGCGTCGAATGTTACCCGAGAACCATAGCGTGAGTTTTGTCAGCCTTCTGGGGGATGACCGCCTGTCTGATGACATTGTCAGGTTCGTAGCCGAGCAGAACATCGAGACGTCTCGATTGACGCAGTTAAGGGACAAGCTTCCCGGCGTTTATGCGATCAGCACCGATGAAGCAGGTGAGCGGAGTTTTCAGTACTGGCGACAGAACTCAGCAGCACGGCAGTTGTTTCAGGCAGAGGCAGAGCCACGCTTTGACATGCTCGCAGGGTTCGATCTTATCTACCTGTCCGCGATTACTCTGGCTATCCTGCCGCAGACCGTCCGGCTTTGCCTTCTGGACTGGATTGACAGCTATCGCGCGCGCGGGGGGCTTTTTGCCTTCGACTCAAACTATCGCCCCAAGCTCTGGGAGTCGGAACATGCAGCACGCGAAATAATCGAAGCATCGTGGCGCCGGTGCGACTTTGCCCTGCCTTCGGTAGATGATGAGTTGGCCGTATTTCACGAGAAAGACGAGGCTGAAGTCCTCACCCGGTTTAGCGGCTATACGGGCTGTGTTGGTGCGTTGAAACGGGGTGTCTTGGGGCCAAAATCCATCAACGAAGTCACGACCCCATCCTCCTTTGAACCAGCGAGAACCGTTGTGGATACTACAGCAGCTGGCGACGGGTTTAACGGGGGTTATCTGGCTGCAAAACTGTCGGGGCGGTCCCAGTCAGAGGCGCTTGATCAGGGTCACGAATTGGCACGCAGAATTATTGGTTTTCGAGGTGCGATAATCCCGGTTTGATATTAAGCTTTGCGGTTGGCGGTGTGTCCGGATGCGGAAGATGGCAGTGGCCGCTGGATCGATGAAACTGAATTCGACTGTTTGCGTGTTCGCTTAAGTCATTGACATAAAATACTATTACGCGCGAGATAATTCGCGATACGCCCTCTCATGATCGTGAATTGATAATTTGGACGCGCAACGACACCTAACACGCATGAAAAAGCTCTTGGCCATACTGCTATTGGCAGCCACCGCGACATCTGCTCAGGACTTGCAGGGTAATGATACTGCAAGCAACTGGAAGGGTACGCATCACGCCAGATTTGGCATTTGGAACTCTATATGTGACGAGCGGGTAGAATATGGCGAGCTTGTTCAACGATGTTACTTAAGATGGGTCGACGTCTTCTCACCACGTCCCAACTTCGCGGGCCAGTTTGTCTTCATTGTCCCGGAAGACACAGGGTACAAGGTTGAATTTGGAATAGAGCCGGGGACTTTTTTCCATCCCAACGGGTTTCGCATCGAGCGGGCAGGAGAGGCCGTTTGGCGCACCCGATGGCCCGGATGCCTCACCGGGCTTGGATGTGACTTCTACGAAGATGACGCCGATGACTTGATCGGTCAGATGAGACAAGGTGGTGCTTTTCTGTTTAACTTTCGCGACCGGCATGGTGTGTCGCGTGCGCTGAACTGGCCCTTGGACGGCTTCGACGGTGCGTGGACAGATTTCCAGCAGCAATCCCGGCTTCGCGACCTGATCGAATAGACGTTCTTTTCTTCGAAGACGCCTGGTCAGAAAAGGTATGAGTTAGTTCGTGTCCGGATTCGATACGCCGACTTTTTTCGTGATCAGGAAAGCCAGACACAGAACTGCTGACATGGCCAGAAACATGGGGCTGCACCGCGTGCGCAATGATCTGACAAGGAAACCGGTGCCTCTTGTAGCTGATGGATGATGAATTCATCGATGCCACCCACGTCCAAATAATAACAGTAGCAATCGAACGACGCTTAACGTGGCAACTCACACGCGCTGTTGGACACTCATCCAAAGAAACAGCTGTCCGACTGCAGCAATACGGTTGAGTGCAAAACTCAGCGGTAAGTGCGTACTTCCATTGGTGTTGTTTCAATTGCGGTCAGGATTTCCTGCAGCAGCAATTCCTCAGCTCGGTTTTTGACCGTGGCCGGGTTCCAGACAACGTGAACGTCGATGGCGGGCAGACCTTCGTAAAGAGGAACCTGCCAAAGTTGCTGATCGCGGACATCCCGGGCCGCAACGTGCAGGGCGAGGGGGCAGATACCAAGACCGGCCATAATCATGCGCCGGACTTCTTCCAAATGGCTTGAGACGCCGGTTATCTTCTGCCCCAATTCGGCTTGAGCCCTGATGACAGTGACCGGTCGCAGTACATCCAGGAGGCGGTCTGTTTCACCGCGACCTCGGCAATGGCATCGGCGCTGGAATGTACTTCGAGTGAGAAAGTTGCAGCGGGATGGTTTGCATGAAAACGGGCCAGAGCGTCATCGAGCACGGGGCACACGACGTGGCTGGCAACTGCGATCTTCATGTTGCCCTGAACCTCGTCCGTCAAGTCTCGTAGCAAGGTCGAGAGACGCAACACGGATCCGTTGATCTCGACAGCTTCACGATACAGCAAGCGACCTGCATCGGTCAGCGCTAGCGGTAAGGTGACTTGCAGAAACGCTTCCCGATGACTGGATTTTCACCCTGCCTCTGATGTTGCCAGCGGTTCTGGCCGGTGCACTGTTCGCCTTTACGATTAGCTTCGACGACAAGCTGCGGCTTGATCTAAGAGAGGGTGTGGCCAATCCGATTGGTCCGACTATGCTGCGGATTTGCAGTGAAGCAAGCGCCTGGACACGATTGTCCTCCGTTTGATCTTTTCCGGATGTTTCAGAATGGTCTGCCCGCGCCCGAAGTAGACATCAGCCGGAAAACGCTGACTTTGAACGCGGGCTAACGGGTCATTTGAGGCCTTTCTTGCTCGGACCAGGGTCTTACGGCGGAACAGTGCAACAGTCCGCCAGAAATGCCCGCTCAGAAAATCTCGAACAACCCGGCGGCGCCTTGACCGCCACCGATGCACATAGTGACAACGCCCAACTTCGCTCCGCGACGTCTGCCTTCGATCATCAGGTGGCCTGTCATGCGGGCCCCGGTCATGCCAAAAGGGTGACCGATAGAGATTGAGCCACCGTTGACATTGCAAATTTCCGGGTCGATTTCCAGGCGGTCCCGACAATACAGCGCTTGGCTTGCGAAGGCTTCGTTAAGCTCCCAGAGGTCTATGTCGCTCACCTTCAGGCCATGGCGTTCCAACAGTCGCGGTACGGCAAAGACAGGGCCAATACCCATTTCATCTGGTTCGCAGCCAGCAACGGCAAATCCCCTGAACGCGCCAAGCGGTTCAATGCCTTCACGAGCGGCCACGTCGGCGTCCATCACAACAAGCGCAGATGCCCCATCCGACAGCTGAGACGCGTTGCCCGCTGTGACGAAGTTACCTTCGCCGCGCACGGGGGCGAGACCTGCAAGACCCTCGAGCGTGGTATTTGGACGGTTGCAATCATCCATACTGAAGGTCACATCCTTGCGGGTGACTTCGCCTGTTTCCTTGTCTTTGAACGCCTGGGTGACAGTGATCGGCACGATCTCATCGTCCAGCTTTCCCGCGGCTTGCGCAGCAGCAGTTCGTTTCTGACTTTCCAAGGCCAACGCATCTTGCGCATCACGGCTGACGTTATAGCGCTTGGCAACGATGTCGGCAGTCTGGATCATGCTGAAATAAAGCTCGGGCTTGTTTTCGACAATCCAGCTTTCCTGCGCTTGCGGTGGTCTGGACGGCGGCATCTGGCTGATGCTCTCCACACCGCCTGCAATTGCGGCCGGCACACCTTCCTGCACGATTGCATGAGAGGCCATCGCCACTGCCTGCAAACCCGACGAACAGAAACGGTTAATTGTTGTGGCGGCCACGGTTACGGGCAGACCCGCACGGACAACAGACTGCCGCGCGATGTTGCTGCCAGTCCAGCCTTCGGGATAGCCGCAGCCGATGAACGCATCTTCCAGAAGGTCAGGGTTGACGCCTGCACGCTTTACCGCATGCTCGATTGCGTGGCCGGCCATGGTTGCACCGTGGGTTTCGTTAAAGGCACCACGATAAGACTTTGCAAGACCGGTCCGGGCGGTTGAGACGATGACTGCTTGTTTCATGGAAATGTCCTTAGTCGTTCAGGCTAGAAAAAAGCTTGCCTTCGGAGGCAAGCTTTTCGAGTAGGGGGGCAGGTTGCCACAGGAACGCATCTTCTTTTGCAAACCTTTGGATATCATCAAGGATTTTTGCCGGGCTAACAGCATCGGCATAGTGCATAGGACCGCCGCGCCAGCGGGGAAACCCGTAACCATTGAGCAAGACGACATCCACATCAAGTGGACGCTGGGCGATGCCTTCTGCGACAACGCGTGCAGCTTCGTTGATCATAGCCGCCATAAAGCGATCCACAATTTCGCCGTCACCCAGTTTGCGCGGCGTGATGCCCTTGGCCTTACGTTCGTCCGCAATGATGACGTCCACTTCAGGGTCAGGTGTTGGACTGCCCTCACCGTAGATATAGAATCCACGGCCGGTCTTGCGGCCAAAACGACCTGCTTCGCAGATGCGATCCGCAAATTCGGCATAGGTCTCACGCGGGTCGCGTGTAGGAGCGAGGCGTTTGCGCGTGGCCCAGCCGATATCCAAACCTGCAAGGTCGCTTACGGCAAATGGTCCCATGGCGAGGCCAAATTCCCTCAAGGCACGATCAACGGCAAATGGGCTTGCGCCTGCCAGTACGGTGCCATCAACGGCTTTTCTGTAATGCGACAAAATCCGATTGCCAATAAACCCATCACAGACCCCCGCCCGTACTGCGATCTTGCGCATTGTCTTTGCAAGGGCAAATCCTGTCGCGGTGACCACTGGCGACGTTTGGTCTGCGACGACAACCTCTAGCAGTTTCATCACATGAGCCGGAGAAAAGAAGTGAAGGCCAATGACGTGCTGCGGGCGGCTCGTGACTTGGGCGATTTCGTTAATATCGAGGTACGAGGTGTTGCTGGCAAGCACAGCGCCCGGTTTGCAAACACGGTCAAGCTGGGTGAAGACATCTTTCTTCACCTCCATGCTTTCAAAAACGGCTTCGATCACCAGATCTGTTTCAGACAGGGCCGCATAGTCGCTTTCAGCGCGGAACCGCTCGGACATCAGCGTTTCAAACTTCGCCTGATCAATCTTGCCGCGCTTCACCGAACCTTCCAGCGTGCGCGCGACAGTCTGATGCGCGCGTTCAGCGCTCTCGGTATCTCGTTCGATCAAAGTGACATCAAGACCCGAGAGAAGGGCTGAGGTTGCGATACCGGCGCCCATGGTGCCGCCACCAACCACGCCGATCTGTGCCACGTTCCGCGGTTCAACGCCTTCGAGCTCTGGCAGTTTTGCAACTTTGCGTTCCGAAAAGAAAGCATGGATCAGTGCGCTTCGCTGATCCGTTTCCATCATTTTTCGGAATAGTTTGCGTTCCGCACTGAGACCTTCGGCAAAGGGCAGCTTCGCCGCAGCCTCCAGCGCATCTACGCAGGCGAGGGGGGCAAGCTGCCCCGCACGGGTTTTGCTCAGTTTGGCGCGCGCCGTATCAAAGACCGACGGATCATGGCGTGTTACGTCCAGGTGTGAGACGGGGCGCGGGCCTTTGCCATCCTTCACCAGGACTTTTGCAAATGCGATGGCTGCGGCGGTCACATCTGTTGCGTCGGTGACGAGGTCGACAAGCCCAAGCGCGGCGGCTTCCTTAGCGCCAATCTGCTTGCCGGTTGTGATCATATCAATCGCCGTCTCAAACGAAACAAGGCGTGGTAGTCGCTGGGTGCCACCAGCGCCGGGCAGAAGGCCCAACGTGACTTCGGGCAGGGCAAAGCGTGCCTTTGCGGTGGCGACGCGATAATGACACCCAAGCGCCAATTCCAGACCGCCACCAAGGGCCGTACCGTGCAGGGCTGCAACGGTTGGCTTGGGAATGGCCTCTAGCGTGTTGATGACATCCGGCAGCAAAGGCTCAACGGGCGGTTTACCGAATTCGCGAATGTCAGCGCCGGCAACAAAGGTGCGGCCCGCGCAAGCCACAACAATGGCTTGAACGGCCGCTTCATCGGACGCTTTTCGCGCCATTGACTGCAACTCGGCCCGCACGGGCTGTGAAAGCGCATTTACCGGGGGGTTATCGATTGAAATAACGGCGATACCGTCCTGAACGTCATAAGAGACAACAGAGGTCATGGTGTGTCCTGTTGATGTGCCGTGATGGCGTGGAAATGTTTTACTCTCGCAGCAGTTTGAAAACACCCGAGGCCGTCGCCAGCAAAGTGCCATCCTCGGTTCGCAGTTCAGCCGAAGCAAACTTGGTGCTTTTGCCACCACCTGTGACATTGCCCGTGGCAACCACCCGGCCAGAGCGTGCAGGGGCGATGTAATTCACCGACAGCGACATGGTGAGAACCGCGCGATCGGGATCGCCGCTGTCATTTCGAACGGCCAGACCGCACCCATTATCCAGAAGCATGGCTACGAAACCGCCATGCAACACGTTCACTCTGTTAAGGTGTTGTGGTCCAATGTTCAGCGCGCAGATACCGCTGCCTTGGCCGAAGACGCTGGACTCATAGCCAACAAAGCTTTGGGCGGCGGACTCGTCATCTGTGTTCATGACGCACTCTCTTTTTTCATGGCAATCAGACGCATTGCGTGATCGTGACGCCCACCGAGTTGGTGATCCAGCATGATCAAGCGTTTCGCGTAATGTGCGCCCGGGTATTCCCACGTCATACCGATGCCGCCGTGCAGCTGAATAGCCTCTTCGGCGCAGAGCTCAGCCGCGCGCCCAATCAGATTTTTTGCCATCGATGTGTGGCGACGCTGATCTCCGGTCCCATAGCTTGCAACGGCACGGATTGTGATCGACCGGGCTTGTTCCACCCACATGGTCATATCCACAATACGATGTTGCAAGGCTTGGAACGAGGCGATGCTACGGCCAAATTGTTTGCGCTGCTTCAGGTAGTCTGTTGTCATTGAGACAAGTGCTTCCATCGCGCCCACGGCCTCGGCACACAGCGCGATGCGACCCAAGTCCAGCACATCTTCGATAAGTTCTGCACTGTCTGCTTTCAGAAGCCTTGCCGGGGTTCCTTCAAGCAACAGGTCAGCGATACCGCCACCATCCTGCATAGGTGCTGCGAGAACTTGAACAGAAGTGACCTCTTCTATCAGGTACAGGCCAAGACCCTGATCGTTTCGGGCAGCAATCAACAAAAGGTCGGCACCCGGTGCGCCGTAAACCGAGGATTTGCGGCCAGTCAGCTTACCATCTTCGTCTGCGACCGTGCCGATTAGGGAAAGATCTTGCGAGATTTCCGGCTCAAAAACAGCAAAGGCGGGTCGGCAGGCACCGGCCATGATCTGCTCGACAAGATCTGTTTCGCCGCTTTCGGCCAAAAGACGCAGACCCATAAGAGTACCCAGATAAGGATCGGTACTGAGTGCACGGCCAATTTCTTCAAAGACCACCGAAACATCTTCGGCGGAGCCACCCAATCCGCCAAGGTCTTCTGAGACAAATGCGCCGAGTATCCCCAGTTCAACCATTTCCGACCAGGCTGTTTGATCAAAGAAAGGCGCTGTCCAGGCCGTGTCGTTGCGCCGCTCTGGTGTGCTGGTTTCTTGCAAGAATCGGCCGAACATATCGGCCAGCATGGCGTGATCTTCGCTGCGTTCAAAATTCATCGGTTAGTCCCTGAACAGTGTCTTTGCGACGATATTGCGCTGAATCTCATTAGAGCCGCCGTAGATCGACAGCTTTCTGTTGTTGAAATAAACGGGGGCCGCGCGGGCGGCTTCGGGTGGCAGGGCGATCTGATTGTCTGACAGGCTTTCTGCATCTGGCGCCGCCGCATGGCCAAGGGCCGAGCGATAAAGGCTCAAGATGCCTTGGCGTACCTGAGTACCGCGGATTTTCATCAGCGAACTGTCGATACTGCTCGCTGCGCCATCCCGCGTCCGCGCGAGAGCGCGCAGATTGGCCACGCGCAAAGCTTCCAAATCCGCCTCAAGTTCGACTGCTTGTGCTGCAAAAAGCGGGTGCTCTGCTAAAGACACACCATCGCGACGCACATCAGCTGCCATCCGATGATAGCGGTCCAAATCACGCGCCGAAAAGCCGACACCGGCGATGTTGGTACGCTCGTGGGTCAGCAGATATTTCGCCACTGTCCAGCCTTCGTTCTCCGCGCCGACGATATTCGCGACAGGCACGCGCACGTCGGTAAAAAAGACCTCGTTCACCTCATGGCCACCGTCGATCAGACGGATCGGGCGCATTTCGATGCCGGGCGTGTCCAGGTCAACAAGGACAAAGCTGATCCCTTCCTGAGGCTTAGCCGTTTGCGATGTGCGCACAAGGCAGAAGATGCGGTTGGCGTGTTGACCAAGGGTTGTCCATGTTTTCTGGCCATTGATCACGTAATGATCGCCATCACGCTCGGCACGGGTTTTTAGGCTTGCCAGGTCCGAACCGGCACCCGGCTCGGAAAAGCCCTGACACCACCAATCGCGGCCATCCAGAATACGGGGAAGATATTCAGCCTTCTGTTCGTCTGTGCCATAGCGGATCAGAACAGGGCCCAGCATCGCAAGCCCAAAAGACAGCAGACGAGGCGCACCAGCAAGGGCGCATTCTTCCGCAAAGATGTGGCGTTCAACAACGGTCCAGCCGGTGCCGCCATATTCTTCTGGCCAAGTCGCCGCGAGCCAACCGCGCGCGTTCAGGATCGCGTGCCACCGCTCAATATCCTCTTTTGTCAGCTCTCGGCCCGAGCTCGTTTTTGCAACGAGATCATTCGGCAGGTTTTCCGCCAGAAAGGCGCGAACTTCGGCCTGAAAGGCTTTTTCCGTATCTGAGTAATCCAGGTTCATTTCATGTCCTTTCGCGCCAGTGTCCGTTGGCTTTGCCATTCACTCCGCATTGGGTGCGCTGTCCAAAACATCGGCAAAGTGAGACAACAGTTTGTGCTTGATGATCTTGCCCGTGGCTGCTTGCGGCAGGGCATCAGAGACGATCACGCGCGCCGGTACCTTATAGGCTGCCATGCGTTCCCGGGCCCAATCACGCAGCTCTGATTCAGATACTTTTGCATGCGCGCTGACAAAACCGATCACGTCCTCGTTGCTGTCGTGGGCGCGGCCCACAACTGCGGCTAAAGTTACGGCGGGATGCGCGGCCAATACGGCCTCGACCTCTGGCGGGTAGACGTTAAAGCCAGAGTGAATGATCAACTCTTTCGCGCGGCCCACGATATGCAGTGTGCCGTCTTCCTCTTGCTTGGCCAGATCTCCCGTGCGGAAAAAGCCGTCGTCTGTCATGGCTTTGCGTGTGGCTTCAGGATTGTGGAAATAGCCTTTCATGACGTTTTCGCCGCGGACACATAGTTCGCCGACCCCGTCGTCATTTGGGTTTTCAAGGCGGACATCAACACCCGGCAACGGGGGCCCTACGGCGCTGTCATTGCGCGGTGCGTCCATCAGTGTAAGCGCCACGCTTGGCGAACATTCCGAAAGCCCGTAACCATTGTGGAGTGGCAGGCCAAAAAGGTCCTCGGTCTGCGTTTTCAGCGCCATGTCCAAAGGCGCACCACCAGCATAGATGTAGCGCAGGTTGTGATCGGCTTTTTCGACCTTCTGCTCGCGCAGACGCTTGTTGATTGCGGCAAAGATCTGGGGAACGGCCGGGAAAAGCGTCGCTGTCTTCAACTGCTCAATCACATCGTCCACGTCAAAACGGGGGCGCACGATCAGGCGTGTCCCGCCACGAACAGCACCAAGAAAAACAGAAGAAAGCCCAAAGATATGCGTGCCCGGCAACACCGCTAGCATCACATCTGACGGCGTAAGGCGACGGGCGTCGGCGGAAAGTTGGGATACAAACAAAAGGTTCCCATGAGTCAGCATCACGCCTTTTGGCTCACCCACGGTGCCGGTCGTATAGATCAGGATCGCGGTTTGCGAACGGTCAGGCTCGACGGGTTCGACCGGTGCGTCGCGGATAGCGGATACAGTCAGCGATCCACAAGCCAGAGGTTTTAGATCGACCCGGCCCATACGATCAGCGTGCGCCGCGGATGCTGGCGACGCATCCGGCGTAAATAGAGCACAGCGTGCCTCGCTCAGCTCAGAAAGTCGCAGAACTTCAGTATCCGTTAGGCGTGCATTGACCAGCACCGTCCAAGCATCAAGGCGGCTCAGCGCAAAGATCGCTACAAGGTAGGCCGCGCAGTTTTCGCTGATAAGCAGCACCCGGTCTCCGGGACGCACGCCGTGGTCGATCAGGCGTTCAGCGGCCTGCCGGCTCATCTCATTGAGTTCGCCATATGTGTAGGCTCGACCGTCATAATCGGAAATGGCAACAGCGTCTTGATCCGCTGCAATCAGGATTTCGTGGATCCGGTTCATCAGGTGTTTTCTCCTGCAAGGTCTGTGCTGCGCCGCCGCAGGGCCACGAAAAGGGGTGGGAACGCAAGGAGGATACCAGCAATCAGGCTTGGTCCGAAGGGTACGCCCACATAGTCCATTTCTGGCAGGGCAATCAAAAACCCCGCAACAAAAAGGACAAAGCGCAAAGGAAACTCGCCTGCGCCGGAAAGCGGTCCTAAAAAGATAACGTAACCCTGAAGCGCCATGCAGATCAAAGCCAGACCCAAAAGGGCGCAGGTTACAGCGATAAAGACTTCGATCGCCGGGGATTGCGCAACGAGCGCAGGATTGAGCACGAAGAAAAACGGCGCGATGTAGATAACTCCACCCAGTCGCATGGCCTCCAATCCGGCCTTCATCGCACTGGTGCCCGCCATGGTCGCCGCAGCATAGGCGCCAAGCGCCACAGGAGGTGTGATGTAGCTGACCATGCCCCAATAAAGAATGAAAAGGTGCACCGCGAGTATGTTGAGGCCGCCTGCCTCCAGCGCGGGCGCAAGAACCACAGCCAGGAAAATATAGCAGGCGGTTACCGTCATACCCATGCCAAAGACAAAGGCTGTCATGGCACCGGCGATCAACAGGATAAAGACGTTATCTCCCGCCAGGGCCAGCAGTTCGTTGACCAACGTACCTGCAAGGCCGGTGGCCGAGAAAGAGCCGACAATCAATCCGACGCCAAGAATGATTGCCGTCAATTCGGTCAAACCGGTTCCGACCCGTTTCAGAACGTCAATCAGGCCAGCTACCGTAAGGCGGTGACGGGGGAAAATTTGGTTGACGATCAGCAGCAGAACAGTCGCATAGAAAGGTGCAGCAGTTTCCTGGCGCAGCACGATCATCATGAAAATCAGAACTGCAAAAACCAGCACATAGGGCCAACCTTCCCGCAAGGTTGCATTTAGTCGAGGCAGATCGGGCCCGGACATGCCGCGCAGACCAAGGCGTGCGGAATAGGCGTCAATCTGAACAAAAAGCCCAAAGTAAAACAGCAGGGATGGTATCGCGGCGGCAATGGCGATCTCGACATAAGGCATCGACAGGAAAGAGGCCATGACAAAGGCGGTCGCACCCATGATCGGCGGCATTAAAACACCGCCTGTCGAGGCGCAGGCCTCGGTCGCTGCGGCTGTCTTCGCTGAGAAGCCAGTACGACGCATCGCCGGGATCGATACCGCGCCGGTTGTCAGGATGTTGGAAATCACACTGCCAGACATCGAACCCATGAACCCGCTGGCAAAGATCGAAACCTTAGCGGCACCACCGCGGTATCGGCCGACAAGGGCAAGGGCGAGATCGTTGAAGAACTGCCCGCCGCCCGTGTGTTGTAGCACGGCGCCAAAGATTATGAAGCCGATCACCACACCCCCAAACGCGCGCATAGGAATGCCAAAGATGCTTTCAGAGGAATAGACGTGATAGGCAACCGCTTCCGAAAATGTACTCTGAAATCCGGAAAACGGATCTGGAACATGTCCTGCGAAGGTTGGATAAAGCGAAAAAAGGGCAACGATTGCGAACAGGACTTTTCCGCCCGCTCGGCGTGTGGCTTCCAAGACAAGGGCAAAGAACACATAGGCGACCCATTGGGCCGTTTGGGGTGCTGCGTATTCCCAGCCTTCGGACAGATTGAGTTTCGCCACCCAAGCCAGATAGAAACCGCTGGCAAGAGCGAGGGTCGCAAGACTCCAGTCATAAAAGGCGACCGGTCCAAGGCGCTCTCCGCGACGATTGAAGACAAGAAAACTCAGCGACAGGAAGATGGCTGCGAGAAGGGCAAGATACCTGCTATCCAAAAGCACGATCCCAAACAGCTGAATGTTGAACAACTGGTGAACGACAAGAAGAATTGCGCCAGTTGTGCCGACGATCAGCGCCAGATTGCGCCCGGTGTCGTAGGTTTCAGCTGTTCCGGCTTCGTTTTCGAGTTCTTGCATAACAAGACCTTTTTGTCGGCACGTTCAGCGCGCCGCAGAGAATTGTTTTAGCCCGGCCCAGCTTTTCTGTCGGGCCAGGCAGATACAGTCTGATCGATTAGAAAACGACTTGAAGGCCGGCTGCTTTGAGTGCTTCGCGACGCTTGGTTTCCCACGCGGTTGTCCAGTCGTCAGCGCCTGTTTCCTTCAACTCGTTCCACGCGTCTTGCAGAACTTGCTGCCGACGCAGGAGTTCGTCGTTATGCGCCTGGGCCGCATCGGTCCATACACCCAGCTCTTTGAACAGGCGGATGGAACCTTCGTGGTATGGAACAACCCATTCGAAGTTCTGGTTGTCGATGGACCAGCCACCGATGCCTGGCGCTTTACCGTCATACTCTGGGTAAAGGTCGATCATCGCCTTCGTCATATTGTAGACGAGAGCATCTTCTTGCGCGTCCGTAGTTACGAGAACCGGGTACGCATACGCAGCGCCCTTGTGACCGTCGGTTCCGTCGATATTCGCGCCAACTTTGGCCGTGTTCGTTTGGAAAAACGGCGCGATTTCTTGCATGCGTGCAAGACCCTCGGTGTTGTTCTCATCAATTTCAGGCCAAAAAAGTCCGCGCGGTGAAGACGCTGCTTCGTAAGCAGGTCCCGAATTGGTTGAAGCAAATGCCGCATCAACCTGACCTTCGATCAAGCCTTTCCAGGATGCGGAGTAGCCACCGAAATCTACGCGCTCGACGTCATCCCAAGTCAGACCGGCGTAGGCCAGATAAGCCGTCGTGTTTGCGTTGAGCGCCGGCGCTCCGGTAACCCAGGCAACACGCTTGCCCTTGAGGTCAGAGAATTCCTGAATTCCCAAGTCACCTGCAACTCCTACCGTAAGGTTAATGGCGCCACCGGAGTTGGCCAACAATACACGTATGGGCTGCGGGCCCCATTTCTGCTCGCCAAACTGGAAGACGCCCTCTTGCGCCATGAAGCTGCCGCCTACGCCTGTGGCTGAGAATTGCACCCGGCCCTGACGCAACGGTTCTGTCCGCGACACGTCGTTCTTACCCGGCAAGATCCGAAGGTTGGTGCCGGTGGCGGTTTGCAGAGCGGCGCCAATGGCAACGGCTTGATTGTAGCCAGCGGTTCCCGTGCCGTAGGCCGTCCAGGAAAGCTGCTTCGGCAGATCGAGATCAGCAGCACTTGCGGCTGTCGAAACACCCAATAATGCGGCGGCCACGGCAGTCAGAAACTTCATAGAATTGATCCTCCTCGAACGCGAACTAAGTCCGCTATGCGAACGTATCTTTCGCAAAATGACAATTCAGTCAATGATTTTTGCTGACGCACGAATGAACAGCGCCTAAATATTGACATATGGTTCGCATAGCGAAATGATGGCGCGATTATTTGGGAGAAAAGTTGTATGGAGAAATTTGAGGGCGACGCAGAAACTGATCGGCAATTTGTAACCGCCTTGGCGCGTGGGCTGGATATACTCTCCGCCTTTGATGGCCAAAGCCGTTACCTCTCGAATTCGGCTTTGGCCACACGATCAGGTCTGGCGAAACCTACGGTGTCGCGGCTTACACACACTTTGACCCGGACCGGCCATTTGGTTCGTAACCCTGAGTCCGGGGAATACCGGCTGGGCGCGAAGGTGTTGCAACTGGGCTTCAGCGCGCTATCCGCCATGAGTGTCAGCGAACTTTATCTGCCCGAAATGGAAGCGCTGAGCGTCGGGCCCAACCCCTACGTCACCGTTGCTCTGGCAGAGCAGGTGGGAAACCGAGCGATTTACGTTGCAACGCAAAAGTCTACCCAAGCGGTGACATTGTCGCTTTATGTCGGCGCGCGGTTGCCTCTTTTTTACTCCGCTGTTGGACGGGCCATACTTGCCCGCCTTAAGCCAGATGCAAGGGCAGCGGCTGTTTCGTTAGGGGTTGCGGAGTTCCCGGAGCAAAAGGCCCGCATCCAGGCGAGTGTCGATATTGCCGTAGGCGACTATGAAACGCTTGGCTATGTGCGCAGCTTTGGCGACTGGAAGAAAGAGATCAACGCAATCGCTGTTCCTGTGACGTCGCTGGATGGCTCGACGATCTACGGCCTCAACGTCGGTGGTCCGTCTTTCCTTGTCTCACCCGAAGAGTTGGAGAATGACTACGCGGAACGGCTAATGGTAGCGGGTAAGCAGCTTTCATCCAAATAGCATCGCGCGTCTGCTACTGGCAACGCGCTGAGAGCGTCATTTGGCGTGTGCAGCAAAGCCGACTTGTTTCATAGTGATCTGCCGAACCCGAAAAGGTTTGGGATGGACCCCGGCGAGACGGGAAAGAGCCTCCGGGGTCCTGGGTGGTTACTTTGAGATCGCGACCGTGACTGGCGTGATGTCAAGACGTACATCGGTGTAGGCATAACTGTCGGCCTGTCCATCCAGCGCCTTCCAATAGCCCTTGGTGTTCTCGTCCTGGCTAAAGCGCAGCTCGAACCCTTTGTCGGAAATCCGTGGGTTGAACAGGTACGTCACGACTTCGCTGGCTGAGGCGTTGTCTACCAAGTCATAAGAGACAAAGTGCTTTAGCGTGGCGTTGCGGCTGAAAACGCCAGAGACGGCCGGATCGGGGGTCTGGAAATACTCGTCGCCACCAATTGTATCGTATTTCCCGGAGGTGTTCACAAAGCCTTCGCCAAAGGTCCAGCCATCGCCCTGTTGGAAAAAGCTGACGCGGACGTTGTCATAGCTGCCATCCTCGCTGCGCTCAGCGCCGCGCACATCGATCACGTGTACTCCGCCGCTGCCCAGCACTTCGGCGGTGTTGCCGGTCACGACAAGTGCGGTATTCTCCTCGATCCCGAACCCAAGCGGTGTGGTGTCGCGGTGCTTGTAGGTGGTGGCAACCAGACGGCCATAGCGGGCTTGGCGGTCGAAATGCTGGTCGATCACGCCATGTTCAAAAATGCCAAGACCGGTATCAAGCCAGACCGGGCCATAATCCTGTTCCGCGGATGACCCGTAGGTATCGGCGAAACCCACCGTTAGCGCGGAATAGCTGTCGCCCGAGGCGATCATAGCCTGGCTCATGATCGCCGCGCCAGCGCTGGTGCCGCCGATCACACCGCCGCGTGCCAGAACGCGTGACATCGCTTCGGCCGCGGGTCGTGCTTTGCCTTCGGCGTTCAGAAGCGTTTGGCGCAAACGCATCTGGTCCCCGCCGATCATCCAGATCGCGCTTAGCCCGTCTATCTGGGCCACGACCTCTGGGTTGTCGCCATTGTCTACCCAAGTCGATTCGTCCTCGTCAGTCTTGCTGTCGTCTTTGACGGAAATTGGCAAAAGGATCAGTCGGTCCTCGGAAATACCCAACGCGGCCATCTCATCCAGGAATTTGCGAGCGTTGCGATAAGGCTTGCCCGACGCGGCCGGGATCACGCCGATACGCGCAGTATCAACGCCACCGGCCATCGAAATGAAACGCTCGTAAACGGCCGTGTTGGATGCGCGGAGCGCGCCGCCGACAAGTAAAAGACCGCCGCCAGAATTGCTATCGGCCAAGGCAGGCGCAGCGGGCATCCAAGCCAAGGCCGCAGTTGCGGCCAGGCCGATTGCCATAATGCTGCGACGCGCCATAGGGCCGGTCATCTGGATGATATTTTTAGTAGTTGTCACGGTCTTCTCTCCCTTAAGTAGCCGGGATACGCCCGGCGGCGATGGTTCCAGTCGTCCCGCGCCCAAAGTGACCCCGTTGTGACAACGGGTGCAGGCGTTACGTCAGCTAACGCCTGCCAGAGCGCCATGGCATAAGCATGGCGGGTGCCCATTGTCTTGATTCCGTGTTTGAGGCCCTGTTTGATGGCACCACTACGGTACGCATCCACCAGGCGTCGGCTCTTGAGTGCCATTGGTCGCTGGTTTATAGTATGATTGATTATTTTTCATCGAATACAAAATGAAAGAAAAAATGTCAACTCAAGCCTGGTCGGTCTCTGCTGACCAGAAGTTCGCAGAGTCTGAAATCGGGCGGCGCATCACGGTGCTTAAGACCGAAGGGTCGGCGTCGCAGCGCCGGCTGTCGGACCTGATCCTTCAAGATCCGGTCTTTGTTGCGACGCGCGGTATCGAAGATTTGTCGGCGGCGACAGGAGTCTCGGCCGCGACGATCAGCCGTTATGTGAAGGAGATTGGCGTCGACGGCTATGCCCAGTTTCGCGCCCAAGTCGCTGACGCCGTGCATGAACTGATCGTACCGGTGTCGAAGCTTGGGCTTAGGTTTAGCGCGCCGGGTCCGGGTCCGGGGGCAGCTGGTGAAAGCCTGGCCTCGGCCAACGCGCAAATGCAGGTGCTGACTGATGCCGAGATGCTTCGTGCCATTTCTACCGCGTGCAAGTTGATCGCAGATGCGCGGCAGGTCTGGGTGATGGGATTTGGTCTGAGCGCACATCTGGCTGCGATACTCAGTCTCGGGCTGCAACCCTATCGCGAAGGGGTGCACAGCGTGGTCGACCTTGGCGGAACCGAGGCCGCCGCAGCCCGGCTTGTGGCAGTTTCAGAGTCTGATCTTCTGATTGCGATCACCTTCCCCCGGTATTCCGCAGACGTTGTGCCATTAACGCGGTATTGCAAGGAAAACGGTGCGCGTGTTTTGGGCCTGACCGACGCAAGTGTGGCCCCGATTGTTCCGCACTGCAGCGAGCTGCTTCTCGCCCCAGCCGCACACCCTGTCCTGTCCTCCTCATCGTTGCCGGGCCTGGCCCTGATCGAGGCATTGGTCAGCGAGTTCATCATTTCTGACGCGGAAAACATCAAGCGGTCAGAAAAGCTTGCGACAGCATTGGCGCGCTTTGTCTCGGGATAGAACAAATAAGCCAAGCTTTGACTAATCTGGACAATTACATGAACGCGTTCTGGTCGCGTGGTTTCCGATCTCATAGGTTTCATGCGGCCAGAGCGAACGTTTTGTACATAAGCTCGATCTCTTCCTGAGCGTCTGTTTTCATGTTGTGGATAAGGTGGTTCTTGACTGTGCGGATGGCCCCAAGGACATGCGGAGTTTATGCGGCGGAGTTTAGGGGACGAAAACTCCGAAGATACTCGGTAGTCCTTTCAACGCTGCATATTCGCTTGCAGTCCGATTGTTCCACCGTTTCTTGTCGATGTGGCGGATACTGTCGAACCTTCTCGACAGTCCTGCGTAGTAGTGGCCTTGACCGAGCATCCTGCAATCTGGCGGAGCTTACCCGGATTGTGCGATCGGTTCTGCCCAGACCAGTCCATTGTGTGACAATTGATTGATGCAGCTATTTGTGATTGGGTGGAAAATTCCGAAAAACTCCAGGTCCGATCCGGTCTCAGTTGAAAGCACGACATTGGTTGAGGTCGCGAATTTGACAACAATACTTCTATCCAGTTTCGCCCTTTCGTCATCCACGTAGGGAAGATTTCCCCCCTTCAGGTTGAAGATTGCATTGGCAACGTGACCGGGCATACCCTTGTTGATCAAAAAGCTCTCATAGGCGCTTGTGAACTCCTCAGTTGCAGGCTTTTCGGCGATTTCCGGGCCATAAACGCGCGCGATGACCTGCTGCGCGTGGGCTTTGATCGCGCCCGGCTGAAGGGCAAAC
Source organism: Ruegeria profundi (assembly GCF_020171505.1). Classification (NCBI taxonomy): domain Bacteria; kingdom Pseudomonadati; phylum Pseudomonadota; class Alphaproteobacteria; order Rhodobacterales; family Roseobacteraceae; genus Ruegeria; species Ruegeria profundi. Next base: position 472,330 of record NZ_JAIUZS010000003.1, on the reverse strand, counting down.
CGAAGCCCGCCGATCACGGTTGCCAGACATACGCCTCCAAGCAATGCGCCACGTCTTGAAATCATCATCGTACTACCTCCGCCGCGCGTAAGGATAATGCAGACAGAGTCAGGGACGGATTCGCCGGTGAGCAGGTCGGAAACGCCCCGGCGCCCAAAGCAAAGACGTTCGGAACCTCGTGCAGCCTTAGATATTCATCCACGACCCCTTCTGCAGGATCGGTACTGATGCGGTGCGTGCCCTGGATGTGGGCCTGGCTGGGTAAAATGCCGCTGACTGTCATACCGTCGAGAGTGTCCGGAATGATGCCCGGCAGACCCTCCAAAGCGCGCTGCAATCCCTTGTATGCATAAGGATGGTGGCCCGTCCACTCGACGACCGGAACGTCATTTTCAAGAAGAACCTTGTTTTCGGCAAGAGGCAAATCCTCGGCCGCAAGAGTCAGCACCAACCTGTTGGTCCATTTCCCGAATTCCTCGCGAATGTTGGGCGTTGCGTTCGTGCTTTCGATCAGCACAGCGGCGGCTTCCGATCGGTCGGTGTCGTGATAGAAATGATATCCGTGGCTGGTTTCAGAGGTGCCGCCAAAGTAGTTCTTGATCGTGGCCGTATCGACAACCACCCTCTGAGAGGCTTCCTCATGCAGATACCGTCCCAGCGCCGGTGACGTCACACCGGAGCGTAGCAGAATGGCAGTGTTGAAGATGGCATTGGCCCCCAGCGCGAACATGCTGCCTTTGACCTTGATCTCTTGCTCGTTCGGTCCACGCAATATGCCATGTGTTGCCCGACCACCTTCGATCACCAACTCTCGGAACTCTGTTTCCAACACGTAGCTGGCCCGCGGATGTGCAAGCTGATCAAAACCGTTCAGGATCGTGAACTTTGCGCCTGCCGGGCAAATACGGCATACGCCGTTCGCGCAACAATTTGGCCGCGTTCCACCATTCGCGCGCGCGGTCGGCAGCGGAACCCACGACGGGCTGTAATTCCGCAGAACCTTGTCGGAACGGGACATTGGATGCGGCGGATAGGGATGCGGATTGGCGCGCGGTATAATGTGGTTTGACTTGCCGCCAGCAACTTCCATCAAAGTTTCGGCCCGCTCATAATAAGGGCTAAGATCATCGTAACCGAATGGCCAGTCCATCCCGACGCCAAACAGTGAATTCATCTGGAAATCATCTGGGTGAAATCGCGGCGTGTCCCCATGCCAATAGTTGGAATTCCCGCCGAAGACTGAAAAACTCAGCCATTTTTTTTCAAAACCCGAAGTGTTGCGTTGCGCGATTGTTTCCCTGACGCCCCAGCCATCCCGAAGCTGCGCGTCGTGAGAACGAAACGCACCTTTTTCAATGACAAGAACGTCCAAATCCATCGGCAAAGCATGTGCAAAAAACATTGCAGCAAAACTGCTACCGACAACGACCACATCCCATTCGCGGGACGCGACCTCCGCAAGTTCAATGCGATTCATCTATACACCCAAGCCTCTGAAGAGGCGCAAAACAAAATCAATCGTACAACGGCCTTCGTGACACCAGCCTACCCTGCGGCTGTGGTTTGTCAAATCACACTGATATGTCGAATTTTTACGAGACAATTGACAGACGCCGCGCAGATTGTTGCCTCAGACTTTTGCAGCAACGGATCAAGTCCCAAGCGCGGCCGGTTCGCCTTGTGTGAATATTGGTGAAATGCCTCTGCCAGCCCCGGATCAAGTTGATGCGTGTGCAAAAACGCGTCATACCCTTGGTGGTGCCGCAGTTGGTCGGTTTGGCGTTGGCCCTTCTCTTGCCATTCCTTGCCAGTCGGCTGCCTTGGGTCGCCTGTTACGGAGCGTGAAATATGCGTCTGAGCCAATGCCATAACTTCCACGACTTTCGGCGACTGGCCAAGCAGCGGCTGCCGGGGCCAATTTTCAACTATATCGACGGTGGCGCGGATGATGAGGTGACATACCGCGAAAACACCATCGCGTTTGAACGCTGCGATCTCTTGCCTTCCGTCTTGCGCGGGGTGTCGGATGTGGACATGTCCGTTACCGTGATGGGGCAGAAACTGGATATGCCGGTCTATTGCTCGCCCACAGCATTGCAACGCCTGTTCCACCATCAGGGGGAGCGCGCCGTTGCGGCAGCGGCCGAGAAGTACGGGACTATGTTCGGCGTCTCCTCGTTGGGTACAGTCTCGCTTGAGGAACTTCGGCAAAAACACAAGAACCCGCAGGTCTATCAATTCTATTTCCACAAGGATCGCGGTTTGAACGCGGCCATGATGCAACGCGCGAAAGAGGCCGGGGTCGAGGTCATGATGCTGACCGTCGACAGTATCACTGGTGGAAATCGCGAGCGTGACCTACGCACCGGCTTCTCGATCCCGTTCCGCCTGACGCTGGGCGGCATGATCCAGTTTGCTATCAAGCCGATGTGGGGGATCAACTACGTAACGCATGAGAAATTCCGCCTGCCGCAGTTGGAAGAGCATGTGGATATGGGCGGTGGTGCCAGCTCGATTGGTGGGTATTTTACCGATATGCTGGACCCGTCGATGAACTGGGATGATGTGGCCCAGATGGTGCGCGATTGGGATGGACAGTTCTGCCTGAAGGGCATCATGACTGTCGAAGATGCCAAGCGTGCAGCCGAGGTTGGGTGCACCGGTATCATCCTGTCAAACCACGGTGGCCGTCAGCTTGACGGGTCACGCACGCCTTTTGATCAACTGTCCGAGATCGTGGACGCGGTTGGTGATAAGCTGGATGTGATGATGGACAGCGGTGTGCAACGCGGAACCCATGTTCTGAAAGCACTGTCGCTTGGGGCCAAAGCAGTTGGCGTTGGGCGGCATTATCTTTATCCTTTGGCTGCGGCAGGGCAGGCGGGGGTAGAGCGGGCCTTGGGTCTGATGCGTGCCGAGATTGAACGCGACATGAAACTTATGGGCGTCACCAGCGTCGACCAACTGAGCCGCGAGAATATCCGCTTTCGAACAACCTAGTCAGAGGCAAGAGCCGAAATGACCAATGACGCATTGATCAAACTCTTTCGCTCGATCGTCGGATCGCGCCACGTCCTGACCGGAGAGCGCGCGACTGAAAGGTTCCGACGCGGCTTTCGCTCGGGCGAGGGTCAGGCGCTGTGTGTCGTTCAACCCGGTAGCCTGCTGGAACAGTGGAAGGTGCTGCAGGCCTGTGTCACGGCCGATAAGATCGTCATCATGCAAGCCTCAAACACCGGCCTGACAGAAGGGTCCACACCCAAGGGTGGCTATGACCGCGACGTTGTTTTAATCAATGTGAGCCGAATGAATGCTTTGCACCTTTTGCAAGGCGGGCAGCAGGTGCTTAGTTTTCCGGGCGCGTCACTGTTTGAGCTGGAAAAGCAGCTGCGCCCGTTGGGGCGGACACCCCATTCCGTAATCGGCTCGTCCAGCATCGGCGCTTCGATCCTGGGCGGGGTTTGCAACAACTCGGGCGGCTCGCTATGCGAGCGCGGCCCCAGCTATACCGAGCTGGCCCTTTTTGCCAAGATCACCGCAGATGGCGAACTGACGCTTGTGAACCATCTTGGTCTGGATCTGGGCAACTCTCCCGAGGAAATCCTGACGCGGCTTGAAGCTGGAGATTTCGATAAGAACGCCCCCACGCCCGAGGGCCGCAACGCCTCGGATCCGGATTACACTACGATCTTGCGCGATGTCGATGCGGATACACCGTCGCGCTATAACAACGATGATCGCCTGTTGTTTGAGGCGTCCGGCTGCGCGGGCAAGCTGGCAGTTTTCGCGGTCCGGCTTGACACATTCCCGACCTATGACCGCGAGCAGGTTTTCTATATCGGAACAAACGACCCCGCTGACCTGACAGAACTGCGGCGTCACATCCTGAAAAACTTCGAAACCTTGCCGGTTTCGGCCGAATACGTACACCGCGAGTGTTTCGACATTGCCGCGAAATACGGCAAGGACACGCTGGTGATGATCGACAAGCTAGGAACCGACAGGCTTCCGTTGTTTTTTGCATTGAAGGGCGCGGTGGATTCGCGCCTGAACAAGTTCGCCTTGACCCGAGGGTTTACGGACAAGTTCATGCAGATTGCCTCGCGCCTATGGCCCGAGCATCTGCCGAAATTCCTGCATGAGTTTCGTGACAAGTACGAACACCACCTCATCCTGAAAATGCACGATGGCGGTATCGAAGAGGCAGCGGAGTTTCTGCCCGGCTTCTTCGAAAACCGCGGTGCGGAGTTCGTCATATGTACACCGCGCGAAGCCAAGATCGCTGGATTGCATCGGTTTGCCGCCGCTGGTGCCGCCGTGCGGTATGGCCACGTTCATGCGGCTGAGGTCGAAGAGATCTTGGCGCTGGATATCGCGCTACGTCGCAATGACCGTGACTGGTTCGAAACTCTGCCCGCCGAGATCACGGATCAGCTTTTGGGCAAAGTCTACTACGGCCACCTGATGTGCCATGTGATGCATCAGGATTACATCGTCAAAAAGGGATGTGACCCCAAAAAGATCAAGGCTGCGATGTTGAAAATTCTGGATGAACGCGGAGCGGAATACCCTGCAGAACACAATGTTGGCCACCTGTACGAGGCCAAGCCTGATCTGGTGGCACATTACAAACGCTGCGATCCGACCAATTCGTTCAACCCGGGGATTGGCAAAATGTCAAAGTCACGCAATTACGGTGAAGAAAGTGCTGCGTAAGCGTTTTCGCGTGAATTGGGCGCACGTCAAGCTGTTCGCAGTGCATCCGCAACACGGGCGATGAACGCAGCAGTGTTTGAAACCCGCGCACCAGCTTCGGCTTGGGAAAGCAAGCGCAGAGCTGGCGTGTTGCGGGCGATCCCGCTCTCAGGCGGTATTCACAGTTCGGGCAACGCCAATTGGCGGAGGCGTCTCAAGACGCCCGCGCCAGTATTGTTTGTCAGACTTCGACTTCGACCTTTCCGATCGGGTTCGAGCAGCAGGCCAGAATGTACCCGGCCTCAATATCATCTTCTGAAATGCCGCCATTGTGGACCATGTGGACGTCACCCTTAAGCTTCTTGACCTTGCAAGTTCCACATACGCCGAACGTACAGCCTGATGGGATATTCAGACCAACAGACCGTGCAGCCACCAGAACCGTATCGGTTTCGGCCACCTTCGCCTTGACGCCGGAGCTTGCGAAAAGAATTTCGGCACTGGTGTCGTCGTCGGGAACAACATCATCCAGTTCCGGTTGCTGCGCCTCGGTCTCTACGGGTGCGCCGAAACTCTCTTGGTGGTAGTTTTCCATGTCATAGCCCAGACCGGCCAGCGCATCGCGCACAGCTTGCATAAAGGGCTCGGGACCGCAGCAATACACCTCACGGTCCAGATAGTCCGGTGCCATCAGGCCCAGCATCAGTTGGTTGAACTGGCCTTGATACCCGGTCCAGGGGCGGTACGGGTCGGGTTCCTCGACGACAAATTTCAAGTTCAGCCCATGTGTCCGGCTGGCCATTTGCTCTAACCGCTGGCGAAAGATAATTTCTGACGGTCGTTTGGCGCAATTGATGAACACAACGTCCAGCGCGCGCCCTTCATCCCACATACAGGTTGTCATCGACATCAAGGGTGTGATGCCTGAACCGGCCGAGATGAACAGGTATTTGCCGGAGGAACTCTCGGCATTCGTGAACAAACCTGCCGGGCCAATGGCTTTGATCCGCATGCCGGGTTGCAGGTTGTCCAGCATCCAGCGCGTGCCGATGCTGTTGGACTGCGCCTTGGCCGTAATCGTGATCGATCTGGGCCGTGAAGGCGATGATGAGATTGTATAGGTGCGATGCACAACGCCGCCCGGCTGACCCGGTGCCGGAATTTCCAGCGTCAGGAATTGCCCGGGCTCGTAGCTGAACAGGGCGCCAGAAGGGGCCCGAAATGTAAAGCTGGCAGTATTTGGCATTTCGGGCACGACCGAGACGCATTCCAAACTTTCACTGTCCTGCCAGACGGCTGTTGCCGAGGTCACAACGTCCATAACCGTCACTCCGCAGCAACAGCGTCAGGGATCAATCGGCGCGTCAGAGTTGCGCAATACCAATCGACAAATTGCAAAACGCCGGATTCCTGTATCGCAGAATAGGGTCCGGGCACATAGGCCGGACTGTTGATACCCTGCTGGTTATCCTCAACCACCCGGCGGTCTTCGTCATTGGTCGCTTCCCAAACTTCGGTCAGGCGTTTCAGGTCATAGTCCACGCCTTCGACGGCATCCTTATGGACAAGCCATTTTGTCGTGACTTCGGTTTCCGTGGGGCTGATTGGTGTCACGCGGAAAACGATGGAATGGTCCGCCAGAAAATGGTTCCACGTGGTCGGATAATGGAATTTCAACAACGATCCCGCATCGGCAAAGGGTGATCGGCCCAACCAGCGGCGCACGGCGGATTTGCCATCCATCGTGTAACTCTGGGCCCCTTCCTTCAGGGGCACCCGGGCCAGACGGTACTGCCCATCCTCGTGCAGGTAAAATTGTGACGGCAGCCCTGCGGCTTCGCAGCGGTCGAAATGGGTCTGCAAATGCGTTGGCAGAGTGCCCCCTTCGATGCCGGTAACGGTCGGATCATCGGGGAAAGTGCGGCACAGCGCAGGGTGGTTCCCTCCGCAGTGGTAACACTCACGGTTGTTCTCCCAAACCAGCTTCCAGTTCCCGTTCTCGATTATAGAGCTTTCGAAAGCCACCTTGGCATTGCCCAGGTCATGTGGCTCGAGATAGGCCCTTGCGATATTGGCGAACGTATCAAAGTCCGGCGCGTCCTCTGCCAGACAAATATAGACCAGACCGGCCAGCTCGCGGCAGTGCACTGTCTTTAAGCCATGCTGCTTGGGGTCGAAATCAGCACCCATGTCCCGCGCCCACAGCAAAGAGCCATCAAGCTCATAGGTCCACTGGTGGTAGGGGCAGACCAGCTTGGGTGCATTGCCCTTGGACGCTTTGCAGATCACCGATCCGCGATGACGGCAGGTGTTATGAAACGCCCGGATTTGATTGTCAGCACCGCGCACGATGATCACGCGATAGGCACCGACGTTATATGTGACGTAGTCGCCTGCTTTGACCAATTCACATGCCGGAATGGCAAACAGCCAGTCGCTGTAGTGGATTGTTTCAAGGTCGGTCCGAAAAATCTCGGGGTCGGTATAGAATGCCTGTTCCAGGGCATATGCCGGATTTCGACGCGCCAACAGGCTTTGAATTCTGTTCACTTCTGGCTCTCCTGCCGCGCCCCGCGGCATTGCTTGGGCAGATGACAAGAGGGACCAGTCCGGAGGCGCGTGAGGACCGCGTCCGAAACCCGTGCCCCCACCGCCACCCGCAGTTTGACATATCAGAGAGGCTGGTTTCCGGACTTGGAAGGGGCTTGCGCCCGGTTTCAGCACCTTCCCGGGATCCTCCTCCCAGTGGTTGATTGCTGAGCCTGACCTTCGTTACCGTTGCGGGGGCAGTGCCGGATTTGCACCGGCTTCCCAATTCTCCGCCACCTGAGAATCAAATGGCGGCACCTCGTGGCCGTAAGTTATTTCAAGCCTAATCCAGCGCTGAAATACTTGCGACATTTTCCGCTCTGAAACAGACACGCCGGTGTACTGCTTGGTGAAAATGTCTGCCTGCGGTGCGAATTGTGTACCGATGCGAAGGCTTGTAATCGAAACGCCGTTTTCAAACCCCGCGAAACTGCGCCGCAAGGTGGTCGATCAACGCACGAATACGTGCGGTCAGGTGGCGGTTTTGCGGGTAGGCCGCGTAAAGGCCCAGCGATAAAGCCTCTTGCTCTTCGAACAGAAGTTGCAGTTTTCCTGTGTCCAAAAAGGACTGCGCCGTATAAAGCGGAATCCGCCCGATCCCCAGCCCATCCGCAGCCATATGTGCAACAGCACGCGGTGAGTTTGCGCGGAAGTTGCCCGAAACCGGAACCGTGTATTCTCGACCTTTTGCTTTGAACGCCCAGTGGTCAGAAAAACTGCCGGTGGTCTGAAGCAGGCAATTATGGGTTGCCAGTGCGGCCGGTTCTTTTGGTGTCCCGTGCTGCGTCAGGTATTCGGGTGATACGCAGCACACAATCCGCATGTCCGTCAGCTTGCGTGCGACAAGGTTCGACTCCTTCAAAACGCCGAACCGAATGGCCAGATCGAAGCCTTCCTCAACCATCGAAACATGGTGATCTGACAGGTGCAGTTCAATCGAGACCTTTGGATGCTCGGTCTGAAAGGGTTTTAACAGATGAATCAATTCGGCCGAGCCAAAGCCCGTCGGCGCAGTAATCCGTATGCGCCCCGCCAATTCTGTCTGGCGTTGCTGGACAAGGCTTTCCAGTTCATCGAACTGCTCCAGCAGAGGCAGACAGCGTTCGTAGTAAGATCGCCCAGTGTCGGTCAGGGTGACGCTTCGCGTGGTCCGGTTGAAAAGCTGCGCATTCAGATGATCCTCCAACTGGCCAACATATTTGCTGGTCAGTTTGGTGCTGATACCGATCTGTTTTGCGGCTTCTGTAAACGACGAATGTGCTGCCACCGCCGCAAAGGCTCGCATGCCCTGAATCGTATCCATTATCTACACTGCGTTCATAGTAATTCACCAAATTGATATATTATCGCCCAAGTGAAAGCAAACTATGTCTGGGGCACAGATGCTGATCAACAGCCCAAACCCTCAATCAGAGAAAGAGTTTCCAGATGTCCGAAACGATCCAAATTCACAGCTTCCCTCTATCCGGTCACTCGCACCGGGTCCGTCTGTTCGCCAACCTTGCCGGGATTAAACACGACGTTATCGACGTGGATCTTGCGGGTGGTGAGCACAAGCGCGAGCCGTTCTTGACGCTCAACCCGGCGGGTCAGGTGCCCGTATTGCAAGACGGCGACGTGGTTGTAAGCGACAGCAACGCCATTTTGGTCTATCTGGCCCGGAAGTATGCGCCTTCCTACCTGCCTTCTGATCCTGTCGGTGAAGCCGAGGTGCAGAAATTCCTGACCCTCGCAGCGGGTGAGATTGCGTTCGGCCCTGCCGCCGCGCGTCTGATCAACGTGTTCAACGCACCTTTGAACATGGAGTTTACCCATGCCACTGCGGCTAATGTTCTGAAAAAGCTGGATGACCACTTGGAGGGCCGCGACTGGCTGGTCGGCGATGCGCCAACCATCGCGGATGTTGCAATCTACAGCTACACAGCTCATGCGCCCGAGGGTGGCATATCGCTTGAACCTTACGCGAATGTGCTTCGCCTTCTGGCCAATGTCGAGGCGCTGGATGGATTTGTCCCCATGCCAAGCACCGCAGTTGGCTTGAACGCAGCCTGATCCCACTACGCCATAGGTCAGTCGCACCCGCGACTGGCCTTCAATCCCACAACACACGAGGTCTGCCATGAACGATCAAGCCACTGAAATGACATCGCCTTTTCATGCTGGCGAGCGTGAGATGCAATCTCGCGTTGGTAGGCGGGATAGGATCGAGGAGTTCGGTCGCAAGTTCATTCGTCCGTTCATGCCCGACCAGCATCGAGAATTCTTTGGCAAGCTTCCCTTTCTGGTCTTGGGCAGCGTCGACGCCGATGGCTGGCCGTGGGCGTCAATGATCTCGGGCCGTCCGGGGTTCATACAGACGCCACATGACCGACGTCTGGACATTGATGCGCGACCCTTGGCGGACGACCCGCTCAACCCCGCATTACAGGCAGGAGCACCGATCGGTGTTCTTGGGATTGAGCTGTCCACTCGTCGTCGCAACCGAGCCACGGCGACCGTGGGTACGGTCGGGGATCATGGGTTTTCGCTGGATGTGGTGCAGTCCTTCGGCAATTGCCCGAAATATATTCAAACGCATGACGTTTCGTTCGTCCGCGATCCAAAGGCCGTCATAGCCCGTCCTGCAAACGACCGCTTTGTTGAATTGGATGCACGGGCGCGGGACGCGATCGCAGAGAGCAATGCGTTCTACGTCGCAAGCCACGCAAACACGCCGGATCAGGCGGGCGTTGATGTCTCGCACCGGGGCGGACGGGCCGGGTTCGTCAAAGTTGAGGGCAAAAGCCTGCTGGTGCCGGACTTTGCCGGCAACAACTTTTTCAATACTCTGGGCAATTTTCTGTTGAACCCAAAGGCCGGCCTGCTGTTTCCGGACTATCAGACAGGAGATACCCTGATGCTGACGGGCACTGTAGAGGTATTGGCCGATGGCCACCCCGATATCGCGGGCTTCAAAGGTGCAAACAGGGGCTGGCGGTTTCATCTGGACCATGGGCTGCGCATCTATGACGCGCTGCCGTTCCGCGCCGAGTTCCTCGAGTTTTCTCCTTTCAGCCTGAAGGAAGATAGCTGGAAGGCGGTCTAGGTGGCGTCTGGCTGAACGATCCTGCTATGTCATGCCTGCGGATAGAGCGTTTCAAGTATATCTCTCCCGGCAATTCGCACGCTGACTTCGATGATCTTGGCAATCGGGGACCGCATCTGTGAACTGCTCTGGAAAAGAAACTGGTCCAGGCAGTCGAGTTTGACCAAGCAGGTAAAAAATCTGATTTCCTGTATTCACCCGCGTTGAACTTGCCCGCGTCGGTTTCCGGGCCTACCTTTAAGGTATGTGGCGTTTCACAGACATCCGTCCGGCCTATACCCGCGCAGAACGCGTCAGCGACGGGGTTGTGCACATATTAGGCGTGGCGTTGGCGCTCATGGCCGTGCCGGTTCTGATCACGATCACCGCCTTTCTCAGGACCGAGCCCGAGGCTGTTTTGGGCGTCTCGATCTATGGCGCGACACTGGTTATGATGCTGACGTTTTCGGCGCTTTACAACATGGTGGAAAGCGATCGGTGGTCTAATGTGTTGCGGCGCCTTGATCACTCGGGCATCTACGTGAAGATTGCCGGCACCTACACGCCGTTTGTTCTACTGTCAGCAGGGCAAACTCCGGGGCTGTTGGTCGGTTTATGGTCTTCGGCAACGATCGGTTCGGTGTTAAAGCTGATCGACCCAAGCCGTTTCCGGTGGTTTGGCCTGTTTCTGTACCTGATGATGGGATGGGCGATTGTCTGGGCCGGACAAACGATGCTAGCCGAGCTTTCACCCACGGTAATCTGGCTGATCATCGCGGGTGGTGTCGTATATACAGCGGGCGTTGGGTTCTACTTGCTGGAGCGGCTGCCGTTTCATAACACCATTTGGCATGTGTTCGTTTTGACGGGGAGCGTGCTGTTCTTTCTTGCGATCTTTGTTCGGATCGTCTGGGTGCCACACGCGATTTCCTGAAAAGCGATTTTGAGTACCCGCTTGGCTCTCCCATTCACAAACAGCGGAAATAAAACCAGGGAACTCAAAGGGTTTTTCCGGACACAGTGATCCCATGTAATTTTTTAGTCCGAGATTGCATAAGTCGATTTCACATTAAAGGGGACGCGGCTAGGGTACCGGCAAGCTAACGTCTTGTTGCACCAGTCTGAAAAGGGACCGTAATGGATTTTGCCCCAACACAGCGCGCCGTGGAAATCCGCGACCAGCTAAAAGGTTTTATGGAAGCGCATATCTATCCGCGCATCCGCGACCACAAAGAACAGATCGAGGCGGGCATCTTTCCCGTATCCTTCATGGAGGAACTGAAGGCCTTAGCGCGGTCCGAGGGGCTGTGGAACCTGTTCTTGCCCGCGCTGCGCGATGATGAGCCGGGCACGCGATTGACCAATCTGGAATATGCGCCCTTGGCCGAACTGATGGGTCAGGTCAGCTGGTCGTCAGAAGTGTTCAACTGTAATGCGCCCGATACTGGCAACATGGAATTGTTGCATATGTTCGCAACACCTCAGCAGCGCGAAGACTGGTTGGTGCCGCTGCTGAACGGCGAAATCCGGTCGTCTTTTGCGATGACGGAACCCGATGTGGCCAGCTCGGACGCGACCAATATCACGACCTCGATCCGGCGCGAGGGGGATGAATACGTTATCAATGGCCGCAAGTGGTTTATCACCAATGCCTGCCATCCAAATACCAAGATGTTCATTGTGATGGGCAAGACTGATCCCAGCGCCGACCGTCACAAGCAACAAAGCATGGTGATTGTTCCAAGGGATACGCCGGGTCTTGAGATTATCCGCAACCCAACAATCCTGAACATGCATGACCCCGAAGGTCACGCCGAGCTGTTGTTCAAGGACGTACGTGTACCCGCCGGGAATCTGTTGGACAAAGAAGGCAGCGGCTTTGCCCTGGCGCAGGCGCGGCTTGGACCGGGTCGCATTCATCACTGTATGCGTTCGATCGGGGCGGCGGAAATGGCGCTGTCGCTGATGGTTGAACGCGCGCAAGAGCGGACGGCCTTTGGCAAGAAACTCTCGGAACAGGGCGTGATCCGCGAATGGATCGCGAAATCGCGGCTCGAGATCGAACAGGCCCGTTTGTTGACGTTGCAGGCGGCCTGGAAAATAGATCAGGTGGGCGCCAAAGCGGCGCGGCGTGAGATTTCGCTGATCAAGGTTGTTGCACCCAATGTGCACGCGACCGTCACTGACCGCGCGATGCAGGTGTTTGGCGCGATGGGGATGACACCCGATACGCCATTGGCCGATAGCTATACATGGGCACGGGCCTTGCGCTATGCCGACGGGCCGGATGAGGTTCACTTGCAAGCCATTGCGAAACAAGAACTGAAAAGCACCAACTATGGCATGTCGGCACAGTGGCTAACACCGCCACAACGCTGATCGATTACTTGCCTTTCCAGACCGGGTCGCGCTTTTCCGCAAAGGCGCGCGCCCCTTCCATCTGGTCTTCGCTGGCATACAGGGCATCGACCGTGCGCAACTGCCGTTTGGTGATGCGATTCATGGTGTCTTGGAACTTGGCATCCTCGGCATCGCGGACGATTTCCTTGATCGCCGCGTAGACCAGTGGGGGACCCGAGGCCAAAAGGCGGGCGACCTCCCACGCGCGGTCGATCAGTTGATCAGCGGCGATGATTTCGTTCACCAGCCCCCACCGATTGGCTTCCTCGGCGTCGAACCAGCGCCCGGTCAGCAGCAGCTCCATTGCGATGTGATAGGGGATGCGCTTGGGCAGTTTGACGCTGGCCGCGTCTGCAACCGTGCCTGAACGGATTTCGGGCAGGGCAAAGGTGGCGTGCTCTGCGGCAAGGATCATGTCAGCAGACAACGCCAGTTCCAGGCCACCGCCACAGGCAATACCATTGACCGCCGCAATAACCGGTTTGTTCAGGTCGCGCAGTTCCTGCAGACCGCCGAACCCGCCAACGCCATAATCACCATCGACCGCATCCCCATCGGCGGCGGCTTTCAGATCCCAGCCGGGGCAGAAGAATTTGTTACCCGCACCGGTCAGGATTGCAACGCGCAGTTCCGGGTCATCGCGGAACTCGGCAAAGACATCTCCCATGATGCGGCTGGTCGCCAGATCAATGGCATTGGCTTTCGGTCGATCCAGCGTGACCTCTAGAATGGCGCCGTCACGCCGGGTTTTGATCGGGTCCATTTCTCAGGCCTTTCTAATGAGTGCATCCACTGCAACGGCTCTGTCCGGCGTGCAAAGAAGCGGGTTAATCTCAAGCTCGGCAAGCGTGTCGGCATTTTCAATGACATAGGCTTGAATGGCCTGCACTGCAGCAACGATTGCATCCATATCAGCCGCGGGTTGACCGCGATAGCCCGCCAGAACAGGCGCAGTGTTCAGCTTTGTCAGGGCCGCTCGGATCGCGCTCGCCGAGCTGGGAACCAACAAAGACACGGTATCGCGCAGCACCTCTGTCAGTACACCGCCCGCCCCAAGGGTCAGGACAAATCCGTGTGCCGGGTCGCGGACAATTCCAACCAGAACTTCGGCCACGGCGCCAGTGACCATTTCTTCGATCAGAACCTCATCCGTTCCAATATCAGCGACCACATCCGTGACATCCTTGGCAGAGACCCCCAGGCGAACCGCGCCATGCTCGGATTTGTGGGCAAGCCCGACGCCTTTGATAGCGAAAGGCGCCGTCATCTCTTGCGCAGCGGCCAAAGCCGCTGCCGCGCCGCGCACCGTATGGCTGCGCGGGACTGATAGCCCAAACGCGGCCAGTGCCTGCTTTGCCTCGCCCTCGGTCAGAGTGGTGGATGCCTTGGCCCTGCCCGGAAGGCAAACGGGGTCGTGTACTGGTGCAGAAACCTGGCTGGCGGCGCGGATCGCGGACAGAGCCTCGCGCAATCCCATCAAGGGAACGACGCCCCCGGACATTAACTCCTGCGCGATGTCCTCGGGCAGGAGTTCTGGCAATGTGGCGGCAATTGCAAATCGCGCGCCCGTGCTGGCGTGTACATTAAGGGCAGCCCGCGTTGTGCAAACCCAATCCGAAGGGTCGGTGGTGGGATAGTCGACAATAGACACGGTCAGATCAATGTCGTCGCCCGTCATCCCGGTCCAGGCCTGCGCCATTGCGCCTTCGTCACGCCAGATATAAGTGTGATAATCCAGTGGGTTATTCAACGCAACCATTGGCCCAAGTGCCGCGCGCAGTTGGGTTCGTTGATCACTGTTCAGGCTTGGAAAGGTCAGACCGCTGCCGACAGCCATGTCCGCAATCAGGCTGGCCTCACCCCCGGAACAGCTGATCGAGGCAATGTTGCCACCTGGCAGAGGGCCGTAGCAATGCAGCAGTTTCAAAGTTTCCAACAAGTCGGGCAGGGAGGCCACACGCGGTATTCCCAACCGATCCAACAATGCCTGCGCGCCTGCATCGCTGCCTGCCAGCGACGCAGTATGTGAAACGGTCGCGGCTTTTGCCTGCTCTGACGCGCCAACTTTGAGGGCAACCAGTGGCACACCTTTCTGATACGCCTTTGCAGCCAGTGCCTCCCATTCGCGAATATTCTTGAAGCCTTCGATATGGAGACCAACGGCTGTCACGCGCGGGTCGTCGATCAGGGCTGATGCGATCTCAGCCTGGCTGGTCTGCGCCATGTTCCCACAGGCGACCATATAAGCTATGGGCAGGGCGCGTTTCTGCATAGTCAGATTGATTGAGATGTTCGAGCTTTGGGTCAGGATCGCAACGCCCTTATCCACCCGTCTTGCCCCATGCTGATCCGGCCACAACAGCGCCCCATCCAGCGCGTTGATAAAGCCATAGCAGTTCGGGCCGAGAATGGGCATGTCCCCAGCGGCGGCAATCAGCTGATCCTGCAGGTCACCGCCCGTGGTGTCTTCGGCCACCGCCTCGGAAAAGCCCGAGGCGAAACAGACGGCCCCACCTGCGCCCATCGCTGACAGTGCGTGCACCGCCTCGATTGTGGCGTGCCTGTTAATGCCGATGAAAACGGCATCCGGGGCTTCGGGCAGGTCTTCGAGACGGGTGAATACCGCGTGACCCGCGATTTCAGGTGCCTTGGGATGAACCGGCCAGATTTGACCGGCATATCCCATGCGTTCAGCTTGTAAGATGACCTGCTGACACCATGCCCCGCCGCCGATTACAGCGATGGATTTTGGGCGCAGCAGCCGGTTTAAGTCTTTGCTCATGTTCAGGCGCCCAACGGACGCAGAAGATCACGGCTGATGATATGGCGCTGAATTTCGCTGGTCCCATCCCATATGCGTTCAACCCTCGCATCACGCCAGAACCGTTCGATCGGGAAGTCATCCATCAGACCCATGCCGCCAAAGATTTGCAGCGTCGTGTCAGTCACCCGTGCCAACATCTCTGAGGCATAAAGCTTGGCCGAGGCGATTTCACGGTTTGCAGGCAGTTTCTGATCCAAACGCCATGCCGCGGACAGCGTCAGCCAATCAGCCGCGTCAATCTCGGTGATCATGTCGGCAATTTGGAACCCGACGCCCTGAAACTTGCCAATCGGCTGGCCGAATTGCTTGCGTTCGGCGGCATAGTTCAGCGCATAGTCAAAGCAGCGACGCGCGCGCCCGACCGAAAAGGCCGCAACTGTCAGGCGCGTGGCGTAAAGCCATTCGTTCATCACAGCAAAGCCGCCATCGACCTCGCCCAGGACCTGCGCATCGGGCAGGCGGCAATTATCGAAATAAAGGATGTAATTCTTGTAGCCCTTGTGGCTGACCGAGTTATACCCCTCGCGCACTTCGAACCCCGGCGTGCCGCGATCCACCAGAAAGGTTGTGATCCGCTTTTTCGGGCCTTTCGGAGTTTCGTCTACGCCGGTTGCAATGAAGACGATAAAGAAGTCTGCGTGCTCGGCGCCCGAGATAAAGTGCTTTGAGCCGTTTACGACCCAGTCGCCGCCATCGCGCACGGCCTGACATTTCATTCCGCGCACATCCGATCCTGCATCCGGTTCGGTCATGGCCAGGGCGTCCATCTTCTCACCCCGCACTGCGGGTAGAAGATAGCGTTCCCGCTGCTCGTCGTTGCAGGCCATCAGGATGTTCTGCGGGCGGCCAAAGAAATGCGTCAGCGCCATGGATCCGCGTCCCAATTCACGTTCAACCAACGTAAAATCCAGATGGGACAGCCCCGCCCCCCCGACCTCTTCGGGGAAGTTGCAGGCATAAAAGCCCAGATCGATACATTTCTGCTTGATCTGTTCCCCCAGTTCATGCGGAACCTGTCCGCTGCGCTCAACAGAGTCTTCGTGCGGGTAGATTTCATTTTCGACGAAACTACGGACCGTCGAAACGATCATTTCCTGTTCTTCTGACAGACCAAACTGCATGGCGCATCTTTCTAGGTTTGTGGTTGACGAATGAAACGTCAAAGCTCAGGCTGACGACATGCAGAATTGGGCGATTACCGTGCAGAGTTGGAAAAAATGAACTGCCGCTTCAACATCTTGCTTTTTGACGGCTTCTCGAACCATTGCCTTGCAAACTTGGTTGAACCGCTACGTGCCGCAAACACATTGTCGCGGCAGAGATTGTATTCGTGGCATTACTGTTCTTTGGACGGTGGTCCGGTCCAAAGTTCCAGCGGGTTGGAAGTTTCACCGCATGGTGCCTTGCGCGATCAAAGTGGTGATGTGCTGGTTGTCATGCCCTCCTACGGTTACTTGGCGTTGGACACGCGGGAAACTGTTCGGGCGTTGCTTTCGGCTGCCCGGCGCCATACGCAACTGGCCGGGCTGGACACAGGAAGCTGGCTTTTGGCACGTGCGGGCCTTCTTGATGATCACCGCGCGACAATCCATTGGGATGAACTGATGCGGTTTGAAGAAGCCTTTCCATCGGTTGATGCCGTGCAAGAACGTTTTGTCATCGACGGCAACCGGTTGACCTGTACTGGTGCGATGGCGGCTTTTGATCTGGCTTTGGCCCTGATACGCCGGGACCATGGCCCGCTGCTGCCGATGGAGGTCGCGCATCTGCTGATGAGCCGCAACGCTGCAGACCGGTATGTTCTTCCATTGAAATCCGAAGACACCCTGGTCAACCGCGCGCTGGCGGTTATGCAGAACAACCTTGAGACGCCTTTGTCAATTACAAGCCTCGCCCGAAAAATCGGCTGTTCTCAAAAACGGATCGAGATGCGGGTTCGGGCCGAGCTGCGTACCACGCCACAAGCCTTGTACCGGCGGTTGCGATTGAACCTTGCGCGAAAGCTGACAGAAGAGACCGAGCAATCCATTGCGGAAATCGCAGGCCGCTGCGGGTACGAGAATGCCAGCGCGATGACGCGGGCCTTCAAGGCGGAGTTTGGCCGGACCCCGACCACATTTCGCAAAGGTCTGCCAAACGCGATGTAGGCGGCGAAGGTTTGGTGCTGGATCGGAGGGCTGGGTCAGGAGTTTAGTTTAATAAACGTGCCCGTCTGTAATGAACCGATGCTAATTGTCGTTAGACCATCTGTCCAAATTTACATGTTACATTTCGCTGCTATGCGGCGTTGCAGCAATAAAATTGAGTATCATTGTTAAACAAGCTATGCTGCGACGCAGAAAACTGCAGAGGACGGGTGGAATGTTCAGGCTGGAAGGCAAGAAAGCTGTCGTCTTGGGCGTCGCCAACGACCAGTCCATCGCGTGGGGAATTGCGCGCGCCTTGCACGCGCAGGGGGCAGAAGTCGCGTTGACTTTTCTGAACGAAAAGGCCGCGCCTCATGTGCGGGTACTTGCCGAACAGATCGGCGCGCCGATTGTAATGCCGCTGGACGTGCGTGACCCGGATCAGGCAAAGGCTCTGTTTGACGAGATCACCCATCGTTGGGGTCGGCTGGATACGCTGGTGCACTCCATCGCGTTTGCGCCGCACGACGATCTGCATGGCCGTGTCATCGACACGTCACCTAAGGGGTTCGGGCTGGCCATGGATATCTCGGTGCATTCCTTCCTGCGGATGATCCGACTGGCAGAACCGCTGATGGGGCAGGGCGCCACGTGTATGACTGTGTCGTTTCTTGGGGCCTCCCGCGTCATCGAAAACTACAACATAATGGGTCCAGTGAAGGCCGCGCTCGAGGCGTCGGTACGCTATGCCGCAAGCGAGTTGGGGGCCAAAGGAATATCCGTTCACGCGCTGTCACCCGGACCGCTCCGGACACGGGCTGCGTCGGGTTTATCCGACTTTGACGCCCTTCTGGATGATGCCGCCGCGCGGGCGCCGACCCATCATCTGGCGACGATCGAGGATGTCGGGGCTTACGCCGCATTCCTGGCCAGCCCCGAGGCGTTCAACGTCACCGGCGGCATTCATCTGATTGACGGCGGTTACAACGTCGTCGGGTAGAGGAGAGGCTCATGATTTCCAATGCACAGAAGACCTCGTTTAAACTTGGCTCTGAAATGGTTGAAAGCGCGGCCGAAGTAACGGACCGAACGGCTGATATCGCGGCCCGTCTAACGGATCGGTCACGTATCCAATGGAACCTTTTGGCCCGATCGGCCCAGTTGCAATCGGCAAGGATGACCGAAACCCATGCCGCGCGGTCGCGGGATTTGATGGAAGGCTTAACAGATGTCTCACACTGTATCGCAAGCTCGGCTTCGGTTCTGGATGATTGGGCGGCCTACCTGAACGATGCCGCACAGCGTGTGGTGCTGACAATGGACACGCTGCGCGAGCGGGGAGACGTATTCCTGGAGCATGAGGCCGAGGGCTGCCCTCCGGTCCTTGTCTACGACTATGAGGTGATTGTTGACGGCAGGACCCTGAAACGACCTTGTAACTATCAGTTGCTGCGCATTCTGCCCCCCGATGGAATTGAGGTTGATAACACGCGCCGTCCTTACATCATCATCGACCCGCGTGCGGGACATGGCGGGGGTATCGGCGGCTTTAAGTACGACAGTCAGGTTGGTGTCGCCTTGTCCAAGGAGCACCCCGTTTATTTCGTAAGCTTCGGGCGCGACCCTGTTCCGGGCCAGACACTTGCTGATGTGATGCATGCCGAGGCCGGGTTTGTCCGCTCCGTTCGGGCGAGCCATCCCGACAGCCCTCAACCTGTTGTGACAGGCAATTGTCAGGGCGGATGGGCTACATTGTTGATGGCAGCCTGCAATCCTGATCTGACCGGGCCGCTGATCCTGAACGGAGCGCCGATCGCCCCCTGGTCGGGCGAAGTGGGCAACAACCCGATGCGTTATATCGCAGGCGTACTGGGTGGAACGTGGCAGCCGATGTTCTGGTCAGACGTAGGCGGGGGCCAATTCGACGGTGCCAATCTGGTGATGAATTTCGAACAGCTGAATCCCGGCCGGAACTATATTGGGAAGTACTTCGATCTTTACCGCGAACCAGACGAGGGACGGAAACGCTTTATCGACTTTGAACGTTGGTGGGGCGGCTATTTTCTTTTGAACGAGGCCGAAATCCACTGGATCGTTGAGCAGTTGTTCGTCGGAAACCGGTTGGTCAAGAACACGGCGCAGCTGGAACCGGGTGTGCCTATCGACATCAAGGCGGTCAAAGGACCTATCTTCGTTTTTGCCAGCCAGGGTGACAACATCACCCCGCCGCAACAAGCGCTGAACTGGATCGCTGCGACCTATGCGGATGAAGAGGAAATCCGGATACGCGGTCAGCGGATCATCTACATGCTGCATGACGAGGTCGGTCATCTTGGTATTTTCGTGTCGTCCAAAGTGGCGCGCAAAGAGCATACCGAACTGGCCTCGACCCTGGAAACGGTCGAAGCGATGGCTCCGGGGCTGTATGAGATGGTGATCGAAAACATCGAAGGCGAAGGCCAGGACAAGCGGTTCGAGGTTCGGTTCCATGAGCGGACCATGGATGATCTGGCCGCACTGGATGACGGCCAGCATGACGAGGCAAGCTTTGCCGCTGTGGCGCATATGTCCGAGGTTCAGGCGAACATCTACGAAACCTTCGGACGTCCCTTGGTTCGGTCTACGTCTACTCCGGTTGGGGCTAATGCCCTGCGAAACCTGCATCCCCTGAGGGTTCAGCGGGCGGTGATGTCATCTTCAAACCCTGCGTTGAAGGGCGTTGAGCCGTTGGCACAGGCTGTGCGGGATAAGCGTGCGCCAGCCAGCCCGGATAACCCATTCCTTGTCCTTGAGAAGCAGACAGCCGATTGGATTGAGCAGATGATGGACCTGAGCCGCGATCTGCGGGATGCCTGGTGCGAATGCCTGTTCTTTTCTTTATGGGGGGGTCCATTGGCTGCGTGGTTCGGAAAGAAAAATGCCGCGCTGCGTACCTTGCCCGATCCCGAAACGTTAAAAGCGTTACCCGAGGTTGAAGCCGCATTGGCCCATATGAGACAAGGTGGGCTGGCCGAGGCTGTCATACGTCTTTTGGTTCTGCTGGCCAAAAGCAACAAGAGTTTCAAATCTGAAATTCTGCACCGCTGGGCGCATGTGTTCAAAAATGAGGCCCCTTTCAAGGATCTGACGGTGCAGCAGCGTCAGTACATGCTGCGCGAACAGACTGTGATTGTCACCCTAGACGAGCAAGGCGCGATGGATACGCTAACCGATCTTTTGCCGTCGACATCGGACAGGCAAAAGGCGGTTGATCTGCTCAAACGTATCCTGGGCGATATCCCCAACCCTTCAGCCAAGCTTGTCGAGATGGCCCATGCGCTTTACAAAAAACTCGATCTTGCTGAGGGCCAACAGAAATCCGACACTCCGGCCAAACCCGCATCCGACCCGCAGGAACGCGAGGACATGACTGAAAACAAGGCCAAGTCAAAATGAAGATTAGGGAAAACCGCACTTTCGCTCAGGTAGAGGTCGGGGAAACAGCGCAGCTGACCCGACTTTGCACAATCGACGATCTATATGCGTTTGCATCAGCGTCTGGCAATCATAACCCCTTGCACCTTGCTGGCTATGACGGTGATGGCGATGGCCGCCCCGAGGCGGTCGCGCCCGCGCTTTGGCCCGCTGGTCTGATCGCTGCGGTTCTGGGCAATATCCTGCCGGGTGCGGGAACACAGACCCGCCGGGTGAACCTGTCCTTTCATGTTCCTGTGATCGCTGGTGACGAGTTGACCGCAGGTGTCACCGTGGTTGAAAAGCTTTCTGACGGCGATCTCCGCTGCGCCGCCGAAGTGCGCCGCGTAAGTGACAATGCCCTGATCCTCAGCGGTGAAGTGCAGGTGACGCCCCCGGCCAAGCACATGGCTTTTGACTCGGTCGAGGTTCCGGGCCTTATCGTCCAGCGTCATCGGCATTTTGATGCGTTGATAGCGAAGGCAGAGCCACTGGAGCCCATGCCAACTGCCGTGGTTGCACCGGAAGAACCGAATGCACTGGGCGGTGCCTTGCTGGGTCATTCCAAAAGTATCATTACACCGATCCTTGTGGGCGATCCTGAAAAGATTGCCGCCGCCGCAGCAGCGCTGGAGGCTGACCTGTCGGGAATCGAAGTGATCGAAGCCACAAGCCACGAAGTCGCTGCGCATAAGGCGGTGGACCTCGTGGTAGAAGGCCGGGCGCAAACCTTGATGAAGGGTCATTTGCACACGGATGTCTTGCTGCACGCGGTTCTGCGCCGCGAAAGGGGTCTGCGGACAAGTCGCCGCTTGTCGCACGTGTTTGTTATGGATGTTCCGGGGTTTTCACGACCCATCATGGTGACGGATGCCGCCGTCAACATCGCCCCCGACCTTGAGACAAAGGCCGATATCGTGCAAAACGCCATCCGCCTCGCGCAGTCCATCGGGATTGAAACGCCCAAGGTCGGAGTGCTTTCGGCGGTCGAGACGATCAACCCGCATATGCAATCTTCGGTGGATGCAGCGCTGCTGTCAAAAATGGCCGAGCGGGGGCAGATCACTGGCGGAATGGTTGATGGGCCGCTTGCCATGGACAATGCGGTCGACCTGAACGCAGCACGCACAAAGGGCATCACGTCTCAGGTCGCCGGGTCGGCGGATATCCTTGTGGCTCCGAATATCGAAGCGGGGAACATGGTGGCGAAACAGCTTACCTATATGTCACATGCCGAGGCGGCGGGGATCGTCGTCGGCGCCGCTGCACCGATTATCCTGACGTCGCGGGCAGACGACGATGCTTCGCGGCTGGCCTCCTGCGCGGTGGCGGCCCTGCATGCGCAGGCGAACAAGGGCAAAATACATGGTTGACCATGTTCTTGCGCTGAATGCCGGTTCCTCTTCGCTGAAATTCGGGTTGTATGAACTGGCCGAGAACAACCTCCCCTGCGTGCGCTGGCATGGTCAGATCGAACGTCTGGGTGACGCGCCGCGCCTATTGGCGAAATCCACAGATGGGCAGACGATCAATCAGCCGCTTGCCAAAACTCAAAGCCATGATGAAGCAATCCGTGCGTTTCTTGAGATGGCGCGCGAACAACTGCCAGATATCAACATCCGCGCTGTGGGCCACCGGGTCGTGCATGGCGGGGCGGTCTATTCCGAACCCGTTCTTGTTGATCAGAAGGTTATGGATGTTTTGGCAGGTTTCATTCCCTTTGCGCCGCTGCATCAACCCTTCAGCCTTACCGGTATAGGTGCTGCCATCGATGCGTTTCCCGGGACAGCGCAGGTGGCGTGTTTTGACACTGCGTTCCACCGGACCCATCCATGGGTAAACGATACTTTTGCCCTGCCGCTAAGCTATTACGAAAAGGGAGTGCGTCGGTACGGGTTTCACGGCCTAAGCTACGATTACATCACGCAAAAACTGAAAGAGATTGCCCCAAGCCTCTACGATGGTCGCGTGGTCATCGCTCATCTGGGCAATGGTGCCTCCATGTGCGCGGTGTCGGGTGGGCGCGCTGTCGCCTCGACCATGGGCTTTTCCGCGCTTGACGGGCTGCCGATGGGCACGCGCAGCGGCCAACTGGACCCGGGCGTCGTCCTCTACATGATGCAGCAAGAAGGCATGAGCGCGGACGAAATCGCCGATACCCTTTACCGCAAGTCCGGATTGCTGGGTCTGTCAGGGCTTTCGTCGGACATGCGTACATTGCTTGCTGCTGAAACGCCCGAGGCGCGCAGGGCGATCGACTATTACGTGTTCCGCATTCGCCGTGAACTTGGGGCTTTGTCCGCTGCTTTGGAAGGATTGGATGCGCTGGTTTTCACGGGCGGAATTGGTGAAAACGCAGCTCAGATTCGTCGCAGAATTTGCGAAGGGATGCGCTGGATCGGAATTGAAATCGACCCGAACAGGAACGCGGATAACGGCACAGTGCTGTCGACAGATTTCAGCCGGGTCCGTATTCTCAGGATTCCCACAAATGAAGAGATGGTGATCGCTCGCGCAGCGGCACGAATGGTGCAATAGGCGTTAGGGATCGGGTTTGTCTTTTTTGCGCTTGGCGAACTTGATCAGTATTCCCAAAACGGCACTGATGACATCCGGGGTCAAAATACCAAGTGGATCGCGCCGGATACCCGTTACGGTGTTGCGGGCGTCAGAAAGGGTGTCCTTGATCTCTGTTTCGATGTCTTGCAATGCCATATCACGCAATTCGACCGCCGCTGTCGTATCTGCCTGAGCGTCTTGCATATTGGCCAACAGGGCCAATACCAAGGCAAGCAACAGGTTCACCCCGGCCATGATCAATGCCGCCAATGGCTTGGACAAGCTCGCTGACAGCCAGAAGAAACCGGCCACGTTGAGCATGATGACAGCAAGGCCGACAGCCAGCCCCGCCGCGGCAAAGAACCCGGTCCGCCGTGCGGCCACGGCGATGTGACGTTGGGCTATCAGCCGTTCGGCGCGCAGAATGATCGAGATATTACGGGAAATGCGGCTCATGGTTCAGCTCCTACCGGACCGGCCCAGCAGATAGCCAATCGCGAAAATTCCAACGGCAAACAGGATTGGCCTCTTTTGCGGCAGGTCTTCCAGTTCATTCAGCGCTTCTTCTAGCTGCCCGGCCCAGTCGTCGATATTTTCGGCTATCTTGTCGGCCATCGAGCCGTGCGTCTCTGGCGCAGCCGCTTGCTTCGTGGCTGCGGTCTGCTCAGCCAGTTGCCGGCGCAGGTCGGCGACCTCGGCTTCTAGTTCGGCTTTCGTTACCATCCAACCGGTCCTCTCACATCAAGTGTGCCCTCAGGGCCAGAGCATAGACCCCAGCCTGTTGTCGAGAACCATGATAATGCGTTTTTCCGATTTAAGAAAAGAAGCTTAACGCTTTAGCTGAAATAGTCTGCCACCAGAAGGAAATCGGGCGCGACGTCTTCCTCGATTGTAGCGAACCGCGGGATGGGATCTTCAAATACGTTGTCGGTGCGATCATCATTCACGGTTGAGACCTCGCCAATCAGACAATCGCCCTTTTCCGCCCAGAACGCATGCCAAATGCCGGGCATGAGGGTGACACTTTCACCCGGTTTCAGACGCAGCAATTCACCGGGTTTGATCGTCACCGGACAACCATCGCTGGGCACGATAACAGGAGTGTCGCGGTCGACTCCACCATCAGCGTCTGAGGCATAAATCTCCATCACCAGATCGCCGCCGCCACGGTTGATGATATCTTCGGCCTTTACGATGTGGCGATGCATCGGTGACAACTGTTTGTCCCGCGACACCAGCAGCTTTTCAGCATAGAGCATACCCCGGCCACTGTTCAGATCGCTCACATCGCCGTTGCGCAGGGTGAAAAGGAACAGGCCCAGTTCGTCAAAGCGACCTTGCCCATAATCGGTAATGTCCCATCCAAGGCCACGGTCGCGAATACCGGCGGCCTTATCGCTGCGCATCTGGTCGGGGGACCAGTTTGCAAAGGGTGGCAGGACAGCACCGAATGAGCGGATAAAGGCCTCGGCCTCGGATTTGATGGCGTTGATTTCAGAACGTTTCATTGGATTCCCTCAGCGGTCAAAGCTCGTGCGCCCAAGGCGGGTTCGCCCCGGCGCGGGATACTGTGATGGCGGCGACGGCTGCGCCCTTGGAAAGCGCGGCGCGCAACGTTTCCGCCGGCAGGGACCGCAAGGCGGTCTTGGTCAGATGACCGCTGCGATCAAGTTCGGCAAGAACCCCGGCGTTGAATGTGTCACCGGCACCCACGGTATCGACAACATCTACCGGCTGAACCGGGACCGAGGTTGTGGAACCGTCCGCCAGATAGCCTGATGCGCCGTCACTGCCGCGCGTCACGATGACTATGGCCGGGCCAGCCTGTAACAGCAGCGGCACTTTCTCGTCCGTGCTTTCCGGGCCGGGAACAATCCAATCCAGATCTTCGTCCGAGACCTTGACGATGTCGGCCTGAGCAATCATGCGATTCAGACGGCTGCGATAACGGGTTTGATCCTTGATGAAATCAGGGCGGATATTTGGATCTATCATTACGGCCCGATCCGCCGCATGCTGGTTCATCAACGCGGCATAGGCATCGGCGCAGGGTTCGCACGCCAGGCTGATCCCGCCGAAGTACAAGGCCGATATGGCGGGCAGTTGAACGGGCATATCCTCGGGGGTGAGCATGCGCCCGGCAGAATTCTCGTCCATGAAACTGTAGGTGGCGTGCCCGTCCTTCAGCTGCACAAAAGCCAGTGTGGTGGGCCGATCCGATCGGATCACATGACTTGTATCTACATGGCTGTCTTTCAATGCGCGTGCCAATTGGTCCCCGAACATATCGGACGAGAGACCAGTCAACATTCCAACCGAAGACCCCAATCGCCCCAGTGCAATGGCCGTGTTGAAAACAGCGCCGCCGGAATGGGGCACGAACCCGTCACCGCCCGAAACGGTCGGCGTGGCGATCATATCGATCAGGGCTTCGCCGCAGCACAGGATCATGCCGGGTCCTTTCTGCTTAAATTGGTGCATGGGGTCATTCTAGCGTTCAAGCGCACTTTTGCAGAAGTTGTTAGCGCCAACAATGCCAAATTCATCCTGTTCCGATACGTATAAGTTCATCGACCGCCGCAATCCCGTGAAACGACCACCCGCATTAAACGCTTCACGGAACGTATCCTTGAACAACCAACGGTTTTTTTCAGCAACCCCGCCCACAAGGAAGACGCCACCCGTCGGCATCAAGGCCACAGCAAGGTCTCCCATCACCGCGCCCAGGTGGGTGGTGAACATATGTGCTGCCTTTTCGGCGATTGGATCGGTCTGCATGCGGGCATCCTGCAAAATGTCCTTGGCGCTGCGCATTGGAGTGTTTGGATGTCCTGCGGCGATACCGGTAGCCTTGTACAGGATCGGAAGACCCGTGCCGCTGAGGAACATCTCTGCCTCAAGCACCAATGTGTCGTCAAAAAAACACTCCGGCGCGATGTGGCGGGCGGCGCGGAAAATCTCGACCTCATCTTCACGACGAGGCGCCAGTCCGACATGGCCACCTTCGCCAGACGCGGTGTGGTAGCGGCCTTCGGAAAATACCAGCGCGCCAACACCAAGGCCGGTGCCCGGACCCACAACCAAACGGGTACCTTGGGGTGGGGTCGGGGCACCTTGCAACACCTCGACATCATCACCGGTGATCTCGGCCACCGACCACGCGGCTGCGGTGAAGTCATTGACCACAAATGTATGCTGCGCGCCGGTAGCCTTGCCGATGTCAGCCTCGGACAGGTCGAGCTTTGCATTCGTCAGGCTGATCGTCCCGTCTTTTACCGGCCCAGCACCTGCGGCAACGACGGCGCGCGGATTGGTGCCAATCTCATCGCGCAGGATCTGAAAGGCTTCCAGCAACTCGGGCAGAGTTCCGGTCGGGAATTTGCGCAGGTCTGTCACTTTACCATCCGTAACCACACCCAGCCGCGTATTGGTGCCGCCGATATCGGCCACAAGGTTCCAATGCGCATGCATAGCGCCAACAGGCTGCGCCAAAGGCAATGACACAGAGCCACCTGCCAGAACGGTTTTCAGCATTGGAGCAAAGTTATGAGGTCCAGCTTTGTCAATGTCGGGCACGGCGCGCGCAAAGTATCCCGTGATCGGAACACCCTTCTCCAGTGCGTCGTGCACTGCCGTCAGGTGAAGGTCAACGTCGCGAGTCCAATCGTCATGCTGCAGGTGCAATGAGTTGGCTGTGCGATTATCAAAAACGTAGACCGGCAGATCCCGAGTATAGTCCTGTTGGACACACTCCAGGTCGGCTGGTTTGACCTGATCTTGCACGGTGTAGCCTAGCGCGCACCAGTCTAGCGCGGCACCAATTATGCCCAAGTCGTCTTGCCACCCGACAGGCAGGTGGGGTTCTAGACGCTTTAGCAAGGTATCTGGATAGGCCTTTTTGAATATGCAATCCCACAACGGCCGATTGTCATTGATTGGATTGCCGATTTCAGCCCCAAGATTGGTCATGCCAAGTCCACGCATCGCGTTGATGGCATTGCCATGTGCCAGCATCATGTGGTGCATCGTGCGGGTGGCGGTACGGGTGTCTTGTTGACCGGGCGCGGGGCTCTTGCCACTATGAGCTCCCACTGCATGCGACGGTAAACTAATAGGTGCGACGCTGAAAATCCGATCGCCAATCCGACTCATGACCAAGTCGGTAAAGTCTGCGAACCACCCGGCGACATCGCGGTTACGCCACCCGCCCATATCCATTAACACCGCTGGCAGTTCCCCGTTATGGAGCGTGGCGCAGGGGCGAATTCCACCCGCCAGCATCGTGTCGGCCAGGCGGTCGTAAACGTCCAGCCCGGCCTCGTTCACCGCACCGCGCCCGTCGGGTAGGACACGGGTCCAGTCAATCTGGAACGAACAACAGTCAAACCCGGTACGTTGCACCAGTTCGAAATCCTGTCCGCCAGAGGATGCGACACCAAAAAGGAAATCCGAAGGGAAATCAGAACGGTTGTATTTCATCGTCAGAACCTGTTTGGACCGGTCGATCTGGCACTTAGCAGGTCAGGTTGCTGCATTCTAGCCGTTAGCGATACCATATGCGAGTTGAGTGACGTTTTCAGTGACTTTTTTACAGGGAAAAGTAATTCGCAAGACAACGCGGGCGGAAAGAAATCTTGGCAGCGGGCGCATTCGAGGTTTTCCATATTTTATCTGCATGGGTTTGGGCCGCACAGGTTTAGCCCCATTGACCGCAGCCAAGCGGAGCACTGAATTTGCATAGGTTTTGACGGGTGCGGCAACAAACTGGACCTATCGAAACTGATAACTGTCACTTTTGCGCTGACAGGGCGGGCACAAAGCTCTAGCGTGCAAACAATAAAAAAATCCAACAGAGTCCAAATCACGGGAGATGTAAAAATGACTTACCGGAAAACTATTTCCAGACGCTCGGTTTTGAAAGGGGCTGGTGCAGCTGCTTTGGCCGCGCCGCTTTACAGTAAATCTGCGTTGGCCTCCTCGGGTGAGATCAACATTCTGATGTGGTCGGACTACCTGCCGCCGTCATTCATCGAAGAGTTCGAGACTCTAACTGGAATTAAGGTGAACTACACTGGCATCGGTTCGAACGAAGAAATCATTAACAAGATGAAGGCCACAGGCGGTCAGGGTTTTGACATCGTCTCGCCCACCAACAACCGCTCGCTCCAATGGGAGCCGCTGGAACTTCTGCAGCCGTTCGACATGAGCAAAGTTCCGATCGATCTGGTGAACCCGGCGATGGCCGCGATTGGTACGGATGCCTGGAACTTTGCCGATAGCGGCGTGCACTGGCTGCCGCATATCTGGGGTACCGAAGGCATAGCATATCGGACCGACCTGTGGCTGCCGGCAGGTGATGCACCGTCTTATGGTGACGTCTGGTCTGAAGAAAACGCCGGAAAAACCATGGGCCGTGCACACTCGATGATGCTGGGTGCGGGACTATTTATGGAGCGTTCGGGCGAGATGGAGCCAGGCTCTGTCTGGGCCGCGTATAACGACGAAGAAACTATGCGCACGGTCTGGAGCCAGATCACCGACTGGTGCGTGGCACGCAAAGATCGGATCAAGTTGATCTGGAACGATGCTGACACCCAGAAAAATGGATTGCTGAACGAAGGCGTTGTGGTTGGCCAGACATGGGACGGACCGCCACTGGCGCTGAAATCCGCTGGCGAGCCGGTACACTACCAGGCGCCGATTGAGGGCGCGATGGCGTGGGTCGACGGTATGGCGATGCCAACCGGTGCTACAAATATCGATCAAGTCTATGCCTTCATTGACTTCGCGTATCAGGCGAAACCTGCTGGCGTGGCGATTGACAGCCACGGCTACAACTCGCCTGTTCTGGGGGCTGACCAGTATTCTGGTGACACCTACAAAAAGAACTTTGCCGAGGCATATCCGGGCGACTCACTGGCCAACCTCAACCCGTGGCCGGCAGAAGCACCTTGGTATGCTGAAACCCGGACCGAGTTCGTCAACAAATTCAAAAGCGCCTGATCGCTTTGCGACGATGCCCTCCGCCGCGGCGCGGGGGGCATTTCACCTGCGCGCCGTTTCGGCGTGACGGAGACCATTTCGGTGCGGTCATCCATCGCGCCAGACGGAGATACCAACTATGAGTGCAGGGGTCGGTGTAGATCTGGAAAACCTGTGGATTCGTTTCGGCGATTTCGTCGCTGTGAGGGATGCCAATGTGAATATAAACGGCGGGGATTTCTTTTCGTTTCTCGGACCCTCGGGATGTGGCAAGACAACGATCCTACGCGCTGTTTCCGGCTTTCTGGATCCCAGCGAGGGGCGGGTTCTGATCGGTGGCAAAGATATGCTGGGCATCGGGCCTAACAAGCGGCCGACCGCACTGATTTTCCAGAATCTTGCGTTGTTCCCGCTGATGAAAGTTTGGGAAAACATCACCTTCTCGATGGAGATCAAAGGGGCAAGTGCCGCGCAACGCCGCAAACGCGCGGATGAGCTGTTGGACATGATCGCGCTGCCGGGGCAGGGCGATAAGCTACCCAGTGAGCTTTCGGGCGGGCAGCGTCAGCGCGTGGCCATTGCCCGTGCCTTATGCGCAGAACCCGATGTGCTGTTACTGGACGAACCGCTTTCGGCGCTCGATCTCAAACTGCGCCAGCATATGCGGACGGAACTTCGCGAGATACAACAGCGCGTTGGGATCACCTTTATCTACATCACGCATGACCAGGGTGAGGCGTTGACCATGTCGGACAATATTGCCGTCATGCGGGACGGGGTGATTGATCAGATCGCGACAGGAAAGACTATCTACAATGACCCGAACACGGCCTTTGCGGCATCGTTCGTGGGCGAAAACAATGTGTTTCGGGGCAAGATCAAACAAGTCATGGGCACTGAGGCGATGATCGCGACCAACCGCTCGGGCGATTTGGTGGCGCGAATTTCGACAGCCAATCAAGGCAAGATGAAAGAGGGCGACGATGCGATGCTGTTCATCCGGCCCGAGGCATTGGCAATCGCTCCTGATGGCGCGACCGGAGATCATTATGTCACGGCGCGTGTCAAACACGAAGAGTTCGAGGGCAACGTCTTCAACATCTTCACCCAAGGTGACGGTGGCAAGGAAATCAAGGTGTCAATTCCGAACCACGGCCAGTCATTCCAGGACCATACCGGGCAAAGCATCACGCTGGAATACGAGACCCAAAATGCGGTTCTGGTTCCAGCAGGTGAGTTGGCCGCGGAATAAGAGGGACTGACGGATGCCCAAATTTCTGAAAGAGTTTTTCAATCGGAACGGCACCGGCATGGGGCTGGCGATTCTGGGTCTGGTCCTGTTCTGGACCATCGGCCTGATCATATTGCCACAACTGTCGATGTTGGACTTCTCGTTCCGTCCCAACCTTCCACCGCCAGAGATAGGCGGGCCAAAAGATGTCTATACGCTAGAGAATTACAAATACCTGATCTACGGCCCCGAAGGCGGCAGTCAGGACTATAATGCTGTTGATCTCAGGGTCTTTTTCCGAACCTTGATTGCAGCGGTTTGCGTGACGATTTTCAACCTGATCATTTGCTATCCAATCGCCTACTATCTTGGGCAATCAAAGGGCAGCCATATCCGCATCTTCGCGATCATGTTGATCATCCCCTATTGGATCAACGAAATCCTGCGCGCCTTCGCCCTGCGGATTATTTTTGGCGAGACCGGCGTGTTGAATACCCTGTTTGTTGGGTTGGGGATATTCGATACGCCGTTCGACTTTATCCGCAACGATATCGCGCTCTACGCGGGTCTGGGATACGCGTATATCCTGCTGATGATCTTCCCGATCTACAACGTGATCGAAAGCCTGGATCATAACCAGATTGAGGCCGCGCGGGACCTGGGCGCCCCATGGTGGCGGATTCACTGGCGGGTGGTCATTCCGTATGCCAAGCCGGGGATCAGTTCAGGCTGTACGATGGTGTTCATGCTCAGCGCCGGAGCGCTGGCCGCACCGCAGATTTTGGGTGGACCCTCGTCGTTGTGGTTCACGCAACTGATCTATCAACAGTTCAATGATAACAATGACTGGCCGCAAGGCGCGGCCTACGCGATCGTTCTTCTGGTGACCTGTATCCTGTTCGTTCTGGCCGTGATGCGCCTGTTCAAGGTGAACATGGGGGATATCGGGAAATGAGCGGGTCCTTCCTTCGTGTCAGCATCTGGGCCTACCTCGTTATCTTTTTCTTGTACCTGTTAGGCCCGCTTGTGATCATGTCGGTTACGGCATTCAACTCATCGGCCTTTCCAAGGATGACGCCGTGGGAGTGCCTGACTTTCCAGTGGTTTGATGAATTGTTTCGGGATCAGCGGATTCTGAATGGCATCAAGAACTCGTTGATTATTGGTGCCGGGACGGTGGTTCTGTCAGTGGCGATGGGTCTGGCGGGGGCGCTGATGCTGACGCAGATCTGGCCCAAACTGCGGGCAACCTATTACACGGTCATCATCGCACCGATCCTGATACCCGGTGTGGTTTTGGGTATCTCGACACTGGTGTTTTGGGATCGGATCAACCGCATGCTGGGGCTGGGCGCAGACAGTGTGTTGTCGAACGGCGTATTCCTGACGGTGATTGGCCAATCCACCTTTATCGCCAGTTATTGCATGCTGGTTTTGGTGGCGCGTCTGCAACGCTATGACGTGGCGCTGACCGAAGCAGCGCTTGACCTTGGCGCAACCCATGCGCAGGCATTCCGGAAGATCCTTCTGCCGTTTATGCGGCCCGCTATCGCTTCGGCAGCGGTTCTGGCCTTCCTCGCCTCGTTCGAGAACTACAACACAACCACCTTTACATTTGGTGAGTATCCGACGCTGACCATCGAACTGGCGCAAAAGGTGCGCTATGGCATCACACCTTCGATTTCGGCACTGGCCTTCATCATAGTGGCATTGACGGTGTTCTTCGCACTGCTGAACGAGGCAAAGCTGAAGCGTCAGGAACTAGTGGCGGCAGCACGCAGACAGGCGACGGTGGAAGAACTGGCTGGCAAAATCAAGCTTCCCAGCTTCTTTGCCGGCAATGCAGCCGCAGTTATGGTTGTTGTCTTTGCCATCGCAACGATCACGGTAGTCGGCACCGCAACCGCTTATGACCCTGCCCAATGCGTTGCCAACGTCCGCGAACAGAAACGGCTTGAGGCAGAGCAGCGCATTCAGGAGCTGCGCCAGCAGCGCGAGGAACAGCGCAAACAACGCGAGGCGGAAGAGGCCGAGCAGGGTGGCGCGCAATCCGCGCCAAGGCCGTCGAACAACAGCGGTTTTGGCAATGTATTCGCTCCAAACACCTTGGGCGGCGACAGTGAGGAAACACAACCGCAGTCCGACACTCCGCCATCCAGCAACGGCGGGTTCGGTGGCGCCTTTGATCCGAACAGCCTGCAAAATGACTGACGGAACCGTTCGAAACTCGAAAGAGGCGCGCCCGGAAATCTAACCTTTCTGGGGCGCGTTCTTTTTCAGGATAACGACATCACAGGGGGCAATCTCGTGGTTGTTCCAATTGATTGGCGCGGCGGTGTAGTTCGTAAGGAATACATACTGATCCGTCTCGCGGCGCCGCAACCCTTCGGGCAGCGGGTGGATGTCCAATTTCACCTTGGCTGCAGCCATCTCGACGACCCGATCCCACAGGTGTTCATCAGGAAAACCTGCAAGATACCAAAGCCCATCAGTCCCTTTTAGTGCTGGCGTGCCATCGGTAAACGTCAACAAGTCAGGCGCAGTGCCGGACAAACGATCAATCCAATGCCGGGCGGCACCACCTCTGTTGACAGTTCGATGCACGTTTGGGGACAGGGTTTCGACAAGATCGACGTTGCAATTCAGCCCTGACAGACCCGGGCGCCCTGCTTTTGGGATTTGGAAGTCTCGCGTAATCGCGCCACTACGAGGGCCAAGAATTGCCAGATCACATCCCTGTAGAAGGCGGTGTTCCAGGTCGCTGTCCAGCGTCGCGAGCCCCGGAGCAAGTATAAGCTTGTATCCGGGTTCCGGGGTGTCTTGTGCGGATAGGAAATCCACTGAAAGACCCGCCCGCCGCAACGCGCGATAGGCTGAGAAAACCAGCCGGAAATAGTTGAACCCCGCCCCCTGCGGTTGCGTCTGCCACGCCCAATCCGAGGCGTAATCGAACAGAATGGCCACGTCGGCCCGGCTCTGCGTGATCGGACCCAATTGCGCCAGATCATCGGCTGTCTGCCGTACTTCGGACAAGGCGGGGGCGGGTTTGTCGTTTGGCGTCAAAAGTCCGGCATGCATTTGTTCTTGCGCAAATGGTGCCTGCCGCCAACGGAAGTAGCTGACCACCTCGGCCCCGTGCGCGACGGCCTCAAGCGACCAAAGGCGCACCATACCGGGCAGTGGAGCGGGATTGAATGGTGCCCAGTTTACCGGGCCGGGTTGTTGTTCCATCACCCACCAGCGGCCGCGCCCCACAGCGCGGTAGAGGTCGTGGTGAAAGGCCTGCATGTCCGGATCGCCTTGTTGCAGAAACGCGGTTTTATGCGCCTCGTCCGCCTCAAGCCGGTCTGAAAGAAACCCGATCGGATAGCTGTCCCAAGTGGCGATATCCAAGTCTTCGCCCACTTTGAAATGGTCGAAATCCAGTATCCGACCCATATAGTTGTGCAAAAGCGGCGCGTCCGTCAGAGGCCTCAATACGTCAACCTGCGCTTTGTTAAAGATCGCCACCTGATCCGAGCTGAACCGGCGGAACGCCAGAACATGCGCTGGGTTTGGTTCGGTCACGGTCAGGTTGGGCAGGTCGATCTGGTCGAAACTGCCGTATTCCATCGACCAGAACACGTTGCCCCAAGCCGTGTTCAATGCGTCGATCGAGCCGTATTGGTCCTCTAGCCACTGTTGAAATGCGCGCAGGGCGGCTTGGCTATAGCTGATCGTGGTGTCGTGGCAGCCATATTCGTTGTCGATCTGCCACGCCGCCACATGCGGGTTACTGCCATAGCGCTCACCCATGATCCGGGCGATACGGGTGCATTCTTGGATATAGCCCTGATGGCTAAAACAGTAATGCCTGCGCGAGCCGAATTTGCGTGGCTGTCCCTGTGCGTCAACAGCCAGCATATCGGGGTGTTTCTCTAGCATCCAGCGCGGTGGGGTCGCCGTGGGTGTTCCCAGAACAACCTTGAGCCCTGCGGATCCCAAGACCTCGATCGCGCGGTCCAGCCAGTCAAAGCGCAAATCGCCCGGGGTGGGTTCCATCCGGCTCCACGCAAACTCACCGATGCGTACCCAGGTCAGCCCGGTTTCTACCATGCGGGCGGCGTCTTTGGCCCACATCTCTTCGGGCCAGTGTTCGGGATAGTAACAAACGCCAAGTTCAGGTTTCATAAAAGGACTCTGTATTCGGGCAGCCCTTTACCTGCGTCAGAGGCGGAAAAGGTCATGCCGTTGGTAGGTTGTTGTGCAAGTGTTTCAGCGTTCAACCCTTCGCGGGCCGACGTGCAGAAAAGCGTTGTGAGATCATCGCCGCCAAAGGCAGGGCACGAGGTATGCGCGGCGTCAAAAGTCTTGGCCGTTATGATTTGCCCGGATGGTGTATAGGCCGCTACGCGGCTTGCGCCCCATTGCGCGATCCAAATGTTCCCTTCGGCATCGATCACGGCACCGTCGGGATTCAGGCCATCGACCCGAAAATCCAGAAACACCGATCCGTCTTCTTCGGGCCAGCCGGTTTCCGGGTTCAGAGGCCAGCGCATGACCTGTTTTGACACTGTATCGGCGTAGTAAGCGCAGGAGCGGTCCGGCGCAAAACAGATCGCGTTCGGGATCGTGACGTTCGGCACCACCCGCCGCAATTCGCCCCGCCAGTACCTATAGATCGCACCGGCGTGGGGCTCCGCCGCTTTGCCCATCGTCCCGATCCAGAACCCCCCCCAGGGGTCAGCGCGTCCGTCGTTCGAGCGGGTAATTGGATTGTTCGCCTCAAGAGACGCGACAAGGTCTTTTTGACCAGTCTTGAGGCTGAAACGCCACAAACCCGTTTCGGAAGCTATCAGCAGCGTTTCCCGGTCGACCCACCCAGCGGCTGAGACATGTTCGTCAAACTGCCAGTCGCGTGGTTCGCCGTTTTTTTGCGTCATCAGAGTTTTACCGATGATATCGAACCAGAAAAGCTGTTGGCGTTCGGGATGCCACAAAGGGCCTTCACCCAACTCGCAAGGACGGTTGTCGAAGATGGTGCTCATCCTGCGGCCTCATCATACGCGGCGACGATCTGTGCCGCCTTGGCCGCGACCTCAGATACAGTCATGCCGGGTTTGTAGAGGGCCGATCCGATTCCGAACCCATCTGCGCTGGCTGCGATCCACTGGCCAAAGTTTTCAGGCCCCGCGCCGCCCACAGCATATACAAGCGTACCCTTGGGCAGCACAGGGCGCAGCGCCGACAGACCTGCCGGACCGGCCAGCGCGCCGGGAAACAGTTTCAGCCCGGAAGCTCCAGCCTTGAGGGCGGCGAAAGCCTCGGTTGGTGTGAAGATGCCAGGCCAGCTTTCCAAGCCCAGCCTGTGAGTGTGTGAAATCACCTCGGGGTCGCAATTTGGCGATACGATCAGTTTGCCGCCAACCCTGGCGACGTCGTCCACTTGCTCCGGCGTCAGAACGGTGCCTGCGCCAATCAAAGCGCGGTCGCCGAATTCCTTGGACAGACGACCGATGGAGTCCAGCGGATCGGGCGAGTTCAACGGGACTTCGATCTTGTCGATCCCGGCGTCGATCAAGGCTTGCCCGGTTGCCAACGCAGCCGACGGTGTCAGGCCCCGCAGGATCGCAATGATGGGACGGTTCATGCGGTTTGCCTCGTCAGGTTGCGAGCCAGCAGAAGGCCGGCCAATGTGCATTCAGTGCTGTCTGCGGTTTCCACAAAGGCGCCTTGAGTTTTTAAGGCCTTGGCGTAGGTCTCAGAGAGACCAGTAGCCCCAATGATCGCCAATCGCTGACCTAGCCAATAGGGCCGGGTTGCTGCCAGTTCAGCGCCAATCAGAAAGCCCGAAAGCTGCGCCCGGGCGATACTACCATCTTGTCCCTGAAGCAGATCGGCGGCGCGCAAGCCAAACAGCCGCGCCGCCAACTGTTCCGGTTTTGACAACGTGTCAGCCATGGCATCGACAAAGGCTGCATCGTCCCAACCAGTGCCGACTGAATGTTTCAGCACTGATTGGCCACTAAGAAGGTTGAACATCTCTCCGGTCATGAAGGTACGGAAACTGACGACTTCTCCTGCGCTGACTTGAACCCACTTGCTATGGGTTCCGGGCAGGCAAATCACACCGTCCCAGTTTGGGCGACTAGCCAGATATCCCGCGATCTGGGTTTCTTCGCCTCGCATGACATCTGGCGGAGAGGTCTGCTTCAAACCGGGCACAACAAAGGCGCGAATGCGCGCGTCGGTGTTGGGAACGCGAAATGGGGCGACGGGTGTGGCGGCGCAGGGAACGGCCGAATAGGGTGCCTCGACCCAACCCTGCCGCGCGCCCACCATTCCACATGCGATCACATCTACGGGTTCAGCCCCCAACCAGCCTTCGATAAGTTCCAACAAGGCGGCCTGAAACTCATCCCTGTTGACGCGGGCCATGCCTTTGTCAGACTGAGCCTGATCAACCACGGTATCGCCCCGCATCGCCCAGACGCGCAAATGTGACGTTCCCCAATCGACAGCGATCCATTCAGAATTCATGTCTCTACCCCGTTACGACAACGCCGCCGTCAACCGCCATGCATTGCCCGGTCATTGCACGGCTGGCATTGGAGGCCAGGAACAGGGTCGGCGCGATCATATCTTCGGGCGTCAGGTGTTCCTTCAGGCATTGGCGGTTCATATGGGCCGC
Organism: Ruegeria profundi; assembly: GCF_020171505.1. Taxonomy (NCBI): domain Bacteria; kingdom Pseudomonadati; phylum Pseudomonadota; class Alphaproteobacteria; order Rhodobacterales; family Roseobacteraceae; genus Ruegeria; species Ruegeria profundi. Next base: position 434,737 of record NZ_JAIUZS010000003.1, on the reverse strand, counting down.
AAGGTCTTCGGGAGTGGCCCACATATCCAACTGTTTCTGGGTCAGAACCCACCCCGGGGCGAGCGCGTTCACACGTATGTTCTTCGGCCCAAGCTCACGCGCAAGGGATCGGGTCATCCCGGTGATCCCGGCATTCGCGGTCGTGTAGATTGGATAGCCGGCATTGCCAATCATGTAGCTGATCGAACTAAAGTTGACGATGGCCCCGCCTTCCCCTTGCATCTGGCGTGCCGCTTCCTGACAGGCGAAGAAATAAGCCTTGAGGTTGACCTCAATCATCCAGTCCCAAAACTCAGGCGTGGTTTCCTCAAGCGAGTGGCGTTGGTCGTTAGCTGCATTGTTGATCAGTACGTTCAAGGGACCATGCGCATCCGAGGCTTTTTGCATCGTGGCGTGCAGCAATGCGGTATCTGTAATATCGGCCTGCATGAACAACGGTGCGCGACCGTGTTTATCATGCATTTCCGCGACAAATCCGCTGGCGTCCGATCGACCGATGAATGCCACGTTGGCACCTTGGGCCAGAAATCCGTCCGTCAACGCTGCACCGACGCCAGAGCCGCCACCAGTAATAAAGACCGACGCACCGTTCAAATCGTGGAAAGTTGCTGGTTGATCCATCAGTGGCTCTCTCTGGTCACAAGGCGGGTGTCTTTGCCGACAAGGAAATCAAGGTCGGCACCCTGATCGGCCTGCAGCACGTGGTCGATATAAAGTTTCGCGTAACCGCGGGTATAGTGCGGGTCGTCCGGTTGCCACGCCGCGCGGCGGGTAGCCAGTTCTGCCTCATCAACGAGCAGTTCCAACTCACCCTTGCTGGCGGACACCCGGATGCGGTCGCCGGTTTTGACCAGCGCCAGCGTTCCCCCGGCCTGCGCCTCGGGGCTGACATGAAGGATCACAGTGCCAAAGGCTGTGCCGGACATGCGCGCATCCGAAACTCGGATCATGTCGCGCACACCCTCTTTCACAAGCTTTGCGGGAATTGGCATGTTGCCGACTTCTGGCATGCCGGGATAGCCTTTTGGCCCGCAGCCCTTGAGCACCAGAATAGTGTCTGCCGTCACTGGCAGATCATCCCGGTCTATGTTGGCTTTCAGGTCTTCGATGTTCTCAAAAACATAGGCGTCTGCCTCGGTTTCCAACAGCGCGTCCGTCGCGGCTGAGGGCTTTACGATGGCACCATTGGGTGCGAGATTTCCGCGTAAGACGCGAAGGCCCGCGGCAGGTTTCACCGGATCATCGAAAGGACGGATCACGTCGCGGTTGAAGCATTCGGCGCCCTCGTAATGGGCCGAAATATCCTTGTTCAGAACGGTCTTGGCAGGGCGCAGGAAGGGTTTCAGCTCATTCAGAACTACGGGCACACCACCCGCGTAGCAGAAATCTTCCATCAGGTATTTGCCCGAAGGCATGCAATTCACCAGAAGGGGTATTTCCGACCCGATCTCAAAATCTTTGAGTGACAGATCAACACCCACGCGACCAGCCAAAGCCAGCAAGTGAACAACGGCGTTGGTCGATCCACCTACGGCGGCATTGGTGAGGATGGCATTTTCGAACGCTTCTTTGGTCAAAATGTCCGAAGGCTTCAGGTCCTCGTCCACCATTTCAACGATCCGCTTCCCGGTCAGATGCGCCAGAGCCATACGGCGGGCGTCAACTGCCGGAAGCGCAGCGTTGGTGGGCAGGCTCATCCCCATCGCCTCGACCAGTGAGGCCATGGTCGATGCGGTGCCCATGGTCATGCAAACACCTGCACTGCGCGACATGCCGGATTCGGCGTTCATGAAGTCTTGCAGCGTCATTTCTCCGGCGCGGACAGCTTCGGAGAATTTCCAGACATCTGTGCCCGACCCGATATCCTTACCGCGATACTTGCCGTTCAGCATAGGGCCGGAACTCACCACTATCGAGGGCAGATCGACTGAGGCTGCGCCCATCAACTGCCCCGGCGTGGTTTTGTCACAACCACCCAACAGGACAACGCCATCGATGCCATAGGCACGGATCGATTCTTCGACATCCATTGCCAGAAGGTTGCGGAACAGCATGGCGGTAGGCTTCATCTGGGTTTCGCCCAGAGACATGACCGGAAACTCAACTGGGAAACCGCCTGCCTCCCAAACGCCGCGTTTGACGCCCTCGGCCAGGTCGCGCAGGCCCGAGTTGCAGGGTGTTAGCTCGGACCATGTATTGCAGATGCCAATGATCGGGCGCCCGTCAAAGGCGTGATCGGGAAAGCCCTGATTCTTCATCCAGGACCGGTGGATGAACCCGTCTTTGTCGAGTTTTCCGTACCAGTGTTGCGAGCGGCGTTTCGTTGTCATTTTTGTTAGCCTTCTAGTCTTTGGTTCAGGCGGCTTTTGCAGGTTTGCACCAATCCGGAAGCCAGTCGGCATGCGCGATTAACAGGTCATCGACAAGGCTGCGGATTTGGCGCAGATCTAATTCGGCGGCTGTGTGCGGGTCCATCATGGCGGCGTGATAGATGTATTCCGGGTTCTGGTCGACCAATGCTCGCACGGTAAGCTCTTGCACATTGATCTGGCTCCTCATCAGCGCGATCAGTTGCGGTGGAATGTCTGTAACGATCGAAGGCTGCACACCGTTGCCGTCGACCAGACAAGGGGTTTCAACGGCGGCCCCCAACGGAAGTTGCGGCATCTGGCCGGTGTTGGGCAGGTTTCCATAGGCCACGTAAGGCGTATTGGTAACAATGGCATCCATCAGATCGGCAGCGAATTCGTGACTGCGGGTTACCTTGATGGTGCGACCATCCGTCAGGGTCTTGGCCTGTTCTTTCCAATTTGCAACCTGTTCCACGCATCGGGTGGGGTATTCATCCAGCGGGATGGAAAACTGCTTGATCAGGTCTTCTCGCCCATCCTTGATGAACCACGGTACATATTCGGCCAAATGCTCGGAACTTTCGGTGCAGAAATATCCCAGGTGATCCATCACCTCGTACCGAACCTTGTTCGGGCAACGTGGCATCAGCAGAGGAGCCTTGGGGATTTGGCCACTTGCGTACCCCTGCCGTAAGGCGGGATACAGGTCGTGGCCCCGATGTTCCAGCCGCAGGAAAAAGGCGACATGATTGACGCCCGCGACCTTGTAGCGGATTTCATCTTTCGGCAGGTCGAGGTCATGCGCCAGTTCTTCGACCGTGTTCTGTACCGAGTGGCATAGGCCGACCTGTTTCAGTGCCGGGAATTGCTCGGCCAGCGCCCATGTATTGATGGCCATCGGGTTCACGTATTGCAGCAGGGTCGCGTTCGGGCAAAGCTGCATCATGTCCCGTGCCACGTCCCACAACACCGGAACAGTGCGCAGACCGCGCATGATGCCGCCGACGCCAAGCGTGTCGGCGATGGTCTGACGCAGGCCGTATTGTTTTGGAATCTCAAAGTCGGTCACGGTACACGGCTCATACCCGCCGATCTGGAACGCGGTGATAACAAAATCTGCCCCGTCCAAAGCGGCGCGCCGTTCTGTATGGGTCGAAACAGACGCACCCGAACCGACCGAGCGGATCATGGCGCGGGCAACCGCTTCGCTTTCGGCCAGACGCTCGGGATCAATGTCCATCAGTGCGAAGTGGCTGTCGCACAGCGCTGGTGTCAGCAGCGCATCGCCCACGATATTCTGCATAAAAATGGTGGAACCGGCACCAATAAAGGTGATTTTTGTCATGTTGCAAACCCTAGGCTTGACGTCATTTCACAGCTCCAAGTGTCAGACCCGCGATAAAGTGTTTTTGCATCAGGAAGAACATGGCCACCGGCGGCAAGGCCGCGACGATGGAACCGGCGCTCATCAACTGATAGGCGGCTCTGAACTGCGCGTTAAAGCTGGTGATCCCCGCAGTGACAGGTTGGCTTTCTGCGCCTTGGGTCAGCACGACAGCCCAGAAATAGTCGTTCCAGATGAAGGTGAAGATCAGCACGCTCAGCGCTGCGATGGCGGGTTTCATCAGCGGCAGAACCACGTACCAGAATATGCGCCATTCGCTGATGCCTTCGACCCGCGCGGCCTCGATCAACTCAAACGGAAGGGCGCGGATAAAGTTTCGCATGAACAGCGTACAGAACCCGGTCTGGAAGGCGATGTGGAACAGAACCAACCCGGTCTTGGTGTTGTATAGCCCCAGTTGCAAGGTCAGGTCGCGGACGGGAACCATCAGGATTTGGAACGGCACGAAATTACCCGCCACGAACATAAAGAAAATCCAGAGGTTCGATTTGAACTTGTAGATACCCAGCGCGAAGCCAGTCATGCAGCTGAGTGCAACAGCGCCGATCACTGTTGGGATCGTGATCATGAACGAGTTCAGAAGGTAGCGCGGCATGTCCGAGTTGAAGAACACCTGCCCGTAGTTGAACGCGCCCTCAAAGCTGGATGGCATCCCCCAGTAGTTGGCATTGGTGAAGTCAGCGGCCGGTTTGACCGAGAACAGCGCGACCGCCAATAGCGGACCCAACCACAGCAGCAGTGCCAGAGGCAGCATCGCCTGATACGTGATCTGTGCCGCACGGGTTTTTTTTTCGATGGGTTTGGGAAACATCTCAGTGCCCCCTTTCTTCGCGGTACATCGACCACAGGAAATAGGCGATGAAGCACAGCATGATGAGGAAAAGCACCACGGCGATGGCCGCGCCATAGCCCATGCGGAAGCCGTATTCAGACAGTGCAACTTCGAACATGTAATAGGCCAGCACGCGGGATGACCCGAACGGACCGCCTTGGGTCATGATAGAAATCAGGTCGAAAGAACGCAGCGCTCCGATGATCGTAACAACGAAGGCGATGAAGGTGGCGGGGCGCAGTTGGGGCAAGATGATATGCCAAAGCATTCGAAACCCCTTTGCGCCATCCAGACGTCCGGCCTCAATCTGTTCCGGGTCGACGGCGTTCAAGCCGGTGAGGTAGAGGATCATGCAATAGGCTGTCTGCGGCCACAGACCGGCAAAGATAATGCCGTAGGTCACGAACCGTTCATCGCCCAGCACGTTCAGCGGACCGAGGCCGAAAAGGCCAAGAAATTCATTCAGCAGGCCAAAGGTCGGATCATAAAACCAGGTAAAAACAAGGCCCACGACGACTTGGGAAATAACGAATGGAAAGAAAAACAGAGATTTATACAACCGAATACCCCAGACCGTCTGATTGAGGAAGAGGGCAATGAAAAGACCCGCCGGAATAGCCGCCAGATACAAAAGCAACCAAATCAGGTTGTTCTTTAGGGACGTGTAAAAGGCATCCCGGTCAACCCATTCCCAGTAGAGGTCTTCGTAGTTTCGAAACCCGACATATTCGGCCGCGCCAAGCCCATCCCATTCGTAGAGAGACAGGTTAAAAGACTGGAACACCGGAATGATCACATAGACCATGAAGAACAGCAGACCGGGGGCCAGAAACAGCCACGGTGCGATGCGCTGTTGGTTTTTGTGGAACCAGCTTTCCTGATCTGAGACGTCGACGACAGACATGCGGATACTCGGGGATTTGGTATAGGGAGTAAGGTTGGCTGCACCCGCCTTACGCTTGACAAGGTGCAGGCCGGGCTTTTCCCCGGCCTGACCAGATCAGTTTTCGTAGATGCGTTCGCGGGCGCGTTCCAGTTTTGCCAGAATACGGTCCAGGTTGTCAGGCTTGACCATGAACTCCTGGAAGCCTTCCATCGACACTTTGGCCATTTCTGCGGGTGCGTCGCGATCCCAGAACTGGGCAACACCGCCGGGGCTGTTGGACGACAACATCGCAAATCCCTGTTGCAGAAACTTGTCATCATCAACCGCTGACTGGGCGTTCACGGGCAATTGGCCCAGGTTCGCGCCATTGTTGATCTCGGTCTGTTCGTCCGCCGAGACTACGAAACGCAGGAACTCGCGCGCGGCTTCTTTGTTCGACGCATTGGCCGGGATGTGGAACGTATCGGTCGGCGCGTCTTCGGCCAGCTCAACTTCAGGGTTGATCGAAACAAACTGGTAGAAATCCAGTTGATCGTCGGTCAAACCCGCCTCGCGCAGGGGCGCAACGGCGAAATTACCCATCAGGTACGCGGCGGCATCGCCGTTGACCATGAAGGGCAGGGCCTCCTGCCAGCTATAGGTCTGGTGGTTGTCGATGAATGCGCCCATGTCGATCAACTGTTTCCAATTGGCGAAGGTCTGTTTGACCCGTTCATCTTCCCAACTGACCTCACCGTTTGCGAGTTGGTTGTGGAACTCAAACCCGTTGGTGCGCATGTTGAGGTAGTCGAACCAGCCACCGGCGGTCCAAAGAAACTTTGTGCCAATGGTATAGCAAGCGCGGCCTGATTCCACGATTTTCTGGCAGTTTGCCAGTTCCTCTTCCCAGGTCGTAGGTTCGGTCAGACCCAGTTCGTCAAAGATGTCTTTGCGGTAATAAACACCCCACTGGTAATACGTATAGGGCACGCCCCACTGCTTGCCGTCGATCGTCAGTGCGCCCTTGGTGGAGGCCAGGTTGTCGGCGATTTCAGGCTCGGCCCACAGGTCAGACACGTCCTCGAACAGGCCAGCCTCGACATAGGGCTTCATGCGGTTGGCCGCATACCATGTGGCAACGTCCGGTGTGTCTGCGGTCAGGAAGTTTCGAATTTGCGTCTTGTACGCTTCGCGGTCGATGACCGTGGTTTCAATCTCCAGCCCCGGATGTTGTTCCGCGAACCGCTCGATCATCGCTTCCATCGTCGCGCGCGGCGCCGGGTTCGATGTGTCGAGGAAGATTCGCAACTCGCCGGTCAGTTCGGCTGCAACAGGTGCAGCCAGTGCCACACTGGCCGCCAGCGCGGCCGCTGTGCGCTTGAACATGGAATGCATGGTGTCCTCCCTTAGATTCCATCGTGTTCCAAATAATGAAACCGTGTTTTATATATTGAAAACTACACATCAACTCGGTTAGTCTTGTCAAGACCTTCGTGACGAACGCGATGAGTTGATGGGAGGAGAACAGGCACCCGTGGCTGGTGACGGAACGATAGGAAAAGCATGTGATGTGCTGGAGCAAGTGGCAGCCTTTGCACGCCCCGTGCGGTTCGCTGAGCTATTGGAAAGTAGTAACTTTCCCAAGGCAACTTTGTACAGATTTCTGCAAACTCTGACCAATCAGGGAATGCTGTCATACGATCCGGATCGTCAGACCTATACGCCGGGATTGCGATTGGTCCGGCTGGCGCATGCGGCTTGGACACAAAACTCGCTGGCGCCTATTGCGCGGCCGTTTCTGGATGCTCTTAGCCGAGAGACCGGGGAAACGGTGCATCTGGCGCAGCTCGATTCCAGCCAAGTTCTATATGTCGACAAGCGCAATGCCGCACAACCGGTCGAGATGTATTCGCAGGCAGGCAAGGTTGGCCCGGCCTACTGTACCGGTGTGGGCAAAGCGATGCTGGCGTATTTGGAAGAGGCGGCGCTGGCCCGCGCGGTGTCGCAGCAAAGCTATCATCGGTTTACCCAAAAAACGCTGACCTCCGAGGCGGCGCTGCGTGCCGATCTCGATCTGATCCGCAGCCGCGGATACGCGATCGACGATGAGGAGCATGAGTCCGGCATCATTTGCATCGCGTGCCCTATTTTGACATCGGGCGGGCGGATGCTGGGCGCGATTTCGGTAACAGGTTCGACCGAACGAATGGATTTCAAGCAACTGGAAACCTGGGTTCCGCGTGTTCGCCATGTGGCCGAACAGATCGGAGCCGAAGCACAGGCTTGGCGGTTCCCCGAAACCCGGCCGAACGCCAATACAAACAGGATGCAAGCGACATGACGGGTGTGACTTTGAACCAGGCGATCAAGCGGTATGGAGAGACGCAGGTCATCCACGGCATTGATCTGGAAATCGAGGATGGCGAATTCTGTGTTTTCGTTGGGCCGTCGGGCTGCGGCAAATCCACCTTGCTGCGTATGATCGCGGGACTGGAAGAGACCACTGAAGGGCAGATTCATATTGGCGCGCGCGAAGTGACCCATTTGGACCCCGCAAAACGCGGGGTTGCGATGGTCTTCCAGACCTACGCCTTGTACCCGCATATGACAGTGGCCGAGAATATGGGCTTTGGTCTGCGCATGAACGGTGTTGCCAAATCCGAGATCAACGAGAAGGTTCAGCAAGCCTCTAACATCCTGAAGCTGGGGCCGTACCTTAAGCGTAAGCCTAAGGCCCTGTCCGGTGGTCAACGTCAGCGTGTTGCCATCGGGCGCGCTATTGTCCGCGGACCCGAGGTGTTTCTGTTCGACGAACCCCTCTCAAATCTCGATGCCGAGCTGCGGGTTGAAATGCGGGTGGAAATCGCCCGGCTCCACAATGAGATTGGCGCGACGATGATCTATGTGACGCATGATCAGGTCGAGGCGATGACCATGGCCGATAAGATCGTAGTCCTGCGCGATGGCCGGATCGAACAGGTCGGCGCGCCGATGGACTTGTACCGCGACCCTGACAACCGGTTTGTGGCCGGTTTTATCGGCTCTCCGGCGATGAACTTTCTTGAGTGTGATTATGCCGACGGCAAGGTCTCGCACCCGGCGCTTGGGGAACCGCTGGCGGTACCGGCCAAGGTGCCTGCGGGCATGACGAAAGTGACCTTGGGCATCCGTCCAGAGCATATCGAAATTGATCGAACGGGTGAGACCTGCGCGGTCGATCTGACTGAGGCGCTTGGTGGGGTAAGCTATTCCTACCTTCTGGCGCCAAATGGCGACAAGCTGGTCATTGAAGAGCGCGACGATCAACGCAGCCGACAAGGGGACCGGATCGGGGTGCAGCTTCGCCCAGATCGCGTGATGCTGTTTGATCCTGAAAGCGGTCTGCGGTTCCGGTAACTCAAAGACAATGAACCAGAACTTGCGCGCCGATCTAACGGGTTGGCGCGTTTTTGGGCATAGACCTTTGGGAATTTTCTATCCAACATCCGGCACAGTGGGTCAGACGGGATCTTTCTGCCCAAACCCGCGCTGCTTTTTGGAGGGAAAGTTCTGATGTCGACCAATGTATTCACCGGCACCATGCCTGCGCTGATGACCCCTTGCACGGACGACCGGACGCCAGATTTTGATGCGTTGGTCAGCAAGGGAAAACAGATGATCGACGCAGGCATGTCGGCAGTGGTCTATTGCGGTTCGATGGGTGATTGGCCTTTGTTGACCGACGATCAGCGAATGGAGGGGGTCGCGCGTCTGGTCGAAGCCGGGCTGCCCGTCGTGGTCGGGACAGGGGCCATCAACACAAAATCCGCGGTGGCCCATGCGACGCATGCGCAGGCGGTAGGTGCTGTTGGGCTGATGGTTATTCCGCGGGTTTTGTCGCGGGGCAGCTCTGACGTCGCGCAGAAGAATCATTTCAAGGCGATCCTTTCCGCCGCCCCAGATGTTCCTGCGATTATCTATAACAGCCCGTATTACGGATTTGCCACGCGCACTGATCTGTTCTTTGCCCTGCGGGCCGAACACCCCAACCTGATCGGTTTCAAGGAATTCGGAGGCAAGGATGATCTGCGCTACGCGGCTGAGTCTATCACCAGTCAGGATGAAGACGTGACCCTGATGGTCGGTGTGGATACCGAGGTTTACCACGGCATCGTCAATTGCGGTGCGACAGGGTCAATCACCGGCATCGGCACGGCCCTTCCGCGTGAGGCTTTGCTGCTGGCCGCGCTGTCCAGGAAGGCGGCACAAGGTGATCCCGAGGCCCGCCAGCGCGCACGGGAGCTGACCGAGGCGATCCATGTGCTGTCAAGCTTTGATGAAGGCCCGGATCTGGTGTTGTACTACAAGCATCTACTGGTGCTGAACGGAGAGCAGGAATATCGGCTGCACTTCAATGAAACGGATGAATTAACCGATGCGCAACGAAACTATTGCGAGCAGCAGTACGACCTGTTCCGCACGTGGTTCGCCAACTGGTCCAAACAGGGCGGAGTGATCGCGGAATGCATGTGATCGACAGTCATACCGGGGGTGAGCCGACACGGGTCATTCTGAGTGGTGCCCCTGATCTGGGCAAAGGTCCTTTGGCGGACCGTGCAAGGAAACTGGCGACCGACCACAAGGCATTTTACCGGTCGGTCATGCTGGAGCCTCGTGGGCAGCCGGCCATGGTTGGTGCGCTGCTGGTTGAGCCGGTCGATCCCACCTGTGTGACGGGGGTGATCTTTTTCGATGTGGATGCTGTGCTGGGAATGTGCGGACACGGCACCATTGGTCTGGCTGTTACACTGGCGTATCAAGGCCGAATTTCCGCCGGCCACCACAAGATCGAAACGCCTGCGGGCGTTGTGACGGTTGAGTTGCATGATGCGCATACCGTCACGGTCACGAATATCGAAAGCCGCCGGGTTCATCGTGACGTGACATTGGACGTACCGGGCTATGGCAAGGTGACGGGCGATGTGGCCTATGGTGGGAACTGGTTCTTCATCGTCGACCCAAGCCCGATATCGGTCGAAACCGCCAATATCCGGCAAATGACCGAGATGACGATTGCGATCCGTGAAGCCGCGATCACCTGCGGCATAGGGGGAGAGCAAGGTGAACCAATCGACCACGTGATCTTTCAAGACGCCTCGCCAAATCCTGAAGTCCACAGCCGTAATTTCGTGTTGTGCCCGGATAACAACTACGATCGGTCACCCTGTGGCACTGGCAGTTCGGCGCGTCTGGCGTGTCTCGCCGCAGATGGAGCTTTGGAATCCGGCGAGGAAATAACTCAGCAAAGTGTCATAGGCAGTACCTATCGCCTGTCTTACCAGCCCGGCCCGAACCAAGGTGTCATCCCTTCAATCACCGGACAAGCCCACATCATGTCCGAAGCGACACTGGTTTTTGATGAAAACGATCCTTTCAGGGCGGGCATCGAGCTATGACACAACAGGTCGTTGTGATTGGTGCTGGAGTGATTGGCATCACAACAGCGCTGGAATTGCAACGTCGGGGACACTCAGTTCTGGTTCTGGATCGGGATGGCGTTGCAGCTCAGGCCTCGGCGGGAAATGCCGGTGCGTTTGCGTTTCCCGAGATTGAGCCATTGGCGACCCCCGGCATTATGCGAAAGGCTCCGAAATGGTTGGTTGATCCGCTGGGGCCGCTTTCCATCCCGCCTGCCTATGCGTTGAAGATCGTACCGTGGCTGTTTCGCTTCTGGCGAGCCAGCCGTCCAGCGAAGTATCAGACCCTTCTGGGCGCACAAGCCAGCATGATGACGCATTCAGCCTCGGCATTGGCCCGCTTGATCACCGATATCGACGCAGAAGGGATGCTTCAGCGTGACGGTCAGATGCAACTGTATGAAGGCGAAGCAGAATACCGCGCCAGCCTGCCCACATGGGAGTTGCGGCGCCAATACGGAATTGAATTTGACTTGCTGGAAAGCCGCGAGGCGATCGCCGAAATACAACCCGGCCTCAGTCCGCGTTTTACGCATGCAGGGTTCACGCCGAACTGGATGAATGTCGTTGATCCCAAAAAATGGGTCGAGCATTTGGCGAAGGTCTTTGAAGGTCGGGGTGGGCGGATCGAACGCAGAGAGGTTCGCACGCTGTCCCCTGTTGAGGAGGGTGTGCAGATCGTGATGGCGACCAAAGAAGCCGCTGCGCAAAAGGTCGTTGTATGCGCCGGCGCGTGGTCGCATCACCTTACCAATACACTTGGTGATCACATCCCGCTTGAGACTGAGCGCGGCTATAACACAACGCTTCCTCAAGGTGCGTTTGACCTGCGCCTGCACCTGACATTTCCAAACCACGGGTTTGTTGCCACCCGGATCAATGGCGGTGTGCGGATCGGCGGCGCGGTTGAACTGGGCGGGCTTTCACTGCCTCCGAACTATCGCCGGGCGGATGCTTTGCTTATGAAGGCTGAAAAATTCCTGCCCGGTTTGAAGACAGGCGGTGGCACGCAATGGATGGGCTTTCGCCCCTCATTGCCGGATAGCCTGCCGGTGATTGGCACTGCGAAGCAAACGCCGGACGTCATCTATGCCTTTGGGCATGGTCACCTTGGTCTGACCCAATCCGCAGGCACGGCCGAGCTTGTCGGAGCAATTATTGATGGGCAGTCGCCACAGATTTCTCTGACCTCGTTTTCGGCCACCCGGTTTTAAGGACACGATATGCGCAGCAGCAAAACCATCCACGTGATATCAGCGCATGCAGAAGGCGAGGTCGGGGATGTCATCGTGGGTGGCGTGCTTCCACCGCCCGGAGACACGCTTTGGCAGCAGCGCGCCTTCATTGCGCAAGATCAGACCCTGCGCAATTTTGTTCTGAATGAACCCCGAGGTGGCGTGTTTCGGCATGTGAACCTGTTGGTTCCACCCAAACACCCCGATGCAGACGCGGGTTTTATCATTATGGAGCCTGAGGACACGCCGCCCATGTCCGGATCGAACGCGATCTGTGTGGCTACAGTCTTGTTGGATGGCGGGATTATCCCGATGCAAGAGCCGGAAACTCGTATAATTCTTGAAGCGCCGGGCGGTTTGGTAAGGGTTCGCGCCGATTGCCGGAACGGCAAGGCCGAGCGAATATACGTACAAAACCTGCCCAGTTTCGCCGATAAGATATCGGTTCCCTTGGAGGTTCAGGGCCTGGGTACTCTGACTGTCGATACAGCTTATGGCGGTGATAGTTTCGTGGTGGTCGATGCAGCCGCGCTTGGCGTTCAGATTGTCGAGGACGAGGCGCGGGATATTGCGCGCATGGGTGTGGCGATCACAGATGCCGCGAATGAACAGCTTGGGTTTTCCCATCCCGAAAATCCGGATTGGACACATATCTCTTTTTGCGCTTTTTGCGGCCCGGTAAAGGCCACTGAAGCCGGGTTCACCGGGACATCCGCTGTCGCCATCCAGCCGGGCAAGGTTGATCGGTCGCCGACCGGTACTGCGGTTTCGGCGCGTATGGCCCTGATGGCGGCAAAGGGTCAGATGAAAGCTGGTCAAACCTTCGAGGCGGTCTCGATTATCGGCTCGCGCTTCACCGGCCAGATCATCGATAATACCAGTGTTGCGGGCCGTCCGGCTATCATCCCCGAGATCAGCGGCCGTGGTTGGATTACCGGCATACACCAGCATATGTTGGACCCGGACGATCCCTGGCCCGACGGTTACAGGTTAAGTGACACATGGGGTGCCGGGCGCTGAATCGCTTAAAATCATGGGGTGAATTGGCGGTTTACACCTTCCCGTGTCAATTTGCGCCCCCACTAGACGATTGATCCGAAGGCCAACCTGTTCTATGGGAGGCCCTGTCAAATCAGAGTCACCATTGGGGCGGTAAGATACACGCGCCCCGTTTCAGGCCACACAGACGTGGCACACTCTTGGATCGCACGCCCCGAAAGGCTTAAAAAAGGTAAAAGAATATGGCAGAAAAATCGAACTTCGATATATTGTATACCATTGTAGACGAAGCGCCTGAGCTGGCGAGCGCCTCGTTCCTGCCCATCATTCGCAAGTTCGCCTCGGCGGCTGGTGTCAGCGTTGGAACCAAAGATATTTCGCTGGCAGGCCGCATCATCGCGACCTTCCCCGAGAACCTGACTGACCAACAGCGCATCACCGACGATCTGGCCGCATTGGGTGAACTGGTGAAGACGCCAGAGGCAAACGTGATCAAACTGCCGAATATCTCGGCCTCGGTCCCGCAATTGGTGGCGGCGATCGAAGAACTGCAATCGCAGGGCTACGATGTCCCGAACTACCCCGAAGAGCCCTCGACCGACGAAGAAAAAGCGATCCGCGCTCGGTATGACACCATCAAGGGCTCGGCTGTGAACCCGGTTCTGCGCGAAGGCAACAGTGACCGCCGCGCGGCAAAGGCAGTCAAGAACTACGCACAAAAGAACCCGCATTCGATGGGCGAGTGGGCCGCTGACAGCAAGACCAAAGTGTCATCCATGTCCGACAACGATTTCTACGCTAACGAGAAATCCGCTACAATCACCGCTGCCCAGGCAGGTGACGCCAAGATCGAATTTGTTGGCAAGGACGGCAGCGTCACAGTTCTGAAAGATGGCTGGCCGCTGGACGAAGGTACCGTGGCCGACGCGACCTTCATGTCGGTCAAGGCGCTGTCCTCGTTCCTTGCGGATGCGATTGAAGACACCAAGAAAGACGGCACCATGTTCTCGCTTCATATGAAGGCGACCATGATGAAAGTGTCGGACCCAATCATCTTTGGCTATGCCGTAAAAGCGTGGCTGGCCCCTGTGTTCGAGAAATTTGGCAGTGAATTGAGCGCGCTGGGTGTGAACCCGAATTCGGGTCTGGGTGACCTGCTGGAGCGCGTCAAAGACAACACCGAGATCGTAGCGGCCATTGATGCGCTGAAGGGTGACCGCCCATCCATGTACATGGTCGACAGTGACAAAGGGATCACCAACCTGCACGTACCGTCCGATGTGATCATCGACGCCTCGATGCCTGCCGTGATCCGCGCGGGCGGCAAGGGCTGGGATGAGACCGGTGCAAAGGGCGATACAAACTGCGTGATCCCGGACCGCTGCTACGCCCCGGTTTACGATGAGGCCATCAATTTCTTCAAAGCCAATGGCGCGCTGAATCCGGCCACCGCCGGAGCAGTGGCCAATGTTGGCCTGATGGCCCAGAAGGCCGAGGAATACGGCAGCCACCCCACCACGTTCGAAGCACCAGCTGATGGTGCCATCCGCATCGTTCTTGCGAACGGCGAGACGTTGCACGAACATGCTGTTGAAAAAGGCGATATCTGGCGTGCCTGCACCGTGAAGAAGGCACCAATCGAAAACTGGATACAATTGGCGATGGACCGTCAGCGCCTGACCGGTTCCGAAGCGATCTTCTGGCTGGACGCGAACCGCGCCCACGATGCGGAACTGATTAAATTCGTCAAACCGGCTCTTGAGGCCGCTGGCGTGGCTGACAAGTTCCTGATCATGGCTCCGCGTGAGGCCACGCGTCAGTCGCTTGAGACCATCACCGCTGGCAAGGATTCGATTGCCATCACCGGCAATGTGCTGCGGGACTATCTGACCGACCTGTTCCCGATCCTGGAACTGGGCACTTCGGCCAAGATGCTGTCGATCGTAAAGTTGATGCAGGGTGGCGGTCTGTTCGAAACCGGTGCGGGCGGCTCGGCGCCGAAACACGTGCAGCAGCTGGTAGAAGAAAACCACCTGCGCTGGGACTCGATGGGTGAGTTCTGTGCTTTGGGTGAGTCGCTGAACTTCCTAGCCGACAGCGCCGGAAACGCCAAAGCAGGTGTTCTGGGGGCCGCGGCCGAGGCGGCAACGCAGGGCATTCTGGACAACAATAAATCGCCCAGCCGAAAGGTAGGTCAGCCTGACAACCGCGACAGCCACTACTGGTTCGCGCGCTACTGGGCCGAAGCGTTGGCAGCGCAGTCCGAAGATGCTGAATTGGCAGCTGAGTTTGCGCCGATTGCCAAAGAGCTGGCTGAAAAAGAACAGCAGATCCTGGGCGAATTGGCTGCCGCACAAGGCGCACCCGCTGATCTTGGTGGGTACTATCACACCGACCCAGCCAAGACCGCTGCGGTGATGCGCCCAAGTGCGACCCTAAACGCCATCATCGGCTGAAGGCCAAAAGCCACGTTTGATGGCGTGGCTTTTATTTGAGTAAATGGGTATCTTGAATGGAAAAAGGGCCGACCCCCAAAGTCGGCCCTTTTTGAGTGAGTGGCGAGGTAGAGCCTCACCGGTATAGCGGTAGTCAAGCTATCAAATAAAAAATCCGAATATCGGGGGATTCCTGTATGGCAAACGCATCAGGCACGAAAGGCCGTTTGATGTGATAATACGCTGCAAAGTGCTGCTCGAAAAAAAAGGGGGCCGGTTCAAAGACCAGCCCCAGTGTATTCAGCTGAACCGAGGGATCAGTTCGAAGCTGCCATCAGTTTCTCATTATGCTCGCGCAGGGTGTCCGAGATGATGGCATACCATTCGCCGGATTCCCGCATCTCATTCAGGCCTGCGTTCAGCATGGCCACGTATTGACGGCCATATGGGTTTGTCCGGTGCGTGACAAAGCGCAAGCCTGCGACAGTGTTCACAAACGGATTTTCAACGATGTCATTATGGGAAAGACCCAGATCGCTCATAGCGTCTGCCGCAAGCTGAACTTCGAAAGACGCAACATCTGCCACACCGGTCAGAACGGCATCCATGCAGTCAGTCGCTGTGACAGGTTGGATCATTGTCACGTTCGGTTCGAAAACGCCGTTCTCTTCCAGATCGTGTGTAAACCAACCTTCCATCCGGCAAAGACGCGCGCCTTTGAAATCTTCAAACGACCGGGCCGTGGCATAGCCGCTGTCGGGCAGCGTGTAGAACCCGATTACGGTGTCGTAAACGCTGACGGTGGAATCGAACTGGGTGCAGCGTTTCGTTGTTTCCGGCGACCACTCGTAGCTGCGGTTGCTGCAGTCGGGGATATACCAGGCCAGTGACACATCAAACGCACCCAGCGGCAAGAGAGTATCCAGGTGAGAGCTCCAATCGTTTACGAAGCTCGCCGAGAATTCACGGTTGTTTCCCGCCCTGTTAAGGGCCGTCGAAGCAAGACGGACAAGAAAGCCGCCGCCCGTCAGATCTTCGTCTGCAAAAGGGGCATAGTTGCCGCCGGTCACGATTTTGATCGGCGGTTCGTACACGTTGGACACTTTGTTATTGGCGTTACGTGCTTCTTCCGCGGCGATCAGGTCTTGCGCGCTTTGACCGTTTGGCAGGCTGCCGTCTTCACACGGCAAGGCAAGGACCAGGCCCGGCTCAAGGTTTGATGGGTTCAAGATCGTGTTGCGGTTCGCGTTGAAAATCGGCTGGTAGTTCGATGTGCCATAAGCGGCAATTGCGATTGTGGCCAACGTGTCGCCATCCACGACGGTGTAGTTGGTGCAGGCCTCTTGGGCGGCGGCAGCTCCGGCGCTTAGGGCGGTGACAGCTACGGTCGATATCACGACTTTCTTCAGGTTGACTTCAAACATCTTCACTTCCTCCAGAATTTTTTGTTGTCAGGCCAGCTGGGGCCTTAGCCATTTTCCATTTGGTGGCGCAGGGCGGTTGACACGATGTCCCGCCATTCACCCGATTGCTGCATGATCGCCAGACCCTGGTTAAGCGTCTCAAGAATCGCTTCCCCATCCGGATTGTCTTTGTGGGTCATGACGTTAAGCGACTTGATTGCCGCCAGGTTGGGGTTTTCGATGATGCGATGCTTGTATCCAAGCCGCGCGATGGCCTCGACGGCGACGTGAGCCTCAATCGCGACGATATCGGCACTGCCGTCCATGACCGCGTGAAAGCAATCATCCGGTGCGACCGGCCGCATTAATGAGATTGCGGGTTCGTAGAGGCCTACCGCATCCATGTGCGACGTTGTCCAACCCTCGGGGCGGCAGATCGTGGCGCCAGCAAAGTCGGCATAGGTCAGCGTCTGCTCGTATCCCGAACCTTCGCGCGCAAAGAATGAGTCTACCACCTCGTAAAATGGGTTCGAGAAATCGTAGGTCTCGCAGCGATTGCGATCGTTTTCCGACAGCGCTTCGGCTGTTTCACAGTTCGGGCGTGACCAGGGAAAGGTCGCGTCAAATGCGAGAGTCGGCATCAACAAGTCCAGATGCGAAGACCAGTCATTGACGAACTGTATCTTATAGCCCTGCTCGGGCGCGGCCCGCAGCATCGCCGTTTCAACGAGGTTGGTATAGAGGCCGCGATAGGGCAAGGACTCATCCGTAAAGGGCGCGTAGTTGCCTCCGGTGATCAGCAGCAACTGACGATCTCGGATTGCTGGGCTTTCACTGTCGTCTGCGTTGCGGATCAGCGCAGCCCCTTCGGCGCGGGCCGCTTCAATTTCTTCACGGGCCGCAGCCTTGGCCGCGATTACAGCTTCTTCGCTGGCCTTTTTGGCCTCAGCCTTGGCTTCAGCGACACGCGCCTCGGCGTCTGCAATGGCTTTTGCGGCCCGCTTTTCTGCGGCCGCAACCAGTTCAGCAGCCATCTCAGCGGCCATGGCTTCGGCTTCGGTTTGCGGAACTTCAGGCGCGCGCCCAATATCTTCCAGACAGGGCAGGGTCAGCACGTCGCCTACACGAATGATGTTCGGGTTATTGCCGATCACATCGCGGTTGGCGTCAAAGATGATGCGGAAATCCTCGGTCGAATACACTTCGATCGTCAACTCCCGCAGGCTGTCGCCGCGCTGGATTTCGTAAGTCGAGCAGGCCTCTTGCGCCGAGGCGGCTCCGGCCACGGCAGCGAGTGCCAGGCTGGATATGAAAAGATGGGGTTTCATGGGTCCTGTAGCCTTGCCTTGATTAGTTTCTTGTCAGTTTCACGACACCGATCGAGGCATTGTCCTGATCCGGGTCGCCCTTGGCGTGAAGCGCCAGCAACAAAGCATCGGCGATGTCCTGTGCCCACGCATGCGCGTTACGTTTCACGATGGCTTGAATTTCTGCATCGCTGAGATATTGCAAACCGTCACTGCCCAGGATCAGAACATCTGACGCCGTCAGGCTGAGCGGTTCCTCAGGGCAGTCCACTTTCGGAATCGCGGCACCCATAATCACCGATGTCAGTTGATTGCGGTCCGGATGGACCCGCGCTTCGGCATCGGTCAAAGTGCCATTGGCAACCTGTGCGTCTATGACCGGAGCCATCGAATGATCTTCGTTGATCTGGTGCAGAACTCCGTCGCGGAACAGATATAGCGGGCTGTCACCGATCGAGATCCAGTACACGCGCTGCCCCAGCAGCAGTACGCCCAACAGGGTTGACCCCATTTTGAAATTGCCGCCCATTTCGTCGCAATGTGCAGCGATAGAGGCATTGGCTTGCATTGCCGCCAAGGGCAGGGCGTCGGCGACAGAGCTTTCGGACGGCGCTGCGCCCGCAAGCTCGGCGTCCAACGCGTCGCGCCAGGCACCAATCACGATGTCCGATGCCACGTCACCAGCAGCGTGCCCACCCATACCGTCCGCGACAACCACGTATCCGGCATTGGCCGCATCGAACATGCGCGTGGCAACCGCGTCTTCCTGTGATCCGCGCTGACCCTGGTCAAGGATCAGGGCAATGTCATATGCCGGTTGGGCCAGCATTTAGCTGTCATCCCGCCAGTCAAAATCGTCATCACAGAAAGCGGCGAAGCGGATCGAAGTTTCGCTGATCCGGATCAGGTCGCCACTGGACAACGCCACGGTGCTAAGCACGGGCTTGCCATTCAGACGAACAAGGTTGGCCTTGCCTCCGTGACCGAGGTAGCATTTCCGGTCTTCGGGGTCATAGGCGATCACGGCGTGGTTGCTGCGCGAAATGCCAGTATCACCAAAGTCCAGTTGAATGGCCTGATCATCATTACGGCCAATCTGCATCAGACCTTCGGTCAATGTGATGCAAGAACCACGACCCGGTCCGGCGGTCACAACCAGCCAACCAACGGGGAATGTTTCTTTTGCGGTTGTTGTCTTTACGACCGGGTCCGAGCTTTCGATCAGATCCTGAACATGCGTGTCGGCGCGTTCAAACCCAAGGAAGGTTGTCTTGACCCGGCCGCGACGGTCATCCGCCACGGGAGGAGCGGCCGCTTGCGTCGGTTCCGGCGTTACTTCCGGCTCAGACGTTGCTTCCGGTTCGGGCGCGGTCTCAACATGAGGATCGCCCAGGATGGGTTCAACTGTTTCAGCCTGAGTGGGTTCAACTGTTTCAACGACGACCTCGACAACGGACTCGTCCTGAGCATCGGTTTGCTCGGAGTCTTCGTCGGTGGCGATGTGCAATGTGACAACCGGCTCATTTGACCCGTGTTGCTCCTCAGTTGGTTCGAAAAGATTATCCTGCGCACCATCCGTCGCTTCGGCTTCGTCTTCGACTGTCTCGTCCGCATCGTCAGAAAACGCGGGCATATCCTCTTCCGGGATCAACTCGTCGCTGTCTTCATAGGGTTCCGCCGACGCGTTGCCGCCCGCCAGAGCGTTGCGCAGCGCGTTGAAATCCGCAATCGGTTGGGGTTTTTCGGCCTCGGGCTCGACTGCGCCTTCCACGTCGGTTTCAGGCTGGGCTTCTTTGACCTTGCCGGCACCTTCGAGAAGCCGGCTGAGGGGGCTTTTGTATTTAAACATGGTGTCGACACCTTTTTACTGTTTCGGCACAGGCATTTGGTCCTGTGGGGCTACTACTTGCCGCTGCGCGCATTGGCGCAAAGGCACGGATAATTTGGAAATCAGATCAAACTCATCTGCCGGTCCGGACCGAACCGTGAAGAGTGGCGGATTTCCGGGCGCCACCCTCAGAACTCACTGTGCAGCAGGTCACTTTCGAACTGGTCAAACTATTCCTGCTTTAGCTGCATGACTGCGTCCGTTTCCGTGCCGTTGCGCAATACGGTCAGACGTGCGTGGGATTGGCCTTCGGCGACCAGGGTTTGAAGCACGGCATCGATGCTCTCCGGCCCATCCATCGCGACCGAGGTCTGAGACTCAGAAATCAGAATATCGCCTTTTTGAAGATCACCTTTGGCCTCGGGCGGAACCGTCGTGACAACTGTCTTCCAACCTGCGCCTTCCGTGTTTCGCACGGTGAAGCCGTAACCGTTTTCCAAGCCGACCATCCGGAAGGCGGGCAGCGCCAACAGCCCGTTCTGTGCCCGGGTTTGACCCAATGACCGATAGCGTGCAGTCACGCGGATATAGCCATCGGGATCTATTGACAGATCGTCCAACGCCTGCGCGGCGAAACTTGCATCCTCGCCGAAGGGTTCGCCGTTCAATGTATAAATCGAAGCACCGCGTTCCACCCAGTCTCCTATGACTGACATATCCCGCGAAGGATCAACGCCGGTCACGGCGATAACGGTGCCTGTGGTTGCGCGACGCCGCGAGATCTGGAATGGAATTTCAACATCCCAGTGCGAGAAAGCCACCTGCACCTCCGCCGGTGTCCCCGACGTAGGCGGGACATCGGCGGCGGGAGTGGGTTCGGCTGCCGGGGCTTGGGCCACTTCTGGTTCAGCCGAGGGGGCCTGTGTCTGCTCGACAGGGGCCTGATTGGGTTCAACGGTTGTGGGTTCTGGCTCTACCTGTTCCGGGGCGATTTCGGCTTCGGTCACCAGTTCAACTGGGGCTGGCGGCTCGATTGTTTCAGGAACGTCGGCAGGTGCTGTCAGGTCGACGGTGTCATTTTTTGGCTCCATCACCTTTTCACCAGACATCAAAAAGTACCCGCCCGCGGCCAGACCAGCGACGACGACCACAATGCCTGCAATCAATCGTCCGCCGCCTTCTGACTTACTTTTGACAATTGTATCTACTGTTGCTGGCGCTTCCTCTTTCGGTGTGTACTTGGCGAGGTCGTCGTCGTCTTTGTCTTCGTTTCCAAGCGTCAGGTCCGCGTTGCCGGCCAATAGGGCCGTCACGACCGCTTCGGCATTTTCACTTTCAGCCTTGATACGGGCCTTTTCGGCGGCCTCATCCTTGCGATCCATCGCCACAATGACCGAGACGGGGCGGTAGTCGAACGTGTCAAACATGACACCCGGCCCACGGAACATCCGCAGCCAATCCAGGGCGCTTTGCAGGCGGTCGGTGACGTGAACCTCCATCGCCTTATCGATCGCCTCAAGGAAACCGTCAGGATAGCCCTTGAGCCGCCCGGCGAGCGGCTCATAAGGATCTTTCTGACTGTTGTTGAAGGCGTTCAGGCGGGTTTGCCCGTCAATCGGACGCTCGCCGCTAATGGCGTGGTACAGAGTGGCAGCAAGAACATAGAGATCACTGCTTGGCCCTTGTTCAGCACCGCGAACATAGAATTCATGTGGGGAATAGCCGTCCTTGATCACCCGTAGTGTCAGAAGTGCCGCCGATTGGTTCGCGGCCTGTTCCCGCGCGGCCCCAAAGTCGATCAGAACGGGATCACCGTTTTCGTTGATCAGAATGTTATCGGGTGAGATATCGCGGTGAAGCATGCCGCTTTGATGGATGAAAGACACTGCGGACAGCATCTTTTCAGTCATCTGAACGATGAAGTCAGGGCCAGTATCTGTGTCTGGATCTTCCACGTAGTCCAGCAGGTCGCACCCCTTGACAAGATCCATCGCAATATAGGCGGTGTTGTTGTCTTCGAAGACCTGATGCACATTGACGATATTGGGATGCACCAGACGCGCGTGGTTGCGTGCCTCTTGAATAAACAGGTCGATGATCGAGCGCAGATCGTCTTTGTATCCAGGGTCCGAGGGCTCGACCATATCGCCATTGCGATGACACATTGCGCCTGGAAAACATTCCTTGATCACCACGTCGCGCTCTAGGCTGTCACGCGCCAGATAGGTGATGCCGAACCCGCCATTGCTGAGGAAACGCAGGACTTCATACTGCCCGCGCAACAGCTTGGCGCCGGGTTGGAGTCCGTCAATTTTAGGTTCGTCGTGCGATGCACCGACAGCCTGGTTGTGGCTCATTTCTTTCCGCCCGTTCTTTTCGTTTTGCGGTCAACTCAACCGGGAAAAACTGATCCCGAACTCACAACCAAACACAACCGCAGGACACTAAGGACGGTTAGACGTTTCAAATTTGACTTTATTGGGGCCGCCAAATGGCTTCACTATGGATCCTTTCGGACGGTATACTACATGTTGTGTGCGTGGCCGTCGTCAACACAATATGCTGAAAAAGAGGCTGCACAAAATGCAGGCTAGTTGGTGGTTTGTCTCCACCTGCGCAACGGACGCGTTGCTCTTGGCACCTGATTCCCATTGCTTCGAATCGGTGCATCCCGGTTCAATTTTTGCGTGAAGTTGTCAGGTGCCGGTTTTTGGCTCGACCGAGTCTATCCGACTGCCCGCCCATGCAAGGTTATCGCTGAGCTGGGCCAGAATGCTGACTGCGTCATTCAAAGGCGCATCACCGCTTTCAAATTGCAGCAGAAGCAATAGGTCGGTGGCCTTTTCAAACTCACCCGGAATCCATTTGGCCGAGGGGTCGATTTCGCCCCCTTGTTCCAGCCGTTCGGCGAAATCCTCGACGATTTCCTGGCACGAATGCAAGAATGACGCAGGTTCGATATCGGATGACTCGCGCAAATCTTCATAGATGCTGGCAATCGCGGCCAACCAGTCTTCGAGGATCGGGTTTTCGAGCGGTGGCAAAGCGGCTTCCAGCGTGGCGTGCATCGAAGCGGCATCGGGCCTTTCCGGCTCATTCTCGGGCCTGTCCAGCGTTTCCAGATAAGGTAGGAAATCCTGTTTCAGATCAGCCCTTGCAGCCTCAAGATCGGCAAGGCGACGGTCTGAGGCAATTTGCAGAACCTGTTCCGCCAGGGTCTGACCGCCGCAATCTTCCCAGAGGTCGAAATCGGGCTCGGGCTCTTGTGCCATGGCGCGCACGGCGACCGGGGTGCCAATCGGCACAACAGCGCGGAACAGATCGCCTTTTTCCTTGTTAAGCCGCGACACCACCCGATCCAAGGCCTCATTGACATGCGGCAGGTCGGTGTGGGTGACAGCCAGTAAGCTGTTGCTGCGCAAGGATTGCGGGACCTGCGACCACAGATGGCGTTCCGTCTCGCGCCAGGCGTTTGTTCCGTTGGTACACCAGATTGCGCAGTCTACAAACTTCAGCAGATCGAGTGTTGCCTTATACGTGTCGTCCAATGCGCCGGTACCGGGCAAATCAAACAATGAGATTTCCTGCAGGGCAGGCGTGTTCAATCCAACCGAAATGAAGTCAGGGTTATCTGCAGCAGCCTTTTCCAGCGCAATCCCGGAATAAACCTTGGGTTCGCGGTCCCACCACCCAACCGTGGTTTCCGGCGTTTCGGAATAAGCCACGATCACAAGCGGCAATTTCAGGTGCTGAGGTCCGGTAGGCAGAATATCGGCCCCGGCCAGCATATTGGCAAGGCTGGACTTGCCCGCGCCGAATTCGCCGGCGAATCCAATATTGACGGCATTGGACAGCCGTTCGGCATGGGCCAGCGCGCGGTCGCGCATTCCGGTCAACTCTGCGTCAGCAGACAGGTTTTCGGTCGCGTTCAGAAAGCGTTCAAGTTGCGCAACTTCCTGTTCGGTTCCGGGAAATTCAATCATTCAGCAGCCTCTGCCAGTATTTTGTCTACGTCATCTGCACCGTAAATGGTGCCCAACTCTTCCAAAATGCGTTGCGCGTGGTCACATGCCGCCTGCGCTTCGGCCCGTTCACTTGCTTCGCCGCTACCTGTCCGGTGTTCAAGATGTCCGGCCAACAATGCCAGGTAGTGATCCAGAACCGTGTTCAGCCGCTCTAGCAAATCGCTGCGCGCGGTATCCACCAGATCGTCGCCAATCATCTCGAATTCCTGCACAATCATACGTTCGGCCCGGGCCACAACGCTTTTGCGCGAAATCAGTCGCGAAAGCCAGCTGACCCTGAGTTCAACCGTTATGCCCCGCGTCAGAGCCTTGGTATCCGGTCGGAACCATCGAACGGCGCTTGTGTTCATGCGGTTGTCGGAGGAATCCTGCCAGCCCGGCAACGAACGCAGGGCCGCATTGCTTTGCATGTCGATCGAGTACAGCTCGCTCAGCATGCGCTGCCGAACCACTTGTGTCGCGCCCTGAACCAATTCGCGCATGCGGTCGCGCAGCGGGGTAAAGTTCAGCTCGGTCTCGCCACCGCTCGCCAACAATGGTGAATTTCCGTACGGCCCACGCACCACGGCTGCGACCGCTTCGGCCACGGTATCGTCCATGACACCGCGCAGGTTGGCCAGAACGTCATCCATATCGTTTACGATCTCGGTCGTTTTCTGGCCAACAAGTTTGCGCAGGTCTGCGAGCGTCTTGTGGTTTTCGTCGCCGGTTTCGGCTTTCGAACCGCTTTCTTCCTCGATGGCGCGGATGTGGGCCTTGCTGCGCTCAACCTCACCTTGGGCAAAGCTGTTGAGATGCTGCCACGCCATCCGCAACTGCTCATTCCGCGGGCCCTCGGTCAGGGCACTGGTCACGTGGCGGCGCAGGTCAGGCAAACCCGAGGCAACCATTGCAGCAAATCGCAAGACGCCTTCACGGCTGATCGGGCCGGACCCTTGTTTGATCTCTGCCACGCCGTCCAGATATTGCTTCATCTGGTCCGGATGCGCGCGCAGCCACGCCAGAACCTCATCATGGTTGATGCCTGTCTCATCCCCGGTCAGGGCATAGTGCGCCCATTGCGCGCTACCCATCAGCACGTCAATGTCCGAGTTGCCAAGCGCTTTTTCGAGACCGTCCACAACATCGGCCCGAACTTTGGTGGCATCATCGGCGCCGCCGCCCAACTCATCAACGCGGTTGATGAAGACGACGATCTGACCCAATTCCAGCGCCTGCATCAGGCGGAACAGTTTCAGGTCGGCGCGCGAAAGGGCCTGATGCGCAGACAGTACCACGACGAAAAAGTCGGATTCCTTGAGGTATTGGCGCGAGATCTCCTCACGGATCAAAAGCGGGTCATTAACACCGGGTGTGTCCGTCACGGTCAAGGGGTAGGGGAAGTGGCCGATGTCGAAATAAACCTCGGCCTTGCGCGTGATGTCGCTGTACAGTCCCCGGTCCGACCCCGGATCATACGCACCCTCATCGGTTGGATCGTCGCCTGCGCAGACATAGCGCGCCAGATCGTCTGAGTTCAGGTTGTCCAGGTCATGATGCTGACCGAGCAGGTGTTTGTAGCTTTCCCCCAGACGCAGCTTGGCGCGGGTCTTCATTGCCTCGACCTGCTCTTCGATCATCTCGCGCTTATAGCTGTCCTCGTCATCGGGGAACATGTTGCGCAACTCTTCGCCTTCGGCGATCAGCGCCTGCCATTGGCGGTTGTCGAAGAAATGAAATTCAGCCCCCGAGGTGCGGCCAGACGGGTGCCCGAAATGCATGTCGGTAATCACCGTTGTCCAAGGATTCACATCCGAAGGAAGAAATTCTGCTTGCCCCGTGAAACCGTTGATCAGGCGCGACTTTCCGGCCTTGATCTGCCCAACAAAAGCGATTGAGGGTTTGAGGTTCTTCAGATCACTGACAATTCGCGAAATGAATTGCCGGGTCTCTTCGTTTGAGATCCCGTTCATGTCCTCGGCAATACGGATCAACTCGCGACGATTGGTTTCACTCATAAACTTTACCCTGGCAACATATAAAAGCGCGCCAAACGCGCCGAAAAACTGATTGTATCGGACGCAATCATCCGTCCGGCCTTTTTAAAGCTGCCCACAGATTGACGACCGCGCCCAACTTGCGTGCCTCGTGAACGGCCAGAGCGGTATTTGTGCCATCGTTCAAAACGGCCAACCCGGTGCCTTTGCCGCCAGACGGCCGTATGACAATAAGCTGCGGATGGTCCATTGTGTTGGTCGTGTCGTCATCCCATCTCGCAAGATCGCGGGCGAAACTGGCCAGCAAATCGGGTTTGGGGTGCAGGGGCTCTCCGTCTTTGCAGGCACCATCCGCAAGCAGCGCTGCGCCATCCGCGATCAGTACCCGCCCTTGGGCAAACTGTTCTGCGCCATCAAAAAAACGCTGTGCTAAAGCATCTGTGCTGTCAGCCTCTGGCGTTTCTTCTGTGGGCTTCAAACTTTCAGGACTGGCGTCAACGATGGATATGACCGGCTCTACCGGCTGCTCCATATCCGCGCAGGAGGCTTCGATCTCGCTGAAGGTGATTCCAACGTCATCCGCTTCAAGCGCGGTATCAGGTTGAAGAGAAATCAATTGGAGCGGAGCAGGAGCACAAGCGATATCGGTCACCAGTTGCGCCAGCTTGACCGCAAGGTCCTGGCGCAGTTCCGTTTCGAAATCCGGGGCTACACCGGACGGGACCCGAAACACGTCAGTGACCCGAGAGCTGTTCACTTCGATGGCAAGGCAATCGCCATTGGCCGCGGTAAATTCCAATCGGCGGGGCAGGATTGTACCGCGAATGGCGTGCAGCACTTTTTCGCGCCGAGCCATAGCGGTATCACCGGGTACAGTAACCGCCGGATTCAGGCGGGCAACAGACGAGCGCCCGATTTCATCGAGCATCTCAAGTATGTCCGTATCCATCATGCCGTGACCCCCCTCTGGGCCGGTCTAGACTGCGGCCGCGACTGGCCCCAGGCTGAGATGCGATTTCGTCAGCGCCAACCCGACGTTGGCACTGTTGCGACAAATGTAGCAGACCACGTGATCAGGATATTCCTGAGTCCGCAGAAATATGTTTAGCCGATCCTTCGAAAACACCGCGATTTCCCCAAATCCCGGGTTGCCCGATTCCTCTGCTTTGGCCGAGCGAAGCAGTTCCTCGAACGCTTTGATTCCCCGGCCCTGAAACAGGTTAGCCACGGCAAGGGCCAGACTGTCCAGAACCTCAGCGCTGTCAGAGTCTAAGGTGTTGATCCCCAGCAACATTCCCGTTTCCATGTCGACATACCCGGCTGCAATGCAGTCGGGTATGGTTTCCATCGCAGAGCGGAGTGCGGTTTCAATTGTCATTGCTTGCTACCCGTGTCTCCTTTTACAGCGCATGGCGTTCCGCCCCACCGTTTTTCGACGCACCCGGAACAGGGTGCACCGGTTCTTTGGTTCGACGGGCGTAGTGTTCGGCTGCGATCTGGTCGAATTCTTCGAGAAAATCGTTGAAAACCTTTTTCATCCCTTCAGCGTCATCCGGCAAGTCGTCGTCAGCGGAGATTTCGCGCCACATGGACGCGGCACTGAGTGCAGTTTCGCTTGTGACACTCAGCGCGTCTTTGAGCGTCTTGCGGCTTTCGTCTGGTGCATCGGAGTCGTCGGCAGTTGTTACGTTGGCCAGAGGAACAACCTGCATGTCGACAAGGCTGTTAGATTCAGGCTCGGGCTCATACTCGTCCTCAGCGCCTTTCGACTGCTCGGCCAACAAGGCGGTGATGGACGACACCGAAAGCTCGGCGCGCTTTTCGTTGGGTTCCGACGTGTCAACTGCCTCAGACACGTCAGCGGGTTCATCTGCGGAAGAACCCATGATTGGATCGGACGTGCTTGACGCAGACTCTTCCGCTTGTACGTCGGACAACAGGTCGGTGCTGTCGTCCACTTCCAGCTCATCGTCATCTGACAGATCCACCGGGCCTTCGTCTTTTGGTGAGTCTATGGGATCGGCAAGGCTCAGGCCGTTGCTCGGCGTGTCCCGGAAAAACGCGCGCAGCTCGTCTTCCTCGCTGGCCTCAACCGGTTGGGATGCCTGTGTTTCGGCAGCCATTTCGGCACGCAAACGCTCTGCCTTGGCCGCGTCGATGCGCTCGTCGCGGTCGGAGTCTTCATTTCGGCGCTCAACGCGGGTTGGACGGACGGGAAAGCTGGTGACAACTTCGTCTGCAGGTGCCGCCGCGGCGTCTGGAACCGGGTTCACAAGCTTTAATGGGGCTGCATCTTCATCCTGTTCCGCCTTCCGCTTCGGGCGGGTCGGTTGAATGCGGGGTTCGTCGGACAAGCTGTTGTCGATCTGATACCGCGCAAGCATGTCGGCTCGGTGATCCATGATCTGTTCGGTGATTTCAAGAAAGCTGTCGACCATCTTGCCGCCACCGCTACGTGCCCAAAGCTCGGCATCGCCGCTTTTGTCCCGCGCAACGATGGCGTCGCGGGCTGAAAACAGAATTGACCGATTGAATAAGTGTCCCGCCTCACGATTCACACGGCGCAGCACTTTCTGGCGGTCTTTAGCGTCAAGCGCGTCGGCCCGGGTGACCAGCAAAAGCGAGTTGTGCTGAAGTCGTTCCGGAAGCGACACCCATGTCGCCCTCTCGGTTTCCCGCCAGGCTTGGGTGGAATGTGTACACCACAAAACACCATTGGCCTGTCCAACCGCGCGGCGCCAAACGTCACTAGAAATTTTTGGGTCAGAGATTCCCGGGGTATCGATCAGGTCGACCGCTTCCAGAATGTCGGATTCAAGGAAAATGCGAATGAACTGGGCGTCATTTACCCCAATTGCGTGCAATTGATCGAGGGTGATATCCTCTCGCGTACCATCGTCGCTCTGTATGTATGCCGACTGTTTGCCCCAACTGAACCAGACGGGTGGCAACTGCGTGGCAGTGACTTGGGTCGGCAATGCGTGAGAGCGCAGCAAGAAGTTCATCAGTGTCGATTTGCCGGCGCTGAACTCCCCCATCAGTGCAAAAATCGGTTTGCGCCGGGACCACTGCTCGATGCGTTCCCATGCCTTAGGAGATACGAAGCGGGTTTGTGTGTCTTTTGCCATGTCGCTACTTATGCTGCCTCGTTACTAAGATCTTTCAGGATATCGCCCAGGATATCGTCGCGTGACTTCTTGGGCGTCATGCCCGCCATCAGGGCGGCCTGGTTTGGGTCCTGCTCGGCCGAGGCCGAAATGCTCATCAGTGTCTCGCTCTGCTCGCGCAGGAAATCGGTCAGACCTGCGCGAACGTTTTCCAGAACCGCCG
Source organism: Ruegeria profundi (assembly GCF_020171505.1). Classification (NCBI taxonomy): domain Bacteria; kingdom Pseudomonadati; phylum Pseudomonadota; class Alphaproteobacteria; order Rhodobacterales; family Roseobacteraceae; genus Ruegeria; species Ruegeria profundi. The sequence continues at coordinate 405,290 of NZ_JAIUZS010000003.1, read as the reverse complement.
CAATCTGGTTTTCTTCAAGGTCCTTGGTGATCGAGTTCGCCTCGGACGCTATCAGACGCGTGTAGTCTGCGGCATATGCCTCGAACCCTTTGCGACGTTGCCACCAACGACGCCACCATGTGCTTAGCAAATCCAGTGCGATGGTGCGCCCGATGCCCAGTGGCGGCGGGACGCGGGGCACGATAGGTGCTTCGATGCTGAATTCACCCAGATGATTTCCCAGCAGCTTTTGATACAGTGCCTCGACATCATTTGCAGCCTCGCTGTAAAGCGCGCCAGCCTCTTTGCGCATTGAGCGTGCGAAACTGAAGTAAGCCGCCTTTTGCAGCGTCCGCAGGCCCGCGGGGTCGTACTGCCAGGTACCTTGTTCACCTTTCTTCTCAAGATGCGCGATCAACGAATCCGTGGCGCGTTTTACAAAATTGGTTTCGGCTGACTTGAGACGTTGCAGCACTTTGTCCCGCAATGAGGCCGTCAGTTCAGCCACTTTCTTTTCATATTCTTCGGTCACCTTGGCGACCGCCTCTTCGGGCGCGACCCCGTCCATCTCACGCACAACGCCTTGCCCTTTGGACAGCGTCTTGGCCACTGCTGTCGCGCGAATTTGGCTGGCGATGTTGCGGGCGCGATGACGCACACGGTCCAGCAGGCGGGTGCCAGCCCCTTCGGCGATCCGCTCATTCATCGCGAGCAACAGATCAGGAAGGCCAGACAGCGCCCAGATCTTGTCAAGCGAGGGAGCCTGATCACCGAATCCGGCCGCCAGATAGAAGGTGTTGAGCGCCCGACGTGACTCTTCTGTCAGAATATCGGGATTGCCGGTCAGGGCAGCCTCGGCCCAAAGCGCGCTGCCGAACACAACGCTTGTGTTTGTGTCGATGTTATTCTGTTTCAGCGTGTCCTTTATCCGGTCACGAATCTCGGGCACTTGATTGACCGGATCGGACAATTCGTCGATGCGGTTCACGAACAGGATAATCTGCCGATTTTCGAACTGCGCGATGATCCGCATCAGCGCCATGTCCATGGTGGTCAACGCCTGGCTTGCGGCCAATACAACAACACAAACTTCCGAACCGCGAAGGCTGCGCAAGGTAATCTGCTCACGCACCATGAAGGTATCATTGACGCCGGGCGTATCGCACAGTTTTAGCGAGATTGGGTATTGCGGAATGTCCATGAACAGTTCCGCCGACTTGGTCACATCGGCAAAGCGCCCGGTCTTTGGATTGATATCCGGGTCGTCCTCGTCACCCAGGCAGACATAGCGCTGAATCAACTCTTCGTCGAAATACTCATACTGGTGGCTCTGCCCCAGAATCAGGTCGAAATGCTGACCAAGACGGGCTTCGGACTTGGCTTTCATTTCGCTGATTTGACGCCGGATATCATCCATTTCGTCATCAGCACCGGCACGGTTGGCCAGCTCACCAAGACGACCGCCGCCGACCATCAGATTGTCCCACTCTTCCTGCTCAAAAAAGGTGAACTTGGCCTTTTTGTCGCCTTCGGTGCGCGTGTTGATGTTTAACGTGGTCACTACCGAGGTCCACGGGTTCACGTCCGACGGCAGGAGGGCAGGGCGCCCCGCCAGAATGTTCACGATCGAGGATTTACCTGCTTTGACCTGCCCAACCAGCGTCACGCTGGCTGTGAAGTTCTCCATCCGCGTCTTGAGTGTCGCCAACCGCGCCGATGACCGGGCATCTGCCACTTCGGTCAACTGGTCGATCTGGGTCGCAAGCGATGCCATGGCCGTGGTCATCGGCGACAGCGCTTCGTTTCCGACGGACAGAAGGTGGTCGTTTCGGGCCATGATCAACCTCCGGTCCCAGTAGCGGCGATATGATGATGTTCCTGACCGTCAGAAGAACTGGTCATTATGTCGATCCGTGCAATCAGGTTCAGCGCATTTCCAAGGATCGCGGCCTCATCACCGGGTGAGATGGACTCGTAAGCCCCCGAATCAGCTAGCACTTCGATAGAGCTGAATGTTTCACTATTCTCCAACAGCGCCAGACGGCGTCCGGTAGGAAACCCTTTTGATTTGGTCTCGGGCAGAGGCATGCGGGAATTGGCTAGAAGATAGTGCCCCCCCGAGTGCGTGCGCAGCGACAGACCAAAGCCAGTGTTCGGGTGGTCCCGATTGAGGGACTTCAGTTCACCAAGAAAACTTTCGCGGGCAAGACCAACGGCGTCTTGCTCAGCAGCAGCAGAGTTTATCATATTGGTCACGGCTAAGACCCTTGTATTCGAGTTGAGCAAAAAATCTGAACTAGGCCCAGGGGCAAAAAAGACTCGTTAACACCCACTCTCCATCATTGTTGGCAAGGCGGTGTTATTTTGGCGCGAATAAGATTTTTTGGCGTTTGAAATGTGGCGCAAATAAGATCAAGCCTTCAGGCCGAACCTCAACCCCTGGTCGAGTAGACGGATTTAAGGTTACACAAGTCGTACAGCTTCATCGGTGAGACGTGGCGGCAAAATCCTTCTCAGTCGGGGCAAAGAATTCTTGAAATATTTGGTTTTCAATTGCTTAACTGCACCCGTTCAAAGCCTGACCAGGGCAACGAAGCCCAGATTTGCGGATCCCAGATTGTGTTGGCGGCATCCAATGTGATCAGTATGCAGCCCCTACCGCTCAGCTTAAACGCGTTAAAGTTTGGGTTATCTTTCACTTAATGTGCACGATAACGAAACAATTAAGCACAAGGTAATTTTTCGAGTTCAACGGGCCATAGTGATCGTAAAAGGCTTTAAGTTTTATGTATTAATAAATAAACTTATAAGAAAATTAGTAATTATCTTTCTCCGGCATAAACAACCGTCTCGACTATGAAGCAGCTGCAGCATAGGCAGATCTCTGGATTGTTTCGACATCATGCCCAATAATCTTTGATTTCAGGCAATTTCCCTCTCGCACTTGATCGCAGGCTTTGTTATTGACCGCATCAATCCGACGCTCAGAGTCGGTACTGCGGGTGTGGCGAAATTGGTAGACGCACCAGATTTAGGTTCTGGCGCCGCAAGGCGTGGGGGTTCAAGTCCCTCCACCCGCACCACTTTATAGACGTAAGGCGCTGAAAACAAACGGCTTGACGTTTCGGCGTTTCGCTCAGTCCCCCAGATTGCCCCCAAGTTATTCGCTGGAAGGCTCTCGGCTTTCGATCCCCGCGCAAACCCCTGATGCCTTCAATAGGACCAGCCGGGGGCGAAGAAGTGACAAGGCCCAATCTTTTTACCCGATCACGCCACTTCCCTTCTTTCGCCGATACTTGCGAAAAGCCAGTCTTCGATTTCGGCTGCGTCAGGTTGTACCTGTTGTGCAATCCCTCCGCTGAATTCAAGGAATGCATCCGCGTTTAACTGGTTCAGCCCAACCAATACTGGCAGGTCGAGTGCAAGCGCATCAGCAATGACCGAACGAAACCCTCTGCCTTCGGCTTCATGTTTGCCAAACTTGTTTACAATTAGGCAGTCGCTGACTGGCAACCTTGCCAAGGCTATTCCGACTGCGGACTCGAGAGCCTCGGGGTCCAATCTGCAACCGCGGGCCTCGCGCCCTAAGCTTTGCGAAATCCGTACTTTTGGTCCATCGGGTAAAACAAGAACGTCCATGTCGCAAGGTCCTGCATCCGCGCGCTCTGTGTTGATTTGTGCCGTTCCTGCTGGACAGTATCCGGCTTGAATGACCGATTGCGCCACCTGATGCAGGACAAGATCGGTGTCGCCCCTGCCGGGGGCCATTGTGTAAGCGATACGCATATTGGGACTCAGTTGCTGCTAAAGGGAAGGAATTCGACCAAGGCCCCTTCGGGAAAATGATCGGTTTCAGAGGGAAGAAACGACAAACCGTCAGAGGTCGCCAGAAGCGACACCTGACCCGAGTTCACATTGGATGGGCATTCAACGATATCACGGCCATAACCGTCTACTCCAACAATCCGCGCGGCACGGACTTCGCACCGGCCTGCTTTCCGGCTCAAACTGTGTCCAAGAACCACGTGACGACGTTCAGGATGAACCTGTGCGTTGCCCGCAAGAGTATTCAGAACGGTTTCGCCGATGACTGACCACGTTACGAAGGCAGATCCGGGATTACCGGGTAGCCCGAGCCAGACTGCATCGCCAATTTTTCCAAGCGCGACGGGTTTGCCCGGTTTGATTGCCACTCCGGCAAAAAAGATATCCCCTCGGGCCGCTGTGACCGCGGTGCGTAAATGGTCTTCATCACCGACCGAGACACCGCCCGTCGTGATGATTAAATCCGAGGTTGCTGCCGCCGACTGGAGTGCGCAGCAGATGCTGTCCTTATCGTCATCGACCTTGATGACATTTTGTAAATCGACGTCGGGACGGGACAGCAAAGATTGCAACATCGGCGTGTTCACGTCCCAAATCTGACCGCCTGTCAGATTTTTCGTTCCCGAAGCGGCAACTTCTGACCCCGAGGCAAGCAAGGTTACGCGGATGCGGCATCGGATATTGACCACCCCGTGTCCTGCTGCTGCAGCGGCTGCAATTGCGCGGGGTGTCAACATCATTCCAACCGGCAGGATTTCGGCACCGCGCCGATGTTCTTCCCCTCTCAATCGTATGTTTTCACCGATAGTAGGTCGCCTGTTGATCCGGATCATGTTTCCGAGCCGCTCGACCTTTTCTTGCATGATCACGCTGTCAAAAGGGTGTGGAACGGGTGCGCCTGTAAAAATCCGACAGGCATCCGTTGCCGCGTACGGCGTGTCCGCAGCCTCACCCGCAGCGACACGTCCGTTGACGGGCAATAGCCATGGTCCATCACCGGCCAGAGCCTTGCTGTTCACCGCATACCCATCCATTGCAGAATGATCGAAACGGGGCATGTCTGCATGTGCAAGCACAGCAGCCGCAAGAACACGTTCGCGGCAGGTGTGGATCGGCGCGTTTTCAGTCCGCGCAACCGGCGTCACATGCTGCAAGACCTGTTGTAAAGCCTGATCGATGCTTATCACACCAGCGGCTACCGAAAGGTCATCGCAGCCACAGCCTGACGAAAGATGTCTTGAAAGATATGTCATGATGAACCTCGGACCCTTACGTTTCTTGTCATGCTTTTGTTGATCTGTGGCTGCGGATATCCGACAGGTGCGACGGGCGCTTGATCCGTGTGGGACCGGCAAGTGTCCTAGGGTCTGTCGTCAGCAGGTTTGAGATGATGCGCTTCATGACCTTGCCTTGGTGGGCAACACTGGCTGGAGATCTGCGCCAGAGATTTCGGCGGATGCGACGAGGGACTGCACAAACTCCTTGGCCGCACGGGCCCACGAAGCCTTTTCGATGGCATCGGAAATCTTCTGTTTGACCGCGTCATAAGGCAGGACGGCGCCTTCTGCGACCGCATCCATCTTGATTACGTGCCAGCCATATCGGGTAAGCACCGGTGCTTCGGTGATGCCCCCTTCTGTCAAATCGCGCAGCGCAGCCTCAAACTCGGGGACGGTGTCGCCGGGGCTCAGTTGACCCAAGGCACCACCGCTTGACTTCGAGCCGCAATCGCTGACGCGGGCAGCAAGGTCGGCAAAGCCTTTCGGGTTTTCCAAAGCCTGCGCCGCCAGATCGACAGCACGGGCATGTGCCTCTTGGCGCAGGGTTTCAGTCTTGGGGTCGCAGGCAATCAATATGTGCGAAACCTCCCACAAAGGTGGGCTACGAAAGCGAGAGGGGTCTTTTTCCCACTCTGCGCGAACGGTCTCCTCTGATGGCGGCGACACAATCACCGCGTCTTCGAGAAGGCCCCTGACCAGGGCCTCCTCATCTGTTTCAAACCGGCCTGGGCCGACCTCTTGAACCTGCGCTTCGATCCCGCGTTTCCGCGCTTCTTGCAGAAGCAGGGTGCGCACCGCCAAGGCATTTGCCGCCTTGCGCCACACGATGCCGGGTTTGCCTTTTGGGCCATCATGGTTCTGGGTCTCAGCCGCGATTCTTGCGGATGGCACCGTTTCACCATTGACGACGAGATCAGGAAAAAGCGCGTTCATTGGTATTACTCCGCTGGCTTGGGCATTGCGTCGGACGCGTTTGCGGCTTTGCCTTGTGGCATCTGCGTTTTTCCAGCCATTGGTACAGCACCGATATTTGCGGGCAGCACCTCTTTCCGGCGTGAGCGCACCACCTGATACCCGGTCCGGCCCAAGAGATAGCGGAACGGGGCAGCAAAGCCTGACAGGATGTGTACCAGCCGTGTGAATGGAAAGACGGCTATGATCAGCAGACCCAACACCAGGTGTAGCTTGAAGATAAACGCCACATCGGCGATGTAATTTGCCGCAGCGCCATCAAAGGTGAATATACCCTGTGCCCAAGACATGAACTTGACCATTTCATGCCCGTCCAGATGGCCAAGCGAAACGAAGATCGTTCCGAGGCCGAGGACAAGTTGCGCGATCAGCATCAACAGGATCGCGTTGTCCCAAAAGCTGGAGTTTTTTGCGATCCTTGGATCAGTCCAGCGGCGATGGAACAGCAACACGCCTCCGGCTAAGGCCGCAACACCCGCAATGCCACCCGCCACGACCGCAAGCGTTTGCTTTGCACCGTGACTGATGCCGATGGCGTCAAAGATCCAGATCGGAGTCAGAAGACCGATGAGGTGCCCAAAAAATATCACCAGCACACCGACGTGGAACAGTACCGAACCGACGATGAGTTGCTTGCGTCGCAACATCTGAGACGACGAAGATTTCCATGTGAACGGGTCGCGCTCATAGCGCGCAATTGACCCGAGAATCCCGATCGCCAGCGCGATATAGGGAAAAGTTCCGAACAGAAATTGGTTCATTGCATCCTCCGTCATTCTGCCGCTTGCTGCGGCGCGGGGGTGATGGGTTTATCCATGCGTGCCAGCATGTCGCGTACTTGCGGACAGCCAGCGTTGGGATCCGGGCCAAAGCGGACTTCGGATTCTTCCCAAACCTTGTCGAGCGCTTCGAGGTCGTTGGGGTCCAACTCCGGCTCTTCCAGCAACTCGGCCACGGCGGCTTTGTCCGCCTTGGCGCCAGACAGCTGTAATAAAGCGGCGAACACGGCACCGTAAGGGCTTTCCCGGCGGTCGAGCCGCGCGTTCAGAGCCTCTAGAATATGGGCCGCGTCCGCCAAGGTTTCCTGTACCTCGGTAAAGGGACGCGTGGACAGGAATTCCAGTAGCATGGGCAGGTGATCGGGCAGTTCCGAGGTTACTGGGTCGAAACCCGCGTCGCGATACATCTCGACCAGCGACACCATCGCGCCTCCCCGGTCCCGGCTTTCGCCATGGACGTGCTCAAACAGGTTGAGCGACAGGGTGCGCGACCGGTCGAAAAGACCAACATAGGTCTCTTGCAGGTCATAGATGTCGCGCCCGCTCAGCTCCCCAACGAGCGGGCGCAACGCCCGACGCGCTGCTGCTGTCAATCGCGTGTCCGAGGCCAGGACGCCTCCGATCTCGGGCATGGCATGCTGCAACTCGCGCGTCGGGTAACTCAGGACCAAAGACAGCGCTTTAAGGGTACGATCCATGGGCATCACATCGCCTCCGGCATTTTCAGGGGTTTCTTTGCTTTGCCGAAAAGCGACGCTTTCGAGGTGCCGGTGGAACATCCGTTTCCGTCCGTGAATCCACAGCCGCCCTTAAGGTCATACGCTTCTTCGACTTGCTCACGATGGGTTGTCGGTATCACGAACCGGTCTTCGTAATCGGCCAGGGCCATGATCTTGTACATGTCCTCGATCACTCGGCCACTAAGTCCAACCCGGGCTGCGATTGCCTCATCGATCACACCGTCCACGGTTTTCGACCGCATGTAAGCGCGCATGGCCATCATGCGTTCAAGCGCGCTGACAACGGGGGCCTCGTCGCCTGCCGTCAGCATATTGGCCAGATACCGAACCGGAATCCTTAGATCCTGCACGTTGGGCATCATGCCATCCATGCCGATCTTGCCAGCCTCGGTCGCGTTCTGGATTGGGCTGAGCGGTGGGATGTACCAAACCATCGGCAGCGTCCGGTATTCAGGATGCAGCGGGAAGGCCACTTTCCACTCCATCGCCATCTTCCAGATCGGGCTTTCCTGTGCGGCTTTGATCCAGTCCTCGGGAATGCCGTCGGCCCGCGCAGTTTCGATGACCACCGGGTCGAAGGGATCAAGAAAGACGTCCAGCTGCGCGTCATAGAGCTCTTGCTCTGATGGCGCATTTGCAGCGGTTTCGATCTTGTCGGCGTCATAAAGCATCACGCCGAGATAGCGGATACGCCCAACACAGGTCTCGGAACAGACGGTGGGGTTGCCGCTTTCAATCCGGGGGTAGCACAAGGTGCATTTCTCGGATTTGCCGCTTTCCCAGTTGTAATAGACCTTCTTGTAGGGGCAGCCGGACACGCACATCCGCCAGCCGCGGCACTTTTCCTGGTCGATCAGAACAATGCCGTCTTCCTCACGCTTGTAGATCGCGCCAGACGGGCAGGATGCAGCACAGGCCGGGTTCAGGCAGTGTTCGCAGAGCCGGGGAAGATACATCATGAAGGTGTTTTCGTACTCTCCGTAGATTTCCTTCTGGATGCCTTCAAAGTTGTAGTCTTCAGACCGCTTCGAGAATTCGCCGCCAAGGATTTCTTCCCAGTTCGGGCCCTTCTCGATCTTTTCGATCCGTTCGCCGGTGATCTTGGAGTAGGGGCGCGCCGTAGGGAACGCCTCCATCTCTGGGGCCGACTTCAGGTGGTCGTGGTCGAAATCGAACGGTTCGTAATAGTCGTCGATTTCGGGCAGATCCGGGTTGGCGAAGATGTTGGAAAGAATCCGCCACTTTGAACCCTGTTTCGGCTGCAGCTTGCCGGATTTGGTCCGTTTCCAGCCACCGTTCCACTTGGCTTGGTTTTCCCAGTCGGTCGGGTAGCCGGTTCCCGGCTTTGTCTCGACGTTGTTGAACCAAGCGTATTCGACCCCATCCCGTGTGGTCCACACGTTCTTGCAGGTCACAGAGCAGGTGTGGCACCCGATGCATTTATCGAGGTTCAGCACCATGCCGATTTGCGCACGAACTCTCATTCTGCTGCCTCCTTCTGGGTGGCTTCACGGTCGAGCCAGTCGACCTTTTTCATTTTCCGCACGACGACGAATTCATCCCGGTTGCAGCCCACGGTTCCGTAGTAGTTGAAGCCATAAGACTGCTGGGCGTAGCCGCCGATCATGTGGGTGGGTTTCAGAACCGCGCGGGTCACAGAGTTGTGGATACCCCCGCGCTTACCGGTTTTCTCCGAGCCGGGCGTGTTCACGATCTTTTCCTGTGCGTGATACATGAACGTAGTGCCGTCCTTGATCCGTTGGGACACAACGGCCCGGGCTGTCAGCGCACCGTTCACGTTATACAGCTCTACCCAGTCGTTATCGGCGATACCCGCCTTTGCGGCGTCATTCTCTGATATCCAGATCACCGGACCACCACGGTTGAGGGTCAGCATCAACAGGTTGTCGGAATAGGTCGAGTGGATGCCCCATTTCTGGTGCGGCGTGATGAAGTTCAGCACCACGTGCGGGCTTCCATCGCGGGCGTCGTGATTGACCTCTTCCGTGATGGTCTTGAGGTCAACTGGTGGCCTGTAAGACACAAAGCCTTCGCCGAACGCGCGCATCCACAGGTGATCCTGATAAAGCTGCTGTCGCCCCGTCAGGGTTCGCCAGGGGATCAATTCGTGCACGTTGGTGTAACCCGCGTTGTAGCTGACCTTCTCACTTTCGATGCCCGACCATGTGGGCGACGAGATGATCTTGCGGGGCTGCGCCGCAATGTCGTGGAAGCGAATCTTCTGGTGGTGTTCGCCCTCGGCCAGGTGCGCGTGTTCGCGCCCTGTGTTTTCACCCAGTGCTTCCCAAGCCTTCACGGCAACGTTGCCATTGGTCTCGGGGGCCAGCATCAGGATTACTTCGCAGGCGTCGATCGCAGTTTCGATCTTGGGCCGTCCTTTCGCCGCCCCGTCCTGTTTCACACCGTTCAAAGCGGCAAGATTGTCGATCTCTTCCTGGGTGTTCCAAGTGATACCCTTGCCGCCATTGCCCAGTTTATCCATCAACGGGCCAACTGCGGTAAAGCGGTCGTAGATCGCGGTATAGTCACGCTCGACCGCTACATAGGCAGGTGCCGTTTTGCCCGGGATAAGATCGCATTCGCCCTTTTTCCAATCGCGAACCTGATCCTGAGCCAGCTCTGTCGGCATGTCGTGCAGCAGAGGCAGGGCGACGATATCGGTTTCCTTGCCAAGGATTTCCGGCGCTACTTCCTGAACCTTCTTGGCGATGGCCTTGAAGATTTCAAAATCCGATTTGGATTCGTATGCCGGATCCACTGCGGCCTGCAGCGGGTGGATGAACGGGTGCATGTCCGACGTGTTCAGGTCGTCTTTCTCGTACCAACTGGCAGTTGGCAGAACGATGTCGGCATAAACCGCGGTGGTGGACATGCGGAAGTCGATCGTGACCAGCAGATCCAGTTTTCCTTCCGGGCCTTTTTCATGCCACTTGGCCTCTTTCGGCAGGGCGCGACCTTCTTCGCCCAGGTCCTTGCCCAGGACGCCGTGCTCTGTGCCAAGCAGGTGTTTGAGGAAGTATTCGTGGCCCTTACCGGAAGAGCCCAGCAGGTTCGAACGCCACACGAAAAGGTTGCGCGGCCAGTTTGCCGGATCGTCCGGGTCTTCGCAGGACATTTCCAACTCACCGGACTTGAGCTGCTGGGCAACGTAGGCCGGAATTTCCATTCCCGCGTCTTTTGCCTGCTTTGCCACGTCCAGCGGATTGGACTTGAGCTGTGGCGCCGACGGCAGCCAGCCCATACGTTCTGCCCGGATGTTGTAGTCGATCATGCTGATGTCCCAATCGCCGTCCGGTGCGGTCGGTGACAGGATTTCTTTCGCCTCAAGCGTCTCATACCGCCACTGATCGGTATGAGCATACCAGGCCGATGTCGCGTTCATGTGCCGCGGCGGGCGGCCCCAGTCGAGCGCAAAGGCCAGAGGTTGCCATCCGGTCTGCGGGCGCAGCTTTTCCTGCCCGACATAATGCGCCCAGCCACCGCCAGACTGACCGACACACCCGCACATCACCAGCATGTTGATGACGCCGCGATAGTTCATGTCCATGTGGTACCAGTGGTTCATGGCCGCACCGATGATGACCATGGCCTTGCCCTGCGTCTTTTCGGCAGTGTCGGCAAATTCGCGCGCAACATGGATGATCTTGTCAGCAGGTACGCCGGTGATCTTTTCAGCCCATTTTGGCGTGCCGGGGACATCTTCATCATAAGAGGTCGCCACCCACTCGCCGCCAAACCCGCGATCCACGCCGTAATTCGCGCAGAACAGATCAAAGACCGTGGCGACCAGAACCTCGCCATCGGCTGTTTGAACACGCTTGACCGGAACGTTCTTGGTCAAAACGTCCGGGCGTTGGTCTCCGGTGGTAAAGGCCTCGGTTGCAGCACCGCCAAAATAGGGGAAGTCCACGCCGCGAATGTCGTCATGATCATCGTCAAGAATGAGCGACATCTGAAGCGTGGCATCCTTTCCGGCTGCCTTCTCTTCAAGGTTCCACTCACCCTTTTCGCCCCAGCGATAGCCGATGGCCCCGTTGGGTGACACTAGCGTGCCGCTTTGTTCATCAATGGCGACGGTCTTCCATTCGGGGTTATTTTCTTCGCCCAGTTTGCCATCGAGGTCATCGGCCCGCAGGAAGCGGCCGGGAACAAGATTGCCGCCTTTTTCGTCCAGACGAACCAGCATGGGCATGTCGGAATACTTGCGGCAGTATTCCTCGAAATACTCGGCCTGGCGGTCGATGTGGAACTCACGCAGGATGACGTGGCCGAATGCCATTGCCAGCGCCGCGTCGGTGCCCTGTTTAACGTTCAGCCAGACATCGGCGAATTTGGACGCCTCCGAATAGTCGGGGCAGATCACCGCCGACTTGGTGCCCTTGTATCGCACCTCGGTATAGAAGTGGGCATCCGGTGTCCGGGTCTGAGGTACGTTGGAGCCCCAGAGCAGCAGATAGCTGGAGTTGTACCAATCCGCGCTTTCCGGAACGTCTGTCTGCTCGCCCCATGTCATCGGCGAGGCTGGCGGCAGGTCGCAGTACCAGTCATAGAAAGACATGCAGACGCCGCCCATCAAACTCAGATAGCGCGATCCCGCCGCGTAAGAGACCATGGACATGGCTGGGATCGGCGAAAAGCCGAAAATGCGGTCGGGGCCATAGGTTTTGGCAGTGTAAGCGTTGGCAGCCGCAACGATCTCGGTCGCTTCGTCCCAGGTGGCGCGGACAAAGCCGCCAGAGCCACGCTTGGAGGTATAGCTGCTGCGCAGGATCGGGTCATTCTGGATCGCGGTCCAGGCTTCGATCGGTGTCTTGGTCTTGCGCATCTCGCGCCAGACTTTCATGAGCCGCCCGCGAATGAGCGGGTTTTTCACCCGGTTCGCAGAATACAGATACCAGCTGTACGACGCACCCCGTGCACAGCCGCGCGGTTCGTGGTTCGGCAGGTCGGGCCGTGTGCGCGGGTAGTCTGTTTGCTGCGTCTCCCAGGTTACGATCCCGGACTTGACGTAGATCTTCCAGCTGCACGATCCGGTGCAGTTCACCCCGTGGGTCGAACGGACGACCTTATCGTGGCGCCAGCGGTTTCTGTATGTATCTTCCCAGCCGCGGTCTTCGTTCGTGACCTGACCGTGGCCGTTGGCGAACTCTTCCAGTTTGTTGGACTGAAGAAAGTTCAATCTGTCGAGCAGGTGGCTCATGGATTTGTCTCCTAGTGGCTACCCCTTGCGCGGGCAGGTCCGGCGCAAGGGCTTGGTCATTAGATCAGCAGGGAACAGGCGCGTTCTTGCGGCTGTAGACGGCCCAGGTGATCACGGCGCAGAGCGCGTAGAACCCGAGGAAGGCCCACAAGGCGCCGTGCGGTGCACCCGTCAGCGCGATCGAGGTGCCATAACTTTTTGGGATGAAGAAAGCTCCGTAGGCCGCGATAGCCGATGTGAAGGCGATGATTGCTGCGCTTTCACGCTCGATAGCCCGCTGCATGTTGGTTGTTTCTAGCTCGGGCAACAGGCGTGGGATTTCCTGTTTCATGATTGACGGAATCATCTGGAAGGTCGAGGCGTTGCCCACACCGGTCAGGAAGAACAGCGCCATGAAGCAGGCAAAGAAGCCCCAGAAGTTGCCATCTGCCGCTTCGGGTGTGGATGGCAGGAACTGCAGTACACCAAATACGGCCACGATCATGCCCAGGAACACCCAGAAGGTAACGCGCCCACCGCCGAACTTGTCAGAAATCCAGCCGGTTGCCGCGCGGCTCAGCGCGCCGACAAGCGGGCCAAGAAAGGCATAGGAGAGCACGTCAACATCGGGGAACTGGGTTTTCATCAGCAGGGGGAAGCCCGCAGCATAACCGATGAACGAACCGAATGTCCCGGTGTAGAGAATACACATAATCCAGTTCTGGCGACGTTTCAGGATCGACAGCTGATCACTGAGCGAAGCCTTCGCATCAGCGATGTCATTCATGCCGAACCATGCGGCGATTGCACCTACAAGCAGGAACGGCACCCAGATGAAGCCCGCGTTTTGGATAAAGAGCTGGCCACCATCAGACAGTTGCTGTGGCTCACCACCAATCGCGCCGAAGACGCCCACGGTGATCACGACAGGGACGACGAACTGCATCACCGACACGCCGAGGTTGCCCAGGCCCGCGTTCATCGCCAACGCCTGTCCTTTTACCTTTTTCGGGTAGAAGTAGGCGATGTTCGCCATTGAAGAGGCAAAGTTACCACCCCCAAAGCCGCAGAGCAGCGCCAGGATCAGGAATGTGGCATAAGATGTTTCGGGGTTCTGGACAGCAAAGCCGATGCCCAGTGCCGGCAGCAGCAGCGATGCGGTTGAAATCGCGGTCCACTTCCGTCCACCAAAAATCGGGATCATGAAGCTGTAGAAGATGCGCAGCGTAGCGCCGGACAGGCCCGGAAGCGCGGCCAGCCAGAACCGTTGTGAAACCGTGAAGTCAAAGCCGATGGCTGGCATCTTGGCCACGACGACCGACCACACCATCCAGACCGAAAAGGCCATCAGCAGGTTCGGGATCGAGATCCAGAGGTTACGGGTTGCGATGGCCTTGCCCTTTTCCGCCCAGAACTGGGGGTCTTCGGGGCGCCAGTCCGTCAGGACGTGGCGGCTGTTGCCATTTGAGGTGTCAGAGATCGCCATGGGTAAAACCTCCCGTATTGGCGTTTCGGGGGGCCGGCCAAGCGTGTCGCTCAGCCGGCCATACATTCATTCAGCAGGTTGTTGGCCACTGTCCGGGCCAAGCCGGGCCAACGCGGTCTTGAGATCGTCAAGATCCTTGAAGCGGGCCGTGACCGTCAGACCGTTGCCTTTCTCGGCCAGTGCGACCTTTTGAGAGCCTTCGAAGATCAACGCGAGTTGTGCTTCGGCCTCTTGCTTACGCTTGGCCTCGGACGCGATGGCCTGGTCTACGGAGCTGAGGACATATTCTTCATCGAAGCCACCTTCCGGTTCCTTGAGCCAGACCCAGCAGACAACCCACGAGATCAGCGCGCCAGTTGCGATGATGAAGAAGAACGTCTGCGTATCGACGAAGGTGAAGATAAAGAGGTAGAAAACCGCCCCGACGTTGCCGTATGCACCAGCCATGCCTGCGATCTGGCCAGTCACCCGGCGTTTGATCGAAGGGATGATCCCAAAGGTTGCGCCTTCGGCACCTTGCACGAAGAACGAGCATGCAATGGTGATCGCGATCGCGATGATCAGCGGCCATGAGCTGTTCAGCAGCCCCATCAGCGCAAAGCCGATGGCGATACCCAGCATATAGGCCAGCATCACGAAACGGCGGTTGCCCATACGGTCCGACACCAGGCCACCCATAGGACGGGCCACGAGGTTGATGAACGCGAAGGATGCCGCAATCAGACCCGCGACCACAGGTGTCAGCCCCCAGGTCTCCTGAAAGAACATCGGCAGCATTGAGACGACAGCAAGTTCTGCACCGAAGTTGGCGAAGTATGTGGTGTTGAGCGCAGCCACCGAGCTGAACGGGTAGCGGTCATCCTCAGGTACGCCCCGGCGCAGGATCGGCAGGTTGGTGCGCAGCACTTGCCAGACCTGGTAGACCACCAGGGTGACGACAGCGGCATAGCAGATCGCTGCAACAAAGCCGTCGATATACCCCATCATCTGCACACGGTAGATGAGGATCGACAGGATACCGATCAACGGCACGGTAAAGACGACCAGCATCACGAGGTCTTTGTAGGTCGAAACCTCAAGAGCCGAGCCTTTGGCTTTTTTATGGGTGTCCGGATTGGGGCCATCGGTGATGGCGAACCAGTAAAACACACCATAAGCGGCCATGATGACGCCCGACATGGCAATGGCATAGCGCCAGCCGTCATCGCCACCGAATATATTCAGTGCAATGGTCGGAATGGTCAGCGCCGCAGCGGCCGAGCCGAAGTTACCCCAACCGGCGTAGAACCCTTCGGCAAAACCGATGTCACGGGGTTTGAACCAAAGCGCAGTCATGTGAATGCCAACGACGAACCCCGCCCCAACCGAGGACATGATCAGGCGCGAGATAAACAGCTGCATTTTTGTGTCGCCGAACGCAAAGAAAAGCGTTGGCGCGGCCATAACCACCATCAGGATCGAGAACACCCGGCGCGGACCGTATTTATCGAGCGCGAGGCCGACAAGGATGCGGGCCGGGATCGTCAATGCGACGTTGGCAATGGCGAAAAGCTTGATGTCATCTCTGGTTAACCAATCATTAGCGGCCAGCATCGAGGATGCCAGCGGTGCCATGTTGAACCAGACATAAAAGGTAATGAAGAACGCGATCCAGGTCAGGTGTAGCGCACGAATCGAGCGGTCCTGGACGTTAAAGAGTGTTGAGATTTTCATCGCTGTTTTCCCCGGGCTCTATTCGGCCGCCTGCATCGAAGATGCGGGGACGTGAGTTGGAATAATGAGGATTGGGCATTTTGCGCGGCGGGCGAGGAAGGCCGACACTGACCCGAACGTCATATGGTCGAATTCCTCGGCGATGGCATCCAGTTTGCGCGTGATGAAACCCAATGCGCCACCATCGGCCTGATGCGAATGGCGCGCCATGACCAAAAGGTCTGGCTGACGTTCTTCTGTCGCGCGCAGGATCATTTTGCGCGCATCTCCTTCGGCGAGCATGACTCTTGCTTCATAGCCTGCAGCCATCAATTCGGCGGCTGCAGCTTCGGCGCCGGCTTTTTGTTCCTGATACTGTTCTGTGAATAGCTCGTCCGCGCCTGAAGTTGCGCTACCGATATCTTCCACAACCGAGACCAGCGTAACGCTGGGTTTCAACGGCCCGAACATCTGCTGAATTGCGTCGAGCGCAATCCGTGCGTTGCGCGAATGGTCATACGCAAGCATGATTTCCATAGGTCCCTCCGTTCTCGCACGCCCGGAAATGGGCGCTTGCGTGTCGGGACCTGATTGAACGCCTTGAGACGGAACTTTCTTGATCTGTATCAAGATATATTGGGTAACAGATTGAAATAAATGACGAAACCAAGTTTGTCATTTCGACTGCAGTGCAGCGTCAAGTCGCTGGACAACATTTACCAACTTGCTATTTGACTTTTATCAAGACACAATGAAACAAGTGTCAAAAAGGAGATTGCTAGGTGTATTTGGGGATGCCCGAGCCAGACTATCCGGACATTCGAAGCCTGCATTTGTTTGCAGCGATGAGCGGCGAATACTTCACGGCGCTCATGAGGGGTGCCTATGTTCAGAATTTCCCGCCGCAGGTCGACCTAATTGAAGAAGGCGACCCGAGCGATTTTCTGCACGTTGTCTTGTCTGGTTCAGTCGAGCTCTACTCAAGCTGGAACAATCGGGAAACCTCAGTGGCGACCGTGCGACCTGTTTCAACCTTCATACTAGCGGCAACAATAAAAGACGCGCCCTATCTTATGTCGGCGCGAACGCTGGAGAAAAGCCGTATCGCCATGATCCCAAGCCAGGATGTGCGGGCCGTATTTGATGTCGACGCCCATTTCGCACGCGCGATCGTTACGGAATTGGCACAGTGCTACCGATCTGTCGTCAAAAACACCAAGGATCTGAAGTTGCGTACGTCCCTTGAGCGGTTGGCAAATTATCTGCTGCGCCAGCAAAAGCGCGAAAATGGCGACGCCGAATTCCAACTTCCGATCGAAAAGCGCCGACTCGCCTCTCTGCTGGGTATGACACCGGAAAATCTGAGCCGGTCCATCAAGAGCCTGCAAGCCTATGGTGTGAGTGTAAACGGCAATCATGTGACGATCTCAGACCAAAAGGATTTGGAGAAGTTCGCAAAACCCAGTCCTCTCATCGACGACTATTCAACGTAAGAGAATCATATGTCTGAAAACATGCCCGGCGCTGCCGGAGATCTTGCTGCGAAAAACCCCGAGATTTGGGACGCGTATTCAGCCCTCGGCAAAGCCACTGCCGAGTGCGGATCATTGACAGATCGTGAAAAGCGCCTTGTGAAACTGGCATTGGCAATAGGTGCAGGTTCAGAAGGTGCGGTTCATTCCCACACCCGCCGCGCAAAATCCGAAGGTATCGAAGACAGTGCCATCATTCAGGTCGCGATGCTCGCAATCGGCCCTCTTGGGCTTCCCCGTGCCGTTGCTGCAAAAACATGGATTGAGGATGTCGCCTGACGAATTTGGTCCAGCGCCTGTAGGAGGCGGGGAAAGAGGATTCTGAGCGCATCGCGAAGTCAGCCAACGGAAAGGCGCGTTTTTTGGACGCGCGATTCAAGCCTGTGCGCTAGCGTAATTCAGTGAAACGTCCAAGAGATGCTTGGTGTAGGCTGAGTCCGGTTCCATGCTGCGCATTTTTTCAACGCTCAGTATTTCGACGATTTCCCCGTCGCGCATGACGGCAACACTGTCGCACATATGACCAACCACTGACAGATCGTGGGACACCATAACGAATGTCAGCTTGTGTTCGGCGCGCAGATCGCTCAGCAGGTTTAGAATTTCAGCCTGAACAGATACGTCCAACGCGGATGTCGGCTCGTCCAGCAACAGGATTTCGGGTTCGGGGGCCAAGGCTCTGGCAATCGCCACACGCTGCCGCTGTCCACCGGATAGCTGGTGCGGATAACGAAATCGGAAGGAGCGGCCAAGACCTACATCGTCAAGCAGGTTGTTGACCCGCGTGTCAATGTCCTGAAACCCGTGAAGGTGCAGAGTTTCCGATAAGACATGATCCACTGAATGGCGCGGATGCAGCGACGCGTAAGGGTCCTGGAACACCATCTGCACAAGCTTGTAGAACTCGCGCCCCCGTTTATGCGCGACATGCGCGCCGTCAATTTCGATCTCACCAGACCATGTGGGCACAAGCCCCGTGATCGCGCGCAGGATGGTCGACTTGCCCGAGCCGGATTCACCTACAAGACCGAAGCTGCCGCCGCTGGGCACATCAAATGATGCCGCTCTGACGGCGTCAACGCGGTCTCGATCCTCGCCAAACCAGACATTCAGGTTTCTGACAGAAAGAGACTTCATAGCAAACCACTTACACTGGGTTGTTGGCGCCACTCGGGGTCGCGCACCAGCGCCTCAAGGCGGGTCTTGGGTGCATCAAGCCGCGGCAAAGAGTTCAGCAATCCCTGAGTATAGGGATGCGATGCGTCGTGTAGCTTGTCGGCATCGCAAACCTCGACGATCCGTCCGGCATACATAATCAGCACACGGTCACAGAATTTGGCCACCAAGTTCAGGTCATGGCTGATGAATATCAGACCCATGCCCCGGTCCTGCACGAGCCGGTCCATGATGTTAAGAACCTGCCCTTGCACGGAAACGTCCAAGGCCGATGTAGGTTCATCGGCAATAAGAATCTCCGGGTTGGGGATCATCATCATTGCGATCATGATCCGTTGGCCCATGCCACCGGAAACTTCGTGCGGATAGGCCCGCATGACCCGCTCGGGATCGCGTATTGAAACCGCCTCAAGCATTTCAATCGCCCGCGTGCGGGCAGTGCGATGCGTGGCTTTTTCGTGCAGCCGATAGGCTTCGATGATCTGATCGCCCACGGTCATCACCGGATTCAGTGAGAATTTTGGGTCCTGCATGACCATCGAAATGCGCGAGCCCCGGACCGAGCGCATTTCCTTTTCCGACGCATTCAATAGCGGTTGCCCTTGCAAGTCGATGCGCTTGGCCTCAATCCAGCCCGGTGGGCGGATGAGTTTCAGGATCGCCCGACCGGTCATCGATTTGCCCGAGCCGGACTCGCCGACAATTCCAAGCCTCTCGCGCCCAAGTGAAAACGATATGCCCCGGACCGCATCGAATACGCCGGTATTGGTCGGAAACTTGACCCAAAGGTCCTCGACATCGAGAAGATTCATGATGCGCCATCCTTTGGGTCAAGTACGTCGCGCAGCCCGTCACCGAGCAGATTGAACGCAAGCGAGACTGTGAAAATGGCCAAGCCAGGGATCGTGGCAACCCACCAGTGGTCCAGCAGGAACCGCCGGCCCTCAGAGATCATGGCCCCCCATTCCGGTGAGGGGGGTTGCGCCCCTAGTCCCAGAAAGCCGAGGCCCGCCGCAGTCAGGATGATGCCTGCCATATCAAGCGTCACCCGAACAATCAGCGAAGAAATGCAAAGTGGCCAGATATGGCGGGTGATAATCCTGACGGGTCCCGCCCCCTGCAAACGGATTGCACTGATGAAATCAGAGGACCGGATTGTCAGCGTTTCCGCTCGCGCAAGGCGCGCGTAGGGCGGCCATGCGGTCAGTGAAATCGCCAGAACCGCATTTTCGATCCCCGCGCCAAGGGCTGCAACGAAGGCCAGCGCCAGCACGAGCTTGGGGAAGGCCAAGAAAATGTCGGTGATCCGCATCAGGATCGTATCTGTCCATCCACCCGCATAACCCGCGATTGTTCCTACCATCAACCCGGCAACCGGGGCGATCAGGGCGACAAGGGTCACGATGTATAGTGTGATCCGCGAGCCGTAGATCAGGCGGCTGAGAATATCCCGGCCCAGAGAATCTGTACCCAAAAGATGCCCTTCGCTGCCGATTGGCAAAAGACGATCAGACAGCACCTGAGCGTACGGATCATAAGGGGCCAGCCATGGTGCAAATGCTGCAACAAAGCCCAGCAGAACCAGAATACCAAGTCCGAACATGGCCATGTGATTGGATCGCAGACGCAGCCAGCTCTTGTAGGCCGATGCCAGTTTTGCGTGGCGGCGCGATGTAGGCGTTTCAGTTAACAGCCAGTCGCGCATGGTCTCTTTTCCCTTTGAATTTGTGGTTTCCGTGGTCATCGCGCCCTCGGGTCAAGGACCTTGTAGAGAAGGTCGCAGAAGATGTTCAGAAGGATGAAAACCAGTCCAACAACCACGGTACCCCCAAGAACGGCATTCATGTCGGCCGACAACAGGGCAGTGGTGATGTAAGATCCGATGCCGGGCCATGAAAAGATGATTTCCGTCAGCACGGACCCTTCCAACAGGTTGGCATAGCTTAGGGCGAACACGGTGATTAGCTGCACGCGGATGTTGCGAAACGCATGTTGCCAGATCACTGCGCGTTCTGACATGCCCTTTACCCGTGCGGTCACGATGTATTCCGCCGAAAGCTGTTCCAGCATGAAGCTGCGGGTCATGCGGCTGATATAGGCCAAGGAGTAATATCCCAGGATCGACGCCGGCAGTATGATGTGACTGAAAGCATCCCGGAACACCGTCCAGTTGCCATCAATTGCCGCGTCCACAAGCATCATGCCTGTAACGGTTGGCACCATTCCGTCGTAAAAGATGGAAATGCGTCCGGGGCCGGCGACCCATCCCAATACACCGTAGAAGACTAGCAGCCCCATCAGGCCCATCCAAAACACCGGCATGGAATACCCAACCAGCGCAACGACCCGGGCAATCTGGTCAATCCACGATCCACGGTGGACGGCGGCCATGACACCCAGAGGTACGCCTGCAAAAATTCCGATCAATGTTCCTAGCGTCGCCAGTTCGAAAGTTGCCGGAAAGACGCGCGCGATATCCTCACTGACGGGCCGGGCCGTCAGAAGCGATTCACCAAAATCGCCGTGCAATACGTCCCAAATGTAATACCCGAACTGAACAAGAAGGGGCTTGTCCAGTCCCATCGCCTCGTACGCCGCATCATAGGTTTCTTGAGACGCGCGTTCGCCAACCACAGCCAGAACAGGGTCAATTGGCATAACGCGGCCAATGATGAAGGTAACAAACAACAGCCCCAGCATAGTTACTGAAACAGAGGCAAGCGTTGTGATCGTCGTATTTACCCAACGCGGAAAGGGCGGTTTGATCCGCCCATTCCGTTGCTTTTCAACCAGCGCCATTTACTTCGTAACCGGCCAGTACGAAATCGCCGTGATGGCGCCGCCCAAAGTCAGGCCCTCGACGTTTTCATTCATCCCGGCCTGTTCTGTTTGCTGGAACATGATTGCGAATGGTGCGGTTTCCCGGAATGTGGCCTGAATGTCGTGATACATCTTTTCACGTTTCGATGTGTCACCTTCGACCACGGCTGCTGCGGTTTGCTCGGTCAGACCACCGGTATCCCAGCTGTTGCGCCAGGCCAGAAGCCCGGTTGCATTCGCTTCGTCCGAGTTATCGGGGTTATAGGCAAAAGTACCCGCATTGGTTTGCGGGTCAGGATAATCCGGACCCCATGCCCCAAGGTAGATGTCAAGTTCGCGCGCGCGGTACTTTGCCAGGACCTGTTTTCCTGTTCCAACCTCAAGATTTACCTTGATCCCTGCCTGCGCAAAGGTGTTTTGCAGCGACTGCGCGATCTCAAGCCGTTCCTGCGCCTCACGCACGCCAATCGTGACTTCGAGGTTTTCGACACCGGCAGAGGCCAGCAATTCCTTGGCCTTTTCGACATTCAACGAGAACGGGTTTTCATCCACGGCACCAAGATAGGTACGCGGCAGGAAGTTCTGATGGGTCACATACCAGTTTTTCAGAAAGCTGTTTTCCATCCCTTCATAGTCGATCAGGTATTTCAGGGCCTGACGAACCTCGGGTTTCGAAAGTTCCGGGTGCTTTTGGTTGAACGAGACATACATCAGGCGCCCGCGCATCTCGCGCATGATCTTAACGCCTTCGACACCCTCAAGACCATCAACATCAGAAGGGGTCAGGTCCCGTGCCACGTCGATATCACCACGTTCCAGCATCAGGCGCTGGGTCGCGCTTTCCTGTACGTGGCGAACCACCACACGTTCCATCGCCGGAGCGCCCAGATAAAAATTGGGGTTGGCGTTCAACATGACGCTTTCCTTGGGCTGCCAAGCGCCCAGAACATAGGCGCCCGATCCGGCAGAGTTGGTCTTGAGCCACTCATTGCCGAGGTCACCGTCCTTTTCGTTTTCCATCACCAGTTTTTCATCCACAATACTGCCCAGGGTGGCTGTCAGGCAGTTCAGAACAAACGAAATCGCGTAAGGCTTGTCCGTCGTGATCGAAACTGTGTTGCCGTCAACCTTGATAGTTTCGTTGATGTTTTCAGGCGTAAACCCGAATTGGGTCAGGATGAACGCTGGCGTCTTGTTCAACTGGATCACGCGACGCAGCGAGAACGCGGCATCCTCGGCGCGCACGGGGTTGCCCGAGGCAAAGGTGACGCCTTCGCGCATGGTAAAGGTGATTGTCTTGCCGTCCCCTGAGACGTCCCAGCTTACCGCAAGGTCCGGCTGATATCCGGCCTCAAGGTTGGCCGGGTCAAAATTCACCAGCTTGCCATACATGTTGCGGATAACGTCCGCGCCCGCAAACTCGAAGCTTTCGGCCGGGTCAAGCGTGGTAATATCGTCAATACGGTTAGCAATAACCAATATGTTGTCCGGTGTTTCCGCCGTGGCGGGCAGGGCGGTGAACCCCACCGCCACACCCAGTGCAGCTGACGTCAAGAGCTTGGCGAGATAGGTCATCGATTGAATCTCCTGTTGGTGTTTTCATTCATTTTTTTAAACTTCGGCTGCATTATTGTTCATTCCAACTGGACCGCAGCACCCTGATCCAGTTGCGATTGCAGATTTTTTCGATGAGCTGTTCATCATACCCGTGCGCGCGCATGGCTTTACGCAGGTTCGGCAAGCCCGAGACGTCCTTAATCCCTTTCGGGACTTTTGCCCCGTCGAAATCGGACCCCAGCCCAACGCGATCTTCGCCCAGTTTTTCCAATAGATGGTCGAGATGGCGGATCATCGTCTCAAGCGGCGTGTCCTCATCCATGCGCCCATCTTCGCGCAGGAAGGCGGTGGCAAAGTTCAAGCCAACCATGCCGTCCGTTTCGGCAATCGCAGCCAGCTGTTTATCAGTGAGGTTCCGGGCCGAGGCTGTCACCGCGTTTGCGTTCGAATGTGTGGCGACCAACGGTTTGGTGCTGTGGCGGGCGACATCCCAGAACCCGGCTTCGTTCAGGTGGGACAGGTCGATCATGATGCCCAGTTCATTGCAGCGCCGCACCAGCCGCAGACCGTGATCGGTCAGGCCGGGTCCCGTGTCACCGTCGGAGGGAAAGCGGAATGGAACACCATGACCAAAAATCGTCGGGCGGCTCCAAACCGGGCCGAGCGATCGCAGCCCGGCAGCATAAAGCACGTGCAGGGTCTCAAACTCGGGGTCGATGGCTTCAGCGCCTTCCATATGAAGGATCGCGGCGATCCTGCCTTCAGCCATGGCTGCTTCAATATCGCCGGATGTGCGCGCAATGCGCAGCAGGCCGTCTTCCTCCAGCTTCAGCAGGATGGCTGCCTGCGACAGCGCAACAGGCACCGCGTCTTCCCAGCTGATCGGATCGGGTAGGGGCACGTCATAAGGCGGATTCTGCATCTTTTCCTCATCCCGCTCTTCCGACATGGGAGAGGGGACAAACACGGCGAAAAACCCGCCTGCGAACCCGCCACTTTTCGCTTTGGCAATGTCCAGGTGACCATCGCTTCCGGTTTCAAACATCCCGCGCGCCGAAAGGCCACCAGAGCGGAACAGCTTTAACAGCAGATCGTTGTGACCGTCGAAAATAAGGGGGCGTGTCATATCCAACGCAGTGGTTGGTCGCACACTAGACGTCTTGGTATTCATGAGACGCAGGCTATCAGTGAAAAAGGAATAGACAATCCGGAATTGTATTCCATAATCTCATAGACCTATCAGTTAAGCTGCACCGAACTCAGGTAACACCTCTTTGGCGCGTAAATCTTGGCACAGCCTGCCCGAGTATCAGGCGCTCAGGGCATTTATGGAAACCGGAACTGCATCTGCGGCCGGTACACGGCTTGGGCTATCGCAGTCTGCCATCAGCCGATCCATCGCCAATCTGGAATCGCGCACCGGGCGTATTCTGTTTGAGCGCGACGGCGGCCGCCTGCGCCCCACCGCTGAGGCGATTCAGCTCAACCGGCGGCTGGATCCACTGTTCGAAGCCCTTGACCGCATTGACGGACCGTCTGAAATCACGCGCGAAACCCTGTCACTGATTGCGCCGCCCAGCTATATGCAAAAGTACCTTGTGGAACTGAGCGCAAGCTTTATCAAGGCAAACCCAACTTTCAGTATGAATTTGCTGGTGGGCACCCACGATGACATCCCGCGGCACTTGCTTCAGCATAGCTGTGATCTTGCCCTGATTGGCGATGAGATGTCGCGCTCGGGTTTGCGAACGACGCTTTTCAGGCGATCTCCCGCGGTTTGCGCGTTGCCCAAGGATCACCATCTGGCACAGAGGGATTTGATTGAGCCGGCTGACCTTGTTGGCGAAAAGCTGATAGCCCTGACCCGCAACAACGTCAGCCGTGGCAAGATTGATCAGATCCTGGCCGAAGCCAATATCCACGAACCGCCTGTCTTCGAGGTTGATTCATGGCAACTTGCCACCGAACTCGTACGGGCCGGAGTTGGCATTGCGATCATAAACCCATTTCCGTCGGCGCTTTACCCCGGCGAAAACCTCGTGTTTCGAAGACTTGCCGCACGGATCAGGTTCACGACAGCCTTCGTCTCAAGCGAGAACCGCCCGCTGTCGCGCGTTGGCAGGTCTTTCCTGCGGCATGTCAGGTTGAACACATGCAATGACGGCTTTTCCGAAGCCCATTAACCACCGCAGTGTTTCGGCACCCAAATGCATGAAAACTAGAGTCCTCACGGGCAGGACATCTGCAATACGTCCGACGGGTTTTTAGCAGTTCTTTTGCTTGTCGGCTGCGCCGCGCAGGGCGTTTGCTTCGGAATTCGCGCTGCGCAGCATAAAGGCGTGTTCGGACGCCATGAAAAACATCGTAACCCCCATGTCCAGCAGCTCTGGTGCAGCGTCCGCATTGGCGGCGAATGTCATGAACGCCTTTCCCGCTTTTGCGGCGGCTGTTCCGGTAGAGCGCATGGCGTCCAACACTTTCGGGTCAGACATATCGGTCTTGCCGTAACAGACCGCCAGATCAGCAGGCCCCACAAACAGCCCGTCAATCCCGTCGACCGATGCGATGTCACCTGCGGCTTCGACGCCCGCCGGTTCCTCGATCTGGGCTATGACGATGGTTTCATCCACGCTTTGTTGCAACACGTCCTTCATGGGACGGGTCGCGAAACCCGCCCATCGGGTTGAGCCGGCATAGCCACGCCCGCCTTCCCCAAAGCGCGCCGCACGAGCGATGTCGCGCGCCTTTTCTATGCTGTCCACATGCGGTACGACGACACCAAATGCGCCGCTGTCGAGCGCCTTGAGCACCTCAACCGGGGTGCCAACTGGCAGGCGGACCAACACCGGGAAATCCAGTGCTCGCGCCATGGCAATGCAGATGTCCATACGCGCCCGGTCAAAGGGTGCATGTTCGGCATCAAGGCAGACAAAATCTAGCTTTGATTTCGCTAGAACCTCGATCAACTCATGCGCCGGGGTCTTGAGAAATGTTCCGACAAGTACCTCACCCGAGGCCATGCGCTGTTTGAATGTATTCATGAATAGGTTCGCTTTTTCTGCTTGGGATCAGACCGAGCTGAGGTTAGTGAGACGGTAAAGAAGCCAGATCTTTTCTTCTACTTTTTTATCTTCAACGACAACCCGGGTTTTGACATCATTTGTGCGTTTCGCCATTGCATGGACGGGTAGGCGGGTCGTGGAGAGGCGATTGCAACCCCAATCCGCCGGAACGGTCGGTTGGCGATACAACGGGAAGAGGTGCCGCCGGCCGAGCTAAACGCAGGATAGGCAAAAAGTGTGGCGCTGCAGGTGGTCTGTTTTCTTCAGGGAGAACCTGCGTAACTTGCTTGGAAAATACAATGACGCCAGAGTTTTGCGGCATTTTTGCCCGCATAACTCTGGCGCTATTTGGTACTAGTGCGCTCGCCCCGCAAGTCATGCGGGGCGAGAGATTTCTTATTCGGCGGGAACCACGTCTGAGTGGGTGTTCTCCACATGATGTTTTTCGCGAACCGGACGCACCATCGCGTTGGCAAAGAACGCGATTACCAGCAACGCAGCCATACAGTACATGGTTGTATTATAAAGCGTCGCGGTCGGGTCGGTGGTACCCACAGGCGCGATTTCCATCAATTTCGCGATCGTAACCGTGTTGGCGGCAACCAGCTCGTTCAACTGCGCAATCGGCGCGCCAAACTTCTCAGCAAAGGCTGCTGGATCAATTTTCGCGGCAAGGTCGGCAATCGCGTTTTCCTTGGACAGGCTCCGCAGGTAGGTGATTGCGAAAGGCCCCAACACACCAGCCGCTGACCAAGCGGTCAGAAGGCGTCCGTGGATTCCGCCCACATGCATCGTTCCGAAGATATCGGCCAGGTAGGCTGGAATGGTGGCAAAGCCGCCGCCGTACATCGTGAAGATGATCATTGTCGCGATGTAGAAGCCGATTAACGCCGTTACTCCGCCGGACGCTGCCCAGAACGGGATGGTGCAGTACAGGATCGTACCCAGAACAAAGAAGCAATGATACGTATTCTTGCGTCCGATATAGTCCGACGTCGACGCCCAGAAGAAGCGTCCGACCATGTTAAATACCGAAATCATCAGAACGTAGGTTCCGGCAAAGGCGGCCGTTACAAGCGCGAGATCACCAAAAATCTCGTTGATCATCGTCTTGGCCACACCGATCACGCCAATCCCTGCGGTCACGTTGAAGCACAGCACAACCCATAGCAGCCAGAACTGGGGTGTCTTCATGGCCTGGTCGATGTGCACGTGGTTCTGCGTCACCATGCGTTTTGCGGACGGTTTGGGTTCCCACCCTGCGGGTTTCCAACCTTCGCGCGGAACGCGGTACTGAAAGGCGGCGAACATCATGACGAAGAAATAGACAATTCCCAGTGTCAGGAATGTTGCTGCGGCGCCTGTATTGCCAGTGCCGACCACATATACACCTGCCTCACCGCCGAACTGCGCGGCCTGTTGGGCCGAGGCGACGACAACCTCAATTTTCCCGGCTGCCGTTTCGGCAAAACGACGACCACCTTCCGTGATCAGGTTTACCGTGTTTTCCGCTCCAAGGAATTCGGGCGCTTTCTGAAACGTCGACAAAAGCCATTGGTTCAACGGAGCACCAATCATGGCGCCGCCGCCAAAGCCCATAATGGCCATGCCCGTTGCCATGCCCCTGCGGTCAGGGAACCACCGGATCAGGGTCGATACAGGCGAGACATAGCCAAGGCCCAGCCCTGCGCCGCCAAAGACGCCGTAACCAAGGTACAATAGCCACAGCTGATGGGTCGCGATCCCAAGCGAGCCAATGATGAAGCCGCCGCCCCACAGGATTGCAGCAACAACCCCAACGTAGCGGGGTCCGACCTTTTCAAGCCATTTGCCGCCGACAGCAGCCGTAAGGCCCAAAACCACGATGGCGACGGAAAAGATCCATACAACAGATGACAGAGACCAGTCACTGCCCGACGAGGCGACTACGCCCAGCTGGCGCGTAAGAGGCGGGTTAAAAACGGACCACGCGTAGACCGATCCGATACAAAGATGGATGGCAATTGAGGCCGGCGGTACTCGCCATCGGTTGTAACCTTCTGGTGCGACGATGTTTTCCTTGCGCAGAAACCCTAGAGGTCCGGCTGCTGAGTTTGTCATTACTTCTCCTCCGAAATGCGGGACGCCTCCATCCCTGGAACGGCTGCACCCGTGTCGTTGGTCTACGACGGTAGACAGCGCGCTTTTGCCGTATGATCACTGGGCAAGAGGCTGGTCAACAAAAAATGTTGTGAGTTAACAAATGGTTAAGGGCGATTTGCTGCACTGCAAAATGGTCAAAATGTCCAGTTCCAGCCGAAGCACTGGAGAACTCAGGGACAAATTGTCCAGTTTCCAAAGAGGAAAAATGGCCAGTCAGGACGAATTGTCTCCGGCAGGGCACCACACAAAAAAAGTTGTTCCCCGGCCCTCCTGGCTTTCTACTGTGATCAAGCCACCTGCCCGTGTGATAAGGGTTTGGCTGATGGACAACCCCAATCCGGTGCCTTCTGCATGTCTGCTGGTAAAGAACGGGTCGAAAATTTTGTCTAGCTTTTCAGCCGCAATGCCTTTGCCAGTGTCGGAAACCGAAATCTGACTGCCGGCCACCCCATCCCGGTCCGCGGGTCCCGTGCTGATCGACAGCGTCCCCGTGTCGTTCATGGCCTGCGTCGCGTTAATGATCAGGTTCACCAAAACCTGCTGCAACTCGGTTTCCACGATCCTTACTGAAGGCGCTGGCGCATGACACTGAGTTACCTGAATGCCGTGTTTGCGCAGGTCGGCGGACACCAGAACAAGCGCATCCTCAACGGCACTCTGCGGATCAACCAGAGTCGCAATATCCGACATTTCACCGGGCCGTGTGAAATTCAGCAACTTGCCCACAATGATGTTTATCCGGTGGGTTTGATCGTCAATAAGATCAAGCTCGGTTTTCAGCGCGGTCTGATCCTGCGGGCTCAGACTGGCCCTGAGAATTTCCAAGTTGCCCTGGATCACCGCGACAGGATTGTTTATCTCATGCGCGACGCCTGCGGTAATTTCGCCGATAGAGGCCAGCTTTTCCGACATAACCAACTGCGCATAAGTTTCTTCGAGCTTCCGATTTGCCTCGCTCAGTTGTTCGGTACGTTTTTCAACCAAATCGTTCAGATTCTCTGCGTAATCCCTGAGCGCCTCATCGCGGTCTTGAATCTGATCAAGCAAACGATCCAGATGGCGTGCAACTGCACCGATCTCATCCTTGGCCTCCACGACACCGATGCGCGCGTTCAGGGCGCCTTGCTCTGCGCGCTCCATCGTGGCTGTGATTTTCTCCAACGGAGCAAAGACGCCTTGCGCAAGCCGCAAAAAGATCGGCACCGACAGCCCAATTACTGCAATAAAAGCCAGAACCAACGTAACGATCGTGGCGTTTCGCTGCATTTTGTAAGGTTCTTCCAAAAAACCGGTGTAAAGCATGCCAATGCGTTGCCCGGTCACATCGGACAACGGCACGTAGCCCGAGATATACCAATCGTTTACAACAAAAGCGCGATCCAACCATGGGAGCCCCTGGCCCATGACATGCCTCCAGACAACCTCGGAAACTCGTGTTCCCAAAGCCCGGGTCTCAGAGAAAAGGCGCACATTCGTTGAAATGCGCACATCATCCAGAAACAATGTGGTGGTGCCAGTGCGCATTTCATGCCCCGCGTCCTCGCGGTAGATGAGAGCGTTCATCCTGTCGATAACAGATAGATTTCGGTTCAACAGAAGTCCGCCAATCAACAGGTCCTGACCAACCGTATCGCGATGCGTGGCCAACAGAACCATGCCACGGGTTTCCACAGATCGCTCAATGCTGCGGGCGGCCTCTGTCTGTACCAGTGGAAGGCTGGCTTGCTTTAACAAGTCTGGTGATATGTTGGTCAAGTCCTGCGCACTCAAAACCGCCAGCCCAGCTCCTGTGGCTCCACGAGAGGCCGCAATCGCTGCATTTCGCAAGCTGGCAGGCATTGTAGACTCGTCCGATTGGTCGAAAAGTAGAAAGTCGAGACCCATTTTGGACTGTTCTTTCGCAAGAAACCGTTTGAAATGCTCTCCTCCGACTGCCCGGGCTTTGGCAAATCGAACCGATTGGACAAGTGCGGCAACTTCGGCGGCTTGCGCTGCCTCTATCCGGCCAAAATACTGCTCTGCCACGCGCAAATCACTCGCGACTTTTGCCAGCAGAAGCTGGTCGTACTTGTCGATCCAGCGCACCATGGTTACGCCAAGAAGAAGTGGCAGCAGAACGACCAGAGGCAACAGCGCTAGCAAAAGCAGCCGCAGCCGCACCGATCGCATCGGCCTCAGAGCCCCCAAGCCTGGCATTTCCGGTCAATCGTTTTACGGGCGACCCCCAATCGGCGGGCGGCCTCGGCCCGATTTCCGCCGCAGGCATCCAGCGTCTCAAGGATATGACGCTGCTCAACGGCTGCCAGACTTTCAATTTCGCCCGTTGCAGCGGTTTTTCCCAAGACAGGATCGTAGCCCCCATTGATCAGCGCACGCTCAACGGTGTTGCGTAGTTCCATCACGTTGCCGGGCCACCGGTACGCCAGCATTCGGCGGCGCGTCACCGGCGGCAGGGCGGGTTGCGACAACCCAAGCCGCGCCGACAGGCTTTCGGAAAAATACCGGATCAGCTCAACAATATCTTCCCCCCTTTCGCGCAGTGGCGGCAGGGTGATTTCAATGACATTCAACATATAGAACAGGTCGGCGCGAAACCTGTTGTCATTTACCGCCTGTTGCAAGGATTGCGTACTGGAAGAGACGATCTGCACATCAATTGCTACACTGCGTTTGGCCCCAATTGGCCGAAAACGACCTGTGGTCAATAATTCCACAAGCAGATTCTGGCAACCAGGCGACAGCATCTCGACGTCTTCGAGATAGAGTATCCCGCCCGCAGCATCCCGCAGCATGCCGTCTTGTTCTTGCCAGTGATCATCCGAGCTCGACTCGATCCGTCCGAAAAGCCTTGTTTGAAGTGTATCTTCGTTCATCCCCTTGCATTGCAGCCAGACAAATGGATTTTCAGCCCGCGAGGAATTGGAGTGCAGCATGCGCGCCGCTATTTGCTTGCCAGACCCGACTTCGCCACGAATGACAACATGTGACGACGTCGTCGCGGCCTTTGCTATTGCTGCGCGCACCGATTTTATTGCATTCGAAGATCCCAACAACGCATCGCTATTGTGCAGCAGATCTTTACCCGCTTCTACCTCGTGTCGCAGGACCGCGTTCTGTCGTAAAAGCTGCGCGCGCGCCAGGCTACGTGCAATTGCATTCAACAACTGGTTTACACGGAACGGCTTCAACAGAAAATCCGAAGCCCCGGCCCGGATTGCCGCAATGGCCGTATCGAGGTCGGCAAACGCTGTCATCAGTATGACATCCGAAAACAGACCGATGCGCCGTTGGTCCGCCAGCCATTCAACCCCGTTTTGCTTTGGCATCACATTGTCCAACAAGACAATGTCATAGCTGTTCGCATCAAGCAGATTGGCAGCTTCTTCGGTGTTGGTCGCGACGTCCACAGCGGCGCAGTGCCCCACTAGCGCCTTTGACAGGAAATTCCTCATTCCGGGTTCATCATCAATGACAAGGACCGAAGCCTTGGGAAGCTCGGGGGTAAAGCTGCCCACCAAAACATCGGTTGCGCCGACAGTCGGCGCCGCAGATTTCGATGGGTCACTTGTCATATTGATGGTTCGACTCATTTGGCCTTTGAAAGTGTTTGGCGGATTGAGTCCAGGCATTCATGTCTCGACCGGTTTGACGGTTTTTCAACCAGGTGGGAAGTCATTGTCCATATGGTTCCTTCAAATACAGGATTCAATTGCTGAATTTGCGGTACCTGTATCGCCTTGTCCCTCCGGATGAATGACGACGCCCCGCCCACCGGGCCCAAAACGGCATAAATCATCCGATTGAGAGAGTTTTATTGGTCAACCGGACAGCGAAACAAAATCATGCTCGGATTCTAATCATCACGGCGCGCAATCTTTTTGCGCAAGACTAAACGAATACGTTTTTCAAAGGGGTGTCCACGCGGAACAATCGCCCCTTTCACACTAATAATGATCGGTTCACTTGTTCCACCACAGGCTTTCAAGCCGCCCCGACTACCTCAATCCCGTGATCCTGGGCAGCAAGCGTAGATCGACGCACTGCCGATCCTCACTTTTGCTGGCTTTGACATTTTCTTCGATCCGACAGTGAGTAATCGTGCGATGGCGGTTGTCCAGGTTCAGAAAGATAAACAGACTATCCCAAACCACCTCAAAACTCCGCGGGTGTTGGGGTTCGCGCAGACCGCTGGGTCTAGGTTTGAAGTCGCGGCAGGAACGAATCTCTTATTTATGCAGTTCAGGAACGCCACCCTTATCCATATGCTCCCACTGTGCGTAGCCTGAACTGAATGGGCCTTAGCCAATCTGGCCGCTGTGTCTGCGTATATGCAAGTGTCGAATAGGAGGCGACGTAATATTAATAATATGATACGTAATAAGAAGAATTTTATTTTTGTTTCCAGAACCCGGAATTTCCTAGCGAATAAAGGCGGCCAGATTGGTGAGTCCGAACGTCAATTGCAGGGAATGTGGTGCGGCCAATCCTGCCGGATCAAAATTCTGTCACAGCTGCGGAAACGCGCTGACGTTTGCATGTGGGGTCTGCGGTGAGGCCGCTTTGGCGAACGCGCGGTTTTGTACGGCCTGTGGCTCGGCTTTGTCGGGTGTACCCGAGGAACCGGCGCACACAGCGCAACCGGCCACCCAGCAAGCGTCCCAGTCAAAACAATCCGCTGAAAATGTTGCTGAGCGTCGCCAGTTGACAGTGGTTTTTTGTGATCTGGTTGGGTCCACGGCGCTGTCCGAGAAACTCGACCCCGAAGACTACCGTGAACTCATAACGAAATACCGCGATCTGGTAGGGCACAACGTCGCAAAATTTGGCGGAGAGATCGCAAATTATGCCGGTGATGGTGTGGTTGCTATTTTTGGTTACCCGACCGCACAAGAGCTGAGCCACTATTCGGCAGCGCTCTGCGCATTGGAAATTGCAAGCGCGGCGCAGGACATGGATATGGGCTTTTCGCGGCAGCCTGTGTCAACAAACGTGCGTATCGGAATACATACGGGCCCGGTGGTTGTCGGTACTGCGGCAAATTCCTCAACGGACGAAAGGGTGTGGTTATTTGGGGATACGCCAAACGTTGCTGCGCGTATTCAGGCCGCTGCCGACGTTGGTGAGGTGGTGGTGTCCGAGGTGACGCGCCGGTTGATTGGTGAGCGGTTGGATTTCACCTCCATCGGCAGCCCACAACTGGCGGGTGTCAGTGCGCCAATGCAGCTCTACCGCGTTCGGAGAAAGGTTTCAGGCTTTGAATCGGCCCGAAAGGACTTTTCGCATGACACGACGCCGACGATTGGAAGAGCCGCAGAAATCGCGCTGGTCCGGTCGAGATGGGAAGGGGCTTTGGACGGGGAAGGGCAGGTGTTGCTTCTGACCGGTGATGCCGGTGTTGGAAAGTCTAAGATTGCCTTTGGATTGAAAGATGAGCTGCCAGACGAAGATGCGACCCAACTCACTTTGTTCGGCTCTCCGCTGCATCAGAGCAGCGCATTTTTTCCAATCAAGAATGCACTGACCAAACTGATAGGGATGTCTCCGAACGCCGCGCCAGAGGACAGTCGAAATCAGATTGTTGGTTTTCTGACCGATTTGGGTCTGTCTGCTGATCGCTGCGCAGCCCCAATTCTGCGTTTGATGGGACTGGGTAACAGCACCTCGTCGGCCGAACGGATGGCCCCCGAACGTGAGAAAGGCGCGTTGATTGAAGCGCTGCTGCAATTGTGTGCAGGTTTAGAGCAACGCCGGCCACTGCTGCTGTTGCTTGACGACGTGCATTGGTTTGATGCCTCTACGCTGGAATTCGTAAATGGTTGGGTTGAGCAGTTGGCCAATCGGCGTTGCCTGACCCTGATGACAGCCCGCACGGAGTTTCAATCGCCTTGGCGCAATCAGTCTCATGTCACCAGTTTGGAGCTGAACCGACTGGTGCGCCGCGACATTTACAAGCTGGTCGAGAGTATCTCGGGTGTACGTCCCTCCAAGGAGGTATTGAGCCAACTGGCGGAACGCACCGACGGCGTCCCATTATTTGTCGAAGAACTGACCAAGATGGCGATGGAGTCGGGCCTGCTGGTCAGCCGGGGGCAAAGTCAGGCCGAGCTTTCCATGGCGATCCCTGAATCCTTGCAGGATTCTCTGATGGCACGGTTGGATCGGTTGTCTGCCAGTCGTGAGATCGTTCAGGTTGCTGCTGCAATTGGGCGGAATTTTGAACGGAAACTGCTGTCCGAGGTTTTGGATTGGAGCGACGCTGACATCTCGAACGCCCTTGAGCAGCTATTGGAAACTGAACTTATAGTTCCAGCAGGGCAACCCGGCGCAGAGGACGCGTACAGGTTCCGACACGCGTTGGTACAGGATGCGGCCTATCAGTCCATGTTGCGATCGACAGCCTCAAGATGGCATGGCCGGATCGCCGAAATACTTGAGGAGCACTACAAAGAAACTGTCACTCGTGAGCCTGAAATCCTGGGCCATCACTATTGGCGCGCGGGAAACTACGCTGCTGCCGAAGGCAAGCTTATGATGGCGGCGCGGCAGGCTTTGGATCATTCCGCCAATGTCGAAGCGATCACGCATTTGAAGCATGCTTTGGACTGCCTGCAGGAACTTCCCGCCTCGCAAGAGCGGGACCGCCGAGAGATCGATCTTCAGATCATGATCGCCGTTCCACTGGCGTTTGTGCGCGGGTACGCGCACAAATCGGTTTTGGCAGCATATTCTCGGGCGCAGGCGTTGTGCCGCGAATACGGTGAAACTGAACGGCTGTTTAAGGTGGTTTATGGTCAATTTCGGTCCACAATGCTGGGTGGTGAATACGCGATTTCCAAACAGAATGCGGACAGATTGGTATCGCTCTGTGAAGACCTGAAGAGCCCGTTGGTATTGGCGTCGGCTGAACGATCGCATGGATCGCTGAATACATATCTGGGCCATCCGCTGGAGGCGTTGACGCATCTGGACGCGGGGATTGGCGTGAACCTTTCAATCGAGCACCGTTTCGTGGGGCTTGACTACGACGTGGTTGATCTGGCGGTCGCGCTTCAAGGCTATCGGGCTTTGTCGAGCTGGTTGTCTGGTGACGAAGCCACCGCATTGGCGGCGATCAAAGCGTCGTTGGTCCACGCCGAGGAAACCGCGCACCCATTCAGCCAGTCTTTTGCGCATGCCTTCCTAGGATGGATTTCACAGTTCCGCGGCGATGAGACATCGGTGCAGGACAGTTCGGCCACGTTGATTGCACTGTCTGAGGAGTATTCGTTTCAATTCTGGCGCGGTTGGGCGCGGGTGATGAACGGATGGGCGCGCCGCAACACTGATGGTGAGAAATCGCTGGAAGACATCGAATTGGGCCTGCGGGAATGGCGGGATACCGGTTGTCGGCTGGGTTTGAGCTTTTTTCTGTACCTCTACGCGGATGCCGCCATTCTGCACGGACGGCTTGATCTGGCCGAAGACCTTCTGGATCAGGCCGATAGCTTTGCAAAAGACAGCGGAGAAAAGTTCTGGATCGTTGGTTTGACCCGCTTGCGGGGCAGGCTGGCGCTTGGACATGGCGATGAAACCAAAGCCATTGAGCATTTTAAAAAGGCCGCGATGCTGGCGCTTGAGCTTGGGCATTATGGTCCGTTGCTGCGCGTGGTTCAGGAACTGTCGAACCTCAAGTCTTCATCAGATTGCCTGAGCGAAGTGGCCAGGACCGTTGAAAAAACGATGAAAGCAGCCAAGGCGCACAAACCCGCCCTGATCGAGGTGGATGCCATTTTAAAGAAACTTAAGACAGCAGTTCCGGAGGCATCATCGGGCAAAAACTGAGATCGAAAATCTGTCGCAGCCAGTCAGAAGGACACAGCCAATATGACAAGGAAAACCAAGGATGATCGGTGCCATCAAACGGATGTTACCGGTGTCATGCCAAAACTGCCAAAGCAGTTTGATACCTTCCCCTTCTACTATGCCTCGCTGCAATGCCAATGGATGTATTGGTACACCTCGCTCGAAGCCGCGAAACCGTTTGTCAAAGACACTGGTCTGTGTGTGGCTGAATTTCCCGACGAGAAAGGTGATAACAAGGCTGTCATTCTGCTGAACTTCCAACGCTATACGGCGCATTACGACAACTCATTGGGTTTCGTGAACGAAGTGGAATTCAATCTTCTGGTCTACCCCTCGAACCGGGTGCCGGGTGTCCCAAAAATGACCTTGACCGAATATCTGCACGGTCGCGACCAGACCAAGACAATTGGTCATCTGCGCGTTCATGTGGCTGCCGATAATGCGATGGCGGTCAAGGCAGGGCGGCAGGCTTTTGGCGAGCCGAAATTTCTAGGGCAGTTTAACTACAAAGTGCCCTCGCTGAACGCCAAGATGAAAGGCGATCCCCCGATTTCACCGAAGGCTTGGTGGATACAGCTGGTTAACCCCGATGATCCCCAGACCATTGTCTATGATCTGGATGCCGATCTGGGCAAACTGTCAGGCGATCAATGGACCCTGACGAATTGCACTCCGATCCCGGAATTTGCGACCGGGCTTGGCCGTACGGTTTGGACAAGGTGGACCATCGCAGGCCTGTTTGAAACTGCAATGCTGACGACCAAGGAAGGCAAGAAAATCGCGAAATCGTTCAAGCTGAAGCTGGGCAGAAATGATTTTCCAATGACCCGTGACATGCACAGGTTGTTTACAGACAAGACGCCGGTTGCAGTGCAGGTATTTGAAAGCCCACCGGCGTGTTTTGAACCCCGAGGCTTTTACGTCGACGCAATAGACGGGGACCGCCATGACCACGCATGACGATACCATCGCCCACGATGCCTTTCTGACGGTCAGCGCTGCATTGACCGGGTACAACGCTGCCGAGTTGCAGGCAACTGGCTGCGCGGCAGAATACTGGCATCATGTGCAGCAGGTTTTGCCCGAGGACATTCTGAAAAAGTTTCTGTCCCTTGCACCGAGGCTGGGCAAGAAAGACGACGACAAGATCATCCGCGAGTCTTACTTGCCTGACAGATGTCTTGGTCCGGTTGCCCGGTCACTGATCCAGCTTTGGTATACCGGGCAATGGGTGCCTCTACCACAGGAATGGCGTGAAAACTACGGCGCCTCGCGCTTTGACGTGGTCAAGATCATCTCGACCAGGGCGTACAAGGAAGGTTTGGTCTGGGACGCCATCGGCGCACATCCGCAAGGGGCCAAGCAACAGGGATTTGGAGCGTGGAGCCTTGAGCCCCCCAAACAGAGAGGGCAGGCCGATGAACGCAATTCCTGACGACGAAAGATGCTATGATGTCGTGATTGTAGGCGCAGGGTTTGCCGGTGGTATCCTGGCGAAAGAGCTTGTGTCCGAGGGGCACTCTGTTCTGATCCTCGAAGCCGGCGAGGATCATGGCAAGACATGGGAAACCTACAGATCTTATCTGGATCAGTATTATCTGTCTTTGGCAAAAACGCCGAATTCACCCTATCCGAACCTGCCTACCCTGCCGTCGCCTTCGGTGCTGGACATCACCGCAGTTCGCGGGACAGAGCCCGACACCAACGGGTATTTCGTGCAACGTGGCCCTTTGCCGTTCGGCAGCAATTACCTGATGGCGTATGGCGGCACGTCGTTGCATTGGCTGGGCACCAGTCTTCGGATGATGCCCGCCGATTTTGAAATGCAAAGCCGGTTTGGGCTGGGGGTCGACTGGCCGTTTAAATACGACGACCTGAAGAAAGACTACGAGCGCGCCGAGTGGGAGATCGGAGTCTCCGCCGATGCCGTTGAACAGACCCCCAAGGCACTTGGGATCAAGACTTCGGGTCCGAACGACAGCAAGGACTATTTTGCAAAGGATTATGATTATCCGATGCATTCGATCCCGTCATCTTATGTGGACGAGTTCTTTGCCCGTGCCGATGGCATGGCGATTGAGGTTGGCGAGGATGCAAGCGATACCGTCCACCTAAAGGTTTCACGTACGCCGCAGGGTCGCAACTCAACACCGCGCAGCCCGAAGAATGGCAAGGGCATTCCGGTTGGTGATGAAGTACGAAAGCAGTTTCAACCGCGCGGCGCGACCGGTCCGTTCGCCTATATGGGTCAGCGGTGCGAGGGGAATTCCAGCTGCATTCCAATCTGCCCAATTCAGGCCAAATACAACGCGATGAAGACCCTGGAAGATGCAAAGCACATCGGCAAGAGCCTGATGGAGACCATCACGCAGGCGATCGCATCAAAGGTTGAACTGGATGAAAACGGACGGGTCTCCGGTATCACATACAAGAAATATCCGTTCCCCGGTGTTCCGCAGTACGAATTACGCCGCGCGACGGGCAAGCACTATGTCCTTGCGGGCGGTGCTGTCGAAAACGTTACGCTCGCTCTGGCGTCTGGCATCTGTAAAAGCAGTGACGAGTTGGGGCGCAATCTTATGGACCACCCCTATATGATGACATGGGGCGCAGCCCCCGAACCTGTAGGGCCGTTTCGCGGGCCGGGGTCGACCTCCAGCTATGCGAATTTCCGCGATGGGGGTTTTCGCGACAAAACGGCAGCATTTCGGCTGGAGATCGGCAACTGGGGCTGGAACTTTGCTGCCGGGTCGCCAAATTCAGACGTTGCGCGACTGGTCGAACAGGAAAACCTGTATGGCAGCGCCCTGCGTGACAAGCTGTATCACGACGTCCAAAGACAGGTACGCCTTGGAACACTGGTCGAACAACTGCCCCGGTCTACAAACCGCATCACAATCGACCCGGCTTATCGCACGCCCATGGGCGAATACCGCCCGGTGATCAGCTATGATCTGGACGATTACTCACGCGCCGGGCTGGCTGCGGCCTATAAGGCCTGCGCGCGGATATTCCAGAGGTTGGGCATCAAGAACCACACGGCTTATTCTCCTTCGGATGCGGGATATTTCACTTACGAAGGTAAAGGCTACACCTTTTTCGGGGCCGGCCATCTGGTCGGCACGCACCGGATCGGCACCCACAAGTCCAATTCGGTGACCAATGATCAAATGCGGTCGTGGGATCACGATAATCTCTGGCTGGTCGGCGCTGGTTCAATGCCCACGATCGCCACGTCAAACCCGACACTGACTCTGTCAGCCATGGTCTACAGGGCCGCCAGGGCCATTACTGCGGCCGTTCGGGAAGGGGGTGCGAAATGACTTCAAACGACACGCTTGAGAAAACGCGGGAAAAACTGTGTGGTCTGCTTCAAAAAGCGCTGATGCTCGAACTTTCCACAATACCACCCTATGCAACGGCCTGTTACTCCATTTTGGAGCAGGGGCAATACGATCGGTCTGAGCCTACCATAGTGAATGCCGAACCCATCGAGGTGATCCGCCAGGTCATGGTCGAAGAAATGTTGCACATGGTGCTGGTGGCAAATGTCCTGAACAGCATTGGAGGCCATCCAAAGCTAAACGACCCAGACCAGTTGCCGACCTATCCAACGAAACTGTTGGACGGTCGCGGGCCAAAGGTACACCTGCGCCGGTTTACCCCTCAGCAGGTCAAAAGCTTTCGCCTGATCGAGACGGCTCCAAAAGATACAGGCCCAGCCAAAAAAGGCGATTATCACACGATCGGAGGGTTCTACACCTACATCAAGCAAGAGATTGAAAATGCCTGTGACACGTTCGGCAATGACGCGATCTTCATCGGTGATGAAAAGCGGCAAATCTCAAATGATGATTATTTTGGGGCAGGGGGTGAGGTGATCGAGGTGGTCGGCACCCCGAAACAACGCCGCATTTCTGCGATGCGCGCGATCACGGAAATCATGGAAGAAGGTGAAGGTGCTGATTTGGGCCACAGGGCAGGGGACAAAGACATCATTCCGGGACCCGAAGGCCGAGAAGACGTCGCGCATTATTTTAAGTTCAACGAAATTCTCCACAGTCGATATTACCATCCCGATGACGCGGTAGATGAACCTCCGACAGGCGGTGATCTGATTGTCGATTGGAGCGCAGTCTCTCCGATGCAGGATGATCCGTGCGAAAGCAACTATGCGCGCGCACCGGAAGTTGCAGCAATGTCTGCGGAGTTCAATACCGCCTGGACCGGTTTGCTTGACGGCTTGGAGACTGCTTTCAACACGGACAAGAGCGCTTTGCGTGACTTGGTGCCGACGATGTACATCATGAAATCGCTGGCACAAAAACTCATGCGCATACCGTTGCCAGACGGATCAGGTGAAACTGCCGGTCCTACCTGGACATATTTGGGAAAAGCTTAGGTTTAGCCTGACTTATACGCGTCCCTCCAATGACCCGGCACTTTCGACCAAACGCGGTTTCGTTGGATTATCGCGCTTAACTGCCGTTTTCTAATGGCCGGGGTTTTCCGGTTCTGTCAGCGCGGCTTCGCGATCAAAGGCTGATGCCCAGTCATCCAGCAGAGGGCTGTTGCCGTGCAACAGACGCCACTGGCGAATCCCGTTGCGCCAGCCCGCTCGGCCAACGCGTGTGGTTGGCTCGGACGCTTCAGCGGCGGGCACACCCTGCTCCAACAGGCGCCACGCGTCTTGCTTGGCGGTGATATAGTCTTCGGGTGCCCAGGCGTTCAGCAGCTTTTGAAACGCGTCAAAGGCGGCCCGGTTGAAAGGTTTATCCTCGCCCAATCGTCCGATCACAGGATTCTCGG
Source organism: Ruegeria profundi (assembly GCF_020171505.1). Classification (NCBI taxonomy): domain Bacteria; kingdom Pseudomonadati; phylum Pseudomonadota; class Alphaproteobacteria; order Rhodobacterales; family Roseobacteraceae; genus Ruegeria; species Ruegeria profundi. Next base: position 364,397 of record NZ_JAIUZS010000003.1, on the reverse strand, counting down.
GGTGCAACGCTCCGCATGGCGTCAGCCCGGCTGGAATCGGTGTATTGGCAGAATGCGTGCGTCCTGCCCGCAGCAGTTTGGGCAGGACATGGGTGTGCGGTCCCTCGGGCGACTTGCCGCCCGTATCCGGACCTCCGATCATTTGATAGACTTCTACGCGCCCAATCCGTGTCAGCGCGACGCGATGCGGGTGGGCGGCGAGGATCGCAGGCATCGCAGGGTTGCCAACCTCGAACAGCGACCTTCCTGCGTTTTCCCGCAGGATCTTCAAAAGGTCGCCATCCAAAGTGCGGATACAGAAATCCACCTGGAACTGGTTCAGACCCATGTCGAACAGGATGCCTTGGCGATCCTCGACGCGGATCGCGTCCGCGTCCGGCCCCAGTTCCGTCAGCACCTCCCGCTGGTGCATGGCCGCCATTTCCTGTGGCAAACACAATGAGACAGCCTGGGTCCAGCGATGCGGTTTCGGGCTTAGGGTTTCATAGGCAACGGGAACGACATTTTCCAAGCTATCCAAACGGATACCGCCACGTGACGTGAATTGCACATGCTCTTTCATATCCTCGGGGGAGGGATCGCCGTCGACATGATGGAACTCGGCAATGGCACCGAAAGACCCCATATTCCAGCCGCTATCTTCCTGAGTCAGAGCCTGTTGCGTGACCAAGGCCAGATCTAGCATGCGTGGGTTCCTTTCGTTCCGAAATCCAAGCGGTCATCCCGGCAGCAACTGCATCGTAGACGGCGCGCCCGACAGCTTCACCAATATCTGTATGAAGCCCGGCAAAGTCCACTGTTCCGATCGGTGCCGCGACGGCAACGCAATCCGTACCCGTGCCAGTTGCGACCCCCGTGGGCAGGTTAAAATGGGCGTCCATCACGGCAGCGGTCCGGGCTTGCACGGCGATGCTCATGGCTTCGATCAGACCGGTTTGGCTTAGCCCGGTATCGACGCGCACGGCCACGTTGATGGTGCCCCAATCACGGTTTGAGTAGTCGACACGCTGGCCGACCCTTTCACCATTGGACAGGCCCACCGTGGCCACGGCCTGCGCCACCACAGATCCAACCTCGGCAGTCCGCGACTCGAAATGTTTGATCGCCCGTGACGTCAACAGGGCTACTGCATCCTCTTTGTTGCGGTGCTTCAACTCGTTTGCCAACCACATGCGCACATCCATTCCCTGGGGCAGATCGGCGTTGCGCACCTCACGCCACAGAATCTGTGAGGCCAGAACAAAACCGGGCCGGTTGACTGACCAGCTCAGCACTGCCATTTGCTGCCCAAGGTCAAATCTCAGCCACGGGGCGTTCAATGTCAGACCGTTCACCCGACGACCTCAAGCGGTTGAAACACGGGACCAGAGACGGTGTTCTCGTGCCAGACGGAAATGCCAAAGCTGCGCGCCATCAGATTTGCTGAGAGGACTTGCGCCGGAGGGCCGTCAGCGATCACACCGCCCTCTGCCAACAGGATCAGCCGCGTGCAATGACGCGCGGCAAGCCCAAGGTCATGCAAGGACACAAGCACAGCCCTGCCTTCATCGGCGAGATCACGGAACACTTTCATGGTCGAAATCTGATGTGCAGGATCCAGACCTGCGGTGGGCTCATCTGCCATCAGGATGGGCGTGTCTTGTACCACGGCCCGCGCGATCAGCGCACGGGCCTGCTCACCGCCCGAAAGGCGGGATGCAGCACGCAGGCGTAGCGCCCCCAGATCCATTCTGTCGATGACCTGGTCAATAAGAGCCTGATCCCTTTCAGGTATCGCACCTGTTGGTGATAGATGCGGCAGGCGTCCAAGCGCAACAAGCCGCTCAACGGCGACCGGCCATGCGATTTCGCGCGCTTGCGGCATCCATGCGACTGTCCGGGCCCGGTCACGGGCGGTCAGGTTCGCAAGCGAGCTTTGACCGGAATGTGGTATCAACCCCAGCGCCGCCCGCATCAGGCTGGTCTTGCCTGCACCGTTGGGGCCGATTAGCCCCACCATCTCACCAGCAGAAATCGTAAGGCTGACCCTGCGAAACACCTCTCGGTTTCGCAGGGTGACGCCCAGATCGCGCAATTCCAAGGCGGTCATAGCATGTCTCTCCGCGTCTTGTAGATCAGGTGCAGGAAGAGTGGCGCACCTACAAGGGCGGTAACAACACCCAGTTTAAGATCACGGTCGGGCAGGATAATCCGCACCGCGATATCAGCCAGTTGCAGCATGACGGCGCCACCAAGCGCTGAAGCCAAAAGCAATCTGGACGGGCTGGCGCCGACCATTGGCCGTAAGATGTGTGGGACCACAAGGCCGACAAATCCTATCGCTCCGGCAACGGCCGTTCCTCCCCCTACGATACTTGCCGTTCCCAGCACCAACAAGATACGCAGACGGGACAGGTTGATGCCAAGCGTTTCGGCTGCTTCTTCGCCCAGCGTCAGCGCATCCAACCCTCGGGCCGTTACAGCAATCATAATTGCACCGACGAGGAAAAAGGGCAGCGCCAGCCAGACATGCACCATCGACCGATCTGACAAAGATCCCATCATCCAGAAAACGATTTCATTGGCCGCAAAGGGATTGGGCGAGAGATTCAGCGCCAGCGAGGTCAGCGCGCCGGCTAGGGCAGAGATCGCGATCCCGGCAAGGATCAGCGTCAAAGACCCACCGCGCGGCCCCGCAAGCATCATGATCAGTGTGACTCCAATCACAGCTCCGGCAAGAGCGGCGAAGGGAAGGGCCAGTACACTGCTTGCGGCCAGACCGGTGTAAATCGCCAGCACAGCCCCCAAGGCCGCAGACCCGGAAACACCCAGTAACCCGGGTTCGGCCAGCGGGTTGCGCAGATAGCCCTGCATCGCGGCCCCTGCAAGGCCCAGCCCTGCGCCAATAAAAATCGCCAAAATGGCGCGCGGCAGACGAATTTCGCGCATCACCAGCGTCAGCGGCCCGTAATCTGCGGAGAACAAGGCAGCCAGACTGTCCCCGGCGGGGATACCCGCCGGACCGATGGTCAGAGATAACAGAAACAGCCCAACTCCGCAGGACAGCAGAACGATCATAAGGCGCGTCATTCAATGCCCCGTTGCCAGTCTTCGCGTGCACGCCTGAGGTTATCAATCGCGCGAACGACGTAAGGAGTACCGCAAACCCAGTCGCGATCTGACACCAGTACCTGACCCGAGCGCGCCCGTAGATGTTTGACCACGGGATGCTGCAAGTATTCTTCGGCCCGGCTGTGTCCCGGATAGGGTTGCGCGGTGATCACGATGTCCGGGTTGGACAGCGCCAATTGTTCCAAAGGCAATACGCCCCCGGCGGTCATGCCCATCTCTGCCGCGATATTTTGCAGCCCTGCGGCGGTCAGAATTTGGCCCGACAGTGTTTGATCACCAGATGTCCAACCGTGCGTTGAGTATATCGCGGCACGAGGTCCATGCGCCCCATTTGCGGTGAGTGCTGCAAGCCCTGCCTCATAGTCCTGCAAAAGCTTGTCCGCAGCCTCTTGACGACCCAGGACCTTTCCCATTTTCCGGATGTTGGTGCGGATATCCTCCAGCGAGCGGGCGGACTCGAACACGACGACAGGAACACTCAGCCTTCTGAGCATGTCCACCGTCGCCTGTGCAGAAAAGCGATTTGCGATCACGAGATCTGGCCGTTGCAGGTAGATTTCTTCGGCGAGACCGTGATTGACCCCGTAGCGCATGGCTTCTTTGGTCATGGCCGACACGCGGCTGTCGCGCGCGAAATAAGACACCGAGATCAGTTGGCCAGGGGCGGCCAGCATCATGGCCAACTGATCGGTGCACACATTTATCGAGACCACGCGCTGCGGTTGCGCCCAGGTCATTTTGGTCAGGCTGACCAGAACACAAACAGCAATCAACCGCAGCCACATGATTAGAACGCCGCGCTCAGGCCGATATAACCGGTGCGCCCGCGTTTGGCGAAACCCCAGACGTCGGAGTATTCCCTGTCGAACAGGTTAACGATACGACCAGTCAGTTTAACGTTATCGGTCAGTGAATACTGCGCCGCAACATCAACGGTTACGTAGTCGGGCAGTTTTTTCGTTTCAAAGCTACCGAAGAATTGCGTGTCGTAATTGTCCGCCACATAACGAATATCGCCGGTTACAGACCCACGCCCTTGCAGGAACTCTTGCGTTGCGGTCAGCAATAATTCGTGCCGGGGGCGGCGAACTTCCACCGATCCATCCGGGTTTTCCGCGTCGATATAGGTGTAGCTTAGACGCAGATCGAGCGTGTCTGTCGCCTCAAGCGTGCCCGAAACCTCGACCCCGCGGCGGGTACTGTCCCCGGCTTGGTTGATGAAGGTCGAACTGCCCAAAACCGGATCGAAGACCGCCGTGATTTCATCAGTTAGATCGTCGTGAAACAGGGTCACATCAACCAATCCGCGCCCGGCCCAAAACGGCACTTCGGCACCCAGATCGAAAGACTTGTTTTTCTCGGGTTTCAGGTTTGGGTTGCCGACAAATCCAAAAGAGTCGGCAAACAATTCGAAGTAAGATGGATTGACGATGCCTGTCCCGGCCGATCCATGCAAACGCACGCCTTGAGGCAGAGTGTAAGACGCCGCCAATGTCCAGGTGAAATCATTCTGGAACGTTTTGTTGTCGTCGTACCGGATGCCGGCCTGAACATTCAGCCCATTCTGCAGCGATCCCCGATATTCCAGCGCGTATGATGTTGTTTCGCGCTCAAACTCGGGATCAGAGGAACTACTGTCCTCTTCCCATTCCACAATTCCGTTCAGCAAGTGGTTGCTGTCAACCGTCGCGCGCCCATCAAGGCCGAGGCTGAGAAGATAACGGGCCGAGTCCCGATCCGTTTCGGTCGGTGTGCCACCATTGGTGGATTGTTCGTTATCCGTCCGATCATAGCTGAAACGGTGAACCATTTGACCTCCTCGTGCCTCGTATTCGGCGTAGACTTGACCAAGCCGCTCCTTCCGCTCAGACCGTTGGGTAGGATCGTCTACGACGTAACCCTCGGGGGTGGTGGCCAGGAAGTCTGTGCTGTCGAAGTCATAGTTTTCATCTGAATCGCGAAACACAAACCCAAGTTTCAGACCTTCGGCAACAAAATAATCTCCGGTCAGGTCAATCGTGGTGCGGTCAACACTGTCTTTTTCCCCATTGCTGCCGGAGTAGTCATATCCGTCATCGTCCAGCCGCGCGATACCGACAGCGATGCCGCCTTTATCGTTACGATAGGAATACCGGGCGGACGCGTTGTACCCGTCACCAAATTCAACCGTGCCACCATATTCGTGACCCAGCCCGCCTCTCTTGGTGATGATGTTGACCACACCAGCCGAAGCGTTCGAACCATAGAAAACGGATTGCGGGCCGCGCAAAACCTCGATGCGTTCAATATTGGCCGTCTGAATGCCGGACAGGATGTATTCTCCGTCACCGCCGGCTGCCGGAACGCCGTTGATCAGGATCAGCGTATGGTTGGCTTCGGCGCCCCGGATTCGAACTTGCGTCAAGGCATCACCTGATCCGCTGACGGACACACCCGGAACAGCCCGCAGGGCGTCTTGCACTGTCGTGATACCACGCTGCTCGATCTCCTGCGAGGTAATCACACTGGCTGCACGGCCGTATTTCTGTTCTTCAATGGGTGTGAAGCCCCCGGAAATCACGATTGTTCCGATATCAATCGTTTCTTGCGCGTGGGCAGACGTCGCAACTGCAAAAACTGTCGCGGCTGACGCTTTCAGTAAGGCGGTTTTCTTCATTGTTTGTCCCTCGGACCCCTTTCTGGAGAAAGGGCATAAGACACCTTGTTCGGTGTCTTGATTGGTTGTTGTCGTTGGAGGAAAACAACCTCCGCAGACGGCGAAATGTCACCGCTACGGATAGACCGTTGCCAAAGACGCGCCCCGCGTCCGGACAGGGTGATCGCTCTGGCAGGTCTCCTGACTCTCGGATCGACGCCAAACCGGGCCTTCCCATCCCTTTTAGGACAGTGGCATGTGCCGGCAAAGCTCACCGCTTACAGTTGCGGGGGCAGTCGAGGAATTGGCGCAATGGCCGCACCCCGTTCCCTATTATCCGGATGGAATCCCACCCGGACCAGAACGCGCGAAAATTGACTGTATCTACCGCGAATTGTCAATCGTGAAGTTGCGATAAGCCTTGAAAATCAGGTTGCGCTGTCTCAAACGCCTGACGTGCGCGCCGAGTAGATGAGGTCGGCTGTCCGCAGTTTATGAGCTATGGGTCATCTGCGTCGTCGCATCAGTTTATGCCCAAATCGTACAGGGTCTGGTCAATCCCGTCGCATTCGTGACAGATGGTCAGGAGGCCGGGGACCGAGCCGATCATAGACGTAGCCCACATTTCCGCACCGCGATCTTCAATCAAAACTGCCACCTTTTTGCCGTTTCGACGGTGATTACGATAGTCTTGGGTCCGCTGGCCGCGACCTGCTCATGAACGCGTGCAAAGGGCGGCGCGACGAGTTTTCTATCAGGCGTATACCCGCTTTGACCTGGTGGTTTGGCAATGCCTGCAGCCTCTTTTGGGGCAGCCGGCATACAGAGCTTTGTCGAGGCGGCGTTGGTCGCCTTCAACGTTGAGACAAGCGGTGACAAAATGGCAGGCTTGGCAGAAATGCAACAAACCAGATACTTGCCAAGGCTGTCATAAACATTGTGCTAACTTTTTGGCTGTGGCTTCTCGGGCTGATCCATTGGCATTTTCGCAAGTGGGTACTGTTCTGGAACAAATGTCTTGCGGCGTCATGCCCGGGTTGGATCGGCGAGATTTAGTGGCCACTAGCCCGGATGTTGTGGCATAGGCGGTTCATGAACGACCTACCGACGCGCAAGACCTTGCCGCAGCTTGACGAAAGCCTGCTGACGCATCTGCCGCCCTTTTCAAAACTGGAGCGCCGACAGCTGCGCACGATCCTTGATCAGGCAAGCTCACGCCGATACGAACCCGGTACCGCAATCTTTGAAGAAGATGCGCCGGCCGACCGGTTTTATTTGTTGCTTGATGGATATGTTCGCGTCGTCAGGGTTACGCCGACAGGTGAACAGGTCACTGCACTACACATTCCAGCGGGACAATTGATGGGTTTTGCCAAGGCGATTGGGCGGCAGACCTATCCCGCGACGGCGATAACGGCAACCGAAAGCATCGCGTTGAGTTGGCCCATGCGGCTTTGGGAAACGTTCGCAGCAGAATATGAAGGCTTTTCGACCGAAACCTACAAGACCGTTGGAACCCGTCTGGGTGAGATAAACAATCGGGTTGTCGAAATCTCAACCTTGCAGGTTGAACAACGCGTCGCCAGTGCGCTGCTGCGCCTTATCCATCATACCGGCCGTGAAGTTCCTGACGGGATCGAGATCGATTTTCCGATCACGCGGCAGGATCTTTCGGAAATGACCGCAACCACCCTGCATACCGTCAGCCGCCTGCTTAGTGCGTGGGAAAAGAAGGGGATGGTTGAAAGCCGCCGAAAACGGATCAAGGTGCTTGATCCGCGTGCTTTGGCCGCAATCAGTGAGGCCAGAATAGAATAGTGTTTCGTTGCTTCCCATAACTCGGGCAGGAACGCGTCATCATTCACGTCGTATTCGCAATGCGCTTCAGCGTTCGTGTGAAAGGGACTTATCAAACAGCACACACAGCGTCCAATGCCGCATGAACACGGCAACCGTTTGTGGACGGCACGGCATTATACTTTCCAAGGGCAGATTGGAATTTTCCAGGCTCGGTTTTTTGCGTAGACCTCTCCTATTTTTCGAACATCTAGGCAAGGAAATCATCAGAACATTGCGCTTGCGCAAACTTGGTCCGATTGCCACCGGCTAACTATTCCCCATTCCTTGCCCGCAAAGGTAAGCTAATGGCGGAAATCTTAACGAAATCATGCGCGCGCAACATTTTCTGCGGAGGCTCGATTTTTTTTGCCGTGGTTTTCGTGGCCCTGACCGTTCAGTCCCACCGGTATGTCGTCAGCACGTCAACCTCGGGGATGGAGTTGAGTGATGTGGTCGTTCACGGCGAACACATTTGGGAAATACGCTCCTGCATCAATTGCCACAGCCTCCACGGAGTGGGCGCGTATTTAGCGCCCGAACTCGGAAACGTCATGACCCCGTGGGGCGTTCAGGACAGTCCCGAAGATGCCTTTGATTTCCTGAAAGGTTGGATCGAGTCGCAACCAAGCGGCATCGCAGCCCAACCTCAGCTGAGCGACGAGCCAGATGTGCAGCAGGCGTTGCGTGATCTTGTTCTGGCTGTCTACGGATAGGTCGGATGCGTCTCGTTGATCTCATGCAGCCAGAGGGAACGATCGGCAACCTCTGGCACGATATGGCAAGTGGGATTGGCGCTGAGACGCGCTTTCCCTCGGCGCGTGTGGAATTGGCATCTGTGCGCCCCAGCCTGGCGGTTCTTTTCCGTGCACTTGGTGGCTCTGGCGGGGTTGAAATCGGAGAGGCTGCCGCGACGCTGGTGCGACATCGGCAGCCACTCAAACGCAAATTGGGGGCAGAACGCGACCGTGAATATGTGGCTCGATACGATAGCGAAAAGCTATACTTTCCTCCGGTTATAAATACGTTTCTCGACCCCAGGCTGAACCGCGCGGCGTATTTCTGGCTGACTGCCCTTGCCGCGAAAACCGAGTTTGCGACCTTGGACCTTGCAGGTGCTGGACCAACCCACGACTATGCTCAGATCTACGCAAATGCCCATGCGGCGGATGCCGTTTTCAAAAGTTGCCCGGGTCTGCGCGCAGACTACGCAGAGATGGCGGCCTATTGCGCCAAGACGCGACCGGATTTGCATCGGCCAGCACAAGAAGCGTCGATTGAACAGGCAATTCGCATGCAGCTGGGCGGTGATGTGCTTAGCTTTGGTAAAACTGCAAGCACAACCCGCAGTTTCATGCCATTTGCACCAGTGCCAATCTGGTTGCGGTTTGAAGCTCCGGGACAAGGCGGAAGCGCTGCGCCTGAGGCAGAAACAGAGCAATCCGCGCCGGCTCCATCGGCGTCACTCAGCCGCCGCAAGCTCGGCGAGCGGAAAGATCAGGACCAGCACAGCCGAAAGGACAGTTTCATCATAGGTCGTTTCGAATCCATTCTTTCATGGGTCGAGTCGATGAACATCAATCGCAATATCGACGATGACGATGATGAGAACGCCCAAAAAGCCGCCGACGATGAGGATCGGATTACGCTGTCGAAGCAGGATCGAAAGACCGCGACACGCCTGAGGCTGCATCTTGATCTGTCGCCCGCCGATGCAGATCACGAAGCGTTGGAGGGCGAATATACATACCCGGATTGGAACCACCGATCTCGTAGCTACATGCAGGATCACTGCCGGGTTCTTGAGGGGCCGATACAGTCTGAACCGCCACAGTATGCCCCGAATGACCGGTATGTTCACGCTGTGCGTCGGCGGTTTGAGGCGCTTCGCCCGCGGCGGGTGCTTCAACCGCGTCAGATTGATGGGCAAGAGCTTGATCTTGATGCCCTGCTGATCGCGCGCGCGGATTTATTGGCCACCGGACGCGGGGCTGATCGTATCTGGCAAGCCGCGCAACAGGTGGACCGCTCAGCGATTTGGGGGTTTTCGTCCCTGCGGCGCAATCGCGTGTTTCTGACGCGCTGCAAGGGGTTTGAAGAAAAGATGGGTGCCAATGTGACCAACGCGATCGGCGCGATAAAACCCGGCCACTATACCCGTCTTGGCGCAGCCATCCGACATATCAGTACACAGCTTGCCAAGGAGCCAAGCGCCCGCAAACTGCTGATCGTGCTGACGGACGGCAAACCCAACGATCTTGATCACTACGAGGGCCAGCACGGTATCGGAGACAGCCATAGGGCTGTGCGCGAAGCCCGGACCGTCGGCCAAGGCTTGCATGACGTGATATTGACGAAGACGGGCAGGATTGGTTTGCGCGAATCTTTGGGTGCGGTGATTTCACGCTTTTGCCAAACCCCGAGCGCCTGTCGCGGGCGCTGCCGGAAATCTACCGAACACTCACACAGGAGACCTGACATGCGCAGCTTATTATTTTGCGTCGCCTTACTATTTGCGTCACCGGCATTTGCTGAAAACTTCGACCGGCCAATTCCGCAGGCGCAATCCGCAACCTAATGGATGTGGCAGACAATGGAACTCAAAGATGAAGACCGATACGTGTGGCGTCCGTCCCAAACGTGTTGCGCACCTTGGCAACAGCTTGCAGTACTTTCCGCCAGTGAAGGAGGACGGTGATGTCACAAACTTCTGCTGAAAAGATGCGCGCCTGGAAAGGCCCGGCACTCTTTAGTTTTGGATTTCGGCCCTTCTTTCTGTTTGCGGCTGTATGGGCGGTTTTCTCAATGATGCTGTGGCTCGCGGCGCTGGCAGGCGCTGTGGTTTTGCCAACAAGATTTGATAGCATCTCATGGCACGCGCATGAATTTCTTTTTGGCTACCTGGGTGCTGTGCTAGCCGGTTTTCTGCTGACAGCAGTGCCGAACTGGACCGGACGATTGCCGATCGTGGGGCGGCGGTTGGCAGGTCTGTTTGCGCTTTGGGTCATCGGGCGGTTCGCAATCCTGTTCTCAGCGACTCTGCCAATCTGGTTGGCCCCGGTTGTCGACCTGTCACTTTCTGTTGTTCTTGGCGTGGTCATCCTTCGTGAGATCGTTGCAGGCAAAAACTGGCGCAACCTGATCGTGTTGGCTCTGCTGGCGGTCTTTACCCTTGCCAATGCCATTTTCCACTACGAAGCCCTTTCCGGTGGCTATGCGGCGCAAGGGGTTGGTTTAAGACTTGGCGTTGCCACCGCCATGATGATGATCGCAGTCATAGGTGGCCGCATCGTGCCCTCATTCACGCGCAACTGGCTTGTTCGCCAGCACAACCCGGCCCGGCCCGCTCCGCCGATGCAGAGATTTGACAAAGCTGTCCTTCTTCTGAGCCTTCTTGGTTTGGGTCTTTGGACGCTGAGACCCTTTGATCTGCTCACAGCAGTAGCCTTGATCGCCCTGGGTGTACTGCATTTCGTCCGGCTTATTCGATGGCAGGGACATCAGACACTTGCCGAACCGTTGGTTTGGGTTTTGCACGCGTCTTACCTTTTTGTTCCGCTCGGTGCGCTGGCGCTCGGGGTTGATCGGATTTTGGATAGCCCCAACACTGCAGGAGCACAGCATTTGTGGATGGCTGGTGCGATCGGCACCATGACACTGGCTGTTATGACCCGGGCCACTTTGGGTCACACGGGGCAAGAACTAAGGGCCAATCGAATGACTGTTTTGGTGTATTTGTGCATCTTCGGATCCGTGCTCACCCGACTGTTGACGTCTGTCTGGTCAGAGATGATCCATATCTCAGGATGCTTGTGGTTGGTCGCATTCGCCGGGTTTGTCTGGGCTTACGGCCCCGCCCTGATGCGACCCAAAACGGTTGATGGGGCATGAGTTGGACCGGCTTTGCGGCGATATTTGCCGCGTTCTTCGTTACTCATTCGATCCCGGTGCGCCCGGCCGTCAAAGCCCGCATCGTCGCGCAGACGGGCTCGGCGGGTTTCGACATCGGATACTCGATCCTGTCGCTTGCGATGCTGTCCTTGCTGATCTGGTCCGCAGGTCAGGCCCCATATGTGCAGCTTTGGCCCCAGCATCCGTGGCAGCGCCACATGGTCCAGATCGGTATGCTTGGGGTGTGCCTGATCTTGGCCTTTAGTATCAGTCGACCCAATCCCTTGTCTTTTGGTGGTCGCCGAAACGAACGGTTTGACCCGCAACACCCTGGGATCGTGCGCTTCACAAGACATCCGATCCTTTTGGCTTTGGCATTGTGGGCCGGGTTGCACCTGCTGCCGAATGGCGATCTTGCGCATGTTCTTTTGTTTGGCGTTTTGGGCTGCTTTGCCGTCGCAGGACGCAAAATAATTGACCTGCGCAAACGTCGTGACTTGGGTGAGGAGAATTGGGAGGCTGTTGTAGCACAGATCAATCGTGCACCGCTGTTTCAAATACCAGTGTCATGGCGGCAGGTATTGCTGCGGCTGTTTGCGGGAGTTGTTCTTTTTGCAGTCCTTTTCACATTGCATCCGCTTGTCATAGGAGTTTCAGCCGGTTGATCCTGAACTGACGCTAGGTCAATCAGGAGAATTCACAACCTTATTCCACGATGTATGGAGGTATTGAAAAGCAGCTGCCGACAGGTCCGCCGTCCGCAGCCGCTTGGGTGTTCAGTTGGTCTTCAGCGGGGCGTTCAGAAGCACGGGCTTGCTTCCGGATGTATCTATCCACGCGTTGGTGCCATTCAGGCGTGACCCGGCAATATTGTCCGCGTCGAACCGCATCTCGAATTGTTCGGGTCCATGGGCATAGGCAACAACAAGGCCGAATTCAGGGTCAAGAAACCCGCCATGGGGCTTGATACCCGGATAGCTGATGCGCCATGCCTCTCCGTCCAGACCGACATAGCCGAGTGTCAGCTTGCCGATCACATCGCCGGGCAGCTCGAAAAACCAAACCCAAGGTCCGCCAGAGACAATCGTCATAACCTCGTCAATGCCCACACCTTCATCCGTGTGATTGACGTGCAATGGGCCGAACTTGTTGTGAACCCATGCACGGGTTTCGGCGTCCATCTTGTTCATGTCGTAAATTTTGGGGTACGGTGCCATCCCTTCTTCGAACGTGGTAAGTGAGCCACCGTTTTCGACCGTCGGCGTGCGACCAGCTGCCTTGATCTCGGCCAGAAGGTCCGCACGTGTCAGCTCGAAATCAGAAATCAACTGAGCTTCTTCTTCGGCTGTGATTGCGCGGCTGTGCGACGCTTCAAGTATAGGCAAGGCCTGTTCCGGGATCGAGACAGTGCTGACGCGGACGCCGACGCTTTGCAGCACTGCGTTCACGTCTTCCACGCCAAATGTTGCGGCGCGCCCATCGGTGTATTCAAGTTTCAACACGCCAGCGGTGTCTTCTGGGTTGGCAAAGGCCTGCGCGGGCAAGCACAGAACAGCCGCTGCCATAACAAGTTTTGAGAACAGTTTCATGGTGGATTTCTCCAGTTCAGGTTTCACAGGGCGTCCCTGGTTGGCTGCCAAAAAACAGGGACAATCTGCGGCACGGTTTTGCACTGCCGCATGGTTTCTTCTGGATGGCTCTGTAAATCTATTCGGTTTCCATGCCGCAGATAATCCGGCTATTGTGAAACCGTATGTTGAGAAAAAATCACCCAAAGCTGGAGAGGGACAATGGAGGGAATGGGCGATATCCCGGTCGTTGTGGCGGTTGCTGAAACGCAAGGATTTGCTGCTGCGGCCCGTCGGCTGGGGGTGTCGAAATCCGCAGTCAGCAAAAGGGTTACGCAGATTGAAAAACGACTGGGCGCGCAGCTGTTTCACAGATCTACACGCAACGTTAGCCTGACCGAGGCGGGCGAGCATTTCTATTCGCATGCAGTCAGGTCGCTTGATGCGGCGCGTGAGGCTGAAGACAGCGTTCTGGCCCTTCAGGATTCGCCCAAAGGACGCCTGAAGGTGAACGTACCAATGGTTTTCGGGCGCTTGCACATCGCGCCGCTCATGTCCGCGTTTTTGCGGCGGTATCCGGGCGTGGCCGTCGATATGGTGATGGATGACCGGGTGATCGACTTGTTTGCTGACGGCTTTGATCTAGCTTTGCGCGGCGGCACGCTGGCGGATTCGATGCTTGTTGCGCGTAAAATCGCACCTTTACGCAATGTTCTGGTGGCCTCACCAGAATACCTGGGGCGGCATGGAAGGCCGGAAACGATTAGTGATCTGAACGGCCACAACTGCTTGCAGTATTCCTACAGCCGGGACTTTCAGGTATGGGTCTTCCGGTTCGGAGGCAAGACCAAAACCTTTCGCCCCACCGGCAGCTACAGTGTGAATAACGGGGATGCGCTGCGTGAGGCGATCCTTGGCGGAACGGGCATCGGACGATTGCCGACCTTCACCGCAGGACCAGATCTTGTTGCGGGACGGCTGGAAAGAGTGCTGCCAGAATGCCCACTGCCGTCACAGACGCTTTACGCCATCTATCCAGAGCGTCGCCATTTGCCTGCGAAGGTGCGTGTTTTCATCGACTTCATTCTGGAACATCTCGGGGGGGATTTACCGCCTTGGGACAGGGATGTCGGCGAATAAGACTTGCAACAGTGTGGTAGGTTTGCCGAGTGACCGAGACGAAGGGGCGCACAACTTGTTTGCGAAGACCTCTATGCGAAGCTCAACTGATGCCGTTGATCAGCCGTATCGAGAAGCCTATAAAGTACAAATATTTGAATAAAGGAAGATAGTATGACCCATCGCGACCTGGATACGGATTACATGCGATCCCTTTTGGAAACAGATGAAGTCGAAATGAGCGTAGTGTTTTCCGACCCATCACAACCCGACAATCCCATGATTTATGTCAGCGATGAATTTGAAAAACAAACGGGTTATAGCGTTGAAGAGGCCTTGGGGCGAAATTGCCGTTTTCTGCAAGGATCCGACACCAGTCCCTGGACCATCGAAGCCGTTCGCATGGGGCTTAAGGCGCAAACACGATTTACGATCGACATTTTGAACTATCGCAAAGACGGAACGCCATTCGTAAACCGTCTGCGCATCCGCCCGATTTACGATGGGCAGGGGCAGTTGATGTTTTTTGCCGGAGCTCAAAACCCAGTGGGATGAAAACAATCAGGATTGACCGGCGAGCCGTATTATTACGAAGGCTGCGCAGCAGATATGCGCCAATGTTATCACTACAGACAGAGTGTGAAGCCGCTTAAATCGGCTTTTATCTCCTGAATCCGTTGCAGCATTGATCGCGGGCATCAGAACCTGCCGTGCAAAAACCGTCGTCACCGCAATTACACCCATGAATGCGCTGGAAATCGGGTCTCTGCCGATCAGAAGGATGGCAGCCACCGCCGAGGTTGCCAGTACGAACAAGTAGAAATACGGGAATGCACGTCGAATAAGCGGCCCCGCCGTTTCCGCCGGGAGAGCCGTGAATACAAACGCGGCAAACCCGAAGGAATAGAGCGTCGTCCCACCAAACATCAGAGCGGTGACAAGAAGTGCTAATTCAAGCATCTGTGGACCTTCCCTGTTCTAATTCTTGGAAGCGGGATGCCGAAGACCCTGCGCCGAAGAACGGCCCGTGAATCTCAGCTTTGGAACGGCGTAGGGGACGTCTTTCTTGTAGTCTTCAAAGCGGCGGCCAAAACGTTTTTCAAACCGGCGCTCTTTTAACATCGGTGCCGCAAGACAATAGGTCGTAAGCGCGATTGCAAGGGTAAGTTGGTCAGGGGTCCATATCGGGACCGTCCACAACGTTAACGCGAAGGCAACGTATATCGGCTGGCGTATCACGCGGAACAAGCCTGTTGTCGGCATGTCAGGGAACACGGGCTTTGCATTTTGCATAAGAGACATCCAACCCAGTGCACCCGACTGAACTTCGGCGCCCGCGTCCCAACTGGCTTTGATCAGCAATGCCCAGGACGCCACGTACAATGCTGTGACCAGATAAAACGCCCACCCCTCGGCCTGCCACCAAACAATACCGCTTGGCGTCCACAGAACAAAAAGGGCCAGAAGTTGCAGTGAAGCGATCATGGCGTAAGTTGTCGTGCCCAAAGTTGCGCCGTGCGGGCCGGGGACAAAACGAGCCAGCCACTTCATACCACGGCCGGTCATCAGAAGAGAGTGCGCCAAAGGGAACTGTAAAATCAGTAGCGCGTTGGTCAGTGCGGCGGCTGGCCATGGCACCGTGCCAAGGCTTTTGCCCATGCCGAAGAACATCGCAATCACCATGGCGGCAACCGCCAACGCAAATACAATATGTGTGACAAGCCCAAAACCAAGCGCGATCATGATCCTGCCCGCGCCCGGTTCGGGGCTCAATGCACCGTTTGCAAGCCTGAGCAGTCGCTTTAGATGACCATCGCCTGGACTGGTCATACGGTGGTATCCGAGTGTTTCTTCGGCTTAGCCCCCAATCGCGAGGCGATCCGTGACAGCATCGGTCGCAGGGGCAGGAACATGCGATAGGCAAACTCCATGACCTGCACCGCGCCGGGAAGTTGAGCTACGCGCGCAAGCCATCGCCACTTGGGCAACGCCCGCCAAACGGCGACAAACCCATTTGCTCCGGACACAAGCGTTCCATCAGGCAATTGCACGTGAAACCTTGCCATTGCTTTGTCCTGCGAGAGCCCCTCTGCAAGCTGTGCGTCAGGGTCTGAAACATCCACAAACCGTAAGCCATCTGCGCCTTCGCAAGAGGCATAATGCCCTATTTCAAGGGAACAGAGCGGGCAGGAGCCATCAAAATACACAGTGGCACGTTGCGGGGCCGTGTCATTTGCTCCGCAAGTGTTTTGCTTTTGAACCGCCTGATCGTCATCCTTGGGCATGTGGTTTTTCTTCCTGAAAGTTATCAGTTCAGTCCGGGAAGAACGTAGTCCGAGGAACCAAAAAACCACTGTGAAACGATGCGATATGACGCCGCATTGTTCCGTTTCGTGGGCGCGCCGTGCACTCTGTGGCCACTGTGAAGATGCAAAGATGACGGCAATCGGACGTTCGGTCGCGTTTAATCTGATTGCTAGCCGACCAGCGGAGTTTCAATACGCTAATCCGAAAGGCACAGCTTATTGCTGTCCAGATCCCGTACATATGCTGAAAATCGTGGGCCACGCAGTTTCGGCTCGCCCGCGCATGTCCCGCCTAACGCGATTGCAAGAGTGTAGAGCCTCTCGACCTCCTCGGGTGATCCCACGCTAAAGCCGACCATGGTGCCGTTGCCATTGGTGGCGGGCTGCTTGTCAAAAGGGATGGCGGCCGCAAAGGCAGAACCTTCGCCCAACCAATACGTCATCCTCTCACTGGGCGAGACGCGATTCATTCCGGAACGATCGAAAAGTCGGTCGTAGAACCGTGTCGCAGCGTCCATGTCATTCGTCCCGATAACGCAGTAGTTCATTTGCATTGTAAATTTCCTTTTTTAAGCGTGTCCGATTGTGTTTTTCGCTGTCGTCACTTGCCGGTCAGCTTGAAGAATTCGATCAATTGGCCGGTGGGATCAGTGATCTTGAGAAGGTGGATACCGGGCTCTTTGATTATTTCGGGTGCTGCGGCACCGGTTGCCACGACGCGGGATTGAAGCACTTCAAGATCGGCAGCTTGCAGATAGGGAACCGCGTCTGACCCAGGCTCAGCCCCGGGTGCGTACCGGTCCCGAGATACGATGACGAACCAACCGCCTTCGATGTCGAAAGCAACAAAATCGGGCAGTTCGATTGTCGGCGCACGGCTAAACAGATTGCGGTAGAAGGACTTAGACTGCTGCACGTTGTCACTTGGCACATAGGCACCCATGGCGGTTATCGCCGTGTCATTTGCACCATCTGTGGTTTGAGCGGCACCTGCGATTGGAATGAAAAGGGCAAGGGCTAGCGAAAGGGCTGATCTCATGATGGGGTTCCTTAATTGACATCGGTCGTGTCTCTACACCCCCTATGCTGACAGCGTGTTGTCAGCATAGTGTCAGTATTGGTGGTGTTGTCGAAAGGACCCCTTATGCGACGCGGTGACAGGCTGTTCGAAATCATCGAAATTCTGAGACGCGCGAAGGCGCCAATCTCGGCCCAGTCTATTGGGGCCGAATTGGGTGTCACAAAGCGTACGGTCTACCGGGATATGGCCGCTCTGATCGCGCAGGGTGTGCCAATCACCGGTGAAGCCGGTGTCGGCTACATCCTTGAGCCGGGTTTCCACATGCCGCCGCTGATGCTGACACCGGATGAGATCGAGGCGGTCATGCTCGGGGTCATGTGGGTCCAAACACGGGGGGAACCCGAACTGGCGGTGGCCGCAGAAAAGCTGATCGCCAAGTTGGAAACCGTTGCACCAGCCAAATACCGAACCTCGTTTCTAGAGCCAGTGGTCAGCGTTGCTCCGGTAGGCCAGCCGGAGGAGACGCTTGGGGCTGCATCCATCCGCCGGGCCATTCGGCACCGCAAGAAGATTTCTCTTGTTTATACAGATTTCACAGGTCGACATTCGCGCCGGGTGATCTGGCCAGTTCTTCTGGGCTATCGAGACACCAGCCGGATTATTGCCGCGTGGTGCGAACTGCGCGAGGGCTTTCGCTACTTCCGGACCGAGCGGATCGTCGAAGCGGAAGTTCTTGATACGCCAATCCCACGTCGCATGGATCTGTTGCGGGCCGAATGGCGCCAGGCTACGGACGCAGAACGCAAACGCTATGAGGACGGGATACGGGGCTAAGGTGCCCACTGCGGCAATCCGTGCCAATACGCCCAGCCCGTGCCTGGCTGCCTGACGCAAGCGGTTCTGGCCAAAATCACTCTACTCAGCCTCACGCCGCGCAAAAAAGAAGCCAACTGCCCTGTCCCAGCGGTATAATCTGCTTCTCATGTTGAAAAACCCTGACCGACCGAGTGATTTAAAGCGCATAAGGCGCGGTGGTTCCATGCGCGAGACGTGCCAAGAAGAATGGAATTCGGTACAGCCATCTGGCCAAATCCAAAGCTGTCCCCGCAACCGTAGGCGGAAAACCGTCCCGAGATCGTCCACTGGGCACAGACCTCGGAAAGATTTGGAAAGCGTTGACTTGCAAGTCAGTTGATCCCCGACCCTGCGGACAGCGCGTGGTGTGACCGCGCATGACACGTTTGGGGGCTTGTCGGATGCCCACGGTATGAACTTCCTTTCACCCGTCGGCCTCGATACCCAGGCAGAGCCTTCGGCACAAGACGTTGCAGTCCTGATTACTCAACTGAAAGCTGAAGGTTCGGCAGCACTGTTCGCAGAAAATATCATCGACCCGGCCCTGGTTCAGCAAATCTCGGAGGAAATGGCGCTCAAGATCGGTGGCCGCCTGTTCTCGGACGCACTGTTAATCGGGTCAGTCAGCTGAGCAACCCAACACGAGGTGGATTTTCACCATCAATTCGAAAAATCGCATTCATAGCAGTGGTATGAATGGGCCGTAGTTCGCATGGGATACTGTGCCGCATGACGGGCTGTCGCAGGGTGTCTTTTACCCTCAACAACCAACGCTAACTGTCTACCAAACGAACCACATACAGGTGTGAGATGGACACATTACTGCTGTCCCGAATTCAATTTGGGGCGAATATATCGTTTCATATTCTATTCCCGACGATCACGATCGCTTTGGGTTGGGTGCTGCTGTTTTTCAAGCTGCGCTTCAACGCAACCGGGGATGAGAAGTGGATGCAAGCCTATCGTTTTTGGGTCAAGGTCTTCGCTTTGTCCTTCGCGATGGGTGTCGTTTCCGGAATTACGATGTCTTTCCAATTCGGCACCAATTGGCCGGGCTTCATGGAGGCTGTCGGAAACATCGCAGGGCCGTTGCTGGCCTACGAAATTCTAACCGCGTTTTTCCTTGAGGCCGTGTTCCTTGGCATCATGCTGTTTGGCTTTTCAAAGGTGCCGAACTGGCTGCACACGACCGCAACTTTTCTTGTGGCGTTCGGTACCACCATGTCTGCGTTCTGGATTCTGGTTCTGAACAGCTGGATGCACACGCCCGCAGGGTTTGAGATGCGCGACGGCGTGGCCTTTGCGACAGATTGGTGGGCGATCATTTTTAACCCCTCGATGCCATACCGTTTGACCCATATGCTGTTGGCAAGTGGCCTTACAGTGGCGTTTTTGATCCTTGGCCTGTCAGCTTTTCGCTGGCTGGTCGGAGACCGTGGTTCGGACGTGCGTGCCACGTTTAAAACCGCGGCGTGGCTTGGCGCGCTGCTGATCCCTGTGCAAATCTACATGGGCGACCTGCACGGCCTGAACACACTGGAGTATCAGCCCCAGAAAGTGGCAGCCATGGAAGGCAATTGGGAGACCAAATCCAACGTCCCGTTGGTGTTGTTTGCTTTACCGGACGAGGAGTCGCGGGAAAACCACCATGAGGTCAGCATCCCGAACCTTGCCTCGATCATCCTGACGCACAAGGCCGATGGTGTTGTGCCGGGCCTGAACGATTTCGTGTCCGAGGATGGCACCGTTCTTCATCCGCCGGTTGCGCCTGTTTTCTGGTCATTCCGCGTTATGGTGGGCACAGGCATTACCATGCTTTTGCTCAGTTGGTCCGCGCTCTGGTTCATGCGGCGGGGCCGCGGGCCGGGTGGGGTGCCAAAGCTGATGCAGGTGGCGCTGGTGCCGATGGCCTTTTCAGGGTGGATTGCCACTCTGGCGGGTTGGTACACGACCGAAATTGGTCGCCAGCCGTGGCTTGTGCAGGGCGTGTTGACGACGGAACAGGCGGTGGCGGACGTTCCCGCCCCGATGGTGGGAACAACTTTGGCGGCATATCTGATGATTTATGCGCTGCTGCTGGCTGCTTATGTCGGAGTGTTGTTCTACCTGGCCCGTAAGGCGGCCAGAGTCGGCCTGTCGCAGCAAATTCAGGCTGCTTCGGCGCTCCGGGGCGTCAAAGCGGTACCGGCGGAGTAAGACGCGATGGAACTTTTTGGTGATCCAACCCACTGGCTGCCGCTCGCTTTTGCGGCACTCATGGGGGTGTCGATTCTGGTCTATGTCATATTGGACGGTTTCGACCTTGGCGTAGGGGTCCTGTTGCCCTTCGCCGATGACGCGGAGAAAGACCGGATGGTCGCCTCGATCGGGCCGTTCTGGGACGCTAACGAGACGTGGCTGGTTCTGGCTATCGGCATTCTGCTGGTGGCCTTTCCAGCCGCCCATGGGGTGATCCTGACGTCGCTTTACCTGCCAGTCGCCATCATGCTGATCGGTCTGATCCTAAGGGGCGTTGCGTTCGAGTTTTGGGTCAAAGCGCCCTCGCATCATAAATACTACTGGAATCTGGCCTTTTTCGCGGGTTCTTCGATGACCGCCCTGGCGCAGGGCTTCATGTTGGGTAAGTACATCATGGGATTGGAAAGCAGTTGGGCCACATGGGCCTTTGCGATGATCACGGCTGTTTTTCTGGCTGTTGGGTATTCGTTCATCGGCGCCTGCTGGATAATCCTCAAAACTGACGGAGAACTACAGGAAAAAGCCGTTCGATGGGCCAAAGGGGGCATCTGGGGGCTTATTATCGGGCTCGGTGCCGTCTCGTTGGTGACACCGTTGGTCAGCCCTCGTATCTTCGAGAAATGGTTTACCTTCCCCGAGTTTTTCCTGCTGTTGCCGCTGCCTCTGATGTCAGGGATCTTGATCGCGTTGCTGTGGTATGCCTTACGCCACCTGCCGACTAGGAACGACAGTTGGGCTTGGTTCCCGTTTGCGGCGTCGATTGTTTTGTTCACGCTCGCGTTCTTTGGGATGGCCTATAGTTTCTACCCTTACGTCGTCCCCGAGCAGTTGACGATTTACGAGGCGGCCAGTGCGCCAGAAAGCCTGTTCATCATCCTTATCGGCGCGATTTTTGTGTTGCCCGTCATCGCCGGGTACACGGTCTTGTCATATACGATCTTTCGCGGCAAGGCGACGGAGCTGCGCTATGACTGAACCTTTGCGGTACACTATCGGCGCTTGAATCTCAGCAATTTCAAGATGACTTCTGCGCATTTCGATTTACTTCTTCGATATGCGCGAAACGATTGACAAGGCTTATGCTTGGTTTTCTGCGGCTGTGGCCGTCTTGCTGTTGGCAGGAACATTGATTGTCATTCTGCTTGCGACAGCCAGTTTCCTTCGGGAAACCGCGGCCGTTGTGATGGCCTCTGGCGCCGGGGTGACATACGAGGACCTGCAACAGCTTTTTGCCCTGCTGCTGGGGGCGATTATTGCGTTGGAACTGGCCCATTCCGTGCATTTGATGGTGAAGGGCAGCAAAGGTTACGAACAGGTCCGGGTTGTCTTGATGATCGGCATCCTCGCCGTGGTCAGAAAACTGATCGTCATGGAGATTGACCAGGTTTCGGGTTTATTGATTTTCGGCTTGTCGGCCGCGGTCCTTGCCTTGGGCTGTGCCTTTGCGATGCTCTTGTGGGTGGATTGGACGAGGACCTCATCCGAAAAGGGTTAAACGGGCTGCTGAATCGGGTGAATTCGGAAGCAGCTTAGCTCTGCCGAACAAAACTCTTACCTGCACGCGGGCCCATCCAATATGTTCGGGTTCACCGACCCGTTGGACACGCCTTGCGGCCTTGTTTTCTGTGTCGCCGCCTTTCTGCCACGACGTCTCGGTGATGTTTTTCCGAAACCACCGAGGCTCGGCTGACGGGTTTAGAGGTGTTTATCCACCTGAAAATACCTGGCCGCGACGCTTTGGCCTCTTTTCCGGGTTTGCGGCACGTCCAATTTGTAATGCCAACAACCTGCATCAACCAGAGTCATTGATGAGCAAAAAAATTCCGAGCCCCTGCATTGACGTGTGCAAGTTCCGCCGCGCGGGACATTGCATTGGGTGTTCCATGACAAAGAGCCAGAAAAAGCTGTTCAAGGCGATCAAACGCCCCGATCAGCAAGAGGCATTTGTTCAGATGCTGGTTTGTCAGCAGAAACAAATGGGCCGGTACACCCATTGGGGACCGGCCTATCTGAAGAAGCTGAGGAAGAAAAAAGCCAAGGTGAAAATTACCTTGGATGGTTAGCTCAGCGCAGATGTGAACGCAGGAACCACGCGAATTTCTCATGGGTTTGGCCGCGGCTGATGCACAGATCCTCGGTCAATGCGTCGCCGTGGCTGGCGGCAAGTTCGCCCGCTCCGGCGAGGGTCGCGGCCAAGGTTTCCTGAGCGTCGAGCATCATTTTGACCATGTCTTTGTCAGTGGCGGATCCGTCATGTTCAGCCACTTTCGACCGCTTCAGCATACCAGCCAGCATGCCTTCGGCATGGGCGTCCAGAGCTTTGATACGCTCGGCCAGATCATCCTGCGCCTGGAAGTGATCCTCGTAGATTTTCTGGAACAATTCGTGCAACGGGCCAAAGGCCATGCCGGTCACGTTCCAATGGAAATTCTGCGCCAGCATGGTGGTGACGGCAGTTTCGGCCACGGATTGGTTCAGCGCCTCGGCAATCGCAGCGCGGGAATCGGGTGTCAGGTCGATGGCTGTTTACGTCATAATATTTCCCTGGTTCTTAATTTTCGTCGCGCCGGAATGCCGCAACATCAATATTCTGATCCCTAAATTAGGGGATTGCAGCCAAATTCCAAGAGGTTTTTAGAATAATTCTAAAAATGGCTAAAATTCTTGGAAATCGACCCGACCAGAAAGGCAAAATTCCGCTGTGTCCAACGTGGCACGCGCGACCGGATGAGAAAGCGGAAACTGTCCTGATCTTTTTGCTCAACCGCTTCGAATAACCGACCTAGCCATGCCTCATCAAAAGACAATTCTGCAACTCCGGGACGATAGAACACAGGCCGCCTTTCTACAGCCTGACGAAATCCCCGCATCAGTGTTTCGGCGTGGCGCATCCATTCATCTGACGGATCAGCCAATAGCAAAGCACAAGCCTGATCCAAATCTACCCGTGCGGCAGACCGGCATCGCAGCGCAACCATCCGCAGATGGTTTATGATCTGCATCGTCCGCGCCTCTAGTTGCGGAGAGGGTGGGGCGCGAAAGTCGTCCGTGTTTGAGAAACTGATTGCCTGCATCATGATGTGGGACTGCTTGCTTGTACAATTCCCGACAATAGTACTAGGGATAGCAGTATTCAAGTCGTTCAGATGTTGGGAAAACAATGGCTCCGTGAAAAACGGGGCACGTAGGATAGCGTGCTCGGTGCGGTTGAAATCTGTTTCAACGGGCCAAAGGGCTGATTGGTCAAGGCATGGCGTCAGTTGAACACGAGAGATTTTACCGGCAGCAGTATGGCTTGCGCCCGAAGGACAATGGCGTTTGCAATGCCCATTCCATCAACGATGCGGGTGAGGAACGCTGAAAAGCCGGTGATCTCTCCGCTCTTAAGTTGTTGGGAGCGATTGGAATAGGCGACCCCAACGCAGGCGCTGCCCGGCGGAATCTGGTCAAGATGCGCAGGGAAAACCGGGGCAAGGAAAGCCGTTACCGTACCGGGACGCGCCCGATCCTGTTGATCGACAAGCGTATCCCCGGGGCGGAACTGCCCGGCCGCAATAGCGCCTTGCACCTCATCCACCACCATCGGAATGACGACCAGCGGTTTGGCCGGGCAGGTGATCTCGACCAGCATACCCGGCTTGATCACACTGACCGAGATTTGGCGAAACGCCGCCACGAAACGCCCCTGACCCGAAACCTCGGGCACAAGAATGCCAGCGGGCCGCAGGATCGGGTTCACAATGTCGCCCGGCTTGAGCAGAAACTGTGTGACGGTGCCATCGACTTCGGCAAACACGGTGGATTTTTGGATTTCGGTCTCGGCTTCCGTCAAAACAGCACGGGCACTGGCCCGTTGAGCCGGCAGCAGAGTGGTTTGGCGCAGTTTAATCCCGTCCAACGCCGCAGCGGCGGCGGCGCGTTGACTGTCAGTGCGAGAGACCGCGGTTTGCAAGCGCTCCAACTCCTGTTCGCTGACGGTGGCATTATTGCGCTCGGCCAAGGATTGGCGGCGGTCGAGGTCGTCCACGGCCTGACGAAAATCAGCCTCGGCCGCGTTCAACTGCGCCTGAGCGGCCGCAGCATCCGTTTCAATCACGCCAAGAGCTGCGTCGATTTCTTCTATCCGGCGGCGGGCGGTCTCGGCGGCGGCTTCTTGCCTTGATGTGTCCAGCCGAAAGATTGCTTGTCCCGCATTAACGTTTTCATTGTTGCCCACGTAAACTTCGGCCACACGGCCAGGCCGATCCGACAATATGGTGACGGTGCGAAAAGCTGCGGATACATTTTGTGTAGAGGGGTGGAAGTAAAAGATGACTGTGATCAGAGACACCGCAAGGATTGCACAAGCGGTAAGACCCCAGCGCAGCTCGTACCAGACATTGAACAGAGTTATTTCCTTGCCCCAACGCTTGCCTTGCTTGTACCGGCGATAGAGGTAATCCGGGATGATCGTGATTAAGGCTGAGAAGATAAGCTCAAGCATCGGGCGTCTCAGACTCGCGCTGCAACGGGAATATCTCGTGCAAGGGCACGGCGGCTATGAGTATGGCAGCGATCCAAAAGGCATTGTTCAGAGTGAACAGGGAAATCAGCCCTAAAACACCCACTACTTGCATTTGAACTTTATGGGCGCCTGCTGCCATTCGGTCAGGTATGGCTTGGATCGTGAAGTAAAGCGCCCCGAACCCCAGCAGGATAAGGACGAGCAGGATGCCGACCGTGATCAAAAAGCCATCGGTCTCTCCCGGTGGTGTGACCCAAAAGGGCAGTCGGGCCAGGGCTTCGTCGGGAATAGAAGCGTCCATATGCACCCCTCAGATTTTTGCTCCACCGGCAGGATAGGCAAAAACATTCAAGAAAATCAATATATTTGCCCATGGACTGCGATGGTATGAGCAACCTTGCGACCAATCCACAAGGTCAGGGCAAAAGCATGGGATCAGGATCGTAGGATAGCAGATCATGCACCAGCGGATTGGGAAAGCGGCGCCGCAAGGTTACAGCGTAGAAGGTTTCCTTGATGCGCGGGTGTTCTTGCGCCTCAACCAACCGCCCCGAGGTCAGCTCATCCTTGACGACGATCGGGGCCACAAGGGCCAGACCGATATCCTCGCGCGCCATGAGACGCAGCATCGCCATGTCATCCACCTCGGCTGCGATCTGTGGTCGCTCTGACAACCGGCTGGCCAGAGCATCAAAGGCCGACCGCACGCTGTTGTCAGTGGTGGGCAGGATGAAGGGTTGCGTACGCAGCAACTCCTTAATCGGGCTCTGCGGGTCCAACCGGTCGGGCGTGCCAACAATGCTGACAGACTGTTCGGCGATTTGGTGGGTTTCAAATGGGGTCAGGCTGTCATCCGGGGGCGGCCGGTTCATTAGCACCAGATCGAGATTCAAGGTCTCTAACCCCTCCATCAATTCGGTCGGGCTGCCCGAGCGCAAGACAACTTCGACGTCCATGCGCGATAGAATTGGCCTGAGAAATCCGATTTGAAAGTTGCGCGAAAGGGTGGCCAACGCCCCAACGCGCAGCGCCTTTCGGGTTTGGACGGTTTCGGTGAGGGTCGCGACCAGTTGTTGCCCGGTCGAGAAAATCGCATCCGCATGATCCAATGCAATGCGCCCGGCCTCGGTCAGGTAAAGCTGTCGTCCCCGGCGTTCAAACAAGTCGTGCCCTAGCCGTTCTTCCAACTGTTTGATCTGCACAGACAAGGCCGATTGCGACAGATTCAGCCGCTGCGCTGTTCGGGTCAGGTTCCCGTCATGGGCGACGGCCCAGAAATACCGCAGATGATGATAGTTCAAAGGCATATTGTTCTATTTAAGTGAACGATATCCAAAGAACAATGAATTTTTAATGTCAAATAATCTGTCTTAACTGGTTGGCTCAAACCTAAGACGCTGGGAACGCCACCATGTTATACCTTTTTCTTCCTCTGCTGAGCCCGCTGGTCCTGTTCGCCGCTGCGATCTATGCTGGGCGCAATCCGGGTCTTCGTCCGGGGCGCGTGCCGCAAGTGGCCGAAGCTGCTGCATTTACAGCGTTTCTGGTGGCCGCGATCTCGGCCGTCTGTCTTGTGATCCTGGGGCCCGGCACCTCGGCCCTGATCGGCGCGTTCGGTGTCGGGGTTTCCGTAAGGTTGGACGCGGTCAGCGCAGTGATGCTGGTACTGGTCAGCTTTATCGGTTGGATCGTCCTGCGCTATTCAGCAACTTATATGGATGGCGAAGCACGGCAGGGCATGTTCACCCAGTGGATGGTCCTGACGCTTGCCTCGGTTCTGTTCCTGGTCATGTCGGGCAATCTGGTTCAGTTGCTGGTCGCCTGGACGACAACCAGTCTTGCCCTGAACAAGCTGCTGTTGTTTTACCCCGAGCGCGCAACTGCCCAACGCGCTGCCCGCAAGAAAACGCTTGTGGCGCGGCTGAGCGAGGGTGCCTTGGCGGCTGCCGTTATCCTGCTGATCGCTGCCACAGGCACAACCGATATCCACACGATCCTGACCACGGTTCAGGCCAATTGGATGGTGCTGACAGCGGCCTTGTTTGTTGCTGTTGCCGCGGTGCTGGCCTCGGCGCAATTCCCTGTGCATGGGTGGCTGACCGAAGTAATGGAGGCACCCACGCCCGTCTCGGCCCTGCTGCATGCGGGCGTGATTAATGCTGGAGGCTTCCTGTTGATCCGCTTTGCCGATGTGATGCTGGTCGCGCCCGGAGTTATGGCCCTTTTGGTGATGCTGGGCGGGTTCACTGCGTTGTTTGGCGGCCTTGTGATGTTGACCCAGCCTGCTGTGAAAACATCGCTAGCTTGGTCAACGATTGCGCAGATGGCCTTCATGGTGATGCAATGTGGCCTTGCGCTGTTTCCTTTGGCGCTGCTGCATATCGTGGCGCATTCCCTGTACAAGGCCCATGCCTTCCTGAGCTCTGGCGAAGCCGTGCGCAATGTCGCGGCCATTCACCGGCCCGGCCCGATCGCGGTGCCCAGTGCAAGCAACGTTCTGCGTGCCTTTGCTACTGCGATCATCATCTATGCCTTGGTTGGCGCGGTTCTGGGCTTTGACGGCAAATCCGTTCAAGCCATCGCGTTGGGCGTTATCCTGATCTTTGGTGTTGCCTACCTGCTGGCCCAGGGTTTTGCAGACGCGGCCCCGCGCCAGCTGACGCAGCGCACGGTGGTTTATGCTTTGGTGACGTCGGTCAGCTACTTCGCGTTGCAAGTCATAGCCCTTCACCTGACTGCCGATGCGCTGCCTGCAACGCCCGCGCCGGGGCCGCTGGAGTGGGCTTTGATCGTACTTGCCTTGATCAGTTTTGGCCTTGTCGCCGTGGCGCAAGCGACCTTCCCGCTCTGGGCACCGCACCCTGCGGCTGCGGGCCTGCGTGTACACCTGTCCAATGGCCTATATGTCAACGCGATTTTCGACAAGCTGCTGGACGGTTGGTCCAAGCGGTCCGCAGCCTGAGAAGGGACAAAAACATGTTTGCCAAACTCGAATCTTACCCGGCGCCGCTGCTGGAACTGGTGGCCGAAGCAAAATCAGCCGCCAAGGCAATCCCGCCGCTTTTCCCGCTGTCTGCGAATGTTGCAGTGAACCCGTTCCTTGGACAGGCCAATGAGCCATTGGCCGTAACTTCGGCGCGTTTGGCACGGGTTGCGGGCGCGCGGATCACGCCAGATCGGTCATATTGGGGAGAGAAGCTGGACGCTGGTCACATCACCGAGGCCGACATACTGGATGCATTGTCCGGGCTGGAAGGAAAGTTCAACGCCCCCAGTCTTGACGATGTCATTGCCGCTTTGCGTCAGCCGGCTGAGCAACCCAAATCGCTGCCCACCGTGGCCGAGCTGGCGGCGGATGTGTCAGGTACAGACTGGCCCGGCCTGATCGAAGACCGGATCGGTGTTTGGGCGGCCAGCCATTTCGACCAGGGGCAGGCACTTTGGCAGCAAGCGCGGGCCGGGGGGACGTTCAGCGCGTGGCGCGAGTTTGCAACGCGCGACCTGACGCCAGAAATCCATGGTCTGAAAGGGTTTGGTGCCTTTGTGGCCGATACGAACCGCTCGCATTGGCGCGCGATTGGCCGGGCCTCCGAACGGCTGGGCCTGAGCACCGAAGCCTCAGCTACGGCGTATCATCGTTGGCTCAGCACCATGGGCGGGTGGGCGCAATACGCACGCTACCTCTTGTGGGACGCCGAACTGAAGGGAGAGCAAGACAATACCGTAACCGAGCTTTTGGCCCTGCGAATGGTATTCGATGAGGCGCTGCATGAGCTTTATGAAGACCAGATCGCTGACAAATGGGCCGATGTTGTCGCTGCGCATGAAGCGCC
Organism: Ruegeria profundi; assembly: GCF_020171505.1. Lineage (NCBI taxonomy): Bacteria > Pseudomonadati > Pseudomonadota > Alphaproteobacteria > Rhodobacterales > Roseobacteraceae > Ruegeria > Ruegeria profundi. The sequence continues at coordinate 335,480 of NZ_JAIUZS010000003.1, read as the reverse complement.
AGTTACACCAACCACCGATTTTGTCATCGACGCAGTGCTGCAAGAGGCCGCCGAGCGTGCGCAGCAGCGCCAGCTGGCCACGCGGCTGCTGCCGGGTTCCGTTCGCAAGGTCCCAGATCGCCCGCAGGTGCAGGCTGCGTTTTGCATAGACGTCCGGTCCGAGGTGTTCCGCCGCGCGTTTGAAGCGCAGGACAGCGGCATTGAAACCCTTGGCTTTGCAGGGTTCTTCGGCCTTGCCAGCGCTCATAGGGCCGCTGGGTCGGACGTAGTTGAACAGCACGGGCCGGTTCTGTTGCGGCCCGGCGTTTGCTCGCACGCCGCTGAGCCCGAAAAAGCCGATCTGACACGGCGCTACACTGCGCGGGCCAAACGGGCCTGGGGGCGGTTCAAGTTGGCGGCTGTGTCCTCGTTTGCGTTTGTCGAAGCAACCGGGCCTTTATACGCAGGCAAGCTGATGCGTGACGCGCTGGGTTTGGTTGGCAAAACAAAGACAGACCCGGCCCCGCAACTGGACCCGAGCCTGGATATTGAAACCCGTATTGGCATGGCCAAGACGGTCCTGAACGCCATGTCACTGACGGAAAATTTCGCACGGATCGTGATGCTGGCGGGGCATGGCGCGGACGTGACCAACAACCCGCACGAAAGCGCGTTGCACTGCGGGGCTTGTGGTGGCCATGCGGGCGACGTCAACGCGCGGCTTTTGGCAGGTCTGCTGAACGATGCTGATATAAGGACCGGATTGCGCGGGCAGGGGATCAAAATCCCTGCTGACACGGTTTTCCTGCCGGCGATGCACTTCACCACAACCGACAGGGTCAGTTTGTTCGAACAGGACCTGCCCGAGGGCGACTGGTCCAGCGATCTGGAGCAGTTGAAAAACTGGCTTGCCGCCGCAGGGCAGCTCACCCGCGCCGAACGCGCCGCCCGCCTGCCGCGCGCGAACAAGGCCACCGATATTCAGCGGCGGGCGCAGGACTGGGCCGAAACCCGCCCCGAATGGGGTCTGGCAGGGTGCCGTGCCTTCATTGCCGCACCTCGCAACCGCACCGATAGTGCGGATCTGGAGGGGCAGGCGTTCTTGCACAATTACAATTGGCGCAAGGATGACGGGTTCGGCGTGTTGGAATTGATAATGACCGCGCCTGTCGTGGTCGTAAGTTGGATCAGCCTGCAATATTACGGGTCTACCGTTGCACCGCAGCTGTTCGGCGGGGGTAACAAGCTGTTGCACAACGTGGTTGGCGGTATTGGAGTGCTCGAAGGCAATGGTGGTGCCCCGCGTCCGGGCCTTCCATGGCAGTCGGTGCACGACGGCGAGCGTTTGCAGCACGATCCGCTGCGCCTGTCGGTGATCATCGAAGCCCCGCGCGAGGCGATGTCCGACATCCTGTCGCGCCACGCCGAGGTGCGCGCTTTGTTCGACAATGGATGGTTGCACCTGATCGCGATGGACGATCAGGGCAAGCTGTCCTGGCGTTACGATGGCGACTTGAAATGGTCTCCGATCCAGACTGGTTTAGATGCCGACCGAGCCATCGCGGCGGAATAAGCCAAAAGGCAAACGAAAGGCGCCCAATTCCGGGCGCCTTTTTTCTGAACGAACATCGCGTGTTTATAACGCGAGACGCTTTAATCACGGGCTGGATCGCAACGCGTCCAAAGCCTCGCGACCGCGGTCAATCGTCGGGGCCCAGCACTTTGATCGCAGCCAGAAGGCGCGCGATTTCCTGTTCGGTGTTGTAGTGACAAAAGGAGATGCGGATACAATCCGACAAGCCCAGCGGCGTGAGCACGTTGCCGGAATAGTGGTCTGCTTTGCGCGTATGGGTTCGGATACCTTGTTGGTTCAGGATTTCCACCACATCTTCCGAAGCTTTTCCCTCGACCACGATGGAAACAAGCCCTTCGCGCGCGGGATTATCGGGCCCAGCCAGAATTGTGACGTGTTCCATCTCTCTCAGTCCCGGCAGGTTACCGGTGCCGTTGATTGCAGTGTTGGTCAGATGGGTTTCATAGTCACGGATGGCATGCCCTGCGGCTTCGATCCGTTTGCGCCGGTCAGTTTCATCCGAGACTTCTCCGCCCAGCCAGTCGAAATACGACACGACATCCGAGACTGTGGCGTATGAACCCGCGTCACGCGTTCCAAATTCCCAGCCCGTTGCGGGCGCGTCAATCAGCATATCATGCGGGATGCTGCCCAGTCGGTCGGAGATCCAGGCGATGCCATATCCGTGGCGTGAAAACATTTTGTACGGTGAGATCACGTAGCCATCGACCTTGTAGCTATCCAAATCCAACTGTCCGTGAGCCGCGTGCTGGATGCCATCGACAACGATCATACAATCCGGCGCTACGGCCCTGATAGCCTTTGAAATCGCTGCTACATCCATGCCCATACCCGTCACGGGCGAGGCGTGAAGGATCGTTGCCACCGCCACGTCCGGCGTCATTTGCGCGGTGTAGTCCTCGGCCGTGACCAACCCGGTTGCGTTGTCATGCAGAACGTTCACATAGTCCAAACCGGCAATCTCGGCCCAGCGGCGTGCGGCGCTGCGGGTGGCGGGGTGTTCGATCGATGAGCCGATGACCTTGGCCCCCTTGGGCGCGGCGAGGCAAGCGGTACGGATCAAGCGGAACAGCAACTCAGTACCGCTTTCCCCCGCGAAGAACTGACCGGTCGAGGTGTTCATGAACACTGCCAAATCCGCTTTGGCCTTATCGATTACATTCTGCGTGCCTTGGCCGCCTGGGTTTATGCGCCCCGGATTGTCTGGAATAGCGGCATAGAAGGCCGAAGTCTCGACCACCGTCTTCAGCGTCAATGCACCGCCTGCGTTCTCGAAAAAGATCCGCTTACCTTGAAACGGGCAGTTTTCGACATGAGCGAAGCGGTTTCGGATTGCGTCTATCAGAGCGGGGTTGCCGTGAATCATGTGTGAGTCCTTTAGGAAGTCGCAGCGCCACTATCGCCTTACCCGGCACCGTCGACCTTGAACAGATGTTTACACGCCGTGCAGCCGGCGGGAATGCTGGTTCCAGATCACGCGGCGACATTCAGAATTGAGACAAACGAAAATCGCCTTACGTCAGAGCGAAAGAAATCGGATGTGAGGAGTGACGTTGCACGTCGTTTGGTTCAAGCGTGACCTGCGGGTTCAAGACAACCGCGCTTTGGCACGGGCTGCGGCGCATGGCGCGGTTTTGCCGCTTTACGTGGCTGAGCCTGAGCTCTGGCGCGCGCCCGACATGTCTGGTCGGCAATGGAGCTTTATCGCAGAAACGTTGCACCAACTGCGCGCCGACCTGCACAAGCTGGGTCAGCCTCTTATCGTACGCACTGGCAACACTGTTGAAATCCTGAGCGACCTTCACCGGGATCACGGCCTGACCGCGCTCTGGTCACATGAAGAAACCGGTAATGACTGGACGTTTCAGCGCGACCTGCGTGTCGGAGACTGGTGCCGCGCGCACAGCATCCCTTGGAACGAGGTTCAGAATCACGGCGTCGTCCGGCGAATGAAATCCCGAAATGGATGGGCCGAGCGCTGGGATGCGTTCATGTCAGAGGCCGTAACAAACCCTCCGAATCTTGGACCGCTGTCACTGGATGTAGGTGACATTCCGACCGCGGAAACACTTGGTCTTGCGCCTGATCACTGCCCGCTGCGTCAGAAAGGCGGGCGGGCAGAAGGGCAAAGCCTGCTTGACAGTTTTCTGCAAAAGCGTGGCGAACCTTATCGTCGCGCGATGTCGTCACCGGTTGAGGGCGAAACAGCCTGCTCTCGGCTTTCACCGCATCTGGCATGGGGCACACTATCGATGCGCGAAATCGCTCAGGCGACATGGGCGCGGCAACGTGCGCTGCGGGACACTCCGCCAAAAGGAAAATCGTCTTGGCGCGGATCACTGACTTCGTTCAACGGACGGCTGCACTGGCATTGTCATTTTATCCAAAAGCTCGAGTCTGAGCCGAGACTTGAATATGAGAACCTGCATCGCGGCTACAAGGGAATCCGCCCATCTGCCCCGGATCAAGATAAGCTGGACGCGTGGGCCAAAGGCGAAACCGGTTTGCCGTTTCTGGATGCGTGCATGCGGTACCTGCGGGCAACGGGGTGGCTGAATTTCCGGATGCGATCGATGGTCATGGCAACTGCAAGCTATCACCTTTGGCTGGATTGGCGTGCTCCGGGGCTGCACCTTGCCCGCAATTTCACCGATTATGAACCCGGCATTCATTGGAGCCAGGTTCAGATGCAATCCGGAACCACGGGGATTAACGCGGTTCGGATTTACAACCCGGTGAAACAAGGCCACGATCAGGACCCAACGGGGCGCTTTACCAGAAAGTGGGTGCCAGAACTGGCCGCGATCCCCGATAGGTTTCTGCAAGAACCGTGGAAGGCGGAAAATGCCGCGGACGTGCTGGGGAAGGCTTATCCGGAGCCAATCGTCGACCACATCGCAGCTGCTCGAGCAGCGCGAGAAGCGATCTGGGCTGTGCGAAAAGGCGAAGGCTTTCGGGCGGAAGCTGCTGCCATAGTTTCCAAACATGCCAGCCGGAAAAGCGGAACACGCAATCGGGGTGGGCGCCGGAAAAGGGAACCAGATACCCAAATGTCCCTACCATTCGAGGATCAACAATGAAAATGCGAAAGAAATCAGATCTGCCCACTAAGATCTGCGCGACCTGCGGTCGACCATTCACGTGGCGGAAGAAATGGGCGCAAGTTTGGGACGAAGTACGTTACTGTTCGAAACGTTGCAGGCGTGTCGCATGAGTACCGGGGACTTGTTCGAAACACAGGGCGATCATGTAAGGGCAGCAGAGTTTTCACCCACACGACAGGCTGGGCTTTTGCGGTTGGATCAGTTTGCTGCGCGTACAGGCAAGCACTATGCCAGCCAGCGCAATTTCGACTTCGGTCCCGACAGACGCAGCAACGTTTCGGCTCTGTCCCCGTGGATACGGCACCGCCTGATCACTGAACAAGAGGTTCTGAACGCAACATTGGCGCGCCACTCATATTCAGCGGCGGAAAAGTTCGTACAAGAGGTTTTCTGGCGCACCTATTTCAAAGGCTGGTTACAGCAGCACCCAAGTGTCTGGACGTCTTACAACGAGGGACTTCATCGCGCACTGGACGATTGTGCGCGAACGACCGACTACAACGACGCCGTCGAAGGGCGAACTGGCATCGAGTGCTTTGATCACTGGGCCCGCGAACTGATCAAGACGGGGTATTTGCACAACCATACAAGGATGTGGTTCGCCTCGATCTGGGTGTTCACATTGCGTCTGCCCTGGGAATTGGGCGCCGACTTCTTCATTCGCCATCTGCTTGACGGCGACCCTGCGTCCAACACGCTAAGCTGGCGCTGGGTTGCCGGTTTGCACACCAAGGGGAAAACCTATCTCGCCCGGCCGTCCAATATCGCCAAGTACACGAATGGCAGGTTCAATCCCGAGGGGCAGTTGGCTAAGACAGCAGAGCCTTTGACTGAAGAGTTCACGCATCCTCGCGTTCCAATTCCCTTGCCAGATGCTATGCCGGACGAAGGTTTTCTGCTTCTGGTGACTGAAGACGATTGTCAAATTGGTGCAACATTGCCGCGCCAACCCAAAGCAGAGATCGGGCTACTTGCCACGCAACGACGATCATCTTTAGCGATCGGGCCAATTGTACAATCCTTTGCGGCGGGCGCGGTCTCGGATGCGGTTGGCGCGGTTGGGGCCGAAGATGAAAGCTGGGCTGAACAGATAATCGAAGCGGCCGAAACGGCAGGTGTAAAAACTGTTGTCACCGGCTTTGCACCTGTCGGACCAGTCGCCACGCAACTACAGAACGCGCGACTCGACCGTGCCGGACTAACGCTGTGTCAAATTCGTCGGGACTATGACAGCCTGGCGTGGCCACACGCGACGCGCGGCTTCTTTGGCCTGAAAAAGAAAATTCCTCCTATTCTTAGGTCTTTAGGTTACGCGGTCTAAAGCCTGTCCAATACCGCCCGCGCGCTGTCACGGTATTCTTTTTTCTTGGCCTCATCCATTTTGTCCCATGTGCGGTACACTTGACCAAGGCGCGGATTACCGCGCAGCTTTTCTTCGTTGCGCAACAGAAAATCCCAATAGAGCGGGTTGAACGGGCATGCGTCGGACCCTGTCTTTTGTTTCACATCATAGCTGCAGTTGGCACAGTGATCCGACATCTTGTTGATGTAGTTTCCGCTGGCTGCGTAAGGTTTTGAACCCAGCAATCCGCCATCTGCAAACTGGCTCATTCCGATCACGTTTGGTGCCTCGACCCATTCGTAGGCGTCCGCATAAACAGCCAGATACCATTCATGCACGTCGTGCGGGTCGATACCGGCCAACATGGCAAAGTTCCCGGTCACCATGAGGCGCTGAATATGGTGGGCATAAGCTTCTTCTTTTGTCTGTCCGATCGCAGCGGCCATGCACGCCATGTCTGTGTGCCCGGTCCAATAGAAATCCGGCAATGGCCGCTTTGCCCCGAAAAAATTCTGTTGCGTGTACTCTGGTCCGCTGTGCCAGTAGATGCCCCGCATGTATTCGCGCCATCCGATGATTTGGCGGATATAGCCCTCGACCGCGTTCAACGGTGCATCACCGTCATGATAGGCCTGTGCAACGCGTTCGCAGGTTTCAAGCGGGTCAAGAAGCCCTGCATTGATGTATAGCGACAGAACCGAGTGATACAGGAACGGCTCGCCCTCTAGCATCGCATCCTGATAGTCGCCGAAACGCGGCAAGGCCTGTTCCACAAACATCGTCAGTGCTTTCAGCGCGTCCGCACGCGTCACGCCAAACCAAAAAGGGCGCAAGGTTCCAAAATTATCATCGAACCGGTCTTCGACCAGTTTCAGGACCTCTTCCGTTATGGCGTCAGGTTCTGTTGCCCGCGGCCGCGGCATGAAAAGGTCTGATTTGGCGGGCTTGCGGTTCTGGCTGTCAAAGTTCCACTTGCCGCCTTCCGGAGCGTCCCCGTCCATCAACAGCCCGGTTTTGCGTCGCATTTCCCGGTAGAAGTATTCCATCCGCAACTGCTTGCGCCCCTCGGCCCAATCGCGAAACTCGGCATGAGAGGCCAGAAACCGGTCGTCATCCAACATTTCCAGTTCGGTCTTCGCGTCTTTGGACCAGTCCGACAATACAGCCTTCAGTCGAAACTCTCCCGGCTCTGTCATCAGCACATGGTCGATGCCGTGATCTTTTACGGCGCGCGCAAGTTCACCAGGCAGATCGCCACTATTGTCGGGATCGTCCAGTTTTACATATCTCACCGACCACCCAGCGTCTTCCAATTCGGCTGCGAAATGACGCATGGCGGAAAAAACGAACGCAATCTTCTTTTTGTGATGCGGGACATAGCTCGCTTCGTCCTGCACCTCTGCCATTAGGACAATATCACGGTCAGGCTTTCCGGCGCGCAAAGAGGAGATATCAAGGCTGAGTTGATCGCCCAAAATCAACAGCAGTCTGGCGTCTTTGGCGGCTGACGAGTTTGTTTTCATCCACGGGATTTAGTTCGGCTATGGCTATGAGCAACTCGTAACCTGCCTTCGGAGGCGGGACAGATTGGTTGTCAGGGCTCGTCAGTGACTTCACCTCGTCGAAGAGGATCGCAAAGGCGCCGTCGCTGATCGGCATAGCGCGAAGTAAACTAATCTGAAGTCACTAAAAAGAGAAAAGTCTAATCAATTTCCGATCAAACCAAAGGACGACGTTAAGCGATAAATTAACACCTGAGCTGAAAAAAGGAGGAAATGCGGCGGGCAGACCCCTGCACGATAACTGTTGGAGAACAAAATGAAGATGATTTTGTCGCCAAAACTGGCGTTGAAACTTCCACTCACGATTGTAGGGTTTTGCGCACTGGTTACCGTTGTGTTGGTGACATTAAGCGATCTCCGATTTCGGGACACCGCCCTACAAAACGTCGAAGAACACTTCAAAACGTTGGTTTTGGAACGTGAAGTGACGTTGCAAAGCTGGTTAGAAGGCTTGGATGCGGATGTTTTGGCCTTGGCGGCGGTCCCTTCTACATCGACGGCGCTTGAATGGTTCTCAGCAACCTGGAGCACATCGGAAGGCGATCCACGGCAAGCCCTGACCACAGCCTACATTTCCGGAAATCCTTATCCTGCCGGCGAGCGCCAGTTATTGAGCAAAGCCGAAGGGTCTGAAGTGTATCACATGCACCACGGTCGGTTTCATCCTCCCTTTTTGTCGATCGTTGATTCCAAGGGTTTCTATGATGTTCTGCTGGTTAGCCCGCAGGGGGATGTTGTTTATTCGGTGAAAAAAGAAAAAGACTTTACAACCAATTTGCTGAACGGGCGTTTCAGGGACTCGGGGCTTGGGCAAGTCTTCAGGGATGCGGCAACCGACGCACCCGGCACTGTTCACTTTTCAGACCTGTCTCCTTACGAGCCAAGCAATAACGTTCCGGCCAGTTTCGTCGCGACGAAAGTCACCAACGAAAGCGGCGACTATGTCGGTGTTCTGGTCATTCAGGTGCCAATCGCCGTGTTGGACGGCATTGTTAACAACCCGGTTGGTCTAGGTGAAACCGGTGAAGTCCTTCTTGTCGGAGAAGATTACAATACACGCATTGCGTCCCGATTCGAGAATGGTGTGAAGGTTCTGGAGAAAGTGCCGTTCAGCGAGCAGATTGAATTCGCGCTGAGCGGCAACACCAGCTTTTTCCCCAATGCAACAGGTATCAACGGCGACAGAGTTGCCTCTTATGTGTCCTCGATCGTTTTTCACAACGACCGCTGGGCTTTAGTTGCCGAGCAATCGCTGGATGAAATTCTGGCGCCAGTAAGGGCGGAACGAAACTTCCAGATTTTGGTTTCAATTGCCTGCGCACTGGTTCTTTCGGTGGTCGGCTGGCTTTTTGCCCGTACAATTACCGGACCCATCAATTCGCTTCGCCATACAATGGAACAGGTGACCCAAGGCGATCTTGATGTCGAAGTGCCTGAGGCAACGCGCCGCGACGATTTTGGAACGATCGGAAAGACACTTGTCCGAATGCGCGATGACCTGCGTGAAGCTCGGAAGGCCGAAGAGGAACGTAACCAGCATCAGCGTGAGCAAGAAGAAGTGGTCAAAGAACTGAGTATAGGTCTGCGACGTTTGTCCGCTGGCGATTTCTCGCAACCCATCACGGTACCGTTCCGGTCCGATCACGAACAGCTTCGTCAAGACTTCAACACAACAATGCAAACGCTGAATGCAACCGTGGTCGAAGTGATCAACACGTCTAACAGTATCCGCCAGGGCGCGGCTGAGATATCGCAGGCTTCCGAAGACCTTTCACACCGGACGGAAAGCCAGGCTGCAACGCTCGAGCAGACTGCAGCCGCACTGGATGAAATGACTGCAAGCGTAAAATCCGCAGCTGAAGGTGCAAAGTCGGTTGAGGTGACGATGACGGAGTCGCGCAAGGAAGCCGAAGACAGTGGGGCAGTGGTCCAGAACGCTGTTGCAGCGATGACGGAAATCGAAGAATCCGCAAGCCATATCAGCCAGATCATCGGTGTCATTGACGACATTGCGTTCCAAACTAACCTGCTGGCTTTGAACGCCGGGGTCGAAGCTGCACGCGCAGGCGACGCGGGGCGTGGCTTCGCGGTTGTTGCCTCTGAAGTTCGGGCCCTGGCTCAGCGCAGTTCCGAAGCTGCGATGGAAATCAAGACACTTATCGGCAATAGCTCCAAGCAGGTTGAACGTGGCGTAGATCTTGTCGGAAAGGCCGGGGAAGCGCTCAATAGAATTGTGGATAGGGTCGGTCACATCTCTCAGATGGTGTCGGAAATCGCCGATGGTGCAGCGGAACAGTCCACAGGGCTGGGTGAGATTAACATCGGCGTGACTCAGCTGGACGAAGTGACACAGCAGAACGCTGCCATGGTTGAAGAGTCTTCTGCTTCAAGTCACCTGTTGAATTCGGATGCGGCAAAACTGTCTGAACTTGTGGCCCGGTTCCGAGTTGAAACTGAATTTGATGAACCACAGTCCACAGTTGTCGAGATCAAGCGCCCAACGGCCCACGGTGCAGATTGGGGCCCGAACACAAAAGTGGAAGCACGGCCAATCGCAGTCAATGGCCAGTTGGACGGCCCTGAGGTCTGGCAGGAGTTTTGAAATTGTTTGGCCCCTTTCCCGCGCTTTGGGTGGAAGGGGCCATTGACGCCAAATGCAGTGTGGGTGTTTGAAAGTGAAAAATATCTTGGTCGTTAGCACTGATCCCTTTTGGGCGACGCGCTTGAAAAGTCAGTTCGGCGAAGTGGCGCCCGGCGTTCGGATCCTCATAGTGGACAATCTTATGGCGGCCTACGCAACGAGTGAGGAGCTGCAGCCTTCGGCTGTCATTATCGAGCAGGGATTTACAGATATTCCAGAGTTCGAAACTATGAAGACACTGTTTCATGAGTTAAAATCCGTTTGCGTATATGTTGGAGAAAAAGGATCTGCCAAAACGTCTGCAGGTCCACGGGTTTTCCGCAAAAGCGACACAGCCGCCTCGTACGTGTCGTGGATCAAAGAAGTAAAAAACGCGACGCACATGAAACGTCCCACAGACTCGTCGAAAAGTAATAAGGATTCCAAGATCATTATCATCGGGTCTTCGACGGGCGGGGTAGATGCACTGAGTACGATCCTCAAACGTTTTCCTGCCGATTGCCCACCGACAGTCATTGTTCAACACACGGGTGAAGACTTTGGCGGGGGGTTGATTGACCTTTTGTCGCGGCTTTGCCCCGCGCGCGTGGTTGCGGCCCAAAACGGTTTGGTTTTGGAATCCGGTCTGGTGTGCATTGCTGCTGGCTACAGGCAACATCTTGAATTGAGTTCGGGCACGCCACTGCGCGCAAGACTGACGGAAGGACCGCCTGTGTCAGGGCATGTTCCTTCCGTGGATAAAGTGTTCTTGTCCGCTCGCCCCATAGCTTCAAGAGTGGTCGCAGCCGTTTTGACAGGCATGGGGCGGGACGGGGCCGAAGGGTTACTGGCGCTTCGACAGGCGGGTGCCGCCACCTTTGTTCAGGATGAGCGCAGCTCGGTCGTTTATGGTATGCCGCGCGCTGCGTGGCAGCTCGGGGCAGCCCAACGTCAGGTGCCTCTTGTCCGAATGGCGTCAACGCTGTTGGGCGCAAGCTCAATTCAAAAATGAGAATAGGAGCTGCATTGACGGACTATCTCGAAAAAGCGCCCGCAGTTGGCGTGCTGCAGGGCGAGTTCAAAGTGACTCACAAGACCGACGTAGTCTTTTCTACGATATTGGGATCATGCATTTCAGCGTGTTTGTATGACATAAAGGAAGGAGTTGGTGGAATGAACCACTTTCTTCTTGCCGCAGGTTCGGTCGAGGATCAAAGCAGCCGCTACGGTATCAACGCGATGGAGCTTTTGGTCAATGGCATCCTGAAACTCGGTGGGACACGCAGTAATCTTCGTGCCAAGATTTTTGGCGGTGGCAACATGCTTCCCAATCTACCCGATGTCGGAGCGGAAAACACAAACTTCGTTCAAAGGTACTTAACCGAAGAAGGTATTGAGTGTGTTTCGTCATCGGTTGGAGGAAACAAAGCACGGCGCATTCGGTTTCACCCTGCAAGCGGACGTGTGAAGCAGGTGTTTGTGACAAGTCACCAATATCCCGCGATTGATGAGGAAAATCGTAAAGCGGCTCAGCCTCAAAAAAGTCAGCTTGTGCTGTTTTGAGGTCGAATTGTGCTTACAACTCTCGCTAGAACCTAAGCATCATTCAAAGGTTTGCATTGTTCAACAGCAGGAGGCACGAAAATCGAGGTGATGACCAATCCCATAGAATTCCCCTGTCTCGATTGAGTCCTCTTAACCCCTAAGCCCAAAGCGAGTTTAAAGGGTCGTTTACTTTGGCGCAAATCTATCGCGTGAAAAAGAAGCCGGATGGCTGGCTACAGATGACGCCAGTCTGCCAACAGTAGAACGGTCGATTCGCGCGTTCATCTCGTATCCAGCAGAAACCGACGCGGCCAGCATCTGAACTAAAAAAGCTTAGGCACAGATCGAATGCCCACCAAAGGCCAACGCTTTGATACCAATACATCCAGACCCGGTTCCCGTTGTTACCCGGAAACAAACGTCTTCGTGTTAAAAAAGGGGCCTCTATCACAAAGGGATGCCGACAAGGCGTGCTACAAGTTCCAAGCCGTTCTTCGCGTCCATTTTCTTCAACAGGCGCGCTCTGTGAACTTCGGCTGTTCTTGGAGATATTCCCAATTCATGCGCGATTTCCTTGGTCGTGACGCCGCCGATCATCAGCTTTGCAACTTGCCTTTCTCGTAATGTCAGACCTGTACTTGGGCGGACTTCTGATAAATCTGAAAACGTCCAGACTGCTTTGTTGAACGGTGTATCGGGTGTCAGCGATTGGCCCCTTACCCGGCACCAGAACAATTCTCCTGAAGCGCGCCGCATGATCCGTTCATCAGCGTAACGACCTCCTCCCGCCATTTTTCGCAGCCCGATCCTTCCGATATGGTCGAACTCAGCAACTGACGGGTAAAGGCGCGACAGCGAGGTGTTGTGCAACTCATCCGGGTGATAGCCAAACATCTCCGCAAAACAGGGATTGCAGCGCCGAATGATCCTGTCCTCGGAATAGATCAGGCCGACCGGCGCGTTCTCGAATGCGATGTCAGCCAGACCCGTCATGTATATCCTTTACGTATTTTTCCGGAATTGGCGTAGCCCCGATCAACGTAGTATTCATTGCCGCAATAAGGGAGGCAAGCATGGATGCAAAGATCGTTGGCTGGGGCCACACCCGTTTTGGTGCGCTTAATGACAAAAGCTTTGAAGACCTGATCATTGACGCCGCGCGCGAGGCGCTTGATCACGCGGGGCTGGCCCCCGGGGACGTTGACGCAATTTGGCTAGGGCATTTCAACAACGGGCTGGTGCCGGATGCCTTTGGGTCGTCACTGGTGTTGGGACTTGATCCCAAGATGCGGTTTATTCCAGCGACGCGGGTTGAAAATGCCTGTGCGTCCGGCTCTGCCGCGATCTATGCTGCGCGCGATGCCATCCGGTCCGGGCGCGTGCGTCGGGCGCTGGTGATCGGCGCGGAAAAGATGACTGGTCGAGATACAAAAGGTGTTACCGAAGCCTTGGCCGGTGCCTCTTATCAGGCCGAAGAGGCCGGAGTATCATTTCCGCAAATCTTTGCGCGCTTTGCTCAGTCTTACTTTCAGGCCTACGGCGATCAGTCTGCCGCTCTGGCGGTGATAGCAGCCAAGAACCACAAGGCCGCATTGGACAACCCGTTGGCGCATTTGCAAAAAGACTTGGGGTTTGCCGCTTGCAACACGATTTCGGATAAAAACCCGATGATCGCATCCCCGCTGCGAATGACAGACTGTTCTTTGGTCAGTGATGGCGCTGCTGCAATGGTCATGGTTGCCGACGATCTGGTCGGCGACTTTCCTCGCGCAGTCGGGTTTCGGGCGGCCGTTCAGATGAATGACGTCCTTCCGATGTCGCAACGTGACCTGACTGAACTGACCGCAGCGAAACACACCTTTGCTGCTGCGTTTGCTGAGGCGGGTATTTCCGTGGAAGATCTTGATCTGGCCGAGGTTCATGACTGTTTCACCATCGCCGAGTTGCTTATCTACGAAGCCATGGGCCTTGCCCCCAAAGGGCAGGGCGGGCTGCTGGTCGAAGACGGGGTGACGGCACGCGGTGGGCGATTGCCTGTCAACTTGTCGGGCGGATTAAAGGCCAAGGGGCATCCGGTGGGCGCGTCGGGTGTCTCGATGCATGTTCTTGCAGCTCGGCAAGTCACCGGGTCTGCCGACGCGATGCAGGTTCCCGGTGCGCAACTGGCGGCTGTGTTCAATATGGGCGGTTCGGGCGTGGCGAACTATTGCTCAATCCTGGAGGCCGTCGCATGAATCCGGCGATCTGGTTAGAACGAACGGCAAAGCGGATGCCCCAGTCGCCGGCGCTGTTTCGTGCCGACGAGTGCGTGGCAGACTACGCAGAGTTTAACAAACGTGCAGCGGCTTTGGCTGCAGCGTTGAAAGCGCAGGGTATTCGAGAAGATGACCGGATTGCGCTGTTCTGTGGAAACCGAACCGAGTATCTTGAGGCGCTTTATGGCATTTGGTGGTTGGGGGCGGCCGCGGTGCCGATCAACGCCAAGCTGCACGCAAAAGAAGCCGCCTGGATCATTGCGGACTCGGGCGCGCGCATGGTTTTTGTCGATAAGAAAACATCCCAGGATTTGGCCGACTGCCTGCCGGAAGATGTCGTGCTTCTGTCTTTCGACAGTGCTACTTTCCAGGATCAGCGAAATATGTCGGGGTCCGACGCTCCGGTTTTGCGGGACGCGGACGATCTGATCTGGTTGTTCTACACGTCTGGAACGACCGGTCGCCCAAAAGGCGTGATGATCACAGCTGGCAATCTGACCTCAATGACGCTGACCTACTTTGCGGATGTGGATGAAGTCTGGCCCGAAGATGCGATCGTTTATGCCGCACCGATGAGCCACGGCGCAGGCATTTACAACTTCATGCACGTGCTGCGAGGTGCACGGCATGTGGTGCCGCAAAGCGGTGGGTTTGATGCGGCTGAAATCCTTGATCTTGCCGCGCAGATTGGTTCAGTGTCCATGTTTGCGGCTCCGACCATGGTAAAGCGATTGGTCGATACCGCGCGCGCGTCCGGGCAGTCCGGCGAAGGCTTGCGGACCATCGTTTATGCCGGCGGTCCCATGTACGAGGCTGATATTCTTGAGGCGACGGAAATCCTTGGGTCCCGTTTTGTGCAGGTGTATGGCCAGGGTGAATGTCCCATGGGCATTTCCGTGCTACCGCGGGGGGACGTGTCGGACAGAACGCATCCACGCTGGCGCGAACGCCTGAATTCCGTGGGGTATGCGCAAGCCGAGGTTCAGGTCTCAATCGTCGATACAGAGGGTCACGAGGTGCCTGTTGGGGAGATTGGCGAAATCGTGGTTCGTGGTCGTACGGTTATGAAGGGCTATTGGCAAAATCCGGAAGCTACGCAAAAAGCTATACGCAATGGCTGGCTATGGACCGGAGACATGGGTCGCATGGATAAAGACGGCTATGTGACCATGCAAGATCGCTCCAAGGACATGATCATTACCGGTGGGTCGAATGTGTATCCGCGCGAAGTTGAGGAAGTCTTGCTTTCACATCCCAGAGTGCAAGAGGTCGCCGTTGTGGGCCAACCAGATAGCGAATGGGGTGAAATCGTTGTTGCCTTTGTTGTTTGCCGTAGTGGCGAGCAAGTGGACGAAAATGATCTGGACGCAATGTGCCTGGATCGGATCGCCCGGTTCAAACGGCCGAAAATCTATCGCTTTACCAGCGCTTTGCCAAAGAACAACTACGGCAAAATACTGAAAACTGAACTACGCGCCACGTTGCAGAAGGATGCAATCTAATGAGTCAGCTTAAGGGAAAAACTGCGCTTGTTACGGGGTCGGTCCAAGGCATTGGTCTTGCTATCGCAAAGTCCCTTGCGGATGCCGGGGTGCGCATCGCATTTCATGGCTTGGCAAGCGCAGATGACGTCGACGCCGCAGCGCAGGTTTTGGAAGATGCCGGCAGCCCAGAGGTCCGGTTCTTCGACGCAGACATGCGCGACGTTTTTGCGATCGAAAAGATGATGAGTGATGTTGCGGATTGGGGCGGGGCAGACATTCTTGTCAACAACGCCGGGATTCAAAAGACCGTAAGCCTGGCAGAGGCCGACGCTGCCACTTGGGACGCTGTATTGGCAGTCAATCTGTCAGGTGCTTTTCACACGATGCGCCTTGCCATGCCGACGATGGCTGAACGTGGCTTTGGCCGGGTGATTAACATTGCATCGGTCCACGGGCTTGTCGCCTCGGTAAACAAGGCCCCCTACGTTGCCTCCAAGTTCGGGATCGTCGGGTTAAGTAAAGTGGCTGCGTTGGAATATGCGCGTGCCGGTAGCAAACAAAGCGGCGGAGTGACGGTCAACTGCATCGCGCCAGGTTGGACTGAAACAGCGATCATCGAACCCCAAGTAGAGGCCCGTGCGGCTCATTTCGGCGGGGATCGCGAGAAAGGGATTGCCGACCTTCTTGCAGAAAAACAACCGTCGCGCCGCACATCTAACCCCTCTGAAATCGGCGCGCTGGCCCTTTGGCTATGTGATCCGATCACGCATAACGTGACGGGAACAACTATTCCCGTCGATGGTGGGTGGACGTCGCAATAAAGGTTTGGCAGTGCGAAAACCGTAGGCAGGGCTGAGGTGCACTCGCTTTACCTTGCCTGCGTGTTTCGATTTGGCTGGGTCGCGGCGACCACCGGAATACTGAACGAGGTCAGCGGGCTTATCGGGTTGCAAGCTCATCAACGGTAATTGCGAATTAGCGGAGCGAGCTGTTTCGAATTTCAAGTGAAAAGCCGAGGTCGACTTGCCTGTCCTTGGTGCCCGCGCCGCCGTCGACCAATATTTTCCCGGCCTTGGCACCCATATCGTAAAGCGGTGTTCGTACGGTCGAGATCGTGGGAACGCATTGCGACGTCACACCAAGATCATTGAATCCACATATCCCAAGCTCGGTCGGAACCCTGATGCCGCGACGCTGACATTCGAACAAGACGCCAAGCGCAAGGTCATCGTTGTTGCAGAACACCGCGTCGCATTCCGGGTACTGGGTTGTCAGCTTTCCAAAAAGAATGGCGCCGATGTTCACGTCGGACGGCCGGTTGGTGACCGCGACAGCCCGCTCATCGTACATACCGGCGTTCTGCAGTGCCTTTCGGAACCCGGCCAGACGTTTTTGTGAGCGGGGGTCCATTTGCGCACCAAGAAAACCAACGTTGCAGTAGCCTCTGTCGATCAAATGGTTCGCAGCCGCAAAAGCCGCGTCTTCATGAGAAAACCCCACGATTTGATCGATCGGCGCGTCACTCAGATCCATGATCTGCACCACCGGCACCCCGACATTGGCCAACATCTGCCGGGTTTCATTCGTCTGTTCGATACCGGCAAGGATAACCCCTTTTGGCGCCGGATTAAGGAAGGATCGCAGCACGCGTTCTTCTTCGATCGGGTCGTAACCCGTGTTGCCGATCTGTAGGGTCAAGCGCGTATGTTTAAGCGCATCCTCAATTCCGCGCAGAACATCCGTGAACACATTGTTGGAAATGGACGGGATCATGACGACGATAGAGTTGGTCTCGCTCGATGCCAGCGTTGACGCAGACTGATTGGGTACATAACCCAGCTTGCGCACCGCCGCATCGACTTTCGCCCGTAGCGAGTCGGACACCTTCTCGGGTGAGCGAAGCGCGCGCGACACCGTGATTGCGCTAACTCCTGCTTCTTTTCCAACATCTACCAAAGTTGGCTTTGTCATCGCTTCTGACCCTGTTTTTAAAGGAAATTATATAATCAGAAAAATCTGATTGCAAAATGATTGCGCAATCATTAATGATCATGCTTAGCAGGAGGAACGTGAATGAACGGCGAATGTGGCCTGACCTTAGTTGTGATGGGGGTTTGCGGTGTCGGCAAAACCTCGGTCGCGCGGGCATTGGCTGATCGCATGTCAGGGCTTTATGTCGAGGCCGACGAGTTCCATCCGCCAGAGAACATTGAGGCCATGCGGCGTGGCGTGCCATTGAACGACGCGATGCGGGGTCCATGGCTCAGAGGGATCGCTCGTGAGGTCAGACAACAGCACGAGGCAGATATTGACAAGGATATCGTTGTTGCCTGCTCAGCGCTCAAGCAGTCCTATCGTGATATCCTGAGATCAGATTTGCCAAACGCGAAATTCGTTTTTCTGAATGCCCCGCGAGACGTTATAGCCGAACGCATGACGGCCCGGACCAACCACTTTATGCCGCTCACGTTGCTGGACAGCCAGCTTGCCGATCTGGAACCGCCGACAACGGCCGAGGATCACATCGCCTTGGATGCCAGCCTAAGCCAAGGCCGCATCGTCGATGACGTTTTAGCCAAACTTAATTGGGCCACCCACGACGGGGGGCCATGCCTGACGGAAATTCAACAGGAGGAGACCTAACCATGACATTTCTGAAAACCATTGCCGCCACTGCGGTTGTGGCCTGCACGGCGACGGCCGGACTGGCCGCCGACTTTGCGTTGCGCTTTCAGTCTTCGGACCCATCGGGCAACCCCAACTTCGTGCTGCAGCAACAGTGGGCCGAGCGGATCGGCGTTCTGACTGGTGGCCGCGTCACGGTCGAGATGCTGCCGGTGGGTTCCATTGTTCAGCATACCGAAACACAGGACGCTGTCGCCTCGGGCATCATTGATGGGCACGTGACTGACACGTCGTACTTCGCGGGCAAGGATGCTGCTTTCAGCCTGATCGCAAACCCGGTTGGCGCCTATGGCTCGCCTTCCGAGATGCTGAACTTCATCGAATACGGCGGCGGTAAAGAGCTCATGAATGATCTCTTGAACCCCTATGGTCTGCAGTTCATCGGCGCAACCACACCGGGCCTTGAGGCATTCATCTCGAAAGTGCCGCTTGATGGCGTCGATGACCTGAAAGGTTTGAAGATGCGCGCGCCCGAAGGTCTGGTGCAGAATGTGTTCCTGGCTGCAGGAGCCGCTCCTGTGAACCTGCCGGGGTCCGAAGTGTTTACGTCGCTGGACAAAGGCGTCATCGACGCGGCGGATTACACCGTATTCTCGACCAACCACCAGCAGGGCATGCATGATGTGGCGGGCCACCCGGTCTACCCCGGCTTCCACTCAATGCCGCTGGTCGAAGTATCGATCAACAAGGGAACATGGGACAGCATGTCGCCGGATCTTCAGGCGATCCTTGAAATGTCGGTGCGTGACTTTGCGCGTGACATGACGAGCCAGCTTGCGATGCGGGACGCGGTCGCCGTGGCCGAAGCCATCGCCAATCCTGACATCACCGTACACAACTGGTCCGCGGAAGAGCGCGCCAAATTCCGCGCAATCGCCAAGTCGCAGTGGGCAGAAATTGCAGGAAAATCGGATAACGCGCAGCGCGTATACGACGTACTGTCAGCATATCTGGTCGAACAGGGGCTGTTGGCCGAATAACCCCGACCTAACGTAACATTGGGCCGACCCGACCACAGCCGTCGGGTCGGTCTTCAAGTTGGAAAAAGCAAATGGCACATCAGACCGAAGCCAAAGAAAACAGGCAGGAATCGATACCCGAGGCCGGAGCTTTGGGTCGTCTGGTAACTCGTCTGGGCGATGTATTCGCAATCGCTATCGTCCTGTCCGCCTGTGCCTTGATTTTCGAAGTGGTCATGCGCTACGGCTTCAACGCTCCGACCAAATGGGCGCATGAAACGGTGATCTTCCTGACAGCGATCACCTTTGTATTCGGCGGCCTTTATGCGGCCGCGACCAACAAGCACATTCGCGTCGTTCTTATCTATGACCTTTTGACACCACAGCTTAGGCGCGCTTTCAACATCGGCATCTCGCTTGTTTGTGCGACCGCTACAGCCTTGTTTTCGTGGGCTGCCTGGCTCGTTGTTCAGCGTGCAGTCTGGACGCCGGCGGGTGAGTTCCGCCTTGAAACCTCAGGTTCCGCATGGGATCCGCCAACACCGGGCCTCATGAAACTTTTTCTCATGTGCATCCTGATCCTGATGTCCGTTCAATTCGCTGTTCTTGCCGTAAATTACCTGAGGCGGAAATGACCGAGCTGCTTGCCCTGATTCCCGATCTCAAGTCACTTGGGATCGAAACCGCGACGCTGTTGATGTTCGGCTCGCTTCTGCTTTTGCTGCTGACCGGCATGCCGCTGGCGTTTGTGACGCTGCTGGTGGCGCTGATTTTTGCATTGGGTTGGTTTGGACCAAACGCGATCCCGTTGATCGTCAGCCGTATCTTCAGCTTTGTGAATTCCTTTGTTTTCGTCTCGGTGCCGATGTTCGTCCTGATGGCGGCGATCCTTGACCGTTCCGGCATTGCGCGCGATCTGTTCGATGCAATGCGTATCGTCGGTGGACGCTTGCGCGGCGGCGTGGCGATACAGACCTTGCTGGTCGCAGTGGTTCTTGCGGCAATGTCTGGCATCATCGGCGGCGAAGTCGTGCTTTTGGGCGTGATCGCACTGCCGCAGATGCTGAGGCTGGGCTACGACCGACGCCTGGCGATCGGCGTTTGTTGCGCGGGTGGCGCATTGGGCACCATGATCCCGCCATCGATCGTTCTGATCATTTATGGCCTGACCGCCAGCGTATCAATCGGCGACTTGTTCACCGCCTCTTTTTTGCCGGGTCTGATGCTTGCCGGTATGTATGCCGCTTACATTCTTTTTCGGGCCTATACCAACCCCGAGGTTGCGCCGATTCCGGAACCGGACGAAATATCCACGGCCGAAAAGCTGCGCTTGCTTAAGGGGTTGGTCCTCCCGGTTCTGGTTGTGATCTTTGTTCTCGGCTCGATCTATGGCGGTATCGCCAGCGTAACCGAGGCCTCTGCCGTAGGTGTGTTGGGCGTGACCCTTTCGACCATGATCCGGCGTGAGTTCACATTTTCCCTGATCCTTGGCGCCGCGCGTCAAACGCTGGCTACCGTTGGAATGATCGTCTGGATTGGTATCGGAGCATCGGCTCTGGTGGGTGTGTTTAACCTGATGGGTGGCATCCGATTTGTGCAGGCGCTGATCACGGGGATTTCTGACAACCCGACCATTGTGATCCTGTTCATGATGCTGATCCTGTTTGTGCTTGGCATGTTCTTGGACTGGGTTGGGGTGGCTCTTCTGACCATGCCGATCTTTGTCCCAATCGTGACAAGCCTGGGCTATGACCCAATTTGGTTTGGTGTCCTTTTCGCCATGAACATGCAGGTCAGCTTTTTGTCGCCACCCTTTGGGCCAGCCGCCTTTTACCTGAAAAGTGTTGCGCCACCTGATATCAGTCTGGGCGAGATTTTCCGTGCGCTGCTGCCTTTCATCATGCTTCAGATCACCGCAGTCGGCTTGCTGATCCTGTTCCCCGGCATCGCAATCCACTAGGCACCCCGGGAATAAGACGAAAGACCCTTAAATGAGCACTACGCATTTTGGCCTTTATGGCCTGGGCACGATGGGTTCGGCTTTGTCGTTGAACATTGCCGAAAAGGGCTATGGCCTGCATGTCGCCTCTTTTGTAGCTGAAGATACGGACAAGTTTCTGGCCCGTGCGGACTGTCTTGGGGATGCCTTTACCGGCCACCGCAGTCTCGCGGACATGGTCAAGTCAATGCCGTCGCCAAGGGCGATCATATTGCTTGTACCGGCGGGGCAGGCGGTGGACGACTCGATCACCGAGGCGCAGCCGTATCTGCAACCCGGTGATGTGATCATTGACGCAGGGAACGCCAATTTTCACGACACGCGGCGTCGTGCAACGATGCTCGAGAAACAGGGACTGGCCTATTTGGGTATGGGTGTTTCCGGCGGCGAGCACGGAGCAAGAACCGGTCCAGCCATGATGGTCGGCGGAACCGAGGCCGTCTGGAACGGCGTTCGTCCGATGCTCGAAGCGATTGCCGCAGATTTCCAGGGTGAACCGTGCGTTGATCGGGTTGGCCCTGACGGCGCGGGCCATTTCGTCAAAACCGTGCATAACGGGATCGAATATGCCGACATGCAGCTCATCACCGAGGCATACGGGCTGATGCGTCACGGGGCGGGGTGGTCTACCACGCAGATTGCGGACCTGTTCGATGATTGGAACAAGGGTGTCCTGAAAAGCTATCTGATGGAGATATCCGCCACGGTTCTGCGTACCCATGACCCGGATAGCGGCCAGCCCTTTGTCGATCTGATCGTCGACAGTGCCGGCCAGAAAGGAACTGGCCGGTGGACGGCTATTGAAGCCCTAACCCAGGGTGTTTCGGTGTCAACCATCGAGGCTGCGGTTGGCGCGCGGGTTTGGTCAGCGGACCGCAATGGCCGGGCAACAGGTGCTGCGCTGTTTGCACAACCACGCGCCAAGGTCGATCTGAACCCGGCGGTGCTGCATCAGGCCGTACTTGCGACGCGTATCGTCTGCCACAGTCAGGGTTTCGATTTGTTGCAAGCTGCGTCCAGCGAATTCGACTGGGCTATGGACCTCGCGCGTTGTGCCGAGATTTGGCGGGCGGGCTGTATCATCCGTTCAGATCTTTTGGATGAAATAGCTACCGCGTTACGCGGTCGTGACCGGGCTGACACTCTGGCCTTCTGCCCTGAATTTGCGGATGAGCTTGCGTTGTGTCTTCCCGCGCTGCGCCAAGTAGTCACCACGGCTATTGCCGCCGCTCAGCCGGTTCCGGTCATGATGGCGGCCCTAGGCTGGTTGGACGCAATGAGCCAAGCGCGCGGAACCGCCGATTTGATACAAGGTCAACGGGACTTTTTCGGCCGCCACGGGGTCGCGCGTGTCGATAAACCCGGCGTCTTTCATGGGCCTTGGAGTGACGGGACCTAAACCGGGATACAAATCGCAGAGACGCCAAGGCTAACGCCGCAGCCTGTCTGCGCGTGATCATGTCACCTCCAAGACACCCCAGAGCCGAAAGGCGCTGTCAAACAGCAGTTTCTATCTGCGTGTCCTTCGCCAGTTGAACGGCTTCAAGCCGCCGTAACTCTTCCAAGGCGCGACTTTGACTGCCTGTCTTGGCCAAGGCAGTGTTGTAGGCCCGAAGCACGGAACGTGGCCTCCAGGGTAAGGCCGCCTGCGAAACCCAAGACCGCAAGATCGGTGGAAGACGATCGAATTCGCGCATGGGGTTTTCGCGGCGACGTCGTTTCCGTAGCTTTGTCTGACCAAGGTTTCGGCCCATCAGCCGGCCTCATCAAGATCAAAAATTGGATCAAGCACCAAAACAAGCCGGGTTTCACCCGTACCGGCGATTGGGGGCGAGCGATGTCGCAGACCCGATGGCGGGTTCTGCGGCCAGAGCGTGCCGCGCATGACCATCGGAGCTCCGGTCGCGACAGTGAATACGCGTTCTGGGTCTTCACCGTCGGTTGGAACACCATATTGCGTGCCGGTACCCCGGTAGGTGCAGATAAGGCGCGCGTGAATGGCGTCGATGTGGAATTTTCGGCAAGCGTTCGTACTGATTACATCCAGCCGAACACGCAGATAAGGTACCCGCATGAAGTCGGCAAAGCGCGTGGCCAGATCAGCGATATCGTGTTCCAGCCATCTACGTTCGACCGTGTCGTCCATACCAGCGATATCGCAGAGATGCCCGACTGCATCGCGGACTGCGGTGGGTCGCAAAACAAGCCGCCCCTTGGGCAGGTGCATGGGATCAAGCCCGTCAATCCATGTCTGAAACTCTGGAGACAGCTGCCGTCGCCAGATTGTGGCGGCGCACTCCGGCCTCTTGATCTTTGCCAAGCCGTCCGGAGTGTCGGTGACGCCGACACCCGCGGCGGCGCTCTTTATTTCAGTGCGGATAATGCTCACGCGGCATCCTCCACCTTTCGCCAGACCGGGAATGGGTCGGGTAGATCGGTTGGAAGAGAGCTTTGCCCGGGCGCGGCATCTTCTGACAATAAGCAGGCGTCTAGCCGCGATTTAACCGTTGGCCAGTCAATTCCAGCCCCGGTAAAAACAATCTCTTGCCGCCGGTCGCCCCATGGTTCGATCCAGTGCTGCTTGATGTAATCCAGCACCGAGGGGTGGTCCGGCCATCGGGTATCCGGGACGGAGGCCCACCACGTACCAATCGGTTGAACACTGGACAAAGCACCGGCCAGAGAGAACTCGGCCACCCATTCAGGGCGTGTTGCAATCCAGAAATGCCCCTTTGCACGGATCACACCGGGCAATTCACCGTTCAGCACCGCCAGGATTTTTTCTGGCTCAAACGGCTGACGTGCCCGATAGACATATGATGCAACGCCGTATTCTTCGGTTTCCGGGACATGATCTTCGAAGCCGTATAGCTCTTTCACCCACATGGGATGCTTATGAGCTTCTTCGAAATCGAACAAACCGGTGTCAAGAATGTCGTCGCTGGCGACTTCTGAGTGGTTTGTTTCAATAATCTTCGCGTCCGCATTCAGGCTGCGTATGATTTTGCGCGCCGCATCCGTGCGCTCGGGTCCTGCGTCGTCGACTTTGTTAAGAATAACCACGTCCGCAAATTCGATCTGATCCGTCAGCAGGTGGACAAGCGTGCGTTCGTCCTCTTCTCCCATGGTTTCACCACGGTCATGGAGGAAGTCGTGACTTGAGAAATCGTAAAGCAGGTTCACGGCATCCACAACCGTGACCATCGTGTCGAGACGGGCAACGTCCGACAGGCTTTCACCTGCTTCGTCGCGAAAATCGAAGGTCGCCGCGACGGGCAATGGCTCGGATATGCCAGTGGACTCGATCAGAAGATAGTCGAACCGTCCTTCTGCCGCCAGCCGCCGCACTTCATCCAGAAGGTCGTCGCGCAAGGTGCAGCAGATGCAGCCGTTCGACATTTCGACCAGCGTTTCATCCGTGCGGCTCAACTCGGTTTCGGCACGCACCAGATCAGCATCGATATTCACTTCGGACATATCGTTGACAATAACGGCGACACGTCGGCCTTCACGATTATTCAGCACACGGTTTAGCAGAGTGGTTTTGCCGGCCCCAAGAAAGCCGGACAGTACGGTGACCGGAAGACGATTATCAGACTTGGCTCAGAAACTCTTCATTCTTGGCGTTGCAAGGTTGATGCGCGCGCAGCATGTCGAGGCTGCGTTGCAATTCGGGTCGGCTGAGGTCACGGGCGATGACGACAATCCGTGATCGACGGTCATCTCCGGTCCAGTTTTTTAGTGGAACAGGCGGGTCAAAGATGTGCTGCACGCCGTGAAAGACGAAAGGCACGTCAATGCCCTCAAGAAAGACAATGCCCTTCACGCGCAAAATATCTGGTCCTTTCAGGGCGATCAGGGTGTCCAGCCAAAGGTCAAAAACTGAATCCTTGATTGGGGCCTGCAAGACGATTGACGCGGAACTAATACGCGCATCGTGAGGCGTCGGCGCAAAAGGTGCAGGCTTTGGCTTGGACAATCCAGAGAGGTTGGCCAGCGGGTCGGGTTTTGGAGTGGCAACCTTCGTGGTCCACGCGATTGCGTCTTGCTCGTTCACACTTTTGCGCAGGCCGCTTAAGCCCCAGAGTTTCTTGGGGTTGAACTGCCCAGCGACCGACCGTTCAATCCGCGCTGTGGGGTTCAGGCCGCGCAGCCGTTTCGAAAAGGCCAGGGCTGCAGCGTCAGAAACCAAATCCGTTTTGCTGAGAAGAATCAGGTCAGCCATGGCAACTTGCGAGACCGCCTCAAATTGCGCGTCAAGGGTCTCGGACCCGTTGGCCGCATCGACGATCGTGACCAGCCCATCCATACGGGTTGTACGCGCCAGTTCCGGGTCGATCAAAAGTGTCTGCAAAATCGGCGCAGGGTCAGCAAGCCCGGTGGTTTCGATGACAATCCGTTCAAATTGAACAAGTCCGTCATCGCGACGTTCAACCAGATCAGCGATTGTACCGGCCAAATCTCCGCGAATTGAGCAACAAAGGCATCCCGATTGCATCAAAATGACTTCATCCTCAACGGACTCGATCATTTCGTGATCCAGCCCTGCCTCACCGAATTCATTGACGATAACTGCGATTTTGCCAGCGGAGGTGTCCGCCAGCACGGCGTTCAGTAATGTTGTTTTCCCGGCACCAAGAAAGCCTGTCAGAACCGTGACGGGGATACGCCGGTCTTTGGTGGGTTCGACGCCAGTTGCTGCTTGGGAAATCACTGCTCTCTCCTTGGTTATTTAAGTGATAACATAACATTTCTGGGAAAGACAACCTGTCCTGAAATCGGGCTCGGTACTGACTGCGTGTCTTTGAAGTTGAGTCAGTAAATAGAAAATGCAGAAACAAAATTTCTCGCTGTGCAAAACCCGGCCGAAAACTGCGTTTCGACCGGGTAGATTTTATAACCTACAGACAATCAGCCAATGTCTTGGCCAGGTTCCGGATCATTTGGGGGTACAGGGCCGCTCCGGGTTCCAGATCAGACCCAAGAGGGTCCATGACACCTGTGTTTGCCTCGGTACCATCCAGCACAGTGGCAACGATCCCGGGGTCGAACTGCGGTTCTGCCATTACGCAATTGACGCCTTCTTCCTTGATGCGCGCCTGAATCTCTGCAATGCGGGCCGGGCTTGGGTCCGTCGCATCACTCACTGAAATTGCACCCGAGGCCGGGAAATCAAACGCATTCTCAAAATACTGATACGCGTCGTGGAACACGATAAAGCTGCCTCCGCGCACGGGTTCCAATGTCTGAGCCACTTCAGCCGACAATGCGGCCATTTCTTTACGTGCAGCAGCGGCATTGGCAAAGTAGGCACCCGCGTTGTCCGGGTCGGCTGCCGATAGCTGTGCCGCAATTACGTTCAGCCAATTTTCTGCATTTGCAGGTGACAGCCAAGCATGGGGATCATGTTCACCATGCGCATGACCCTCGTGGCCATGATCGGCATGGTCATCGTGATCGTCATGTCCGGCGTGTTCTTCGTGCGCATCGTCATGCGCATGTTCCTCATCATGCCCATGGTCGTCATGCCCATTTGCTTCAGCATGCTCGTCATGATCGTGATCATCGTGGCCGTGTTCGTCGTCATGTCCGTGATCATCTTGATCTCCGTGATCGTGTGCTTCGAACAGGGCGTTTTCCCGGAAGTCCAAAAGAACCGTACCGTCTGATTCAAGCAGGGTCGTGACAGTCGCGCCTTCGCTGAGCGTTTCTACCGCACCTTCCAGCCATGGGGTCAGGTCCTCGCCGATCCAGAATACCAAATCAGCCTCCTGCAGCGCAGCAGCTTCTGACGGGCGAAGGTTGTGTTCATGCGGGGAAGCACCCGGCGGGACGATCAAGTCTGGTGTACCGACACCCTCCATCACCCGCGCCACAAGCGAGTGAACAGGCGCGATGTCGGCCGCTACGTTCGGCACATCCGCCATAGCCGTTCCACCTAGTAATACAGCGGTGATCGATAGTGGGAGAAGCTTTCTGGACATCAGACCCTCTGTGTGATTTTATAACGTTACGAGCGGCATACATGATATGGAATAACATGACAAGTGAGACGCACCCCATTCCGGTCGACGCAACGGCCCCGGTCGGGTTCCACAAACATGACCATGACACTTGCGTCCAGACGGCCCTGGGGGCGGCGGAAGCTCAGTGCAAAAAGGATGGTCTCCGCCTGACGCCCGTCCGGCGCAAGGTTCTTGAGATGCTGCTTCAGGAACATAGGGCACTTGGCGCCTACGCCATTCTTGACCGGTTGCGCGATGCAGGATTTGGATCGCAGCCACCGGTTGCTTATCGTGCGCTTGATTTTCTTGTTCAGAATGGGTTTGTCCACAAGATTGAGCGATTGAACGCATTCGTTGCATGCTCACACCCGGGCGCTGAACATTCCCCGGCCTTTATGATTTGCCGAAAATGTGACGCCGTGGCCGAAGCCAAGTCTGCTCCAGCAAAGGGAATTCTGGGGGCTGCTGCGCGCGCAGTGGGTTTCGAGATTGAGAGAACGGTAGTAGAAGCCGAGGGAATCTGCCCGGACTGCACCGAAAAGGCGTAGAAATGACCCTCATTACTGTTGAAAACCTCAGCGTGTCTTATGGCGCAAACACTGTCTTGCGCCATGTCGACATGGTAATCGAGGCCGGTGAGATCGTCACGATTGTCGGCCCCAACGGTTCGGGAAAGACCAGCCTGCTGCGGGCCATAATCGGCGCGACCAAACCCTCTGCTGGTCAGGTGACGCTGAAACCGGGACTGAAAATCGGCTATGTTCCGCAAAAGCTGCATATCGACCCGACGCTGCCGATATCTGTTGAACGGTTCATGCGCCTTACCAATCGCGTTTCGCGAAAGAACTGCGTTGACGCGCTGAAAACGGCTGGTGTGCCGGACCTGTTAACGCGGCAGATGTCACAATTGTCCGGGGGACAATTCCAACGTGTGCTGTTGGCACGCGCATTGATCAACCGGCCCGACATCTTGCTGTTGGACGAAGCGACCCAAGGCCTTGATCAACCGGGGTCCGCAGCCTTTTATCATCAGATCGAAGATGTCAGGCGTAAAACCGGCTGTGCCATTTTGATGATCAGTCATGAACTGCATGTGGTCATGAGCGCATCGGACAGGGTTATTTGCCTCAACGGCCACGTGTGTTGCGAGGGGTCACCGGCAGTCGTGGCCTCGGCCCCGGAATACAGGGCTTTATTCGGTACGGGCACCGGTGGTGCGCTGGCCCTTTATCGCCATGAACACGATCATGAACATGATCACAGTAAAGACTCGCGGGAAGCTGCTGAATAATGCTTGATGATTTTATGACACGCGCCACGCTTGCTGGCATTGGTGTTGCGTTTGCCGCAGCGCCCCTTGGATGTTTCGTCGTTTGGCGCCGGATGGCCTATTTTGGCGATGCAACAGCACATGCGGCAATTCTGGGTGTTGCGCTGTCACTGACATTCCAGATGTCGGTCTTTACCGGAGCGCTGGCAGTTGCACTTCTTATGGCGATGACTGTCACGATGTTGTCTGGGCGTGGCTACGCCATGGACACATTGCTGGGCGTTATGGCGCATTCTGCGCTTGCCTTCGGCCTTGTGGCCGTTTCACTTCTGTCTGGTATTCGTATTGATTTGATGGCGTATCTTTTTGGCGACATCCTGGCAGTCTCGCGTTCTGATCTGCTTGTGATCTGGGGTGGCGCCGCTCTGGTTGTGGCCCTGATAATATGGCGATGGTCGCAGCTTTTGACAGCGACGTTGAACGAAGAACTGGCCTATGCCAGCGGCTACGATCCTAAATGCGAGCAATTGATCCTGACATTGTCTTTGGCCGTTACCGTCGCAGTGGCGATCAAGGTCGTGGGCGTCCTGTTGATTGCGGCCCTGCTGATCATTCCGGCGGCTGCTGCCCGCAGCTTAGCACGATCGCCCGAGTCGATGGCCTTGATCGCTGCAGCAATCGGCGCGTTTTCCGCCGTTGCGGGGTTACGGGCCGCCTACGTATTCGACACGCCAGCAGGTCCGTCGATTGTCTGTGTTGCAGCGATTTTGTTCGCGTGTTTCAGCCTTGTGGGGTGGCAGACAAAGCACAAGCTTTAACCCTGCTCACGTGCGCTTGGGTGTGTGGGCTGGCAACGTGTTGCTTGCGCCAATGTCTGTGTAACTCTGGTTGAGCGTAAGATCGGCAGTTCGGCTGTTCTTCAAAACACGTTCAGCGTTGGGCAGGTCATTCCCAAGCGCACGTTGAAGCGCAGCTGCCGGATCAAGCCCGTGATTTATCCACCTTTGTTGCAGCCGGGTTTTCAGCTCATCCAACGTTGGGTTGACAAAAACCGTAACGGCAAAAATATCGGCCAAAGTCGACCATGGATCGCTTTGCATCAAAAGGTAGTTGCCTTCTGCAACGACGACGGGTGTGTCAGGGTGAACCGGAATTGCATTGGCAATCGCCAAATCTCTCTGTCGGTCGAACTTAGGAAAAAAACTTTCGTGCCGCGCTACATGAAGGTTTTTGACCGCGTTGCAAAATCCAAACGCATCAAACGTTTCCGGAGCGCCCTTTTTCGCCAACAGGCCCCGCGCTTCAAGCACAGTGTTGTCCAGATGATAGCCGTCCATCGGCACCAAGGTGGCGCAAGGGGTTGCTGACTGTTGTTGAAAATTTAGGGCTTCCACAACGGCCTTAGCCAAGGTCGACTTGCCCGAGGCGGGCGGGCCGGCAATTGCTACAATCGTCCGGCCCCCAACCTGCGTGCGCGTGTTTATCAAGTTACAAACGCGTTCTACGTCTTGTTCGATCACGCCGCGTCCTCTTTCGGAGGCTCTTTGGCGCCGGTCATGAACGCAACCGCATCAGACATCGTGTAGTCCTTCGGGTCGATGGTACACAGCCGTTTCCCCAATCGATGCACATGAATGCGGTCGGCAACTTCGAACACATGCGGCATGTTGTGGCTGATCAGAATGATCGGAATTCCGCGTGCGCGTACATCCTGAATAAGCTCAAGAACTTTTCGGCTTTCCTTGACGCCCAAAGCAGCCGTCGGTTCGTCCATGATGATGAACTTCGTGGCAAAGGCTGCGGCGCGTGCCACGGCAACGCCCTGGCGCTGACCGCCCGACAGCGTCTCAACTGCCTGATTTATCGATTGTACTGTCATCAAGCCAAGCTCGGTCAGCTTTTCCCTTGCGAATTTCTCCATGGCGGGCCGATCAAGTTGACGCAGGTATTTGCCCATTAAGCCCTTTTTGCGAATTTCGCGCCCCATGAACATATTGTCCGCAATCGAAAGGGCAGGGGACATTGCCAGCTGCTGATAGACGATCTCGATCCCCATGTTTCTTGCATCGATCGGAGAGGTGAAGTTAACCTTCTTGCCTTCGATCAGAATCTCGCCCTCATCCGGAATTGTTGCGCCGCAAATCGCTTTGACGATTGAAGATTTGCCTGCGCCATTGTCCCCGATTACGGCAAGGATTTCACCTTGTCGCAATTCGAAATCGGAATGGTCGATGGCGGTGACATGCCCGTATCGCTTGACGATGCCACGGCCCTGGACGATTGGTGTTGTGTCTGACATTAGCCCGAAACCTTTCTGATCCATTGGTCCACTGCCACAGCTGCGATGATAAGAAGCCCGATCAGCAGGTAGGTCCACTGCGCATCCGCCCCCAGCAGTCTGAGCCCAAGAGTAAACACGCCAACGATCAGCGCTCCGAACAGTGTTCCTAAAATGGAACCACGGCCGCCGAACAGGGATATGCCGCCTATAACGACAGCAGTGATGCTTTCAATGTTGGCCAACTGGCCGGATGTTGGTGATACGGACCCGATGCGCCCGATCAAGGCCCAGCCTGCGAAGGCGCAGATTAAACCGGACAGCATATACACAGACATAAGTGTTCCGTGCACGTTTACACCGGACAGCTCTGCAGCCTCGGGGTCGTCGCCGACTGCGTAAACATGCCGCCCCCAAGCTGTATGTTTGAGCGCATAGGCCAAGACAAAGATCAAAACGAGCATGAAAATTACGCCCACTGTAAAGGTCGCGCCGCCGACGCTGAATTTGGTGCCGAAAAACTGCAGGAACGGAGCGTTGGTCTCGATGTCCTGACTACGAATTGTTTCATTCGCGGAATACAGGAAATTCGTTGCCAGAACGATTTGCCACATCCCAAGCGTTACGATGAATGGGGGAAGCTTCACGCGGCTGACGAGCCAACCATTGACCGCCCCGATCAGCGTACCAACAGCAAGACCGCATATGACGGCTATCGGTACCGGGATACCATAGCGGAAGGTGAATTGCCCCATGATTACGGAAGAAAAAACCATGATCGCACCGACACTCAGGTCAATTCCTGCAGTCAGGATAACCAGACTTTGCGCTGCGGCTACGATGCCAACGATTTGAACCTGTTGAAGGATCAACGTCATTGCGAAGGGTGAAAAGAACTTCGAGCCAAGGAGCAGGCCGAAAATCACAATCGCCCCCACAAGGACGATGAGCGGAACAAACGATGGATTGACGTGGAGAAGATGCTGAAACTTCCCTAAAATACCGCTCCGATGGTTCTCAAATTCTGCAACAGTTTCTGTTGGACGAGCGGCAGATTCAAATTCCTCGGCGCCTTGGTTTGCGTCAGACATATCTCTCCCTTTCGCGGCCAAACTTGCAGTCACGAAGTTAGTTTACAGGAAGTTTTTGGTTTTTGGTGAAACGATTGGTGAGGCGCACCCGCGCCCCACCTTTTGTTGCGGCCTTAGCCCCAGCAGAGCTCCAGACCCTTCTCAACCGAGATAGACTCTACGCCGTCTACGGGTTGATCCGTGATCAACGAAACGCCCGTATCATAGAAATCTTTGCCCGGCGTATTTTCGGGTTTTACGCCTTCGTCGGCCCATTTCTTGACAGCTTCAACACCAAGCGAAGCCATCAACAGCGGATACTGCTGGCTAGTCGCGCCGATTACACCGGCCTGTACGTTCTGCACGCCGGGGCAGCCGCCATCGACCGAAACGATCAGAACGTCGTTTTCGCGACCAATAGACTTCAATGCTTCGTATGCACCCGCCGCAGCCGGTTCATTGATCGTGTGCACGACGTTGATCGTTGGATCCTTGGCAAGAAGGTTCTCCATGGCGCGGCGTCCGCCTTCTTCGTTGCCGTCGGTCACATCGCTGCCAACGAGACGTTCATCGGTTTCATCACCGATGACATTGGGGTCAGCCAAGTCAACGCCGAAGCCGTCCAGAAAGCCCTGATTACGCAGAACGTCCACAGTTGGCTGGCTGACATTCAGATCAAGCGTCGCAATCTTTGCGTCGGCGGCAGCATCACCCATTTTCGCCTTGGCCCATTGTCCGATCAGCAGGCCGGCTTTGTAATTGTCTGTCGCGAAGGTTGCGTCAGCCGCATCAATCGGGCTGAGCGGGGTATCCAATGCGATAACCAAAAGGCCTGCATCCCGCGCCTGTTGAACAGCCGGGACGATCGAACTTGTATCAGATGCCGTCAGCAGAATGCCTTTTGCGCCGTCAAGAATGCAGGTTTCAATGGCCTGAACCTGTGTTTCATGATCACCGTCGATTTTCCCGGCAAAGGCTTTCAGCGTCATTCCAAGCTCTTCGGCTTTGGCCGTGGCGCCTTCCTTCATTTTTACGAAGAACGGGTTGGTGTCCGTCTTCGTGATCAGGCAGACAGTTTCGCCGGCGGCTTGCGCGGATGCAGCAGCCATGGTCAGCGCAACAGCGGACGCGCCAATCTTCAGTAGATGTTTCATCATTTCCTCCCGGTTTTAATTTCTGCCCGGCCCTGATTGCGGGCCGGACCCACCTGCATCTTACAATGCAGACACTTGTTTGAACAAAAATCGATTCTATCACCGCTGTCAATAAATAAATAAAGTTTATTTATTAATTCAATCGAGTATCTTTTCATAGCGAAAAGAGGTGTTTATGTTTAACCCTATGGAGAAAGAAGCGCTGAAAATGCTGACCGGTGGTGTCAGTCAAAGTGGGGTTCGCGACCACAATGAGCGCCTGATTTTGACTGTTTTACAACGCCATGGGCCTGCAGCCGGGGCGGATGTGGCACGGTTGACAGGACTTTCTCCTCAGACCGTT
Organism: Ruegeria profundi; assembly: GCF_020171505.1. Taxonomy (NCBI): domain Bacteria; kingdom Pseudomonadati; phylum Pseudomonadota; class Alphaproteobacteria; order Rhodobacterales; family Roseobacteraceae; genus Ruegeria; species Ruegeria profundi. The sequence goes on along the minus strand of NZ_JAIUZS010000003.1, from coordinate 302,232 downwards.
TCAATCATTTTTCGCAAGCTCGAAAAAGATGAGATTCTCAAGCGCGGGACGCCATTGCGCGGTCGGGTTGGCAAACCATCGGTTCCGATGGAGCTAAACCCCGAAGGTATCCTTTCGGTCGGCATGAAGATTGGTCGGCGCAGTGCTGATCTTCTTTTGATCGATTTCACGGGCAAGCCACGTCGGCAGCTTTCCACAACCTATGACTATCCTCTGCCAGAAGCCGTATTTGGATTCCTGAAATCAGGGCTGGACACACTTCTGGCCCATGAATCGCAGAAGCTGCGCGATCGTGTTTGCGGCATCGGGATTGGAACACCTTTTGAACTTTGGAAATGGCACGATCTTTCGGGCCTTGCGGCAGAGAAATTCAGATCCTGGAAGAATGTGAATTTCTTCACCGAGGTCGCCAAGTTCAGTGATCTTCCGGTTTTTGTGGTCAACGACGCCACGGCGGCGTGTCACGCTGAACATCTCTATGGTCGAGGGGCAGAGTACCGTGACTATTTTTATTTTTTCATCGGATCGATGATTGGCGGAGGTGTCGCATTGAACGGCACTGTTTTCGAAGGCAACCAAGGTAACGCTGGAGCCTTGGGTGCAATGCGCACCACGGGTCCTTTGGGCGAAAGCCAGCAACTGATTGATGTCGCCTCTTTGTTCCTGCTGGAAGACAGGTTGATCGAGGCAGGCGTTGACCGGGGCATTCTGTGGCGAAAACCACAGGATTGGAGCAGTATTTCCCGCTATGTCGAACCGTGGATCGGCACAACAGCACAGGAGCTTGCCAAGGCTGCCTTGTCAATTTGCGCCGTCATCGATTTTGAGGCCATATTTATAGATGGCGCATTCCCGTCTGAGGTGCGCGAGGAACTGGTCGCGCGCGTGCGCCGCTATCTTGCCAATCAGGACAAGCGCGGATTGATCCCTCCGGTCGTCGAGGCGGGTGCAGTTGGGCAAAACGCGCGTGGTATCGGCGCGGCGAGTAGCCCCATTTTTAGACAGTTTCTACTGAACACCAATGCCGGGCTATGCCGAATGTAAGTCGCACGTCATGACGCTGCGGAACCGGAGTAACGCTGCTCGTGCCTCAGGGTTTCAGCGCGAAAAATTTTTTCGCTTATTCGAGATTTTCCCGACTGCGTCGCGCAGAAATGTGGCAAGGATTGTGTTGCTGGTTCGCGTCAAGGTGGTTGGCCGCATGGCAGGCGGGACATAACGCAACCGGAGTTTCAGTGGCCTCGCCAGTTTCATAATCAAAGCAGTATTCCTGCCCGCAGATTTCAAGAATTTCTCCTTGTTGCGCCAATTCCACAGCGGTTACCCCACAGTGATCACAACAGCCTTCTGAAAGGGCGGCCTTCAGATCCGGCAGGTCAACTTTTCTTTGGTAATTGCATTCAAGCGTTTTCATTCGTTACCCAATCACAATACTTACTTGTACTACTACACATAAGCTGTGCAACAAATTAGACAAATTTTTGGAAAAGCTGCGATAATCCAGACCTGTGGATCGAACAAGCGCATACATATGTCCGTTGTGCCGAAACTCAATTCGGCGCGGACAGACAAGCTTTGATGGGTGGGATATTTTGCGGATCAATCCTTTCCAATTGTGCGCATCATCTGCCGAAAGTAAAATTTAGGCGCTATGCGGTTCATTACACTGGACAGCGTGGCGATGCGCCCAACGGGTACGAAGTCTCTTTGCTTTTGAATGCCGTCAAGAATAATACGCGCCGCATCGTTTGGCTCCATGTAGTCAACGCCATCGGTCGCTGATCCCGGTCGAACAAAGCCTTTTTCAGCCGCTTGAGGCTGACCAATATTGGTCGCAACAAAGGAAGGGGCTGCAATGGTCACATGAACACCGTGCGCCATTTCCTCCGCCCGAAGGGATTTGAAAAACCCCTCAAGCGCGTGTTTGCTGGCAGCATAGGCCGTTCGATGGAGCAAAGGGGCAAACCCAGCAACAGAAGACACTGCCAAATGCGTTCCTTTCGACAACCGGATCGGAAGTAGAAAGTGTTTTGCGCATTCTACTGCCGCAAAGTAGTTGATTTCAAACAGGTCACGATGCGTTTTCATGTCACTGTCAGCGAAAGCCGAAATTTGTGAAACGCCGGCATTGTAGATGACCAGATCGATAGATGGTCTTTTACGTACTATGTCCTCGCATGTCGCAGCACATTGATCCGGCTTGGTCAGATCGCAGGCATAAGCGCTGGTATTTTTCCCGTTGACCAACTTATCGAGCTCGGGCCCGGCTAGGTCGATCAGCACCGTGTGCCATCCTTGCTCACACAGCGCGGCCGAAAGCGCCTGCCCCAATCCGCCAGCACCCCCGGTTATGACTGCTGTCTTTTTCATTGTGCGTGCTCCCACCAACGTTGGAAAGCCTCGGCGCTTGAAAGCTTGGGGTGATAGCCGAAGCGGGATTTAAGGGCGGTGTTTTCCAGCACTGGCCGATACAGCAAAAAGCGCACCTGTTCCGGGCCGTATCGCGTCAGACCCAAGGGTCGGGCGAGCGTCAGAGCGCTTTTGACCAATCCAGGCGGCAGCCAGAGAACGCGCTTACCCATCGCGGCTGCGATCTGCGAAACAGTCACCGCGCCGTCACCTGAGACGTTGTAAATACCAGCCGGTCCGTCAGTAGCAGCGCGAACTAGTATCTGTGCAAGGTCTTGATCCCAGATGAACACGAAAGGGCTGTCTGAACCCATCAAGCCAAGCAATCTCGGTTTGTGGAACAGCGCCGTGATCTGGTTTTCGATCTTATCACCAAGCACTGTGCCCACGCGCAGAACAACTTGTTCCAAGTCCGGGGCGGTTTCCCTGGCCTCTGCCAACATCTCCTCGACCAATCGCTTGTGCCACGAATAGGCAAACTCCTTATTGCCCCGCAGGGCGTCGGTCTCGGACAAAGGAACCGGATTATCGGGGTGATAGCCATATGCCGCGCCAGACGACGTTACGACCAATCGCTGTACTCCGGCTGCAATCGCGGCGCCAAGGACATTGCGCGTACCGTTTACGTCAACGAGATACTCCAAATCCCGCGTTGAGTTGGGGCCGGGTGTTACGATCGAAGCCAGATGCACGACTGTATCGGGGCGCTCTGCCAAGATCACGCTCTGTGGGTCGTCGCTGGTCACGTCCAGTTTCACAAAGCGCGTGTTTGACGGCAGATTTGAAGGTTCGTGGATATCTGTTGCGATCACCTCAAGGTCGGTGCGCTGCCCTAAAAGTTGAAGAAGCGCCGTTCCCACGGCTCCGGCTGCGCCTGTGATCAGTATTCTGGTCATTCTTGTATTTCCCGCTGTGCAAAGAAACTTGCCAGCGCAATGCCCGAAATGGCGTGCCAGATACCCCATAACGCCGCCGCTACGGCCATACCGCCCAACCCGCCAAAGAAGGCAAAGATCAGGATCAGCCCAAGGCCCGAGTTTTGTATCCCCGTTTCCATTGTGACGGACCGGCGATCCCGGTCGGGCAGGCCGGCCAGAGTTGCGGTCACGTACCCGCCAAGAAATGCGAGTGCGTTGTGAAGAACAACCAATCCGATGATGGCCCCGGCAAACTGAAGAAAGTTGCCCCAATTTGCAGCGAGCGCGAGCACGATGAACGCGACGAATATGCCCATCGAAAGCCATTGCATAGGTCTGCGAATGCGATCAGCAAAAGGCGTGTAGCGTGCGTTTATGACCATTCCAACAATCAGCGGCAAGATCAGCATGAAGCCGACCGTAATCGCCACTGCGACCGGGTCGATTTCTGTAAGCCGCAGGATGTCCCGCGTGGGGCCGTAAAGATTGCCCCAAAAGGCAATATTTGCCGGTGTGACGATAATGGCGGCGACCGTGGCACAAGCGGTCATCGAAACTGACAAGGCGACGTTGCCCTTGGCGCGGTGCGTCATGAAGTTCGAAATGTTTCCACCGGGGCATGCTGCTACGAGAATAAGGCCCATCGCAACCGAGGGTATGGGCTTGAGAGCAACAATCATTGCAAACGTCAGCGCCGGAAGAACCAGAAATTGGGACAAAAGCCCAACGATCAGCGGTTTGGGCCCGCGCAAGACGCGCCGGAAATCGTCAATACGCAGATCCAAGGCAATCGAAAACATGACGATCGCGAGGATGGAATTCAACACTCTGAGGTTTCCGGCGTCGAAGTTCAGCGCGACTTCATCAATCACGTTCATACTTTGGCTGCCTTCAAAGCAGCGATCTTGTCAGTGACTTGCTTCCTGTACGTCGCCTTGTCGACGTAATAGGCCATGCGAGGAAGATCGATGTAGTGCATGCCGCCAGTCGCTCTCTCGTAGCCTTTTGATTTAGCGTCACGGATTGAATTAGCTGCCGCATTGCCAGAACGTAATCCGGCTATGTATCGGGCGACCATTTCGGCCTGTTCATGGCGGCCCTGCCACCCCAGACCCGTAGCCTCGATCATGCCAAGCACAAACAGATCATCCCGGTCAGGGTGCATACAGTTGAGGTACAGATGCGGTGCGTCGCCCTTCCAATTCAGCAGCTCTTTGTCAATGAAAGGGTAGTGCAGCTTGTATCCTGTGGCGGCGAGGATCATGTCATAGTCGGCCGAGCTGCCATCTTGGAAGTGAACAGTGTTCCCGTCTAGTCGCGCAACGTCCGGGCGTACTTTCAGGTCTCCGTGCCCGGCATGAAACAGGATCAGCGAATTGACCACAGGGTGCGACTCATAGAGCGCATAGTCCGGTTTCGGAAAACCGTATTTCTGCGGATCGCCTACAAACCATTTGAGGATTATCCCGTCGATCTTTCGTTTCAGCCACATAGGCAGGCGGATTTTCCCGCCCATCGTGTCGGCCGGGACACCAAACACATATTTTGGCACGAAGTAATAGCCCCGTCGCATAGACAGGTCGCACGATACCCCGTGATGGATCGCATCTACGGCGATGTCACACCCGGAATTTCCCGCACCGATGACAAGCACACGCTTGCCCGTGAACTGAGTCGGATACCGATAGTCCGAGGCGTGGATGAGCTCACCTGAAAATTGGCCTTCGAACGCTGGCATGTTCGGCTCTGACAAGGTACCGTTTGCGATCAGAAGACCCGCAAATGTTTGAGTGTGCTGCGCACCTGTCTTGTCGCGCCAGGTTATCTCCCAGCCACCATCTTGCCGCGGATTGGTGTTTAGGACTTCGGCACCGAAATGAAAGTGTTGATACAAGTCGAACGCGTTTGCAAAGTCTTGAAAATATGACTTCATTTCTCGGTGCGACGGATACTCTGCCGTCTCGTCCCGCATCGGAAAGTCCGCAAATTCGGTCATCCGCTTGGAGGAAATGAGGTGGGCGGTCTCGTACATCGTGGACCGCGGTGCGTCGATGTTCCACAGACCCCCCACGTCATCGGCCAATTCAAACCCTTGAAACGGCACGCCCTGCTCGTTCAGTGTTTTTGCCATGGCCAGACCCATCGGCCCGGCACCTATCAGTGCAAAACACTCTTGTGGGCGGGCCTTCACCGCGATCGGTTGGCCCGCTCCTACCTGCCCCTGTTCCATGCATCTCTCCTCCTGCGACATCGTTTATCTTGAACGAACGTTCGAAATAAGGCAATCTGGTTGTTGAAATGGCGCAACATGCTGTAACAGAACGAAAAAGAGCACCGTCGCAGCGATCCATCGCTGCGCGAGAGCGAATCCTTGACGCCGCCGAACAGGTTTTTGCCGAGAGGGGATTCGACGGCGCCTCAATCCGGGACATCGCCGAACGGGCAGGGGTTCAGAAGGCCAGCGTGAATTTTCACGGCGGGCCAAAAGAGGAATTGTTCGAACGCATCGTTGCGCGACGCGCTTCGGTGTTGGCGCAGGAACGTATTGACGCAATCAGGTTTCTGGAAGCGCAGGGCGCGTGGGGCGTTGGTGATCTCTTGTCCGCTTTCATGCTCCCGCTCGTAACGCGCGCTTTTGGCAAAGACCCCCAATGGCTGGCTTATGCGCGCATCGTGGCGATTGTCTCGGCTGACACGCGTTGGCGTTCATTGGCCGCGACGCATTTCGACCCCGTCGCCACGCTGGTTGTGCAAAAACTGTGTGAGAAGCACCCAGAGGCTGATCCGGTACGGGTTGCCGGGGCGTTGGTTTTCGCCGTGTCCTCGATGCTGGCGCTGTGTACGTCGGACTGGCGGATTTCGGCGCTTGGTGGGTCCGAACTTCAGCCCGACGCTGATGGCTTGATCCAAAACCTTTTACGCTTTTGCGAGGCTGGGGTCGTAAGCAGTTTAACTTATTCGAAGCGTTCATAGTCACTCAACGCTCGGGCAAACGCCGCTACTATTGGCTATCAAACGCCGCGATCAGTTTCTTCGCCAATGGGAGCGGAGAGTAGCTTAGCTTCGACGGCGTCAATCCAAGCCTGACAACCACCATGTCGTACGAGGGGAAAATCCCGATTGATTGTCCGTCATGACCCTGTAGCCAGACAGCGTCCTCAAATGGCGGCAGATCACCCGGAGCTTCGATCCAAAGATGCCCCTTACCATAAATCCCGTCTGACGCGGCCACAGGTTCAAACATCCAGTTCGCAAAACCTTTGGGCAAGATTTGCTGACCCTGCCAAACGCCCTGCTGCAATAAAAACTGACCGAAACGCGCCCAATCCCGGGCCGTAGCATACATATAGCTTGAGCCTATGTACGTATCGGTGGCGTCCGTCTCCAACACAACCGATGTCATGCCCAAAGGCTCGAATAGCGCCTCTTTTGGATAGCTTAACCCGCCATCGTTCAACTTGTCCTGCCAGACACGCGACAGAATTGTGGATGTGCCAGACGAATAGTTGAAAACACGTCCGGTTTCGCTTTCCGCCGGACGCTCCGACGCAAAACCCGCCAGATCGTCTTTTAGATAGAGCATCCTCGTAACGTCCGAGACATCGCCATAGTCTTCGTTCCACTCCAGCCCGCTCGACATCGCCAACATATCTGCGATGGTGATGTCGCCGCGCCCGTCTTGGGCCCAATTCGGAAAGCTTTCGACCAGGCTTTCACCCAGGCTCATTTCACCCGACTGGATCAGCGCCCCGATTAAGCTGGCGGTCACTGTTTTTGTCATCGACCATCCAAGCAAAGGTGTCGTCTCATCAAAGCCTTGTGCATAGCGTTCCCCGACGATCCGTCCGTTTCGCACAACGACAACCGCGCGGTAGCCTTCTCCTAAAAGGGCGTCATCCGAAAGTGCTTCGGCAATCCGTGGGTTTTCGGACAGTTCGACATCATTGCCAAGGGGCCAAATACTGTCTGGCAAATCAGGCGAGGCGGCCAGCGTTTGGTTGCTTAGCCCGGCTAAATGCACGTTCGTGCACCCAAGACCTGCACGATATTGCGAAATGGCAGGTGCAAAGATCTTGAATAACCGTGCCTCAACGATTTGCGCCTCACGGTCAACGTCGATAGAAATCTGTTTCAGCAAGGGGTGCCCCGGGGCCTGAACGTCAACGGATAACACTTGGTCTGGATCGCGTCCGGCGATGAACACGTTCGAACAAACAATCTTTGCCGAATAGTTCGTTCCAACCCGCAGAAGATCCGGCGGAAAAAGCAGCAGGTAGCCCACCAAAACCACGGCGATACCCACAAAACCACCAATGAAAATCCCTATCGCTTTTCCAAACATAGCGTCCCCCGGCCGATCGCACCGGCCCAGCCCCTGCTTTAACTTTGAGACTATCTAAAATACAGGAACCGTTGGCATACCACCGTTCCGTTACGTAGCTTCGGCGATATGTCTGAGGGTTGCGAAAACACCGCCAGCGGGGTTCGGGGTCGTCTTGCCCGAACCTCAATTCAGTCATTTCCTCTTCCCTACCGATTGGGTTTCAGGATCAGCGGTACCCACAAAGGATCGTATCCAGACAACGCGACGTGCGTATAGATTCCGAGAAATCGTTTGAACTGGAAGCGCCAGTTGCGATGGCGTTCGTGACCGCTTGGATCATCGGTTGGTGCACATGCGGCGGCAGATCCGCCTCGATCCGGCGCGTACCGTCCGCTGAAGTCAACAGAACCGGTTCGGAGTCGAACACCGAAAACGCAAGTGATCCGGCCTCGCCTTCTATGTGGATGCGGTCAGCGTGGGCGTGTTTGTGGTACACCCATTCACCGGTGCCTGTCACACCCGTTTCTGTCTGAAATGAGGCTGTCACCTCGTCGGGTACATCAAACTGCCCTGAGATGTTTTTCGAGGTACCTCTGCATTCGGTAAAATGCCCCAGCAGAAACTGGGTAAGGTCAATCGCATGGCTCCCCATGTCCATGAATATTCCACCGTCACCTGCGCCCGGTGCATGACGCCACCCGGCTTCTTCTTCGCTCGGCGGGGCTTTTGCATGCATGATTTTGAAGGAGTTGGGTTGTCCGATGGCCCCTGTATCAAGCAAGTCCTTGATCTTCAGAAATCTTGGCAGCGCCCGTCGGTAGAATGCGCAAAACAGGCGTACTCCGCGTTCGGCACAGTACTCTCCCATGCGCTCGGCATCGGCAAGGCGGTTGGCAAGCGGCTTTTCAACGAGGATCGGCTTACCTGCCTTCGCTGCAAGTTCCGTGAGCGCAAGGTGCGTGTCTGGCGGAGTTGCGATGTAAATTGCATCCACATTGGGTGAGAATGCAAGCTTCTCGGCATCGTCCGTCCACTCGGGAACCCCGTGACGGTTTGCGTAGTCCGCCGCAAGATCGCGATTGCGCCGCATGACCACCGTGAGCGTCGTATTTGAGGCCTTTTGAAATCCCGGGCCGCTTTTAACCTCGGTTAGGTCACCGCATCCAATGATGCCCCATCTGACACGATCCATCACACAGCCTCGCTTTCTTCTGACATTGCGGGCATGGCGGCACGCGGGATGATTGCCCCCTTGTGCAAAATAACGACCGAAGCCAACTCATGCCCCAGCTCAATCGCTTCGGAAACGGGTTTGCCGGAAAGTCTTGCCGCGATATAGCCTGCGTTAAAGCTGTCACCTGCGCCGGTAGTGTCGACGGGTCTCTCATTGCGCAGCATGGGAACTTTCAGGGTGCCGTGAGCGTCACGGTGATAGACAGGACCACCGCCGGTTTTCAGAATAATTTCTGTTGCACCGAGGGACGAAAGCACTTCCAAACCCGCCTCGGGTGTATCTGCATCCCAAAGCGCTGCAACATCGTCGAAAGACGGAAGAACGGTCGAGGCCAGAGTAATGAAACGTGCAATAGTCTCGCGGGCGACAGTGGTGGAGTTCCAAAGCTGCGGTCTATAGTTGAGATCCAACCAAATGTCCGCGCCGCGTGCACGGGCCCGTTTCAGGGCGTTATACAGCCGCTCTCGACCTGCCGGTTCGATGATGGCAAGCGTCACAGCAGACACAAAAAGCCCTTCAGCCTTGTCCAGTGCAAGGTCCTCTCCGTCATCAAGGGCGAACATCTGTCTGGCCGGGCTTTGGCTGCGCCAATAGGTGAACGAACGCTCTCCGGTCGCGTCGCATTCTATCATGCTGATACCTGGCGCACCGGTCTCTGACTGACGAAGCAAGCCGCAACCGACGCCATTTTGGGACAGCGTCTCAATAATCCAACGGGACTGCGTGTCTTTGCCAAGCCGTGTCATGTACGAGATAGCACCGGGCCCAATCAGCCGCGCGAGATAGACGGCGGTGTTCAAAGTATCCCCGCCCAAGCCTCGGCGATAAATATCTGCGTCTGCGTCAGACTGGGTGAATTCGATGAGGGGTTCCCCAATGGCGATCACTGTCTTCATGACAGCACCTCAAGAGGCGTAACAAGCGGCCGGTCGTCGAAAAACGCCGCCAGATTGTCAATAACCAGTCGTCCCATTGCAATCCGCGCGTCAATGGTCGCAGACGCCAGATGCGGCGTTAGAACGACATTTGGCATTTTCAAAAGGTCGGGGCGCGGGTTTGGTTCATTCTGGAACACATCAAGCGCAGCACCAGAAATGCCACCAGTGTTCAGGGCGGCGATCAGATCTTCTTCGTTCACGACACCGCCGCGCGCGACATTAACCAGAAGGCCGTTTGGACCCAGTGCCGCCAGAACCTTTTGGTCGACAAGCCCGTCCGTTCCGGAACCGCCAGCTGCGGCAATCACCAATACATCGCTATCTTGCGCCAGCGCGGCAGGGCTGGATCGAAAGGCATCCTCTTCCCCCGCAACCGCCTGAAGATCGGTGTACAAAATGTCCATCCCTATGGCCCGTGCCAGTTCAGCGATGCGCCGACCGATACGGCCATAGCCCAGCACACCCAAGGTGCGCCCACGGATGCTGTAGCCAAGACCCAGTTTCCCCTTGGCCCAGGCCCCTGTCCGTACATGGCGGTCGCCTTCCGCGATGCGCCGGGTTGCAGCAAGGATCAGCGCAATCGCCTGCTCGGCCACGGCGTCGGTCAGCACACCGGGTGTCGTGGTTATTGCGATACCTCGATCCCGTGCCTGGGCAAGGTCAATCTTGTCCACACCGACTCCATAAACCGCAATCATGCGCAGCGAGGGGAGTTTTGCCATAACCTCGCCCGGCAACCCGATGTCACCTTTGGTTGCAACTGCGGTGATTTTTTCGGGCATTGCCAAGGCCTCGGCCTCGTCACGCGTATCAAAGCGCGCGCGGATTTCATCCGTGATCTGAGGCGGTTGCAAAGGTGAGCGGAGCATTAACATTAGCGCAGTCCAATCATTTCAGGTGCAATCCAGCGGGGAAGGCCCAGCGTGATCTCGGGGAAAACGATGATCGCAAGCAAAACAACCAGCATGCCGGTCAGGTACACCAATGTCGGCCCCATTGATCTCAGCAGGGCGATGCCCCCGATCTTGGAGGCGATCATCAGGCACAGGCCATACGGTGGCGTAATCAGCCCGAAGCCCAGAGCCATGACTCCAACGATGCCAAAATGGACCGGGTGAATCCCGGCAGACAGGGCAAGTGGTAGAAACAGCGGTGCCAAGATTGCCATGGCAGGCAAGCTGTCCATGAAGGTCCCAATCAGCAACATGACAAGCGCCATGACAATCAAAAGAACAGTTGGGTTGCCGATCTCAATTCCACCCATCAGCATCGGGGGGATTTGATAGAAGGAAATCAGATAGCCGAAGACCGATGCGCCGACCAGGCTGAAAAGTGAGAGAGATGCCAGCCGCACCGTTGCACTGGATGCTTCCAGAACCTTGCGCCCGTTCAAAGTGCGGTACACGACAAAGCCCAGGAACAACGCGTAGAGAACCGCGATAACGGCAGCCTCGGTCGGGGTGAATATACCGATCCGGATACCTCCGATGATGATAACCGGGATAGCCGCAGCAAGCAGGCCATCGCGCGCCGACGACAATACCTCACGCATGGGTGCGGGCTCGTGAACCGGAACGTCGTATTTGCCGACAAACCAGTAATTCACGGCAAATTGCGATAGCCCAAGCAAGAGACCGGGCACAATTCCCGCCAGGAACAACCCGCCGATCGACGTGTTCGTCAACGCGCCCCAGACGATCATGTTGATCGAGGGCGGGATGATGATTCCAATCACCGAAGAAGCGGCCGTTACCGCAACAGCAAATGGGGTAGGGTATCCTTCGCGTTTCATCGACGGAATAAGGATTGCGCCAACCCCGGCACTGTCCGCGGTGGATGAGCCTGAGACCCCCGCAAACATGATCGAAACAGCGACATTCACATTCGCGAGCGCACCCTTGAACCTGCCGAAAATGTTCAAGGCAAAGCGGATGAGCTTGTCGGTAACTTCGGCCTTGTTGATCAGGTTTCCGGCCAAAAGAAAAATTGGAACCGCCAGAAGGACAAAGCTGTCCATGCCGTTGTACATCCGTTGAAACACGACCCAGGCGGTGACGCGATCATCCAGGAACACCATGGACATCGCCGCAAGCACAAGGCTGAAGGCAATCGGAATACCAAGCGTGATGTATAGAAACAGCAGGCCAAAAAGCAGCCATGGAAAGATGAAGTAGAAGTCAGGACCCAACATCTCAGCGATCCTCTGATTGAGTGTCAACGGCAATGCTGGGGACTGCATCGCTTTCCTGTAACGCCACTTCTTCTGGTGGCGACGCGTTCAGCTCATGCTCCAACGCGTCCAACCCTTTGGTGACAAGCGTCAGCAGTCTTTGAAGCGAGAACAAAGCCATAAGAACACCGGATGCGAAAAAGCAGACATAGACCCAAAACATCGGAAGCTGTGCCGCAGTAGACCGACGCCGCCAGCCGGTTTCGGCGAATTCCCAGCCGGACCAGATGAAAAAGACCGCAATGATGACAAGGACGATTTCGCGTGAATACCGCGTAAACCTGTCAATCCGCGAATTCTTTGGGAAGGCATCCAGCACAAAGTGGTCGAAGTGATAAACACCAAGCGCCGTGCCCAACATGATCGCCCATTGGAAGGAAAAGCGCGAAAACTCTTCGGTCCAATAGATCGTAGGCAGGACCGGCAGGTTGCGACTGACCACCTGATAGAGAATGAGGCTTAGAAACAGTCCCAGCAGGCCGAGCAGAACCCACTCCAAGACTTTTTCCAGCCATTTGTTAAAGGCGTCGAGACCACGAAGCATGACGCACCCTCCTTGTCATCTGCATGTGCAGACGTCCGCGAAGTTTCGATGTTGTGAAAAGTGGGCCAACCCGCCTCTGGGGCTGGCCCGAAAGATCAGGGCGACTTAGCTGCCGCTTGCGTTGTCAGCCGCGCTTGCCTGAATCCGATCATAAAGTTCCGCCAGCCCCATGCGTCCGGCAACGTCGAGCACCGCGGGGCGAACCATCTCCTGCATTTTTTCGCGATCCATTTTGTACAGGATTGCGCCTTCGGCTTTCAAAAGCTCCATGGCTTCGGCATCCTGGCGAAGTTGAACCTCGCGGGCGAGGGCGGACGCTTCGGCACCTGCACGCAGGACGACGTCGCGCTGTTCATCGGTCATACGGTCCCAGGTTGCACCCGAGAATGTAACCAGCCGTACAGTGATGTCATGTTCGGACAACCCGATATGCGGTGCAACTTCGTGGAACCGCATCCGGTGAATCCACTCGGCTTCGTTCAACAGCCCGTCGATCGAGCCCAGTTGAAGACCTGTGTAGATTTCTTTCCAGGCAAAATTCGTCGGACGGGTGCCCAAAGCACTCCAGGACGCAATCAGCGGGTCGGTCGGGTTGGTCCGCAGCTTCATATCAGCCAAGTCTTCAAGCGACTCGAGCGGACGGTTGGACACGACCTGCCGCTTACCGCCACCGAAATACCCGATGACCTGAACGCTGCTTTCCTCTTTCAGAATTGCGGCAATGTCGCGGCCAACTTCACCCGAAAGAACGGATTGCCAATGGGCTTCGTCCTTGTAAAGGAACGGAAACGTAAAGATATTCGCTGTTGGTGCGAAATCCGTTATGTTTCCTGGGTTGATGACCGAGACATCAAGCGCACCTGCCATTTGTTGTTCAAACATCTGGCTTTCACCACCCAGAACGCCGTTTGGGAAGATCTGAACCTCAATGGCGCCGTCCGAGTACTCTTCGGCCAGCCGTTTGAACTCCAGCGCACCCGCCTGGTATGCCGTGTCTTCGGCGCCAAGATGGCCAAATCGCAGCGTGAGGTCGGCCGCGCTGGCGCTGCCAGCGGCAAAGGCCAGCGTCGCGCCTGCGACGAGCATTGAGAGTTTCTTGGTAAATTTCACAGTGGGTCCTCCCTACTTGTGGATTGGCGTTATTGCCTAAGCGAAAGTGCGGTGTGTCGGTCTGGATCAGGTCTCGCCTGTTCCCTCAATGTCTCTGGAGGCAAGCGTCGCGCCGCAGGACTCTCGGATGATCAGCCGTGTGGGCACGATGATCCTTTCATTCGACATGGTGGGGCCTTCGATGCGACGCAACAGAAGCCGCCCGGCCTCACGCCCGATATCACGCGCATGTGTTTCGACAGTCGTGAGGGCAGGGTATGCTTCGGCACCGGCATTAATGTTGTCAAAGCCTGTCACTGCAATGTCGCGCCCCGGCACAAGGCCCGCTGCACGTACAGCAGCCATTGCGCCAAGTGCGACGCGGTCGTTGAAACATGCGATGGCAGTGGGTGGGTTCTCGGAACTCAACAACTTGGCCGCGCCGTCGCGCCCTCCGCTACTGTCGCTTGCCGTTTTCACGATCAGATCCGAAGGCAGTTGAGCCCGGTCGAGCGCGGCCTTGAAGCCTTTGATGCGCTGGCGCGTGGCCGAGTGATCAAGGTTTCCGCCAAGGAATGCGATACGCTTGTGGCCAAGTCGGATCAGGTGAGCGCACAATGTCTCGATGCCGGTTTGGTAGTCCGCGCTGACGAAGTCACCCTTAGTGTCAGAAACAGAACGCAGCATCTGAATGACGGGTATGCCCCAGTCGTGCATCGTATCAAGAAGGTCGCTGCGTGTTCCCGGGGCCGGACACAGGATCAGCCCATCAACCGATTGCTCACGCATCCTGACAAGTAATTCTTTTTGACGCCCTGCGTCTTCGCGGGTGTTCAGAAGAAACGAGATTTTACGCGCTTCGCCGATTATCTCGTCGACACCACAAACGAGCTCACCGAAGAAGCTGTTGGACAACGTCCCAATCACGACCCCAACGGTATTTGATTGACCAGTGCGCAGACGCGCTGCACCCCTGTCGTAGACATAACCCAGTTCCTGCGCTACCGCTTCGACCCGCTGTTTCGTCGCCTGAGAGACGCCCGAGCCGCCACGTAACGCCATCGAGACCGCAGCAGTCGATATGCCGAGGCGCTGAGCGATGTCGCCAAGCTTTATGCGTCGGGCAGGATCTGAGGTGGACTTCATCGGTTAAACTGCTTGCTTTCATTATAGGCGGGCTGCGCCGGGTAAGTTTTGGTGAATTAACTTAAACGATTAATGTTGTCAATCACAGGCCCGAACACAGTGTGACCAATGGAGAGATGAGGGGAATGGTCCTGCAATCCCAGCAACGTTATTATGTTTAAATCAGAAGGTTGCGATGGTTAGGCTGTCACGGAACGGTGGTTCACGAATGCTTTGGCTTCTAAAGTCTTCGGCCGCTATCGGTTTACCTTCCATCGTTGAGTCGGAAATTACTCGGTCGGTCAGGTTACCTTTTCGCCAGACCTAATTCCTCTGGAGCATGACACTCAAACTGAATGTAAACGAGTCGCCCGCCAGCCCCCTTGGTGCAGCCGGGAACCTGCCAGCGCGCTGAACTGCGGCCACGGCGGCTTGATCGAGTTCTGGGTTTCCTGACGACCGGACAACGTTGACAGCCAAAAGACGACCATCGCTGCCTATGGATATTGTCAAACTGACTTCGCCTGGCTCGCGCGCGCCGCGTGGATAGCGCTTGGCCCGCTCAATCCGTGATCGAATTTTAGCCCCCCAGATTGCCTCAAGCTCTTTCTGCTTTCCAGTTGATGCAGTTGTTGTCTGCGCCGAACCGGAATTGCCGGCTTGGGCGCTACCTCCTGTCCCAGCGGCCTTTTGGGCTGCGCGTCCCGCACTGGGTTGATCGGCTTTCTGTGCTGCTTCAGCTTGCGGTTCAGGTTCCTTTTTTACCCGCCGTTCGGGCCGCTCCGACGGCCTTGGAGACGACTCAGGAGCAAGCTCCGATAGTCCACGCTCGGGCGGGGGCGAAAGTGGGTCAGGCTCCTGTGTTGCGGCTTCTTCAACTTCGAATTGGGGTTCGGTCGGCGGTGGAGGTGGTTGCGGAATATCAAGATTCAACTCATCCGGTTCAAGCGTAGGCAATGCAGCAATTTTCAGATCAGCGCGCGGAGCTTCGGGAAGCTCAAGATTGGGAGGCTGGAGGGACTCCAAAGGGTCAGGTAAAAAAGGTGCATTGGTCGGCTGTGGAATTTGGGGAACAGGGCGTTCCCACTGTTCGACCATCTCTGTTATGGCGGATGTAGCCCCTTCGATCGAGATAGTAGCATCACCATCGACGCCACCGGCCTCAACTCCGCCTGTGGGCCTCAGGCCGAACAACATGACGTGGATGGACAGCGCAAGGGCGACAAAAACGGCAATTTCGATCCCCCGGCTCATTTCTTTGACACCACGAGTTCAACGCGGGACAGCCCGACAGCAGCAAGGTTTTGTAGAATTCGCGCAAACGCAGCGGCTTTTAGATTTGCATCAGCACGAATCTGGATGACATCCGATGCACGGCTTTGCGCGGCGATGGCGGCAATTGCATCCTCGCCCTCGGCGCCGTCAAAAGACAGCCGCCCCTCAGAGGTGACAAACAAAATCGGCTGGGCTTTCACCTCGGCCTGGGTGGCAGCCTCTGGCGGGGTGACGTCGAATGGTTCGGGGCGCAACAGCTGTGATGTCATCAAAAAGAAAATCAACAGCAGAAAAACCACGTTAATCATCGGCACGATGGATTCGGCACGTCGCTTCTTTGGTGGTTCGTTCAGATCCATCCCGCTTATTCCACCAATACCAGCGATGTGAACCCCGCCGCACGCAGCTGTTCGGTGACTGTAACCACACGCTGCAGGGTCGCATCGTCCTTTCCGCGTAGGATGATCAGGTCCGTGGGCTGCGTAATCAATGGCTTGAGTGCCTCAGGCAGGTTAGCAACCGGCTGCCCATTCAACATCACACCATCCGGCAAAATATCCACAAGGCGGGGCGGACCGTTGTAACTTGCCCCTCCGGACGAGGCCAAGGGCAGGGGCAACATCGCTTCAACGCCAAAACGGGATGCCAACATGAAAAACACCAACAGCAAAAAGACCACGTCGATCATGGGGGTCAGGCTGGGTTTGCGCCGGGGACGAGCGGGTTCGGTAAGATTCATGACTCACGCTGCCGCTATACTTATTTTGTCTGGGCGGGCCGCAATAAAAATGCGCGTTGCATTGTCTTCGACATCTCTTCGCATACGTTCGATGACTGCCTCAAACCATGTCAGCGACGCAGATGCGGGTATCGCCACAGCCATGCCAGCGGCGGTGGTCAGCAACGCCTCCCAGATGCCACCGGCCAACAATGCCGGGTCAGCTTGCGACCCTGCTGCCTGCAGCGCCTGAAACGCGGCAATCATGCCAAGCACTGTGCCCAGAAGGCCCAATAGCGGTGCAATTGTCGAAATCAGTTCCAGTGCACCCAAGCCGACCCTCGCCGATGCCAGTTCTCGCTTGGCAACACGTGCGGTTTCTTCTCTTACGCTGTCTTCGGGCAGGCCTTCGAAACTCTTGAGTGTCGTTTCCACAACCCGCGACCGAATTCCGCGGCGTCCTTCTACAAACCCTAGCGCTTGTGCTTTGTCCCCCCGCTCAAAGGCTTCGACCGCATCGATCGCCTTGCCGTGCGACCATGCGCCGACAAGCGCCAATCGCCAGGTTTTCCAAAGGATAAGCGCAAGCGTAACAACCGAAAGGGCGGAAATGGCCCAAATCGCCGGGCCACCGTTTCGAAGGAAGTCCATCATCCGCTTTACGGCTTGTTCAGCTTGGAAAACAGGTTCACTCGGAACTTGCTGTTGATTGTCTTGTGTCAGAGTTTCCCCTGTCGCATCCTCACCCAGATTAATCAAAATTTCCGCAGGATTTACAGCTTTGGGCTGCTCTGTTAGGGACACCTCAGGTGGTACTTGTTGTTCCGTGGGCAAGACAGAAGTTTCCTGGGCATGCGCAGCGCCCGTGCACAGAACCGCGATTGCAACCATTGAGCGCGCCCATGTTGTGACTATCATAACTTGCCGTGCCCCTCTTTTCACCTCAGATGTGCTGAATGTATTCGCACCATCGACCACATCACCGTTGTTGCCAAATGTGCGGTGGGCCCTGCAAGTCCTGCTTGCCTAAATACTGGACTGGCTTTGTTTGCAGGCGTTGCGATAGTCAACTTGACTATTCTTGTCAAGAAATCGAGGGCCGCTGTATCCCGGCATTCAATGAGTGCAAAGCAAATCAAAGATGAATTATCGACACCAAGAACAAGTAGAGAGACAACTTTGTTCAAAAGAATTCGACCTGCGAGAGGTTATGAAAGGCCCTGCGACGGGGTCGGTTGGCCCATGACCTTGTTCGAGTTATCAAATTAATTACAAATGGATCACTCGGTGGAGCTCCAAACAAAGTGATACCAGAATCTTCGCCTCGACTACCTTTTAAGTGGTAGCCATGAATGTGTTGCGAATAGCTGCTTTCATGGCGTCCCGAGGCCCGGTATCCCGCGAGTTGCTTGCCGCCATGACAAGTTTCGATGTCGGCACCTGACCGAAGCCCAACGAATTGCTTACAGTGGAAAGACCAGGATGAAGCGCGGATCGGCCCATCAGACTGACCGCAATCCCCGCTTCAACTGCAGCCATGACGCCATGGACGCTTGGGCTTGAATACACCACCCGATAGGGTTTTTTCCTTTCATTCAAGGATTTTACCGCCGCGTCACGCCACCAGCAAGCGTGGTCGAACAAGGCTACTGGCAGGACGCTCTCTGTGGTAAAATCCCTATGCACGGATGATACCCAGGACGTCGGATCTTCGAATAGAACCTCTTCATTTTGCGCCGGATTTTCCACTTCATAAATTGCAAGGTCCAGCGATCTTTTCGCCAGCGCGTCCAGAAATCCCGTGCTTGATGCGCAAGTTACCTCTAATTCCACTTTCGGATGCTGCCGGGTGAATGTGGCTATGATTTCGGTCAGCTTCGCCTTGCCGTGATCGTCCGGTATGCCAAGGCGCAGTTTCCCGGTTACCGCATTGAGCGAGATTTCTTGCAGCAGCGTGTCAAGGCGTTCTTTCACGTCCCGCGCGACCGGCAACAATTGACGGCCAGTATCGCTCAGCGAAACTCCACGCCCGTGCCGTTCAAAGACCGGTTGCCCGAGAATGGACTCAAGACGCTTTATCTGAAGGCTGGTGGCGGATTGAGATCGAAAAATGCGGCTGGCACCGTCGGTAACACTGCCGGCTTCCGCCACGGCGACAAAGGTGCGCAATAAATCGCTGTCCAGATGCTCCATTCGTTTTCTCGATAGCCGAAATTAGAATTATGCGTTTCTCAAATGGCAGTCTCGTTACTACTTTTCAATGCCGAAGGGGAAGCTAATGACCGACATCACTGCTGATTTTAAGAAATCGCCAAGGAAATATGTCCTTTGGGGCCTGTCATTTGTACTTTTAGCGGCGCTTGGACTTACCTGGCCGGACCACATCGGGAGCGTTGCAAGATTCGTTTTCTGGAGCCTTGTTGTCGTCGCCCCGATCGTCATTCCGGGAATTCTTGTTGCAGCATGGATCATCGCCAGCGGAGCGGATGCACACATATCCAAGGCGTTCGAGGGAAAGACGGTTCGAACCGTGGTGGCTGCATCCCTGATTGGTGCCATTACACCCGTCTGCGGTGTGACTGTACTGCCCTTGATGGCAGGGTTGTTGGCGGCAGGTGTACCGCTTGCCCCGATTATGGCGTTTTGGTTGTCCTCTCCGATAACAGACCCAGCAATGCTTGCAACAACGGCTGCGACCCTCGGCCTGAGCTTTGCAATTGGCAAATCCCTTGCGGCGGTAGGGTTGGGTTTGTTCGGCGGCGCAATAACAGGACTGTTTGCCGGATCGCCGTGGGCGCTGAACGCGCTGCGCGACAACGGTCTGGCGCGACAACTCAGCGCTGCGCGCTGTGGCGGTGAAGAAACCTTTGATCCGTGGGTTTGGCGAACAGAGTCGCGCCAACGGTCCTTTTTTGTTCAAATCCGGGCGACGACGCGGCTCATCCTGATCTGTCTGATCCCCGCCTTCGCGGCAGAGTATGCTTTGAACGCGACGCTGACCCCGGGGTCGCTTGCTGATTATGTGGGTGAGGATCAGTGGTGGTCGATACCGGTTGCAGTTTTCATCGGTGCCCCGGCCTATGTGGATGGGTACGCGGCGTTGCCGTTGACGCGTGGATTGCTTGACAACGGAATGTCACCCGGTGCCGCCATGGCCTTCCTGATCTCGGGCGGTGTTGTCAGTATTTGGGGGGCACTGGCGATTGCGCCCATTCTCAAGCCTAAACCGTTCTTGCTTTACCTTCTGCTCGCGGTTCTGGGATCACTTCTGGCGGGGTATGTGTTCGGCTGGGTGATGTGAAATTCGCACGGATGCTGCAGAGGCCCATAAAATCTCAGAGGCCTAAGGTGATGATAGCAAACTTGTTTATCTGAACGGAGTTTTCTTCCCAGCCATCAGCATGACTGCGGCGCTTGCCAGTATGATCAGGCACCCGATGACAACGGGCCACGACAGTGTTTCATTGAATACGACGTATCCGATGACTGCCGCGTAGAACAGAGAGACGTAGAAGAACGGGGCCAGGAAGTTTGCGTCCGCAAGCTTTGCCGCGCGGATAAAGCAGGCCTGGCCAAGGATCGCGACTGAACCAAGCAGCACCAGAACAATAGCTTGATCCAGCGCGGGCCAAACAAAGTCCGAAAGCATGAACACCGCCGAAACGAAGACGCCCGTAAGATTGCTGAAAAACAATATGGTAACCGGCCCGTCCGTCGTTTCAGCCAACCATTTCACGCTGACGATCTCAGCGCCCATGAATGCCGCCGCAGCAAGCGCAATGATAGCACCACCGATTGCGACACCGGAAGACGGTGACGCGATGATCAATGCGCCAACAAGACCGATAGCTGCTGCCCACCACCTGAGTTTCGGTACACGTTCTTGTAAGAAAAGCGCGGAAAACACCATCGCAAAGATCGGGCTAGTGAAACCAATCGCAGTCGCAGACGCGAGCGGGATTGTTTGAATCGCTGCAAACATGAGTGCGATCCCCCCAAATCCCGCGATTGTCCGGACAAGATACCGCGATGGTGACACGATATTGAACCGTGTGAGCCGGGAAAACATGAACGGCAGCATGACCAAGGCCGCGACGGCATAGCGTGCAAAGGTGATCTGGAAAACTGGCATCGTCTGCATCGTGTCTTTGACCCCTGATGCAGATTGCTGACCTGAAACGCCAAGATGCTTGGCTGCCGCATTCATCAAGGCAAAGAATAGCGCGCCCAGCAATGTCCAGATCGCTGCTCGGATGTACGACCCTGATCGTGAAGAGCCTGTAGATGGTTGAGGTTCTGATACCATCAAGCGCAACACTGTCCGAAGGGGGCAGCGTATCTGTTGCCACTACCGGCATTCCAGGCCACGGACAGAAAGGCTTTGTCAGTTGCAAGCCATAGAATGAAAAATATTCTAGCGTTGGTAGGAGCTTCAAAGTCGGTACCGCGACCCTCTGCGTAGGCAGCGCAAACTGACACAATCTTCGACCAATTCAAAACGTGCATTACTCCCTCACGTGGGGTTCTTTAACAGTCGCATCGCGAGCGAGGCGACAAACCCCTGTGCAGCGGTTTGTCCTCGAATGCGTCACATCACATATAAGGTCACCGTCGGAACTTTAGAAATGGGTCCTTCCAATTTCAGAAATTTGAATTCCGAATATCACGCAACTGGCTTGTGAGTTTCTTGTAGGGTATAGACTTCGTGACGGGCCAAAGTCCGGTACGATCACTTCTGCGGCCGTTTCCCATCTTCTGCCCGCCATATGCGGCGGTTGCGTCGTCATACAACGCACCAGCGGTCCTGATGCAGGTTGCACAATCCGTTATTTGGTATCAAAGAAGGTCGAAACCCATTCGCTGAACCAACTGCCATCGGCTTGTTGGCGGAGCATGACCGCATTCAACAAACATTGAGATTGCGCAGGAAGCTCAGCATGTACGAGGCCAGTATCGTCAGTTTCCAGCAGGGCTGTTTTCACCTCTCCGCCGTCTGACGGGCGGCAATACAGCCAAGCAGGCTGGTTTTCGACAGTCTTTCGCCCAGAGTAGAGCCGGAACCCGACTTGCTCGCGCACCCACTCCTTTTCCAGCCCTATGCGTTTGTCAGACTGGTTCTTGCCATCGAAACCTACGAGCGTCTTTGCGTAGCGCTGGTAAGATTCGTGAACGTACCCGTCCTCTGTGACGCTTGGTTGGGCAGTGTTCACACGGCCTTCAAGCCCGACAGATCGTACAAACTTCAGAAACGCGCTCTCGGTCGGATACAAGTGTTTGCCCGGATAGCTTTGCAATGCGAGGATATGCAACCCATCCCCAAATGCATCAAGTCGCACGTCCCCCTGTGATCGCGTGTTTAAACGTAAATCACTTGTTGTCTCTGGTCCGGCCCAGATGGCCTGTTCAAACTTGACCGGATCAAAGACATAGCGTTTTCCTTCGAGTTCTTCGCCAATGAAGACAACGGGTGTTGTATAGTGGCCTTCAGGCGAAGTCATTGCGGGGGCCTCGATCCACATTTCATGGGCCGTAACCGGCAAAGCACCTATGCAAAGCCAAAGAATGGCCGAGACGAGATTATACATCCTGCAATGCTCCTACTGCGATGACGGCGCCGGTTGGTGCTCCGGTAGGTGAACCGCCCTGCGGTTCAATGCTTACGGCAAGCGTTGAACCTTCTATCAGGGTAAGGCGAAGGGGCATGCGCGCCGAGGATGTTTTCTTCAACATCGTGGAGGGGGTCAAAGAAAACTGGTCGTTGGGCAATGGAATTGCGCAATATGCTAACCACAAGGCCCAAAACCTTTGATCAGTGTCAGCCGTCTTGCTGCGTCCTGCGCTCTGCGCCGCGACGGTAAAAATTGCACGGACGGGGGAGGGCTAAGATCGCGTCCCGCCAGTTGACGGAACGCGCGGATTTCCCGTGAAAGCTTAGACGACCCTTGGCAAAACTTTGCAACAGATCATTGGTTCTTCAGTGCTGACTTCAACGCATCGGCAATAGCATTGTTTTGCGCTGCGTTGGCAGATTTTGCGTGTTGTGGTCTGTTGGGTTTTGACTGCGAGACATTCTTTTTTGCGCCCCGGCTTGCCCGGTCTTCGTGCGCGGACCTCCCTCCGTCCTTGCGCATAGTCAGGCCAATCCGTTTGCGGGCCACATCCACCTCGACAACGGTCACCTTCACCACTTGGCCGGTTTTAACCACCTCGTGCGGGTCCTTGACGAACCGATCCGCCAATTGGCTGACATGAACCAGCCCGTCCTGATGTACCCCGATATCGACAAACGCGCCGAATGCCGCGACATTTGTCACAGTTCCCTCAAGCACCATTCCAGGTTTGAGATCGGTAATGTTCTCGACGCCATCGGTGAAAGACGCGGTGACAAAACCGGGGCGGGGATCACGGCCCGGTTTTTCCAATTCTGCGAAAATATCCTGTACGGTTGGCAGGCCAAAGGTGTCGTTAACAAACTGCTCAGCGCGCAAGCCTTTCAACGCACCCTCATGGCCCATGATTTGACGGATGTGCCGGCCGCAAGCCGAAACAACCCGACGCGCGACGTCATAGGCCTCGGGGTGAACCGAGGATGCGTCCAGCGGCTCTTGCCCATCACGGATGCGCAAGAAACCCGCGCATTGCTGAAAGGCGCGCGGGCCAAGGCGTGCCACCTTCAGCAGTTCTTTGCGCGATTGAAACGCACCGTTCGTATCGCGGTGCATCACGATGGCCTCGGCCAGCCCCGGCCCAAGGCCCGAGACATGCGAGAGCAGGGGGGCAGACGCCGTATTCAGATCGACACCCACCGCGTTCACCACGTCTTCGATAACTGAGGCAAGAGATTGCGAAAGCCTGTGCTGATCCACGTCATGTTGATACTGGCCGACCCCGATGGATTTAGGTTCGATCTTAACCAGCTCGGCCAGTGGATCCTGCAACCGGCGCGCGATCGAAACCGCCCCGCGCAACGACACGTCGAGATCGGGAAACTCGCGCGCTGCCAGTTCTGAGGCAGAATACACCGATGCACCGGCCTCGGACACGACAACCTTGGTGGGCGCGGTCGCAGTCTTGGGCAACAGTTTTAGGGTGTCAGCCACCATCTTCTCGGTTTCGCGGCTGGCCGTGCCGTTGCCGATTGCGATCAACTCGATCTTATGAGCGGCAATCAGGTTCAGAATGGTCGCCTGTGCGCCGCGCAGGTCATTCTTGGGCTGGAAGGGATAAAGCGTATCGGTCGCAATTACCTTGCCCGTGGCGTCGACAACCGCTGCTTTGACGCCTGTGCGAATACCAGGGTCCAAACCCAATGTCGCCCGAGGCCCCGCAGGCGCGGCAAACAACAAATCTTTTAAGTTGCGCGAGAAAACCTGAATGGCCTCTTCCTGCGCACGGCTGCGCAGATCGGCCATAAGTTCAACCATCATGGACAGAGACAGCTTTACCCGCCAGGTCCACCCAGCCACTTTGCGCAGCCAGACATCGCCAGGCCCGTCACCACGCGTTTGCAGATGGGCCGCAACGATGGCCTCGGCCCGGGCGGCCCCAGTTTCAGGCTCTGGCGCAATATCGAGCGTGACTATTCCCTCTTTCGATGCACGCAGCATCGCCAGCGCACGATGGGAGGGGGTCTTGGCCCAAAGCTCTGAGTGGTTAAAGTAATCGCTGAACTTCGCGCCTTCCTGTTCCTTGCCGTCGATCACCTTGGATGTCAGTAAAGCTTCACGCTGCATGAAGCTGCGCAGCTCTCCTAAAAGTTCGGCGTTCTCGGTCAGACGTTCCGTGATGATGTCCCGTGCACCGTTCAGCGCGTCTTTGGTGGTTGGCACAGCCTCGGTAACATATTGCTGCGCCATCCCCTCGGGCTCGGCTGAGCGATCGGCCAGAATGGCATCGGCCAGCGGCTCGAGCCCGTTTTCCCGCGCGATCATCGCCTTCGTGCGACGCTTGGGTTTGTAGGGCAGGTAGATATCTTCCAACTGCGCCTTGGTTTCAGCCTGCGCGATGGACCGGGCCAAATCGTCGGTCAACTTGCCCTGATCCTTGATTGAACCAAGGATGGTTTCGCGCCGCGCGTCCAATTCCCGCAGATAGGTCAGGCGGTCAGAAAGCGTCCGCAGTTGCGTATCGTCGAGGCCACCTGTCACCTCTTTGCGGTAGCGGGCGACAAAGGGCACGGTGGCCCCTTCGTCCAGCAGTTTCACCGCGGCACCGACCTGTTCCGGGCGGGCGTTGATCTCGGTGGCAATGGTGCGGGCGATGCGGTCCAAGGGGGCCTCCTGCATATGACTGGACGGACTTCTTAGCCAGCCGCATCACCAAGGGGAAGAGGGTTTTACACTGCCCGGACGTCTTCGGCCAATGCTTGCAGATCATCATACAGAGTTTTGGCGATTTCGACATATCCGCGTTCGGTGTTCCGCGCCCGCGCAGCGAACCGCCGTTGCGAGGGCAGGCGGGCCCCCTGATCGGTAATGTCGGCAAACAAACGCTCGGCGCGGGCGTCGTTGTCGGACACCCGGCCGCCGCTGAACTGCGCAGGGTCGAACGCAAGGATGATTTCGCCGTGATACGGCGCGCCGCCTGCACCTTGGGCAAACTCCATGCTCTCAAGGCTGGTAAGGTCGTCGATCAGGGGGCCTGCCAGCAACTCGATCATGATCGACAAGGCCGAACCTTTATAGCTGCCAAACGTCAGCATCGCGCCATCCATTGCCGCTTGTGGGTCGGTGGTCGGATTGCCGTGTTTGTCAATGGCGACACCCTCTGGCAGGGGCTTTCCAGCACGGCGGTAGAGTTCGATTTCACCGCGGGCAAAGGCGCTGGTGGCAAAATCAAAGGTGAACGGGTCTTTGCCACTGCGCGGCCAGCTGAAGGCCAACGGGTTGGTGCCAAGGCTGCCGCGCGTGCCACCCGCAGGAGCAACCCAAGAATGGCTGGGGACCATCGCCATCGCTGCAAGACCGACCGAGGACAGGCGTTCCACCTCAGGCCAAAGGGCCGAGAAGTGAAAGCAACGGTTGATCGCCATGGCGGCAATACCATTGGCGCGGGTCTTTTCAATCAAGAGCGGCAGCGCCTTTTCAAACGCCAATAAGGACATCCCCGCATTTGCGTCCACCCGAACAATGGCATTGTTCGACAGCGTCAGGACCGGGGCAGCGTGTCCGTCGACCTTGCCTGACTTCATGGTGTCATGACACATGAACAGACGGAACAGACCGTGAGACTGACAATCGTCGGTCTGGCAGGTGGTCAACGTATCGGCGATAGCTGCGGCATGCTCGGGCCCAAACCCGGACTTGGTCAGGATAGACAGGCTGAGCGCCCGAACTTCATCCAATGTCAGTTTGACAGTCTCGCTCATGCCCTACACCTCCTCTGCCGTGTGCGCGACAAGGGATAACGCGGCAGGGCGGGAAAAGGGAACAAGATTTCCATAAGATACGTGATCATTTCTGAGACTTCGCCTGATATTGACTGACCGGACAGGCGATCTGCGGGTCATCCGAACGGCACACGGCATGTTGTCAGCGGGAATTTTTGACACAATCCCTTTCATAATGGTCGGCAAAAACGCCTTGTGAACCAGCCTAAATCCCCGAAATATAGGGCCATGACTATCAAGCCCGTCACACCTGATCCGGACGAAGAGGCCGACAATATCAGCCCTCGCAGTATTTATGATGTAGATCCGCCAGAGGATGACGATCTATGGTTTCTGCCGCCCGAGGATGAAGAGCGGATTGAGGATTTTCAACCTCCCGGTCCGATGGCCGATCGGCGATTGCTATTCGATCCCCGAGACTGGCGCGCAGCGCAAGCGGAACTGTCTTTCGAGCTGGCCGATCTGGCGGCGATCTTTGGCGCTTTGGATGAACGGCTAAGGGCCGGGCCGGATGGATGGACCCATCGACTAGCCTTGATGGATGTGTCTGACCTGGGCTGGTGGACCGGCGACCGGATCAGCGTGGACCGTCTTGCCCTGTGGACTGGCTTGCGGATCGGTGCAACCGGAGACGACGTTCAGGCCTTGTTCCGGGCAGGATGGGCGGTGCGTCGGCTGACATCCGGTCCTGGCCCTTCGGACGGGGGATGGGACTCGGGGCTTACTGCCTTTCTGGATCGCCTCGCGCAAGGTATCGACGATATCCCCGAAGCCGTGGCCGATCTGGCCGAGGTGATGCGAAATGCCGAAGGATTACACCCGGTCACGCAGGCGGCGATCGGGTTTCACGCCTGGCGTGCTCTGTCCCCGGGGATTGGACAGGATACTGAGGCGGCGATTATTGCGGCGCGTCACGCGGCCTCCATGGGGCGGGGCGGGGCAAAATTCATGCCCTTGGCGCTGTCTGGCCCGGGCGCTTTGCGCGGAGTGGGCGAAGTTGAAGAAAAGCTTGCTGCGTGGATTCGCGGGGCAGGGCAGGCAGCTTTGGCGGCTTTGATGCACCTGGATCGTGTCAGCGCATGGGAACAGCGCGCCCGCGCGGCAACCGCTGGGCTTAGTGGCAGGACACCGCCCTTGTTGATCGACGTCCTCACAGCGTGGCCGATGGTGTCCGCGCCGTTGGCCGAAGAATTGACAAAGGCGTCGCGTGCAGCAGTGCAACGCAACATTGACCGTTTCACCCGACGCGGCCTGATCCGTGAGGTGACGGGTCAAGGGCGTTACCGGGTTTGGACCGCCGCGCTGTGATCCAGCAACCAGTCGCGAAAGGCGCGCGCGGGTGGTCGCAAGGCTGTGCGGGATGGGTAGGCCAAGTGATACGCCTCTTGCCCTGCAACGTGAATGTCGGGCAGGCAGGGAACAAGGCCGGACAGGCGCATAATCCGATCCGATGCAGGCGCGCGGGCCAGGGCGATGCCTCCTCCGCTGGCTGATAGCTCGGCCGCCATGATCGAATTGTCAGCGAAAAAATACCGCGACTGACCGGTGGGCATACGCAGAGTTTCGAACAGATGCGGCCAACTTGCACGATGGGTCGAAACCTCGATCAAAGGGAATTGGAACAGGTCTTGGGGCTGACGTATCTGCGCGGCGACCTCAGGTTTAGCAACCGGATACAAGTGTTCGTGCATCAATGGATCGCTTTCCGCACCAAATAGGCTCGGGTTCCCGAACACGATCTGCAAATCGGTGAATTGGTTGGCGAAATCCGATAACAGGTTACCAGTGGTCAGAGACAAACCGATCTGCGGATGTGCTGCGCGGAAATCGGGCAGGCCATTGGCAAGAACCCCATGGGCATAAAGCAGAACGGACTGTACGAAAAGCCGCTGCTCGCGGGTTTCCCCGAAAAGGCCTGTGGTTGCGGTTTCCAGCATGAGTAGGGATTGTTGAACGGACGGCAGATAGGCCCTGCCAGCCTTGGTCAGCGTTACCGCATGTGCGTGACGGTGAAACAACGGCGTTCCCAGCCGGGATTCCAGCGCTTTGACCTGCTGGCTGACAGCGGCCGCTGACATGTTCAACTGCGTGGCGGCTCGGGCAAAGCTTTCGGTCCGCGCGGCAGCCTCGAATACACGGAGCCAGTTGAGGGAAGGGATACGGGACGACATGCAGGCAGGCTAAGCTGAACTTAGCCTTACCGGCAAGAGGTGCCACGCTGCTTTGTAATTATCTCGGTTTATGCTGGGTGGACCAGATCTCATGAGGTTCACCATGCTGCAAACCGCTCAATCTTCACACGCCCTGACAGCCGACCAAACCGCGCAGTACTGGGAAGACGGTTATCTATTTCCCTTGACGGTTTTCTCGGAAGCAGAAACCGCTGAGATCCGCGCAGAATTCGAACAGCTTGAGCGTGACTGGCTGTCTGCCGATCTGCCGCTGCCGCTGAACACTTACAAACGCGTCAATGCTCACCTTGTGATACCGCTGGCCGCTCAGATCGCCTTGGATATAAGGGTTCTGGACGTGGTTGAGCACATTTTGGGACCTGACATCATGGTTTGGTCCGCCGAGTTTTTTGTCAAAGAGGCCCATACCGAACACACGGTGGGCATGCATCAGGATCTGACCTATTGGGGCATGGGCGAAACTCCGGATCAGGTGACAGCCTGGATCGCGCTTTCGCCCGCCACGGTCGCAAGCGGATGCATGGATTTCGTTCGGGGCAGCCACAAGAACCCGATCCTTCCGCACACCGACACGTATTCTGACACAAACCTGTTATCGCGGGGGCAGGAAATTGCTGTTGAGGTCGCAGAAGAGGAAAAAACCCATATTGAATTGGCACCCGGTCAAATGTCGCTGCATCACGGGTTGACCATCCATGGGTCGGGGCCCAACCGGTCCGATGACCGCCGCATTGGTTTGGCAATCCGGTATCTCAACCCGAATGCGAGGCAATTGGTTGCCGATCGCGACTATGCGATGCTGGCACGCGGTCGGGACGGGCAGTCGAACTTTGTGGCGGTTAACCCTCCGCAAGAACTGTTTTCAGAGCAGTCACTGGCCTTGTATGAACAGGTGCGCCGCGATCAGAGCAAAGCGTTGGCGGATGGTGCAAAAAACGCTGTCCCGTTATACGGAGGGACCTGACACGCCCTGAGCGACCGTGCAGGCCGAACCGGCCTGTCCTTTCATGTCTTGTGAAAGCTATCTTATCGGTCAAACTTCTTGATGGGTTTACAGGCAGTAAACAGCCGCTGACACTCGTGGTGTTCATAGCCTTGGGTTGCATTCTTGGACGTCTTGCTGTTTTTGGGATGGCAATGCTTCAAAATGGATTCCGCGGGAAAAGAAGATGACAAAAAAGGCGTTGATTACCGGCATTACCGGGCAGGACGGATCTTATCTTGCAGAATTTTTGCTTGAGAAAGGATACGAGGTTCACGGGATCAAACGCCGGGCGTCTTCATTCAATACGCAGCGGATCGACCACATTTATCAGGACCCGCATGTCCCGAACCCGAAACTGCATCTGCACTACGGGGATCTGAGCGACACGTCGAATCTTACCCGGATCATCCAAGAGGTGCAGCCGGACGAAGTGTATAACTTGGGCGCGCAGTCGCATGTTGCGGTCAGTTTTGAATCGCCGGAATACACGGCCGATGTTGATGCCATTGGCACATTGCGCTTGCTGGAAGCGATCCGGTTTCTGGGGCTGGAGAAGAAGACACGGTTCTATCAGGCTTCGACCTCGGAACTCTATGGTCTGGTGCAGGAGATTCCGCAGCGCGAAACAACACCGTTCCACCCACGTTCGCCTTACGCGGTTGCCAAGCTGTATTCCTACTGGATCACCGTGAACTATCGCGAAGCGTATGGCATCTATGCCTGCAACGGTATTCTGTTCAATCACGAAAGCCCGCGCCGTGGTGAGACATTCGTGACCCGCAAAATCACCCGCGGGCTGGCAAATATCGCACAGGGCCTAGAGGACTGTCTTTACATGGGCAATATCGACAGTCTGCGCGATTGGGGCCACGCAAAAGACTATGTACGGATGCAGTGGCTAATGCTGCAGCAGGAAAAACCCGAAGACTTCGTGATCGCGACCGGCGTGCAATACTCGGTGCGGCAGTTTATCGAATGGTCGGCTGCAGAGCTTGGTATCACGTTGGAATTCACGGGCGAGGGGGTCGATGAAATTGCGACTGTAAAAGCGATACAGGGCGAAAATGCTCCGGCGCTCAAACCGGGGGATGTGATCATGCGCATTGATCCGCAGTATTTCCGCCCTGCCGAGGTCGAGACGCTGCTGGGTGATCCGTCGAACGCCAAAACCAAGTTGGGCTGGGAGCCTGAATTGACGGTGCAGGAAATGTGCGCCGAGATGGTCGTCGAAGATCTGAAAACCGCCAAACGCCATGCGCTGTTGAAAGAGCATGGGTATGAATTGCCTGTAAGCCTGGAAAACGGTTGAGGAGAGCGCCATGCGCAAGATCTATGTAGCAGGCCACCGCGGGATGGTCGGCGGTGCAATTCTGCGCCGTTTGCAGGATCGTCAGGCCGCGGGTGACGCGCTTGAACTGATAACCCGCACCCATGCTGAATTGAACCTGACAGATCAGGCCGCCGTGCGGGACTTCATGCAGGCCGAGCGTCCAGATGTGGTGATCCTTGCCGCCGCCAAGGTTGGTGGAATTCACGCAAACAACACCTACCCGGCGGATTTCATCTACGACAACCTGATGATTGAATGTAACGTGATCCATCAGGCGTTTGCGGCGGGGGTAAAGAACCTACTGCAGTTGGGTAGCTCTTGCATCTATCCGCGTGCTGCGACGCAACCGATGCGAGAAGACGCTCTGCTGACCGGCGTTCTGGAGCCCACAAACGAGCCGTACGCAGTGGCTAAGATTGCTGGGATCAAGCTGTGTGAAAGCTATAACCGGCAGCATGGGGTCGACTACCGCTCGGTCATGCCGACGAACCTGTATGGTCCCGGCGACAATTTCCACCCTGAAAACAGCCACGTCCTGCCCGCCCTGATCCGCCGTTTTCACGAGGCAAAGCGGGACGGGCTGGCAGAGGTCGTGATCTGGGGTACCGGAAAACCCCGCCGTGAATTCCTGCATGTGGATGACATGGCCGAGGCATCGTTGTTCGTACTCGACCTTCCGCGCGACGTTTACGAAGCAAACACCCAGCCGATGCTGAGCCACATTAATGTGGGCTGTGGTGAGGATATCTCTATTGCGGAACTCGCGGCTTTGGTGGCTAAAACGACCGGCTTTACCGGGCGCATTACGCAGGATGTCAGCAAACCAGATGGCACCCTACGCAAATTGATGGACGTGTCCCGTCTGGCCGAGATGGGTTGGCGCGCGCGCATCGGGTTGGAAGACGGTATTCGAGAAACTTATGCCTGGTTCCTTGATCAGGCAGATGCGGATCTGCGGGCTAAGTAACTGCCCGGACAAGCGCCCGAGCAGAATTTGAGATCAGAACCAGCGGCCTATTGCGACGCCCGTTGGGGCCAGTGCTGTTGTATCAAGTGTGGTTGCCATGACCTTGAAGCCCACCTCTGTCTCTGTCGGGGCATCAAAGCCGATGAACCGCGTGCTTGCCCCACCTCCGCCGCTAACCGAAACTGCCGGGCCGGATGCGAAAGCAATCGGAAAAACCCAGACTGCGGCGTTGCTTGTAAACAACGCCCCGTCAGCATTTGCACATCCCGTTGCAGGCAGCTTTGCAGTGCAAATTTGTGTTCCATCCGCAAATCGCACGTAGTCTCCGTTTGAGGTCGAACCACGCTCGATCACGGCACCGGTCGGCGCGCCGCCGCTTTCCGATACGAGACCGACAAGGTTACCCGGACCATAGCCGAAATCCGCCCGCATCAGGCGACCAACAGTTGTGTCGTCAGGGCTGTTCTGAACGGCGGCACCGCTTGCGGCACCCGTGGTCGGGTCAAAGCGAAGCGCGTCGGTCCAGGTGCCGCCGTCAGGCGAGACCTTGATCGAAAAGCCCGTATTGCCTGACAAACCCATCTCGGCGTGACCGGTCCAGTTGGACTGAAACAGCAAAGACGCTGTTTCGCCTGCGCTGGACTTGTTGATTTTTAGCTGATGCCCACCGCCTTCATGGCTGAGCAACGTCGCAGGAGACCTCACGGACAGGCGGTTCGTGCTGTCAAAGCTGGCCGCAATACCCACGCCATCAAGATTCTGCGTCGCAGCCGGAGGCTCAATCCACGCGCTGCCATCCCAGACGGTCAGTTGCCCGTTGGTTTCATCCCACGCGCGCCAGCCGATGCGGGGGGCGACAAAATGCCAGGCGTTGTCCAGCCACGCGGCAAGCATCCCGGCCTGGCCCGTCCAATCCCCGGTCGGAGCAGAACCGAGTGCGTGAACCTCACCCTGATCAGGAACGGCCGGCGGGGTCGATGCGTTTGTCGAGGCCAGGCTAAGCTGGGTAACAAGATCCAACTGCCGCAATGCCTCGTTATGGGTCACGTGTTTCTGTGCCTGCGATGGTTGCAAAAACGGTAGGTTCAATCGGGGTGAGTTCTGTGACAAGGGCGTCCTCCAGTGCTTTCGGTGCGACAATTGAATTGCGCGCCACATTGCCGGGCGATGGATGAATCCCGCCTGACCGGAACGCACGCCTTTGGAACCTTTTGTTATTCTTTTGCAGGCCAAAAAATAGGCCAAGTCGCAGAACGCCTTAGCCCGTCAGTAAATTATCTGCATTCGCCGAAAACAAGCGTTTGCCGTGGAGAATGCGTGTATTACTCAGCAGCTTGCCCTGTAGCGACAATATCATGCAAATATTGGCTCAGGTCTTCGCGCAGGTCGCTTCGGGCTAGGGCAAATGCAACAGTTGCTTGCAAGAACCCAGATTTCGAGCCGCAATCGAACCGCTGACCATCGAACTTGTATCCAAAGACCGGCACGCCGTTGCCAATGTCTTCGGCGATGGCATCGGTCAGCTGAATCTCTCCACCACTGCCTTTTTTCATCTGGTTCAGATTATACAAAACCGACGGACCCAGCACATAGCGACCGATAACGGCAAGGTTCGAGGGGGCCTCTTCCGGTTTTGGTTTTTCGACCATGCCCCGCGCGCGTACGACAGGGCCAATATTTTCACCCACATCCAGCACACCGTATGCACTGGTTTTTTCCAAAGGGACCTCCATGGCTGCAACCATGTTGCCGCCAGTTTCCTCGTAGGCTTCGACCATTTGTTGCAGACATGGTTTGTCGGCGGCTATCACGTCGTCAGGCAGCATTACCGCAAAAGGTTCATCACCAATCAGGCGACGGGCACACCAGACTGCATGGCCCAATCCCAGTGCCTTGTGTTGGCGAATATAGGCTATTGCCCCGCTTTCCATATTGGTGGCGCTCAACGTCTCCAGCAGGTCATCTTTGCCTTTGGCTTTCAGCTCCTGTTCAAGAACCAGGTTGTGATCAAAATAGTCTTCAAGTGCGGACTTGCCGCGTGACGTAACAAAAATGAATTCAGTGATGCCGGCAGCACGAGCCTCGTCGATAGCGTACTGCACCAGCGGGCGGTCGACCAAAGTCATGATCTCTTTCGGAACGGACTTCGTTGCGGGCAGGAACCGGGTGCCAAGCCCTGCGACCGGAAAGATCGCCTTTGTGACCTTGCGTACCATATGACCTCTCAAGCTAGTAGAACAGTGTCGTTGGTTAGTGTCCCACGCGGACCTCTTAGGGGCTGTACTGCTAACAATCAACGCCCACAATCAACCCGTGCAAATTTCCCAAAGATGGTGCCACCCAAGGGGGTAGAAGTCAAAACGATCACGTTTCGGTCACGAAAAGCCAGCGGTGTTTTGCTGCGATATGCGGCAAATGAATGCATCAAGTTTTGGCGTACGGAGGTCGTTCTACTAACTACCGTTCTGAAAGCAGGACCGAAGACGCCCCGAAGCTGTGCAAATTAGCTTCGGGGCAGGGCGCTCAAACACCGCTCAAAATGGCATCCAGCGGATCGTGTTCGGCCACAAAGTGATCCGGTCTCACCTCGCTCAATTGGGGGACATAATCGGACTGACCCGCAGCTAAACGACTGGGCAGAAACCGCAATGCAGCCTTGGGATCCATGGGCGAGGGCAGCTCACCAGGCAGCTTCAACCGTCGCCGCGTGCGTTCGACGTCGGGGTCCGGTATTGGAACGGCCGAGATCAGGGACTTGGTGTAGGGGTGGATCGGATCAGAGCAAATTACTTCGCCATCCCCAAGTTCGACAATCCGACCAAGATAAAGGACCATGATCCGGTTCGAGACCGCCCGCACCACAGAAAGATCATGGCTGATAAAAATCATCGACAGCCCGAACTCTTGTTGCAATTCTCGCAACAATTCCACGATTTGCGCCTGAATGGACACGTCTAGCGCCGAAACCGCTTCGTCGCAGATAATCAATTTGGGTTTGTTGATCATTGCCCGGGCAATGCCGACTCTTTGGTTTTGCCCGCCGGACAATTCATGCGGATATCGGTTGATCATGTTGGATTGTAAGCCCACCCGCTCCATCATCTCCGCGACCATGTCCTTGCGTTCGCGATCCGTCAGGTCAGGGCGATAGGTTTTCAGAGGTTCCGCGATCGAGGCAGAAATCGTCATCCTCGGGTCAAGGCTGGCCAGCGGGTCCTGGAACACGATCTGAAGGTCCTTGCGGTACTTGTTCAGTTCGGCCCGCTTCAACCCGACGATAGGATGTCCCAACCAGCTGACATTCCCCGCACTGGGTTCAATCAGTTGCAGCACGGCCCGGGCGAGGGTGGATTTGCCGCAACCGGATTCACCCACAACGCCCAGCGTTTCGCCCTTGCGGATGTCAAAACTCACGCCATCCACGGCCTTCAACGGCACCTTGTGGCCGAACAGCCCGCCCGAGACATGGATCGGGAAATGGACTTTGACGTCGTCGACCTTCAGCAGAGGTTCTTCGGTCTTCTCCAGCGCTTTGGGCGCATCGCCTGCATCAATGCGCGGCATCGCCTCAAGCAGAGTTCGAGTGTATTCGTGCTTTGGCGCGCGGAAGATTTCGCGCGCGTCTCCGGCCTCGACAAACTGACCCAGACGCATGACCTGTATCCGGTCACACATCCGTGCGACGACGCCCATGTCATGTGTAATCAGGGCAATCGCGGTGCCTTCGTCTTTTTGCAGCCGCACCATCAAGTCCAGAATGTCGGCCTGAACCGTGACATCGAGCGCAGTGGTTGGCTCGTCCGCGATCAGCAGTTTTGGATTGCACAGCATGGACATGGCAATCATCACGCGCTGGCGCATCCCGCCCGAAAGCTCATGCGGGTATTGATCAAGACGCCGTTTTGCCTCGGGGATACGCACACGGTCAAGCCATTCAAGGCATCGCTGTCGCGCGGCAGAGCCTTGTAGCCCTTCATGCACTTGCAGAACTTCGCGCATTTGCTGACCGATCCGCAGATGCGGGGTCAAAGCGGTTAGCGGGTCCTGAAAGATCATGCCCACATCCGAACCACGGATCTTGTTCAGCTTGCCAACGGGCAGGTTCAAGATCTCCTTCCCGTTCAGCATGGCCGAGCCTTCGGCCCGTCCCGCTGGCGGCAACAGCCCCATCGCGGCCATGAAAGTCTGGCTTTTGCCCGATCCGCTTTCGCCGACGATGCCAAGGCATTCGCCCGGGTTGATGTCGAAGCTGATCCCTTTGACAGCCTCGACAACGCCGTCCGGAGTTTCGAACTGGACGCTCAGGTCTTTTATGGAAAACAGGCTCATATCAGCGATCCTTCGGGTCCAGTGCGTCACGCAGACCATCGCCGATGAAGAACATCGAGATGATGATTGCGACATAGAATGTCAGGGGGAACATAAGCTGCCACAAGGTTCCATAGGCCATCGTCCCGGCACCTTCGGCGATCAGCCTACCCAACGAGGTGTAGGGCTCTGAGATACCCAGACCCAGAAACGAGATGAAGCTTTCGGTAAGGATCATCTCAGGCACCAGAAGCGAGGCATAGACGATCACCACCCCCAATAGATTGGGTAGGATATGACGATACATAATCGTGAATTCGCTTACGCCGGCGGCGCGGGCAGCCTCGATGAACTCGCGGTTCTTCAGCGTCAGAGTTTGCCCTCGAACGATCCGTGACATGGTCAGCCAGCCGACCGCGCCAAGAGCGAGAAACAACATGAAAAATGACCGCCCCGCCACGACCAGCAGCAGGATGATGATCAAGGTTGCTGGGATCGCCAGAAGAATATCGACAAAGCGCATCATTACACTGTCGACACGCCCACCAATGTAACCGGCGGCGATGCCGTAACAGGTGCCGACGATCAGCGCCGTGGCCGCCCCGATGAGGCCAACCAAAAGCGATGTGGTCGTTGCCTGAATGACGCGGCTGTAAAGGTCGCGTCCCAGATCATCGACACCGAAAAAATGCCCGGTTTCGAGGGATGGCATCCCCATCCCGCGCACGTCCCCCATGACGTTCCAGTCGATTTCTTCATTGTCCCAAACGGCGAAGTACGGTCCAATTATCGTGAACAAAACGATCAAGCTTAGAACGAAAACGCTGGCCATTGCGGCCTTGTTGCGAACAAACCGCATCCGAGCGTCCTGCCACAGCGAGCGCCCCTGAATAACCGTGTAGTCGGTGACACTTTCGGCCAGATGGGCGGCTTTTTGTGATTTTCCTAGCATTGGTTCGCCCCTCAATACCGAATTTTCGGATCGAACCAGGCGTAGGCCAGGTCCGTCAGCAGGTTCACGACGACAGTCAACGCGCCATAAAGGATCGTGACCCCCAGCAGCACGGCATAGTCTCGCGACAGGGCCGAGCCGACATAGGCTTGCCCCAGCCCGCCGGTCGAAAAGTAGATGTCGACGAAAACAGAACCTGTCAGCACATAAACAAAAACCGGCCCAAGGTATGACACGACCGGCAACAGCGTTGGTTTCAACGCGTGACGCCAGATCACGGTTCTGGTTGGCAGACCCTTGGCCCGCGCGGTGCGGATGAAGTTCGAGTTCAGCACCTCAAGCATCGAAGATCGCGTTATCCGCGCGATGGATCCCATGTATGACGTCGCAAGCGCAATCACGGGCATAATGAGGTACGGCCATTGCCCTCCGTTCCATCCACCGCCCGGCAACCATCCCAGCCATAGGGTAAAGGTCAGGATCAGGATCGGGCCCATGATGAAGTTCGGCAGCGCTTGGGCCGCGATGCCCAGCCCCACAGCGAAATAGTCGATCCAACTGTTGTGCTTGATCGCCGCGGCAATTCCTAGACCGACACCAACGGACGTCGCGACGAGGAACGACAGCGACCCGTAAGTCAGCGAGATCGGAAAACCCTGGGCGATGATGTCATTGACGTCCCGGTCCTTGAACTTGAAGGACGGGCCAAAGTCGAAATGCACGACGATATTGTAAAGGTAGTCCCACAACTGCTTCCACAGTGGTTGGTCCAGCCCGTACCGCGCTTCGATATTCGCCAGAACCGCCGGCGGCAGAGGTCGCTCAGACGTGAATGGCCCACCAGGCGCAAAGTGCATCAGAAAGAAACAGGCGACGATCAGCAGCAGGATCGTCGGAATGGCAACCAGCAGCCGCCGCAGACTATAGGCAAGCATTTCATGCCCCCATGTTTATTGGCCCTGCCCCGGATGCTTCCGGGACAGGGCGTGGTTCAAAGACGATTATTCAGCAAGTTTGTAGAGGTTTTTCGAGTACCAGTTTTGCTCGACATTGTTGATAGGCCAATTCCCGACATCGGTGTCCATCATGTAAACACCCGCATAGTGGTAGATCGGGATCACAGGAGTTTCCTGTGCGATGATGCGCTCAACCTCGGTGTACAGAGGCGCCGGATCATCAGCAGTTTTGGCCTGCGCTAGCAACTCGTCAACACGGGCATTGCTGAATTTGCCGTCGTTATAGCCTGAATCCGACTGCAGCAGATCCAGGAAGGTCGAAGCTTCGTTATAATCGCCGCACCATGCGCCACGGGCCAGTTCGAAGTTCTGGTTGCCGCGCTCTTCCAGGAACACTTTCCATTCCATATTGGCCAGTTCGACATTCACACCCAGCTTCTGCTTCCACATCTGGCTAACAGCAACTGCGACCTTTTTATGGTCTTCGTTGGTATTGTAGACCATTTCAAAGCTCAGCGGATTATCCGGGCCATACCCGGCACCGGCCAGCAATTCCTTGGCCAGCTCATCCCGCTCGGCTTGGGTCATTGAGGCCATCTCAACCTCGGGAACGGTAAACCCTGCTGTTGCTTCGGGCGCGAATGTATAGGCCTGCGGCTGACCCCCTGCCATTACTTTTTCAGTGATGATTGCACGATCCACCGCCAGCGACAGAGCCTGACGCACGTTCGGGTCCTTGAAGGCCTCGGGGCCATCTTCCGTCAGGTTGAAGGTGTAGTAATAGTTGCACAGGCGCGGAAAGCTGATCGCTTCGTCCGGATGCTCTTGGCTAAGGCGGGGGAATTGGCCTGCTGGAACTTCGGTACGGTCCAACTCACCAGCCAGATAACGCGTCAAGGCAACGTTTTCGTCATTGATGATCAGCGCGACCACTTTGTCGAGAATTGTGTTCTCGTTGTCCCAGTACATTTCGTTCCGTTCACGAACCGAACGTTCCTGCGGCACGTGCTCGGTCAGGATGTAGGCACCATTCGACACGATATTTTCGGGGCGGGTCCAGGCGTCGCCATGTTCCTCAATGACCTTCTGCGGAGCCGGGAAGGTGGTAGAATGCGTGGTCATCTGCGGGAAATACGGCAGCGGCGCGCTGAGCGTGACTTCCAGTGTGTGATCGTCGATTGCCTTGACGCCCAGCTCGTCAATCGGCTTTTCACCGGCGATAATTTCGGCGGCGTTTTCAATCGACATCAGTTCCATGAACCAGGCATAGGGTGACGACAGTTCGGGGTCGACGGCACGTTTCCATGCATAGACAAAGTCACCAGCGGTCACCGGGTCGCCATTGGACCACTTGGCGTTGTCACGCAGGGTGAAGGTGTACACATCCTTGGTGTCGTTGGTTGTATAGCCTGTGGCAACGCCCGGAACCAGGTTGCCGTCTTCGTCCTGATTCATCAGGCCTTCGAACAAATCACGTGTGATTTCGGCGCCATAGGTATCTTCGACAACCTGCGGGTCGACCGAACTGTGCTCATCCCCAAGGCGATAGATAAAGGTCTGGTCTTCGGCCAGCGCTTCGCCAGTTTCCGGGTGAGTGCCAGCGGCAAAGGCGGCACCGGTGATCATGGTCGAAGTCATTAGCCCCGCCAGAGATGTCCGAATATACTTTTTCATTTTTGTCTCCCATTTATTAGGTGGCAATGCGCGCGCCATTCAGGATGGCCGCTGCCACCATGTTTGTCCGACCTTGAACAGGACTGACACGGATTCAGATTTTGCTTTTTCAGATCGCACTGAACACCGCATCACAGTCATTTGGTTTGCAGTCAGGAACGTGTTTGCGAAAGTCGCCTCTCACTGGCGCAGAAGGTGACACTATTTCAAATCGGGATAAAGATGCTGCCTGCAATTAAAGCAACTATAGGTGGATAGTGAGCGAAACCGGCGTTAGTGCTGAAATTAAATAAGGAAACTTGACTTGATCGTGACACTTTCGTGAAGGCGCATGTTCAAACTTGACCCGAGGGAAATGCAGCGATGGTCGGCAAAAACAAGAGAAACGGGCGAATCGCTATTGTGTGAGGGCGGCTTTCATACCCTGTTTTGGAAAGCAGGTCGGCGGTTGCCCTTTGCCCTCCTGCCACCGCCCGATTGAGCGTCGGGTCTTGTACCCGGGCAACCCATCTATACCGCCGACATCATGCCCTTGGCTTTCAAGCGACTTTTGCATAGCGGCGATGTCAGATCGGTACAGGGTGCCGATGTTGTCCCAGCCCGTATTGAAATCTTGGACGCCGAATTGAATGCGGTCGCCGACATGACCCACAAACAACGCATAAAGATCGCTTTTATTGTAGTCTTTCAGCACATAGAAATTCGGTGTGACGATAAAGGCTGGCCCATAGCGTCCGGCGGGCATCTTTAAATACCCTTCACCTTGTAATTCGTGCTGGGGAAATGGCTTACCCGAGACGCGGGTTACTCCTATGTCGACCCAGTCCTGAATGGACCGCCCTTGGTCCGGTCCCTCTAATGCGCAGGAAACGTGAGCTGGAACCGATACTTCAAACCCCCAATCCCTTCCGGCAACCCAACCATGCGCCGACAGAAAATTCCCGATGGATGCAATTGTATCCTCAGTCGATCCCCAGATATCGAGCCGCCCGTCCCGGTTCCCGTCCACTGCGTAGGTCAGAACGTTCGATGGCATGAATTGCGGTTGACCAAACGCGCCTGCCCAGCTGCTTTTGAGTCTTCCCGGCGGTGCGTGGCCGGCTTGTGCGATCTGCAGTGCTGCGATCAATTCTTCGGTGAAATATGCCGACCGGGTGCTCATGAATCCCTTTGTACCCAACACCTGAAAGGCGTCGTGCCGGATGGCTACTTGGCCATATCCGCTCTCGCGTCCCCAAATCGCAAGAATGATCCTTCCGGGTACACCCGTTTCCGCCTCGACCTGCGCAAGGAAGTTCGCGTGACGCCGGGCCATTTGCCGACCAACCGCAGTAGCGCCTTGAATCGAGTTTGCATTGAAATATCGCCCAGGCGCTCCGAACTCGGCCTGTTTTTGCTGTTGGGGCGTTTTGGCAATTGACCCCGGCGGTACAAGATCAGGCAACTTCCAGTTGAGCGTCACGCCCTCAAAGGCCCGCTGCATCGTCAGCCGAGAAACGCCCTTGGCCTTGGCCCGCGGCCAGACCGTTTCCTGTAGCCAGATTTGGAACTGAC
The DNA here is from genome assembly GCF_020171505.1 of Ruegeria profundi. Taxonomy (NCBI): domain Bacteria; kingdom Pseudomonadati; phylum Pseudomonadota; class Alphaproteobacteria; order Rhodobacterales; family Roseobacteraceae; genus Ruegeria; species Ruegeria profundi. The sequence continues at coordinate 261,123 of NZ_JAIUZS010000003.1, read as the reverse complement.
CCTCAACCGCAGAACGATCCTCTGCGCGCGCGTCTGTCAGAAGGCATGTCAGGCAAAAGGCGAAAACGATCCAACGCATTGTTGGAATATGTCATTGGACTATGAGGGTGTGTCAACCGCGTCATTGGCACGCTCTTAAGTATTCGCTTCTTCAAGGGCTGCCCCACAGCGTGCGCGAAAAACCGAGACGTCAGGAAAAACCTTGAGAAAACTGGCGTCCCTGCCGATAGTTGGCAGAAACGAAGGCTTCAGAGGATGAACTGGCGTGGCCTTACTCAGACCTTCAGCATGGCTATGGGCAGGATCGGCTGCGGTTGTGCTTGTGGTCGTCTCCGGGCAGGTCTCATGGGCCAGTGACAGTTTTTTGAATCCTCAAGGGCCGATTGCAGCGGCTCAGAAGACTCATTTGCTGCGGGCGACCGCCCTCATCCTGATTGCAGTGATCCCGGTACTGGTTCTGGTGCCGCTCATTGCCCTGCGATACAGGCGGCGTCAGGGCGGGGATGCACAGTACAGGCCCGATTGGGACTTCTCGGCCACGCTGGAATTCGTAATGTGGGGTGTCCCGGTCGTCATCGTGGCGCTCTTGTCGTTCTACTTATGGAAGGCCACGCACCGCCTGGACCCATACTCAAGCGGTTTTGGTGATACACCGGCTTTGGATGTTCAAGTCGTCGGTCTGGATTGGAAATGGCTGTTCATCTACCCGGATCTTGGCATTGCCAGTGTCGGTGAGTTGGGCATCCCAATCAAACAACAGGTCGCGATGACGTTGACCACGGATACGGTGATGCAGTCCTTTATGATCCCCGCCTTGGCCGGTCAGATCTACGCCATGCCGGGAATGACGACCAAACTGCATCTCGTTGCGGACACACCCAAGACGATGCAGGGCGAAAACACGCAATATAGCGGGCGCGGATTTACCAAGCAGAAGTTTCAGACCCTTGCGATGCAACCCAATGAGTTTGATGCCTGGGTCGAAGGGGTTCGTGCCAATGGTATTCCCCTTACTGCCGAAACCTATCGGACCCTTGCCATGCGCACCGACCGGGATGAGGTTCAAGCCGCGCTTGGGACCGCAAAAATGCCAGAGCGTGCGTTATACTTTACGCTTGAAGATGGTGATCTGTTCCAGTCCATCCTTCACCGCTATCACGGAGGGCAGCCGCTGCCGGTTGATCAGCAACCGGGCACCGCTCAGTTTGGCAAGAAGGGTGCGCAATGACCGAAACCGGTTTCTTTGGCCGCCTGACCTGGGACTCTTTCCCGATTGCTGGTTTAATGAAAGACCCCAATGCCAATGAGATCGTGGCGAACGCAGCCGCAGGCATTGTGATTGTTGGGGTCATCGCAGTCGTCGGGTTGCTGACCTGGTTCCGATTGTGGGGGCCGCTATGGCGCAACTGGTTGACCAGCGTAGACCATAAGAAAATCGGGATCATGTATATCGTCTTCGCCATTGTCATGCTGGCACGTGGCGTGCTGGAGGGCGTTGTCATGCGTGCCCAACAGGCGGCAGGACCGGGCGAGGGTTTCCTAGAAGCCGAACATTTCGCCGAGTTGTTCAGCACGCACGGCACTATCATGATTTTCTTTGTCGCTGTTCCCTTTGTCTTTGGCATTGCGAATTTTCTGATACCACTGATGATCGGTGCGCGGGATGTAGCCTTTCCAGTGATGAACCAGATCAGCCTTGGCCTCACGGTATCGGCTGGCATGATGCTGATGGTGTCGTTGGTCGTGGGGCATTTCTCAACCGGTGGCTGGACGGCCTATCCGCCTTACACGGGCGCGGCTTTCAACCCCGGAGTGGGTCCGGACTATTGGATTTGGGCCATCGTCGTTTCCGGCATCGGAACCACGCTGACCGGGATCAACTTTGCGGTTACGATCTATAAACTGCGCGCAGCTGGCATGACGTTCATGCGGCTGCCGATCTATTGCTGGACGATCATCAGCAGCTCGATCCTGATCGTCTTTGCCATGCCGCCGCTTGGTGTGGCGGCGCTGATGCTGGCCGCAGACAGGTATCTGGATTTTCACTTCTTTACCAACGACCTGGGCGGTAACATGATGAATTATGCCAACTTGTTCTGGTTGTTCGGCCACCCCGAGGTATACCTGCTTGTCCTGCCTGCCTATGGTATTTTTTCCGAGGTTTTTGCCACGTTTTCGGCCAAGCGACTGTACGGCTACAACTCTTTGGTCATCGCAACCATGTGCATCGCCGTTCTGTCATTTACCGTCTGGCTGCACCATTTCTTTACTATGGGCCAAAGCGCTCTGATCAACGCGGTGTTTGGCATCGCCACCATGTTGATTGCGATCCCGACCGGGGTCAAAGTCTATGACTGGATGGCGACGCTGTACCGTGGTCGTATCCGGTTTTCGGTACCTATGTTGTACGGTTTGGCGTTCCTGATGCTGTTTGTCATTGGCGGTTTGTCAGGTGTGATCCTTGCCAACCCTACGGTTGACTATCAGGTGCACAACACGCTGTTCCTGGTTGCCCATTTCCATAACGTTCTGCTGCCCGGTGTACTGTTCGGGTTGCTGGCCGGATACAATTACTGGTTTCCCAAGGCTTTCGGCTTTCGCCTGAACGAGGCTTGGGGCCGTATCTCGGTGGTGTTGTGGACCGTCGGATTCATGCTGACCTTCCTGCCGCTTTATTTTGTTGGCCTCATGGGAATGCCGCGTAGGTCGTACAGTTGGGAAGACCCCAGTTTCCACCCTTTCATGATCGTCGCCGTTGTTGGTGCGTTCGTGATCCTGTCAGCTCTGTTCTCAGTGATCATTCAATTGTGGGTCAGCATCCGCGACCGCGAGAAAACCCAAGTGCCCGTTGGCGATCCCTGGGATGCGCGCACGCTGGAATGGTCAATTCCGGCACCGCCGCCGCCCTATAATTTCGCTGTTATCCCACAGATCACAGACCGGGACGACTTTGCCGCCGCCAAAGAGCGGGGCGAAGCCTATCCGAGCCCCGACCAGTACGAAGACATTTCGATGCCACGCAACACCGGGATTGGGTTTGCTATATGTGTTCTCAGCGGTATCTGGATGTTTGCTTTGGTCTGGTGGATTTGGTGGCTGGCCGCGCTGGTGACGGTGCTGATGCTTTTGTCCTTCACCCTCTGGACCTTCCAGCTGGATACCGAAGAGGTCATTCCCGCCGCAGAGGTTCGCATACAGCATGAGGCCTGGCTGGATTTGGTGAACACTGCTGCACCTGTCGATCGCGATCACGAAACTACCCCGGAAAACCGCGGTCTCGCCCGGCCTGATCTGAAGGCAGTGACATGAAGCGTGCACCAACCCATAGCTACCCGGGCCTGAACCTGGGGCGACGTCATGCCAGTGCCGACAAGGCTAGCGAAGTCGTCACCTTCGGCTTCTGGGTCTTTCTAATGAGCGATCTGGTCTACTTCGGGCTGATGTTCGCGATCTACATCACCATGATCGACGCGCAGGCTGGCGGGCCCGGCCCACATGATCTGTTCAACATGACCAGCGTATTTGCCCAGACCCTGATCTTGCTGACCAGCAGCCTGACCGTGGGCCTCGCGATGCTTGCACTGAAATACAATCTGCCCCGGTGGCGGATCGTGTTCTGGTTCAGCGTCACGCTTATGTTGGGAATTTGCTTTTTGGTGCTGGAAATCCGCGATTTCATGGACATGGCCGAAAAGGGAGGCATCCCTCAGCGCAGCGGGTTTCTGTCCGCGTTTTATGGTTTGGTTCCGTTGCACGGGTTGCACGTGGCTGCGGGGTGCCTGTGGCTTGTCGTTCTTGGCATTCAGCTGCGGGTTTTTGGTCTGACCGACCTTGTGATGTCGCGCGTAGTGCGGCTTGCACTGTTCTGGCATTTCCTCGATCTGATCTGGATCGGCATCATCACCATCGTTTACTTCGGAGGTCTGGCCTATGGATAAGCGCAGCGAGATGCACCGGCGCGAGCAACGGCGCTATGTGATCGGTTATGGCGGCTCTCTTCTGCTGACTGGGACGGTTTTTACAATCGCCTACGTGTTCGGGATTGAGACCAAAGGCGTATACCTTGCTATCGCGATGCTAGGGTTGGCGCAACTGGTCGTGCAACTGGTCTATTTCCTGCATATCGACCGTCGCCGCAGCAGCCGTGAAGACCTTGACCTGATTCTGTTCTCGGTGCTGGTCCTTCTAATCATCATACTCGGGACCGTCTGGATCATGGGAAATCTTGCGGTACGTATGCATACTTACCCAATGTAACAAAACGCGTCAGAGCAGGCGTTCGCTGTCTTTCAAAACGCGGCTTCCGCCAACACTCTGCAGGTGGCCGAGTACCGAAGCGCAAACTGTGGGTCTACTCCCCAGCTTATCATCACGAGACCTAGCCAAAACGCAAACCAACACAAACCAAGGCTAAGCAGAATATTCCCGGCAGCCAGCATAATCGTGCGCTGACGCCGAAGTTCAAGCGACTGGTATGCAAAGCTTGAGAACGTCGTGAACCCGCCACAAAAACCAAAAACCAGCCGCTTTTCTTCTTCGCCCATGTCGACTGGCCCGCCCAGATATCCGACCCAAAGTCCCAGTAGAAGACTTCCCAGAACATTCACGATCAAGGTTGCAAAAGGCAGGTCATGCCGGACCCGCAAGGCAATCCAATGGCGTAGCACAGCGCCAAGACCACCACCCAGCCCGAACATGGCATGAAGATAAAATTGGCTCATTCCGGCACCTGCTGGTCGTGCAACCGCCGCCCCAAACCCTCACCCAACATCGCGGCGCCGAGGCCGATGGCAATCTCCAACCCTGCAGCAGACACAGCACCCCAAAGGTTCGAAATAGCCAAGCGTTCCAATTCAGCCACAAAGGACGAAAACGTGGACAGCCCGCCGCAAAAACCAACCGCCCCAAGATGAACGACATGCGCGTGTACGCGGTTTCGTACTGCATACAGCCAGCCGAGAATGAAGCAGGCGACAACATTGATACCAAATGTCGCCGTCAGGATCGAAGCGCCGGGAATTTGTGCCGAGAACGCTTCGCGCAGCAGCGATCCTATTGCGCCACCCACAAAGACGGCGGCGAACATGATAGCCGTGGTCCGGACGGTGGGTGAGGTCTGTGTCACGGTCAATCATCCTGCCCAAATTCGTCGTTGTTTTGGCATATATACTGCCGCTCGGCGGATCAACAGTGGTCAATATCCGTGGGCATATCGCAAACCGGCCCAATCGTATATTGCCGGACACAAATGCTTGCAATCAAACGCCGATTTGATCCACGCTTGTCACAAGCCAATCCGGCGACACCTTGGGAGAGCACAACATGGTTGTACGCAGACTCTATTACTTTCTCAGTTTCGTTTGTCTGCCGCTGACCTTGCTGCTGGGGTTTTACTGGCCGCCCGCCTACTGGCTTTTGGCTGTTCTCATCCCCTACGCCATAGTTGGCATGTACGACATGCTGACCACCAAGCACAATGTACTGAACAATTATCCTGTTTTGGGCCACTTCCGTTACATGCTGGAATTCGTCAGCCCAGAAATCCGCCAGTATTTCGTGGAAACCAACGAAAACGGCCGCCCGTACAACCGGATCATCCGTAGCCTTGTGTATTCCCGCGCCAAAGGGCAAATGGATACGCAGGCCTTTGGCACCCAGTACGATATCCTGTCAGCGGGCTATCACCGGGCGAACCACTCGCTCGCGCCCAAGGACGTGCCGGAAAGTGAGGAACGTGTCATGCTTGGTGGGCCGCAATGCACCAAGCCTTACAACGCTTCGCGCCTGAACGTTTCAGCCATGAGTTTTGGCGCGCTCAGCGCAAATGCGATCCGTGCGTTGAACGGCGGTGCGAAGGATGGCGGTTTTGCTCATAATACGGGTGAGGGTGGTCTGTCGCCGCATCATTTGGCCGAGGGTGGTGATATCATTTGGCAGATCGGCACCGGTTACTTTGGATGCCGCACGCCAGACGGCGGGTTCGATAAGGATAAGTTCGCCGAGAAGGCACAAATGGATGTGGTCAAGGCGATTGAGATCAAACTTTCACAAGGTGCCAAGCCATCTCATGGTGGAGTACTGCCTGCGGCCAAGGTTGACGAAGAGATCGCTTTTATTCGCGGCGTGCCACAGCATCAGGATGTTATTTCACCACCAACACATTCGGCTTTCGAAGGCCCAACGGGGCTGATGCACTTCGTTCAGCACTTACGCGAAATGTCAGGCGGGAAACCCATCGGGTTCAAACTGTGCATCGGCCGGTCTTCTGAGTTCATGGCGATATGCAAGGCGATGCTTGAAACGGGAATCCTGCCTGATTTCATCACTGTTGACGGTGCCGAAGGAGGTACTGGAGCGGCTCCGGTTGAATTTACCAACCGACTGGGTACGCCGCTGAACGAAGCGCTGATCTTCGTCAACAATTGCTTGCGCGGGGTTGGTCTGCGCGACAAGATCCGGATCATCTGCTCAGGCAAAGTGGCCACCGGGTACGACATGGTCGAGAAGTTTGCGCTTGGTGCCGATATGTGCAACGCCGCGCGTGCAATGATGTTTGCTGTGGGCTGTATTCAGGCGCTGCATTGCAATACGAACCGCTGCCCGTCGGGTGTGGCAACGCAAGACCCGATCCGGGGCCGGGCGGTGAATGTGCCGCAAAAGCGTAAGCGGGTGCACCGGTATCATGACGCCACCTTAAAGAGCTTTCGTGAGCTCCTTGGGGCCATGGGCAAGGAAAAGGTCGCGGACCTTCATCCGGGCGACATCCACCGTCGCACGGCAGATGAAACGGAACGGTCTTATGCCGACCTTTATGCGTTTGTTGACGAAGGCGTCTTGCTGAACGGTCCAGTCCCAGACGTGTTTGCTGAGGATTGGAAAACGGCTTCAGCGCAACATTTTTAAGCCATCGGCGCTTACCGCTATGGCTTAGCCATGAAACAGCCCGGTCCGGACGTAAGTAAATCCAATGGGTTTGGAAATATAATAGCCGGCCATTCGTCGTGGACCGGTGGTAGACGGGACATTAGGTCAAGGTTTATCCCCTTTGCGGATACATGAAACAGGACCGCGCCAGCCGATCTCAAGATCACAGGCAGTTGACCTTGCGCCCACCACTCTTCATCCTTCCAACAAGCCTGTAACTGAGGGGCCAAGATGCAAACTCGTAGCCTGTTGTCCACCATTCTTGTGGCAGTTTCGATTGGGAGCGCGGTTCCTGTCGTTGCGCAGACTGTCGCGCCAGACCCACGTGTTTGTGTCGTGCAGCATGTCGACGGCATAACAGAGGTGTCGGACCGAGGTGCAAATGCGCGCCCTGCATCTGTCGGGCTGGGATTGGGGCGAAACGCAATACTACGCACCGAAGCCGGTGCGCGTATAACAATGAGCTGTTCCGGCGGTCTAAAGATTGTTTTGGGCCCTGATAGCGAAGTAGAAGTGTTTGGCCTTTTATCGGGGGGATCGCGACCATTTGGCCTACGCTTAATCGACGGTATTGCTGGCTTTCTGTTCTCCAGCGATGCCGGAAACGGAGTGCAGGTACGCACGCCCTCGGCAGTCGCGGCCGTGCGCTCTACGGAGTGGGCTATGCAGGTGAAGGACCGAGCGAGTGCAGTTTTTGCGCGCGAAGGTATCGTCTTTGTCTTCGCTAATGGGGAAAACAAGCGACTTGACCCCGGCGAAGGGATAGATGTGTCGCCGTCTGGCACGATGGGAAATGTCACAGCTTGGGGGCAGGCGCGCATTGATCAGTTTGATGCTTTGCTTGGCTCGGATTGGTAGGGCGCGACAAGTTTTCGTTCGAAAGGCGCATTGTCGGCGCATTTGTTACGCTGTTGAGCTTGGCCCTTGCCCTTTGGCATCCGGGTGATCGGAACGCGTTCTGGCAGGGGATCGAAGGGCGCTTGCTCGACGCTCGGTTTATTTGGCGCGGGGAAACGAAATCCCCACCGAATGTTGCCATAGTTACGTTTGACGATCTGGCGGTTTCTCAGCTTGGCAAGTTTCCACCACCGCGCGCAGCGCTGGCAGCGGCAATTTCAGATATTTCCGAAGCCGGAGCGAAGGTGATTGCCTTGGATTTCCTGTTGGTGGAACCACGTGAGGGCGACGAGGATCTTGCCAGAGTTTTGTCGGAAACCGATGCGATACTGGCTGTTGCCGAGGCAAACTCGGGAAGGCCCTTGCAAGATCTCGATGGTGGCGATTTCAGTGTACTTGTAAATTCGGCTTATCGTAATCCATTACCCGCGCTGGTGCCGGCAGAGACCTTGCGCAGCGAAACAACACTTGGGCACGTGATCATACAGCATGAGTCCGATGGCTCAGTGCGCAGAATTGACGCCGCAACACCATTTCTGACTAAAAAGGGCACTTCTTGGCACCCGTCACTTGCAGTTTCAGCCGTCGCAAAAGCGGCTGATCAATCGGGCTTGCAACTGCGAACGTTCCGCACTGGCGGGCTTTTGTCTGTCGGTGACACTTTCGTTCAACTGGACAGACAAGGCGCAATTCCCTTGGTGTATTACGGCGAGGCAGGCACGATACCGACCTTTTCAGTCGCTGCTGTCAACGAGGCAGAGCTGGACGGCAAGGTGGTGTTTCTTGGTGCATCAGCGACCGGGTTCGGGGACAGGCACGCGACGCCTTTCGATTCAGCTTTTCCCGGAGCAGAGCTGCATGCGACGCTGGCAGCAAATATTATCGAACAAAGGTTTCTGCGCCGCGATGCTACCTCGTGGATGATGGATATCGCTTTGGCGCTTACCGCATCTGTTCTTGGCTTCATTACCGCAGGGATGGACCGACCGTGGTTTGTGGTCGTGGCAACCGGTGCCCTGGCCTTGGCGATCATGATCGTCTTGCAAGCCGCATTTAACGCTGGGTGGTGGCTGGATGCGACCACGGTTTTTCTTTCCCTTTTTCTTGGCGTCGGTTGCGGTGGTGGGCTCCGGCTATTGCAGCACCGGCGACGGGCCGCCAATCTGGCTTTGTACCAATCGCCTTTGATTGTTGAACGGCTTGCCAGTGCGTCCGAGCCCCGTTTCGAGGCGACGGCACGACCCGCTGTTGTCCTGTTCGTCGATGTAGAGGGCTTTACCGCGCATTCAGAAAGCCTTGGACCAGAAGGAACAGCTGAATTTTTGCGCGTCTTTCACGAACTTGTCGAACAGGCCGTAGATCCTTTGGGCGGGATTATCGCGTATTTTGCCGGCGACGGAGCCATGGTCGTGTTCGGGCTGCCAGACCCCCAACCAAACGATGCGATACAGGCGTTGCGATTTATTGATGCCTTATACGCCGCTGTTCGTGCCAGCCCCAAGTGGCCTGGACTGGGGTTGCGCGTAGGTGGACATAGCGGACCCGTCAAAGCCGGGGTTGTCGGTGGCAGACGTCACAGGCAAGTGACCGTGAGCGGCGATGTCGTCAATACAGCCAGCCGCCTGCAAGACTTTGCAAAATCCCAAAAGGCTGCAATAGCACTTTCCAATGCGCTTGTTGAGGCCAATCCGGAAACTCGGTCTTGGGCTGTCAATGCTGGGATGCGGAACACCGGTGAACACACGCTGCGCGGACGGCACGCGCCGATTGGCGTGTGGACGTGTCCTCCTCCGGTAAATTGACGCGGGATTATGGCAAAGACCTAACCGGCAAAAGTCCACGTCAACTGGGCGCTAATGATATGAATACCCTCTGCTCCAGCCTTGACGGGTGCAACCGAGAATTTCTGCGGTTTGGAACTCGATTTACCGCAATAACGCACGGGCCCGTCCCAATCCGAATAGCCGAAGACCAAAGGCAAATGGCCAATCCCTTGAGCCTGCAAAAGGCAGAGAGGTTCAGCGTTGTGATTTGCGGCACTGTCGAGACGGCATCACCACCCTGCCGATAGCGATTAAGGCATTTCATTTCACAAATAGCAGGATCGTCGGGCGTCAGGGCAGGGCAGACCATCCTCAAGGATCAAGGGTCGAGACCAGCAATACCAACCTTCTGAGTATCTTGTTAGTTGTTGACTTTATCCTCGGGAACTTTTCACATTGATAAAACATTTTATAAAAATGCAAAGAAATACGACTAGACAAATTTAAAACCGTTCGAGGTCGTCATGTCCAAGTTCAAGTTTCCAACGGCGTTTACAATCTTGTTTGTGTTGATAGCCGTCGTTGCAATTCTGACATGGATTATACCTGCAGGCGAATACGAACGTCAGATGAACGAGGCACTTGGCAGCGAAGCCCCCGTGCCGGGCACCTATCGCGAAGTCGAGCCCAACCCCCAAGGGATTACATCAATTATTCTTGCTCCAATCGCGGGCATGTACGACCCAGGCATTCTGGGCAGTTCGTCCAGCGCCGCAATTGATGTGGCACTTTTTGTGTTGATAATTGGTGGGTTTCTGATGGTCGTGACCAAAACCGGTGCAATTGATGCTGGTATCGGGTGGCTGCTGCACAAACTCGCTGGTCGCGAAATCCTGATGATCCCGATCCTGATGGCCGCATTTGCCTTTGGCGGAACCAGCTACGGTATGGCGGAAGAGTCGCTGGCTTTCTATGCCTTGATCATTCCGGTTTTCATACGTGCGGGTTATGACTCGCTTACGGGTGTGGCTGTGATCTTGCTGGGCGCAGGAATTGGTACGCTGGGCTCGACCTTCAATGCGTTCGCGACTGTCGTGGCCTCTCAGGGCGCCGGTATCCCGTTTACTGACGGGATCGTTTTACGGTTTATCATCCTGGTGCTGTGCCTTGCAGCCGGGATCGCCTATGTCATGCGTTATGCGACCCGGGTGAAGGCTGATCCATCTGCTTCGGTGGTCGCGGATCAGGCCGAAGAGAACAGAACGCATTTTCTGAAAGGATCTGAAGGCAATGATGCCTTCCCCGAAATGACGTCGACGCGGTCCGTATTGCTGGCCCTGTTTGGCTTGACGTTTGCCATCATGATTTACGGTGTGGTCGCCCTGGGGTGGTGGATGGGGGAAATGTCCGGCCTGTTTCTTGTCATGTCGATCATTGTCTGGTGGGTCGGAAAATTCGACGAAGGCTCGCGTATGGATGAGGCCACGTTTGTCGAAACTTTCGTGGATGGCGCTCGGGACCTGCTTGGGGTTGCCCTGATCATCGGTGTCGCTCGGGGTGTCGTTGTGGTCATGGACGCCGGTAAGATCACGGACACGATCCTTGCCGGGGCCGAAGGCTTTGTCACTGGCCTGAGCGAGTTTGCCTTTATCAACGCCATGTTCGGCATTCAAGTTTTGATGTCGTTCCTCGTTCCGTCATCTTCGGGGCTTGCGACCTTGTCCATGCCAATCATGGCGCCGCTTGCAGATTTCGCCGGAGTAGGACGCGACCTTGTGGTGACTGCCTATCAATCAGCCAACGGATGGGTGAACCTGTTCAACCCAACCTTCGCCGTTGTCATGGGCGGGTTAGCGATCGGGCGGGTTTCCTATGATCGATGGCTAAGGTTTGTATTCCCTTTGTTGGTAATACTCGCGGTCATCATCTGCGCCGCACTCACGGTTGGAGCGTTGGCTGACCCGGGCATTGATGGACCCGCGACAGAGACGTCTGAAACCATCGCGAACTGAGCTGGCGTCATGAACGATCGCCCCATACCAGAAGCAACTTCAACCTCCGGAGCACTCGGGCTGACGGCTTGCATCGCTCTGGTGGTGGGAAACATGATCGGGTCCGGAGTTTTCCTGCTTCCGGCATCTCTCGCGCCATTTGGTCCAATTGCGATAGGCGGATGGATTCTGACCTCGGCAGGGGCACTGGTTCTGGCAATCATCTTTGGTCGATTGTCGCGTGTCGTCTCCAAGCCGGGCGGTCCCTACGCATACTCGCAGGAAGCCTTTGGCGACTTTGCGGGCTTCATCATCGCGTGGGGATATTGGATCGCGCTATGGACCGGAAATGCCGCTGTCGCAGTGGCTTTGGTGGGATACCTTGGGTTCTTGTTTCCGATCATCGCCGAAGTTCCGATGTACGGGCTTGCAACGGCATTGGTCGCTATCTGGTCACTGACTTTGATCAACATTCGTGGGGTCGAGGAGGCCGGGCTGGTTCAGATTGTAACCACCGTGCTCAAGCTCGTACCGCTTATCCTGATTGGTACGCTGGGCATCTTTTGGATCAATCCCGAAAACTACGTGCCGGTCAATCAGAGCGGGACAACTGCAGTCTCCGCGATATCGGCGGCTGCGGCTTTGACTCTTTGGGCTTATCTGGGGCTCGAGTCCGCCACCGTTCCGTCCGGCGATGTAATTGAGCCCGAAAAAACCATTCCACGCGCCACCGTCATAGGCGTCATCATTGCCGCATGTGTGTATATATCCGTTACGGCCGTTTCGATGGGGGTCCTCCCAGCGGAAACCCTGGGCGTTTCGGCAGCCCCGCTAGCCGCAGTCGGCGAGGTGATGTTTGGAACGCTCGGCGGCATCCTCGTGGCCTGTGGCGCAGTGATTTCGACATTTGGCACCCTTAACGGCTTTACGCTTCTCAGCGGGCAGGTCCCATATGGCGCGGCATTGGATCGTGTTTTTCCTGCTGCCTTGGGTCAAAAATCCAAATTCGGCACCCCGGCCAATGCATTGATCCTGTCGAATGTGCTGGCATCCATACTGATTATCCTGAACTTTGCGCAAGGTCTGGTCGCGGCTTTCAACTTTGTCATCTTGCTTGCCGTTGTTGCCAGCCTTCTTCCCTATGCCATTTGCGCGGTTGCCGAAATCATGATCCGTCTCAATGGTGGGGAACTTCTGCGTGGCCCAGAGTTGGCAAAAGTTGTCGTACTGGGCGGGCTTGGATTCATCTACTCGGTTTGGGCGTTCATCGGGTCCGGTGCTGAAACTGTTTTACTGGGCTCGGTCCTTCTTCTTGCGGGCGTCCCTATCCACGTCTGGGTCCGCTGGACTCAGGCCAAAGGTTTTGAAGACATTCAGAAAAATTCAGTTTCAAAAGGAGAGTAGCCATGAAGCTTGGCGTTCATTCCGAGATCGGAAAGCTCAACAAGGTGATCGTTTCGCGCCCATCCCTTGCGCATGACCGCCTGACACCACGCAACTGCGAAGAGCTGTTGTTCGATGACGTCATCTGGGTCGAACAGGCCCGGAAGGACCATGCCGAGTTCTGCTCGTTGATGCGCGAACGCGGGGTCGAAGTTTACGACATTCAGGATCTGTTGGCTCAGGCAATTGCGAAAGATCCAGGCGCACGCGCTTTTCTTTTGGATCGTTTGGTTACCCCCAACATGGTAGGATTGGGCTTTTCTACCGAGATGCGTGCCTGGCTAAACGAGATGGATGCCAAGCTGCTGGCCCGGCACATGCTGGGCGGCATCATCTTCGCGGACCTGCCGCAGGGCATGATTGACGAGCAATTCAAAGACCTGATTTCGCTGGGCGATTTTATACTGCCTGCAATCCCGAATGCGCAGTTCCAGCGTGACCCGTCCTGCTGGATATTTAACGGCGTGACCACGAACCCGATGTTCTGGCCAGCCCGCAAGCCGGAAACGCTGATCATGCGAACGGTTTACAAGTTCCACCCGATGTTCAAGGAAGCCGACTTTGAAATCTGGTGGGGCGACAGCGACGAAGATTTTGCCCATGCCTCGGTCGAAGGCGGCGATGTTCAGCCCGTTGGAAATGGCACCGTGTTCATCGGCATGGGGGAACGCACGACCCGGCAGGCGGTTGCTCAGGTTTCCAAATCTCTGTTCGAAAAAGGCGGGGCACAGCGTGTGGTTGCATGTGCCATGCCAAAAAGCCGGGCCGCCATGCATCTGGACACGGTATTTACCTGCTTGGACCACGACAAGGTAACTGCATTTTCGGAAGTTGCGGATCAGATCACCTGCATCTCGATCCGGCCCGGAGAGCGTGGAGACTTGGATATCCGTGTCGAAAAGGGTCATTTGTTCGACGTCTACAAAGAGGCTCTGGGCCTGAATTCGCTCGAAGTGATTTCAACCGGCGGCAACGAGTTTCAGGCCGAACGCGAACAGTGGGACGATGGCAATAATGTCGTTGCTTTGTCACCCGGCGTTGTCGTGGGCTATGCGCGCAACACGTTTACCAACGGCAAGATGCGGGATGCGGGTATCGAGGTGATCGAGATCTCGGGTCAAGAATTGGGCCGTGGCCGGGGTGGGGGGCATTGCATGACCTGCCCGATCGACCGCGACCCGGCGTACTGAGTTTCAATTCGGCGCCAGTTTGTGCGTCACCTTTTTCGATAGGGAGAAATAAAATGGCATTCAATCTAAAGGGCCGCAGCTATTTGAAAATCGCGGACTTCAGCCAACGTGAAATGTTGTACCTTCTGGATTTGGCCCGCGACCTGAAACGCGCGAAATACGCCCGTGCCGAACAGCCGTCGTTGAACGGTAAGAACATCTGCCTGATATTCGAGAAAACCTCGACCCGTACCCGCTGTGCTTTCGAGGTAGCTGCCTATGACCAAGGCGCGAACATTACATATCTTGATCCGTCGGGGTCGCAGATCGGCCACAAGGAATCCATGAAGGATACAGCCCGTGTGCTTGGACGCATGTTCGACGGAATCGAGTTCCGCGGTGCTGGACAGAAAATGGTCGAGGAGCTTTCTGAATACTCTGGCGTGCCCGTGTATAATGGTCTGACCGATGATTGGCATCCGACGCAGATGCTGGCCGACATGCTGACCATGATCGAGCACGCTGATAAACCACGTAAGGATATCGTCTACGCTTATTCCGGTGATTGCCGCTCTAACATGGGCAACTCGTTGCTGATGCTGGGCGCGTTGATGGGGTGTGATGTTCGCATGATTTCGCCGAAGGAAACACAGCCCCATGATGATGTGCGCGAACTGGCGATGAAAAGAGCCGAAAAATCCGGAGCACGCGTAACTATTACTGACGATACCTCAGCGGTTGAGGGCGCGGATTTCATTCACACTGATGTTTGGGTGTCGATGGGTGAAGCAAAAGAGGTCTGGGCCGAACGCATCAAATTGCTGAGCCCGTATCAGGTCAACATGGATCTGATGAAAAAGTCCGGCAACCCCAACGTCAAGTTCATGCATTGCCTGCCCGCTTTCCATAACCTTGAAACAAAAGTGGGCCAGGATATCCATGAGCAATTCGGCATTTCGGAAATGGAAGTGACCGAGGAGGTTTTTGAAAGCGATATGAACATAGCTTTTGAGCAAGCTGAAAATCGGATGCATACAATCAAGGCGATCCTTGTCGCCACACTTGGAGCCTGATCCATGGGACGCGTTGTTGTAGCACTGGGCGGCAACGCGCTTCTCAAGCGGGGTGAGGAAATGACGGCGGACAATCAGCGCAAGAACGCTAGGATTGCCGCCAAAGCCCTTGCCCCCCTGTGCGAAGCGCACGAGACCGTTATCACTCATGGGAACGGGCCGCAGGTCGGCATGCTGGCCCTTCAGGAAATCATGTATACTGATGTCAAGGAATACCCGCTTGACGTGCTTGTCGGCGAAACGATGGGCATGATCGGTTACATGGTCGAACAGGAACTGGGCAACATCCTGCCATTCGAGCATCATATTGCCACTTTACTGACAATGATCGAGGTCGACCCGGATGATCCGGCCTTTGACAACCCGACCAAGTTTATTGGCCAGGTTTATTCCGAAGCCGAAGCCAAGAAAGAAGCAGCCGAAAAAGGTTGGACCGTAAAGCCGGACGGAGACTACTGGCGCCGTGTGGTGCCTTCACCAAAACCGAAACGCATCTTTCAAATCGAACCGATCCGCTGGATCCTGGAAAAAGGTGCGACGGTGATTGCCGCCGGTGGTGGGGGGATTCCTACGATGTACGAACAACGTGGTGAACGAAAACTGGTGGGTGTCGAAGCCGTTATAGACAAGGATTTTGCATCTTGCCTGCTTGCCCAAAACCTCAAAGCCGACTTTTTTGTCATCGCCACAGATACTGACGCGGTTTATCTGGATTGGGGGACACCTGATCAAAAAGGCATCAAGTCCATCACGCCTGATGCACTTGACGCATTTGATTTCCCGGCAGGTTCCATGGGTCCAAAGGTTCAAGCGGCCCAAGATTTTGCAAGGTCTACCGGAGGCCGCGCCATCATCTGTTCGTTGGCCGATGTGCCCGCGGCGGTGAATGGAGAAAAAGGGACGACTGTGTCCAACAATGCGGGAGATACTCATTTTCATTAGATGTGACTGACGTCTGACTGGCTGATCCAACCAAACCGGAGCAATCAACAAGGGTATTTCGCCGGCTCTGGAATGTATTTCGACGTTTACCTTTAGGCGATCGCCCATCCCACGCTCGATTTCTCTGCATGTTACAATTACAGACCAGAGTGACACTGCTGTATTGCTCATGGCTAAGATTTAGGAATTGCTACTTCAAATTTTTGCTCATAAGGAAGATTATGTTAATTTTTTGAAGGCGTATCTCTTTAATATGTGTGGAACATGCTAATCAGCAGCACGCAGAAGTCGAAATCGGACAGTAGACCTTCGCCCAATCTGAAAAAGAAACGGTCTCGTTACGACGCGCAGAACGTCCAGCGGTCGCCAAGCTGAATACCGCAACAGTTGACCAAACGGGTATGTTCCATCATCTTGAACGCTAACAGACTGAATCGTCGATAGTATTTTCAATTTGGGTTCAAATATTCACAAACAAGGCCCGTAGCATGCCCGATGGATCGCAAAAGCAATACGTGCTGGACACGCATCGGTTGCGCGATCCCGAGCAGACATTGGAAATCGTAAAACCGTTTCTGAAGGAAATGGGCATCACACGTATTGCCAATCTGACCGGTCTGGATCGGATCGGATTACCGACGGTGATGGTCGCCCGACCCAATTCCCGGTCGGTTGCGGTTTCTTTGGGTAAGGGCCTGTCCCTGCGCGCGGCTGAAGCCTCGGGCGTGATGGAGGCAATCGAGTCGTGGCATGCAGAACGCGTACGGCTACCGCAGCGCCTCGCCAGATATGCCGAGCTTTCCGAGGACACGACCGTGGTTGACGTGGCAGGGCTGCCGCGTGTGACAGGTCGGCAGTTTGATCCGCATGCCAATATGTTGTGGGTACAGGGGCATGATCTTTGTGCAGGGTCGGCGTGCTGGGTTCCGCTTGAAATGGTCGATACCGACTATACCAGCGCTCCGGTTGGCGGTCAGGCGACCTTCCCCCGCACAACCAACGGATTGGCCTCGGGGAACAACCTGACTGAGGCAAGCTGCCATGCCATCTGTGAACTGATCGAACGGGATGCGACAACGCTCTGGCATCATCGCGCGGGACAATCGCGTCTTGATCCGGCGAGCGTTGATGATCCGCGTTGCCAAAAGGCCATGGAAATGATGGCCGCAGCCGGGTTGGAGATTGGGCTTTGGAACACGACATCGGATATCGGCATCGCCAGCTTTCGCTGCGTGATTTGCGAAGGCGGTGGACAAGTCGGCCATATTGGCATCGGGGATGGTTGCCACCCGGATCGGGCCATCGCCTTGCTACGGGCCTTGACGGAGGCAGCACAGACGCGGCTGACCTATATCTCGGGTGCGCGGGACGATCTGGACCCCGAAGAATTCACCAATCAGGCCAAAATGGAACGGGGCCGGTATGTCCGAGATCTGATTGAAAGCACCCAAGCTGATCAAAACTTTCGCGATTGCCCATCGCACGTGACCGAGACCTTTGAAAATGACCTGGGTCTGATACTGGAGCGCCTTTCCTCGGCGAATCTTTCGCAAGTTGTGACAGTTGATCTATCGCGCCCGGAATACGACGTCGCCGTGGTCCGGGCCGTTATTCCCGGGCTTGAGGCACCGCATGATGATACGGACTATGTCCCCGGCCCGCGGGCGCAGCGTATTCGGGAAGGTCTGGCATGACTGCGGTGGTTTTCGTGGGCCCAACACTTTCGCCCGAAACTGTAGCAGGCCATCTGGACGCCACTATTCTGCCGCCCGTCCGGCAGGGTGATGTGTACCGTGTAGCTCAACAAAACCCGTCTGCCATTGGGATCATAGACGGGTATTTCGAAGGCGTCCCATCGGTTTGGCACAAGGAAATTCTATGGGCCATAGAGCAAGAAATACCTGTTTTTGGCAGTGCCAGCATGGGTGCTCTGCGCGCCGCTGAACTGGCCGATTTCGGGATGATCGGAGTTGGGCGCATCTTCGAAGATTTCTACAACGGTGTTCTACATGATGATGACGAGGTTGCGGTATTGCACAGCCCCGCCGAACTGGGATTTCAGCCGCTTAGCGAACCGATGGTATCGATCCGAGCGACGGTGGCACAGGCGCAGGCTTCAGGCTTGTTGCCCTCGGAAACGGCGGCAGAAATTGTACGCACTGCCAAAACGATGCAGTACCGCCAGCGTATCTGGGCCGAGATTATCGCAATGGCAAAGGACTTGCCGGGTGTGGCGGAATTCAACGATTGGTTGCCGACTGGTCGTATCGACGCCAAGGCCGAGGATGCCCGTGCAATGTTGACGCGAATGGCCGACCATCTGAGTACCTCCCCCCTGCCCCTTCCAAAACCAACGCGCACCGAACCAACACTGATGTGGAAAGCGTTGCGTGCACGGGTGGATGCCGGTAAGCCGGACTCTGACCAATCGGTAATTGACGAGTTGCGACTAAACCCCGAGCTGTACGCCCGATACCGGGATCGCGCGGCCCTAGCTTTGCTTGCGCGCGAGGATGCGGCTAGGTGCCAATATACTCCGACGCGCGACGATTTGGTCCGGTTGATGACCGATCACAGAGCGGATACAGGTCTGTCGCGGCGATCAGATCTGATGGGCTGGATCAAGGCAAACGACCTAAACCCCGAAAGCTATGAGGAGATGCTTGCCGACACCGCGCGGGTCGAGGCCGCTATCGCGTCGCGGGCGGATCAACTCCAGACGCAACTCTTGTCAGAGTTACGCCGGACAGACCAATACTCAAACCTGCGGGATCGTGCCGCCAACAAGCATGGCTCAGTACGTCCGATTGGGTCGCCGGGGGTGGATCGTCTTCGTGCGCTGATGTGGTACTTTGAATACCGTCTTGACCAAGAAGTGCCCGATGATTTGGACGCATACGCGCAAGCGCTCGGTCTGGCTGGGCGCGACGCCTTGTTTGAACTGATAAAAGCAGAGTTTTTGTATTGTAATAAAGGTGCCGATGCCGGAGCCGCAGAATAACGGTAAGGGATTTTAACGGGCACGCAACGGGAGGGTGTTCAGTGACTAACCCCGAACAAATCGAACAGGAAGAACCCGGAACTCGGTTCTTGCTTTACCCGCAATCGCCCTTTTTGGAACCGGATGCACCCTTGGAATTGGTCGAAATCTCGGCGCCACAGGGCAGTATCGGGCCTGGGCCATCGGGGCCGCGAATGTACACGGTCAACCCCGTTGGCAAATCCACACCCTATGGCGCGATCGTGCCGGGACCGGGTGGCCCGGGAATGTATCTGCCGCCTTGGGATGGCTATATCCAGCCTCCCGCCATGCCGGATGAGTTCGGTAATTTTATCCATATCGACCCGACAGACCCCGCCTTTGAGGCCGCGCATCTGTTTGGCTCTGCGCATTTCACGATGGATGTCTGGCAGGGATATTTTGACCGCCCGATCCCATGGCATTTTGCCCGTGACTTCGACCGTCTTGAACTGTCGCTTCTGCCCAGCCTCGACAACGCTCATATCGGTTGGGGGTTTTTGGAAACCGGGGGGACGCATGAGCACGGCAACGAATACCGCCCCTATAGCCTGAACTTCGATGTCGTCGCACATGAGATTGGCCACGCCATAATCTACAGCGTGATCGGGATGCCGACAGACGGAGATGCCGGGGGCGAGTATTATGGGTTTCATGAATCCGCAGCTGATCTGGTGGCGCTGCTTGCGTCTTTGCATTTCGGATCGGTGATTGACGCGCTGCTGGAAAACACGCGAGGGAACCTTTACACGTTCAACCGCCTAAGCCGATTTGCCGAGCTTTCAGACAATGCCCAAATACGCATTGCGGCCAATGATCGCCCACTTTCGGATTTTGCCGCCGGATGGTCAAGCGAGCATGACCTCTCTGAGCCCTTGACCGGCGCGATGTTCGATGTTTTTGTCGACATTTACCACGAACGGCTGCTGGTGCACGGTCTGATCACCGCCGAGGAAGAAGACCTGTCGGATCAGCTTGAAGGCTCGCCTGATTACAGCCGCGTCATGCAGGGCATTTTTGATAAGCGTTATGCCGAAAATCCCGAAGGATTCCGCATTGCACTGCTTGAAGCGCGCGATTTCCTTGGGTCGTATCTGGCAGATGCGTGGGAAATGCTTGACGCGGACATGCTCAGCTATTTCGGGGTTGAAAAGGCTTTGCTTGCCGTGGATCAGGAGGTCACAGGAGGCGCTTTTCGCCGCATCATCGAAGGCAACTTCCGTATGCGCGATATCGGCCTGACAACGGCAGGTCCGCGCCTGCCCGACCCCAATGAGGACAGCCATTCAAATTCGGTCCGAACGCAAGTGCCCGACTGAAACGGAAAAATCTTTATTTTTAAGCGGTTTCATGGCATCTAGTAACGGGATGATTTTTTGGATTTTCTGATCCGGTTTACAGCTGGGTCTTATTGAGGGGGGGTTCAGTGACCAAACTTCTGAACCCGCAGATGGGAGATGAGTTTATGGCAGAGACATTACTCAGTTTTTCTGAAGTGCTGATTTACGGACGTGAGCTATCAGACTTGATTTACAACCGCGTTCCAAAAGGCGGTAAGGGCGATAACAAACATTTGGATAAGCAGTTTGCGGTTCAGGGTAATGATAAGCCTCGATTTGCAAAGATTTACGGATTCGCGTTTGAGGGCACTTACTACGATTTGCCTGAGCCCGTGATTTTTATGGTGCATGGCGACGGAGAAGAAGTCGCCAAAACGAATGAACCGCCCAATCACGCCTCCCGAGCGCCGCAAGAGCCCGGCTTGGGCGGCGTGGCAGCAGCGGATTATCAAATGGCCGACGACATCAGGGTCTGGCGGTATGACAAAGCCGACCAGACAATGCGTATGGACGTTATGACCGGTCAGTTCGAGCAAGTCTTGCTGGATATCTATTTCGGTTTTGATAGCCCGGCGATCAGCGGAGCCAAGGTTTCGGGTGCAAAGGTGAGCGGGGCGAAAGTTTCCGGTGCAAAAGTCAGTGGCGCCAAGGTAAGCGGGGCGAAAGTCAGCGGTGCCAAGGCGCGCGGTGGCGATTGAATCTTGCCTTC
The DNA here is from genome assembly GCF_020171505.1 of Ruegeria profundi. Classification (NCBI taxonomy): domain Bacteria; kingdom Pseudomonadati; phylum Pseudomonadota; class Alphaproteobacteria; order Rhodobacterales; family Roseobacteraceae; genus Ruegeria; species Ruegeria profundi. The sequence continues at coordinate 239,853 of NZ_JAIUZS010000003.1, read as the reverse complement.
GCAGCAAAAGAAACGGGCGCGCGATTGACGCGCCCTTTTTTGTGGGTCGTTAGAATCCGGCCTTTTTCAAACCTTCGACAAAGTGCTGGGTGTCTTCCTCCAGCCGGTCGGGCAGAACCGAACCCCACCGTTTGAGCGAGAAATTGGGGTGCACGGCCCGGTGTTTCTCGGCGATCTGACGGGCCAGCTCTGTTTGACCAAGCTGCGCGTAACTGGCAGCCAACATCCGCTGACCTTCGGTCGGGTTGTTCATTTTGTTGACGGTTTCGATCACGTCTTCGTACCGGCGCAAATTGTAATACGCACCGCCCAGATGCCACAGGTACTGGTCAGGGAAATACGGGTTCAGGCGCATCGCCTGCTGGATATGCGTGATCGCCGTTTCGTTGTCTCCGGAATGCGCCAAAGCATCAGCAAAGTCCGAGTGCATGTCCGCGTCATTCGGGTTCAACGCCAAAGCCCGCTGGTACGATTGAATCGCGGCGTCATGTTCCTTGCGGTAAAGGTGCACATAGCCCAACTCTCCAAAACCACGTGCATCGGTCGGATCGAGTTCGATCGCGCGTTGTGCAAAGGTCAAGGCTTGGTTGAGGGCTTCCGAGGGGTCCTCGGTCCAGGAATAGCGCCAATCGATGTTCAGCGTGCGTGACAGAGCGGCAGCAGCGCGCGCATAACCTTCATCTCGTTCAAGCGCGTTTTTGTAGAAATCCTGCGCCTTTCGGTTGTCGTTTCTTGTGTACTTGAAAATGTGGTGTTGACCCTGAAGGACAGAGCCATACGCCTCAAGGTCGGATGGAGCCGACTGGATCATCCGTTGCTTTTCATGTGACTCGATCATCACTGCAGTTGCGGCAACTATGCATTCCGTCACCTCGTCCAAAATATCAAAGATATCGTCAATTTTGCGGTCAAACCGTTCGCCCCAGATCGTCCGCTCAGTGCTGGCATCGACCAGTTCTGCGGTGATTCGGATGCGACTGGCCGAACGGCGCACGCTGCCGCGCGCGACGTAGCGCACATTCAGCTTTTGCGCGGCCTCCTTCGGCGGCATAGCCTGTGTTTTAAAGAAAAAAGATGAGTTCCGAGCAATCACGAACAGATTGCGGAATTTGGACAGGTTCATGATGATGTCATCAGTCAGACCTTCGGCGATCCAGCTATCTGTTTCGTCCCCGCCGTGGCTGGCAAATGGCAATACAGCGACCGAAGGTGTATCCGGGCGTTCAAGAATATCGCCGGGCATGCCGGGCCGCATGGTTCCCGCCATGGTGGCCCCGGCGACTTCGCTGCGGACACAATAGGTCGATACAGGCGCAAGAATGTTCTTGAGCTGTTTTGGTCCCAGGAACTCATAGCCATAGCGCAACCTGTTGCAGACCTGGTCGTAGACGGCAGAACTGACATATACCCGTTCAGGTTCGGCAATTTCCTGTAGGCGGGCGGCGATATTTACATTGTCGCCATGAATGCCGCGATCGTCGATCAGAATTTCGCCCAGATGGACGCCTGCACGAAACTTGATTCGCTGGGTTTCGGGGCGCGTCTGGTTGTGCTGGCTGGCGATGCGGTGCAGCTCAACCCCGAATTCAACGGCGCTGGTGGCGGTTTCGAACAGGGCCAGGATGCCATCGCCGCGCACCTCAACCACCCGGCCCTGGAAACGAGCACAGCTTTGTTCGAGTTGTGAAATCAATGATTTCAGCGCGTTATATGTATCCAACTCATTTTCGCTCATCAGGCGCGAATATCCTACGACGTCGGCAAACAAGACTGCGCCCAGTTTCTGCGTCATGGAAGAGTTCGGACTCGTGGTGTTCACATTCATAACTCGCCTCAGGGGGTGCAATTGAACCCTACGATAATTTGTATCAAAAAGTGCTTTTGCATTCTGAGAGCAAAATCACACCCCAATATCCGCATTTGATAATGTCAAACTTGTTTAGTCAAACTTATCAACCTGTGGTGGCCAAGACCAGAGCGGGCACCCGTATGACCCGAATGTTACTACTGTGTCCGATTTAAGCTCTTTCGCCAGGGTCAAGCGCCGGTCCATCCAGTCTTGCCTTAGAAGACCAACCACAACCATATCGTGAAATGTTCCGTCTGAATACCACGCCTGACGCAAGACCCCTTCAACCTGGCATCCCATGCGCTCTACGAGGTCGCGACTGATCGTGTTGTCCTGCCTGTAATAAGAGGTCAATCGGTTCAGACCAAGCTGGCGAAACGCAAAGTCCCCAAGCAGTGCCGTGGCCCTGATCCCAAGACCAAGCCGTCGCGCTGATTTTGCGACAAACATCGCAATTACAGCGTCACGGTTGATCGGAGAAATGGCCTCAAGCCCGCTCATTCCCAGAATTTCACCGCTTTCGGACTGAACGACGAACCAACATTTGCCACTGTTGCCAGAGGGATTGAAAGCATCACGCCAAGCGTCCTCGGTCTGCGCCAGGTTGAGCGGAACCCTTGATGTTCTGTCAAATCGGCCAAGATCCTCAATTTCTTGAAACCAAGGAGAGATAACCTCTAAATCGGCCTTTTCTAGCGGGCGCATCCTGAATACGCGATCAGACTGGTCTTCCACCGGGTCAACTACCTTAAATGAATATCTGAAAATTTACACTATCTTAGACATTAGCACAGATAGGAATAAAACACGAAATGAGAAAACCAAAATGCTTAAGGCAGAGACTCCAATAAGTGGAAGGTGGATGACCTGGCTTTGCAAACAATCCTATCAACCACGAATAGAATAATATTCAGCCGTGTAAGGTTCAGGACTCATAGTCAATCGATGACGGTTGCCGGGACTCAGACCCGGTATGGCCAAGGAATCAGTTTTTCCGCTGGTTAAGAGTTTCATCGCCTCAAGGACGCCCTCTTTGGGATTACCACCACTGTTTTTATGTAGCCGGGTGGAGACATTTCGACGCGATGGCCGGATTGAACCGAGATATTCCGGGATCAGACGCGCAGGTTGTTGTTTCAGGCAAGCCCGCGGTTCAAATCGTTGGTGCAAACACCCGAGGACCGGCGGAACTCAGTGCCGTTCGATAATTTCATACCCCTGGCGTCGTCACACGGCCAACGAAGGATGGCTCCAACTCTGATCCATCACCAGCACGCTGTTATGCCGCACCTTGTCGACGAAGATGGATGCACGAGGCGCAGGATACCGGCCCTGAAGACACGTTTTCCGCACAGCTCGGCAGCATCGCCATGATTCATGCAATCCAACTGGGCCTCGGCGTCCTTCGGATCACCGAACCTAACGGCCACAGTCTTTTCCAAAACCACCGGAAACAATTCATCCATAATCCTGTTTTGCACGAGACTGCGTTTGATGAACGGTCATATCTTGGTCAATTGGCAAGATAATGCAGGAAAAAAAGCCTACGCTTGATTAGGGCAACTGGGCTGGCGTAATTTTGTGCTGGACTCAGTCAAAATAGGAACAAAATACTACAGTTGCTGCGTCTTATCTGTTTTGGGGATGTGTGCGTTTGTTTATCCTGCTCAGCCCGAGTGCTATTTTCGCATCCGGCGGGGAATTCGTGTCGATGCTTTCATAAGGACCTCGGTATCTGGGGTCAGATTGGCGGAGGGTCTCTGTCTGTAATGCAAAAAACAAGATGCTCAGCCCGCCGGGTTCGGTCCCAAACATCCTTGTCCAGAATGCCAAATATTGCTTCGGTTTTACCAAAACGCGCTTGTCCGGTGCTGATTTCAATTAGATATGCCCCGTTGCACCCCGGTAATGAACGAACCGCAATCACAACTGTGACCAGGCGACTCAGTTGTAGGGGCAATAGGTTAAGCGATGCGCGTTTTTGATGTTGCATTGATAGGCGCAGGGCCGGCGGGGTACGCCGCGCTGACCGCGTTACGGAGCTTCTCTGGGTCGGTGGCTGTCATAACCGGCGCGACGCCGGACCCGCTAAAGGGCGGCCCTGCAAAAGTAGTTTCAGTGGCTTTTGAGCGGCAAAAACCGGCCTGTTTGGCGGATCGCTTGCCGGTATCAGGTGATGCACCCCCCATGTATGCCGCCGCCGAGGTGGGTGGTCTGGCTAACTACTGGGGCAAGCAGTTGCAAGTTTACGGCAGCGACGACCCATGGGGCCAGAGCCTGTTCCTGAAAACCTGGAAAGCTTACAAAGCTGCGTGCGATGCAGTTCAGGCGGATCTCGAGGTTATAGGTGGTACGCAACAAAAAAGCCTGGATAGCGATTTTGAAGCCAGCGCCCCTCGCCTGCTGGTTGGAACCAAGGATGCCCCGGACAGTCAGCTAAACGCCATGGCGCTGGCCATCGAAAAGCGCCTGCAAGAGATCACGAGTGTCGAAGTTCTGTCCGGCCGCGTGCAGCAGATCGAAGCTGAACAAGATTACCTGCGCCTCGACCTTGGCGGAGGCACCCAGGTGCGTGCACGACGCGTGTTTCTGGCAGCGGGTGTCCTGGGAACAGCCGCCGCCTTGGCCCGCAGCATCCCAGAGGTGTCAGAGATCGGATTTCGCGATCACGCTCCGTACACCATAAACTGCTTCCGGCTCGACCGTATTCTTGGGCCGACGTACAGCTATGCAAACAACGGGAACTTCAATGCTCTGACCGTCACGATGAAGAACGGCGGGCGCTGCGATCTGTTCGCCTCGGTCTATGCGGTTTCGCAGGCCCCGATCAGTTTGCTAACGACAAATTTCGGGCTGGGTCCGCACTTCCGCGGGCGGCGGATTGGCCGGATATTCGACTTTGTGCAACCGATCCGTCTGTGGACTCCGAAGACCCAGGTACAGTTCCGACACTGCCCCAAGGCCAGCCAGACCGAGGCAACACCAACGCTGGACAAAGAACCAGACCCAACCCTTCGGCAGTTCCAGGATTGGCTTACTGCTCATGGAGTTCGCACTAAACTGGGTCAAACGGCACCGGGTCAGGGCTTTCATTACCACAGGCTGACGTTGGGTGCCGATCACAGCGGCGTTGACGATGTTGTCGAGTCCGCCTTTAGCGGACGGCTGCGCGTTATCGACGCCTCGTGCCTGCAGACGATTGGCTGCCCGCCCCATACGCTGACCGCCATGGCCCAGGCCTATGCCCGCGTTCGGCACGATCTGGATCGTCCGAACCATCATTAAAGATGTCCAGCGTTGCAGCTGGATTGGCCAAACCTTGATCCCACTCCCATTCCTTCGCATGATCCCTTTATGGGTTCTAACGTAGAAGACTGGCTGAAAGAACACGGGTTGGAGCAATATGCGGACGCATTTGCCCGCAACGATATCGACGCGCGTGTGCTGCCCCTTCTGACCAATGATGACCTGCGTGAAATCGGTGTATCGCTGGGACACCGAAAAATCCTATTGGCCGCGTTGCAGGGTTTTGATGTCGATACGCCCTCGCCTACCGAGCCTGACAATACGTCCGGACGCCCAGAGACGCAGCACTCCTCGGTTGCGGAACGTCGCCATCTGACCGTTCTGTTCGCGGATCTGGTGGGGTCGACCGAATTGACGAACCGACTTGACGCTGAAGACATGCGTGTTCTCTTACAGAGTTATCAAGATGCAGTGGCCGGCGCGGTTACGAGATACGGCGGCTACGTCGCAAAATACCTGGGCGACGGATTATTGGTTTTCTTCGGCTGGCCCCGGGCCTACGAAGATCACGCCATTCGCGCCGTAAAGGCGGCGCTGGATGCGGTAGAGCGGGTAAAGGCCTTGCATACCCCTGATGGCGAACCTCTTTCTGCGCGGGTCGGCATTGCCAGCGGCGATGTTGTCGTAGGGGATACGATCGGTGAGAACACCTATGAAGAAGGCGCAATGACAGGGCCAATTCTGAACCTGGCGGCCCGGATACAAGAAAAAGCGGCGCCAAACACGATTGTTGTTCCGAAAGAAGAAACCGAAGCTGCACTGCACAGCATTTTCAAGTTCTCATCCTTGGGAAGCGTTTCGCTGAAAGGGTTCGACAGCCCCCGTACCCTGTTGAAGGTTGTGGCAGAGCGGAGCGCGGAAAGCCGCTTTCGCGCCGTACATCATGATGATGCCAGCAGCACTCTGATCGGGCGGGACTCTGAAAAGGGCATTCTGCACCAGATCTGGCAACGCGCAAAGGGTGGGTTTGGTGAAGTTGTATTGCTTGCGGGCGAGGCCGGCATCGGCAAGTCACGTCTGACCGAAGAGTTTTTGACGGAACCCGAAATCGAGGCTGAGGCAGACATCATACGGCTGAATTGTTCGCCTTACATGACCAGCAGCCCGTTTCATCCGGTCGCGGAGCGTATTTCGCAGGATGCCGGTGTTGGCCCGGACTACGAGGATGATCAGGTTCTGGACCATGTTCGCGCCATGTTGGAAACCCGACCGGGGATCGAGCTGGAGAATGTGCTGCCAGTGTTTGCAGCACTGGTCGCCCCCGGCAGTGAGTTGGCGCAAGAAGTGCTAAGCCTGTCGCCACAGGAACAGCGGGACATGACAATTCAGACCCTGATCAACGCGGTCAAAGCGCGCTCGGTCGTTCGTCCAGTTATCCTATGTGTCGAAGATGCCCATTGGATTGACCCTTCAACAAGCGCTTTGCTGCATCGGTTTAAGTCTATTTGTGCCGATTTGCCCCTCATGATGCTGATTACGCATCGCCCGGGATGGGATCTGGAACGCGGCGACGGGGATGCCCACGTACAGACGTTGAATTTGCGCCGGTTTGACACGGGTCATGTTGCCAATTTGATCCGAAATATCTTGGGGAAAGAGCCTGACGACCATCTGGTGGACCTGATTGTCGAAAAGACAGATGGAGTACCCCTGTTCGTCGAAGAGCTGACTCGCGCCGTCATGGCCTCGGACGGCAAAGGACAGATCGCTGTTCCCTCCTCACTTAAAGGGGCGTTGATGGCGCGGCTGGACGCCGTTTCATCCGGAGCTAAACAAGTTGCTTTGACCGGGGCCGTCATCGGCCGTGAGTTTGAACCTGCTTTGCTGCAAGCTGCCATGGGTGCAGATGCGACCACCGTGCACGCCGGGTTGGATGAGCTTTGCAAATCCGGGCTGATTTTCGAAAGCGGACACAACAAGGATCATTTTGTTTTTCGCCACGCCCTGATCCGCGATACCGCCTATCAATCGATGCTCAGCAGCACACGTCGCAGACAGCACGCAGCAGTGGCCAACGCATTGATACACCTGCGCGGGGCCGAGATCGCGCGCCGCCCGGAACTTGTTGCGCATCACCTGACGCAGGCCGAAGATTGGGCAGCCGCCTTTCCACGCTGGCAATCTGCCACCGAAATGGCCTTGGCGCGCTCAGCAAGTCACGAAGCGATGGCGAATGCACAAGAGGCCTTGAACGCGGCACAGAAACTGGGGGGAGAGAATTCGATTGAAACGATCCGCGGGCAAGTTCTGATCGGGCGAAGCCTGGACAGCGTTGGTCGGCTGCAGGAAGGGATCAGTATTCTCAAAAAGGCATCAGATGCTGCCCGTGCGATCAGCAATGTGGAGTTGGCCGCAGATGTCGCCGATTTCTTTGCTGATGCCTGTATGATGTCCGGTCAGCGCCATGGCGAAGCCATAGATCTTTGTCTGGACGCGTTGCAAAACCTGCCCGAACGGGATGAGGTTCGAAAATGCCGGCTTCTAAGTCAACTGGCGCGGGCCTGCATGTTCATAGGTCAGCACGCTGAAGGCGCGCGTTTTGGCCAGCAATCGATGGAACTGGCTGCGCGGCTCGGTGACAACAAGGCCCAGTTTTCTGTCATGATGACGCAATTTGGTGCGCCGTTTATCGCACGTCGCGCACATGAGGCACGCAATTGGCGTGAAAACCTTGAAGCCATGCACGCGGTGGCCGAAAAACTGGGCTCAATCGATCAGGGTCGCGATCGAACGCTCAGCTTGTTTGTTGGTGCAGAAATGGCCGACAGGGCGTTGATGGACAATTCGTTGGACTTGCTGACCGAGATTTCTCAAAAGGACAATCACAGGCATCTCTACTGGGTACAGACCCACGCGCGCGCCATGGTTTCGATCATGGATGGCGAGTTCGAGCAGGCCGAAAAATTCGCAAATGAGGCCGTCCGAATTGGCAGGCAAACGCACGGTAAACATGTCGAGGGTGTTTTTGGGGTTCAGATGTTCACCATCCGCCGCGAACAGAACCGATTGCACGAGGTTGCGCCCGTCATCAAGCAACTTATGTCCGACAGCCCAAGCGATCAGGCCTGGAGACCCGGTTTCGGCCTGATTGCGGCTGAACTTGGCTATAAGGAGCCCGCAGAACGTATTCTGAACGAGATTGCAGAGAATGGTTTCACACTGCCACTTGATGCGATGTATTCGACAACATTGTCTTATCTGGCGGATATCTGCGTTGCTGTTGACAACAAGCCACATGCACAGACATTGCGGGATATGCTGTCGCCGTTCGAGGATATGACGATAACGGCGGGGGCAACGACCGTATGCACAGGTTCGGCCGCACGGCGTTTGGGTAGTCTGTCTGCCGTGTTGGGTGATTGGTCAACTGCCGAACATATGTTCACAAAAGCCATTGAGATCGACACAGCCATGGTCTGCCCGCCCTGGATTGCACACAGCAAAGCGGCCTTTGCGCGGGCTTTAAGACAGCGGGGTCGCAAGCAGGATCATGAGCAAGCGCTGGTTCTGGAAGCCGATGCGTTGGCAACAGCACAGAAATTGGGTATGGTTTCCCTAAGATCAAAACTAGAAGGACCGGTGAGTTAAAACCCTGTCTGCATGCTCTGGGGGGTGCATATGCCTAGGTATATCATAGAACGGAATTTCGCCGAACAGCTTGATATCAGCGACGACGACAAGATTCACATCAAAGAAATAAACGATGACACTGGCGTTGAATGGATCTTCTCATTTCTCAGCGCCGATAAACGCAAGACTTATTGCCTCTATGAAGCGCCCGATGAAGAAAGCCTGCGCCGGGCGGCTGAGCGGCTTAATATACCCGCGGACGTCATCACACCCGTGGATCAGGTCGACCCAGGTATCTTTGCCTGACACGGTCACTGCGCGGTATCACCGGAAACAGGTGAGCGCTAAGCCTATGCAACCGTAGTGAGGCAGTCGGACAAGAAATCTTCCCTATTCACGGAAGGTTTTCATTCATGTTTGATCTAAGAACGTTGGATGGTCACTCGGCCACCGTTAACCAGTCCGCTCTGGACTCGCTGGACGCATCACTCAGGGGATCGGTTTTTTTGCCGGGTAGCCCAGACTATGATGCAGCGCGTGTAACCTGGAACAGTATCGTCGACAGACGCCCTGGTTTTGTTATCCGTGCCCTCGGTGCCAGCGACGTGCAGAAGGCAGTGAATTTCGTGCGTGAGACCGGGCTGATTATGTCTGTTCGGTCCGGTGGCCACCAGATTGCAGGTCACGCTGTTGCCGATGATGCGGTCATGCTTGACCTGTCGCATATGCGGTCGGTTCATGTTGATCCACACACCAGAACGGCACGCGTGGCACCTGGTGCTGTACTGGCCGATGTTGACCGCGAAACACAGGCGCGTGGGTTGGTGGTGCCGGTTGGGATCAATGGCACCACGGGGATCGCTGGCCTGACCCTTGGCGGGGGATTCGGCTGGACGACCCGCAAATTCGGCATGACCATCGACAATTTGATATCCGCCGAAGTGATCACGGCAGACGGATCCATTGTGACTGCGTCAGACAGCAGCCACCCTGATCTGTTTTGGGCCATTCGCGGTGGGGGCGGTAATTTTGGCGTGGTGACCTCGTTCGAGTTTCAATTGCACCCCCTTGGACCCGAGGTCCTATCGGGGCTTGTGGTCCACCCGATTGAGGAAGCGCCCGGCCTGCTGGCGGAATACGCCCGTATAGCCGACGCTGCGCCAGATGAACTGACCGTCTGGAGCGTGATGCGAAAAGCCCCTCCTCTCCCCTTTCTGCCCGAAGAATGGCACGGGCGCGAGGTGCTGATTTTTGCGGCGTGCTATGCAGGCCCGATAGCAGATGGTGAAGCGGCCCTTGAAGGATTGCGCAGCCTTGGCGATCCAATTGCGGATGTGATCTCACCCCACGCGTTTGTCGACTGGCAGGCGGCGTTTGACCCGCTGTTGACAGAGGGCGCGCGGAACTATTGGAAAAGCCATGATTTCAGCACCCTGCCCGCCAAAGCGATCTCGGAGCTGCTTGAAGGGATTGCGACCCTGCCTGATCCGGCATCCGAGGTTTTCATCGCTCATGTCGGCGGTGCAATGGCCCGTGTAGCCCCCGATGCAACGGCGTATCCGGAACGATCGGCGCATTTCATCATGAATGTGCACACTCGGTGGGAAGACCCCGCCAAGGACGACGCCTGTATCGCGTGGGCACGCGCACTTTATGACCGTATGACGCCGCATTCAACGGGAAGCGCGTATGTCAATTTCATGCCGGCGGATGAGGCCGACCATATGTCCGGTGCTTATGGCGCTAACGGCAAGAAACTGGCGCAGATCAAGGGGCAATACGATCCGGATAACCTGTTCAGGATTAATCATAATATCCAGCCCGGCTGAACCGTCTGACTGATGCGTCGCCCAAGGTGGTGTTTTCCAGCAACCCACCCCAGCCCGTCAATGGGTCGTTCCGGGTCAAGACGGGTACGGCCCTTATGGGATACTGCTGTCAAACAAGTTAGGAGCCTATATTTTTGAGCGCACTACTGGCGCAGCCGTGCTTTGGTCGTTGACAGCCAGAGGCTTGTAGCTGATCCAATAAATCTTGCATTTTATGAGTATCTCCAAAACTTTAGAATACAGCTAAGTGCAAGGATTCTTGCTGCGCTCAAAATTGGACACCAAAGGCACTTAACGTGACTAACGAAAACCGCATGATGATACCGCGCCGCCACGAGCTACGCGCTGTAGGCAGTAAGGGAATTACGTCTTTGGCGCTGGCGTTTCTGTTCAGCATCTTCGTGAACCTTCTGATGCTGACCGGGCCCTTATTCATGTTGCAGGTCTATGACCGGGTTCTTAGCTCGCGTGCGGTTGAGACGCTGACGGCGCTGTTCTTGCTTGTCGCACTCCTGTACGCCCTTATGGCAATGCTGGATTTTGCCCGCGGCAGAATCGTGGCTCGGTTCGGGGCACGGTTCCAATCGCAACTGGATGAACGTGTGTTCGATGCCACCATGCGACGGTCATTATATCCGCAGGTGCGGTCGGCCCCGGCAACGGCACTTCGGGATCTGGAGTCCATTCAAAACCTGTGTTCCTCGCCCGTTCTGCTTGCCGTGATGGATATCCCATGGACCCCGGTCTTTTTGGCGGCCATATTCCTTTTCCATCCGCTGCTTGGCTGGTTAGCCGTCGCAGGTGGAACTTTGTTGATCCTGATCGCCCTTTTGAACCAGTGGCTGACGCACCGAAAGGTGGCCGAGGCGCAAAAGGCTGCAGCGCAGGCCAATGCATTCTCCGAACATGCAAGGCAAGCAGCCGAAGTGGTCCGGTCTCAAGGCATGCAGGGCGATATTACCCAACGCTGGCAACGTCGGCGCATCAGTGCCTTGCGACAGAGCATTGCCGCCAGCGACTGGACTGGCAGTTTTACCTCTTTGACCAAATCCCTGCGATTGTTCCTGCAATCGGCGATGCTGGCGCTTGGCGCTTGGCTGGTGCTGCGCAATGAACTGACGCCCGGCGCGATGATTGCCGGGTCAATCTTGCTGGGGCGGGCACTGGCACCAGTTGAACAGGTCATCGGGCAATGGGGAATGGTCGAGCGCGCCCGGACAGCCTGGTTCTCACTTAACCGTTTTTTGGATGCGACACCGCCCGAACAGCCGCGCACCAAGCTGCCAGTTCCTGCAGCCAGTTTAACGGCCAAGGGCCTGACGGTTATCCCGCCCGGTGTAGACAAACCGACGTTGCGCAATGTCACGCTGCGCGTTGAACCCGGCAAGGCGCTTGGTGTTATCGGCAAAAGCGGATCGGGTAAATCGACAATGGCCAAGGCTTTGTTAGGTCTGTGGAAGCCAGCGGCAGGAGAAATCCGGTTGGGGGGTGCCACGCTGGATCAATACGACCCCATCGATCTGGGCCAGCATATCGGATACCTGCCGCAAGAGGTCACCCTGTTCAACGGATCGGTGGCTGAAAACATCGCCCGCATGTCGGAAAATCCTGATCCAGAGGCCGTAGTTGCTGCGGCCAAGAAAGCAAACGCACACGAGTTGATCCTGTCCCTTAGCAAAGGCTATGACACGTTTTTGGAGGGCAATGACAGCCAGCTTTCGGGGGGTCAGAAACAGCGCATCGCGCTGGCCCGGGCCTTATACGGGGACCCGGTTCTGCTGATCCTTGACGAGCCGAACTCAGCCCTTGATGCCGATGGGACCGAGGCCTTGAACGCCGCGATACGTGACCTGAAATCCGCCGGTAAATCTGCTATCATTATGACCCATCGACCTCAGGCGATCTCGGAATGCGACAACCTTGCAGTTGTCGAAAACGGGCAAGTCGTGAAATCCGGCAGCCGGGATGAAGTATTAGCCGCCATGGTACAAAACGCCGGTGCCATAAAACGAGGCTTCAGCCAGGTGAACAAAAATGCAGGATAGTGCGGCGTTAGATACACGACCGGTTTGGCGCATTACGGTCCCAGCCATTATAGGATTTGTGGCGCTGGTGATCTTGGTCGGTGGGTTGGGCATCTGGGCTGTGCAGACCCGGTTGGCCGGTGCGATCATCTCGCAAGGCGTCATCGAGGTTCAGAGCAACCGGCAGGTGGTTGAACACCCTGACGGCGGCGTTGTTGGTGAAATCTATGTGCGCGACGGGGATGTGGTTTCCGAAGGCGATTTGCTGGTGCGCCTGGACGATACGTTTTTGTCGTCGGAAAAAACCATCGTTGAAACACAGTTGTTCGAGTTACTAGCCCGCAGGGCCCGATTGGAGGCGGAGCGCGATGGCGTCGACCCCAAGGCATTGGCGGCTCGTCTGGCAGAAATTCAGCAGCAGGAAAACGTGGACCCTGACCTGATTGCAGGCCAACAACGTCTGTTCGAAGCCCGGTTGGACACTTTGAACCAGCAAACGGAACAGCTTGGCAAGCAATTGATTCAAATTGAAAGTGAGATTGAGGGTACCGAGGCGCAACTTGTCTCGCTTCGCCGTCAAGTTGACCTGATCCAGAACGAACTCAAAGACCAACAAAGCCTGTTTGACCGAGGCTTGACCCCAGCCAGCCGCGTATCGGCCCTGCAGCGGGAAGAAGCCAGCCTCACAGGTGAAATCGGGCGCCTTGAAGCTGCAGTTGCGCGTTTGGCGGGCCAGATTGCGGCGACCGAGATCGAGATTGTCGAGTTGACAGCCACCCGTCGCGAGCAGGCCATCACCGCGTTGAGGGACGTTCAGACACAAATCTCGGAACTGGCTGAACGTCGCTTGTCCCTGGACGTGCGGCTGTCGCGGCTGGATATTCGCGCGCCGGTCTCGGGCACGGTCTATGGCAGCCAGGTTTTTGCGCTGCAATCCGTAATTCAGCCTGCCGAGCCAATGATGTATGTCGTACCGCAGGACACCCCTTTGCTGGTTGCCGCGCGCGTGGATGCAATCCATGTGGATCAGTTGCACATAGGTCAGCCCGTTTCCCTGCGCTTTCCTGCTTTTAATCAACGGGAAACGCCCGAGATTGATGGCCGCGTCGTCACTGTCTCGGCAGACACTTTTACCGATGAAATCTCGGGGCAGACCTATTATCGTGCCGAGGTCGCGCCCGAGGAAAATCAGATTGATCGCCTGAAAGGCCAGGCCTTGCTGCCGGGCATGCCAGTTGAGACCATGATCAAGACAGACGAAAGAACACCGTTGTCCTATCTGGTCAAACCGATGACTGATTACTTCAATCGGGCCTTCCGCGAGTAGTCTTGATCGCGGTTTCACCCGGGTTCCAGGTTCCCGAGTAGGATTGAGGTCATGTCCGTGGTCAGGATATTGTCCATAACGGTGACATCAGTTCCGGTTTCATAGCGCACGTTTCTTGCGGTTATGCCTGACAGATCTGCATCATCGTCGAGAAACACCCATTTCGCATCATATGCAGTGGGAAGTTGAACTACGGTCTGCAGAATCACCAAAGCATCAAGGGCTGTGACTCTTCCGTCCTGCGTAATGTCTGCTGCAATCAGATTTTCGGGCGTCGCTGGCCCCCAAGTCGGATCCAGTCCGACCGAGATTCGCAGAACCTGCAGAGCATCCAACGCTGTGATTTTCGAACTGGCTGTTGAGTAGGTTTTGACGATATCCAACTCGCCCTCGAATGTCCCTGAGGGCAGGCCAAGATCAAACCGGCCATCTTCGTCAGCTCGAACGCTGATCGTGCCGCCACCATCTGGGGTAAACCTGATCTCAGCGTCTGACAACCCGGTGTTTCCGGTCTCAGAGTTGATTGATACGTCGCCGAGCACCCCGTTCGAACTGCCAGGGTCCAACCCGCCAAAATCCCCGAAGTCGACAGGGACGTGATCCGGCCCTCCGAACCCGGCACCAAACACTTCGGCACTGGTCAACGGGCGGCCAGATGATGAATTGAGTATGATAACGTCGTCGAAAAACTCGATCCGCGCACCCTTGGCCGTGGCCGTGAATGACAATTGACCCGGTGTGCGCAGCAGCGGATAGTCGAACAAATCCAACCGATCAATGCCAGCTTCAAACCCGTTGATCGTTGTTGGATCGCTTCCATATTTCATTACGAAAATGTCTGCGCCAGCACCCCCGTTCATGGTGGTTGCACCAATGCCAGCGATCAGAATGTCATCTCCTGCGCCGCCAAAAAGGGTGGTGTCGAGGAAACTGCCGCTTAGCATATCGTTCTGCGCCGTTCCGGTTATCGTACCAAACCCTTCGCGGACGATACCAAGGTCTGCGATTGAAACACTAAGCTGCGTCAACCCTGCATCTTGCTGAGAGCTTGCAAGAATTTGCAGCTCGTTCCCAACTCGGGCGACGCTCAGCGTTTCGACATTTTGCAGTCCGCTATGCACCGTGTCTTCGAAACTGTGCAAATGTACAAGCTGGCCAGCAGGCGTCATTGTAAACAGGGATACGCCGTCATCTCCGCCACCGGCGAAAACAAACACATGCCCGTCTACTTCGACGACCGCAAGGTCCTGCACCGACTCAAAACGTGTATGCAGCGAGTCCAGTACGTGGTCCGTGGGAATCAGACGCCCGTCACTGCGAAGCTCCATTACGCTAAGCGAGTTGCTACCCGCCCCCGCCACCACGACCCATGACCGGTCATAGGCCTGAACCACTTCGACCGCTGTGGGCGTTGCAATCCCCAAGGTCGAGAGGGCATCGCTATTGTCCACCACTGTCATGGCCCCGGTCGTCTGATCAACACTGAACGTATTGATCACGTTACTAACGCCATCTGCGGCGACCACAAAGTGATCCGCCCCTGCCCCAAGCACCTGCACTGAATCCGCCATTGCCGTTACAGATGCTGCCAGGGTCAAACTGCCGTCGGCGCCAATTGTATATGTTGCGACCTGCCCTGTTTTCTCATGTGCAACGGTCAGCACGTCTCCGAACTGAGCAACCGCCGCGATATCCCCACCGCCGGGCAACGAAGCAATTTCTGACAAGTCACCCAAAGTTCCGTCAGGGTTCATTTCATACCCGACCAACCCGGTCGCCAAGCGTATATCCAGTGCAAGCAGATCACGCCCCGCCAATGAGACAGGCACACCAATGTCACCAACCTGAAACGTGATCGTACCGCTGAAAAACTCGGTATCCTGCAGCTGCGGCAGAGCACCTTCGACCAACTTCCAAACCGCAACACCGCCCCCTGGGCCGGTCACCCCATACAGGTAAGTTTCGCCATTAAACGTTTTTAAAGCCGTATCACCGATACCTGAATCGAGCGCTGCGCTCCCCGTTGCAACCACACCTTCGAACTGAAGCATCATGTCCAATTTCTCCACACCACACCTGACACCGACTCAAGGATGATCTGATGCGCAGCGCGAAACCAAAGCTGGATTGTGGAAAAAACGAGAAGTTCGGCTTCAGTTTGTTTCAATTTTTCTACTCCGACCGCATGAGCCTGCAAAGGCAAGGACAGATGAAGAATCCAGACTCCATCCGGCAAATGCGGACGCCACACGTGAGGGCAAGATGACCAAAGCACCTGAAACCCAGATCACCCCGAATGACGTTCAGCCTGATTTCGAGCGTAAGCAAAAAATCCGTCAGTGGATCGACGGCAAGATGCGTCGATGGGCCGGGCGCAGCATTGCAGGTGGGCTTGGCTCGACGATTCTGGCGCTACCGGCATTGGCACAGGCCACGATTGAGGAGCTGTATGCATTTCAATTCGCAGAGACCATTCCAGGCGTGCGATCGGTCAAGCTGTTGGACAACGGAGATGTCGTTTTGAAATTGGCGGACGGACGCAAGATGGTCGTTGCGGCCGAAAATGTGCAAGTGCTGGACAGCGGCGCAATCATGATTGCCGAAGGGGCAGTCTCCGAGATTGCGCAGTTGAGCCTGGCGGAAGCTGGTGGCGCAGCCGCTGCTGCCGCCGGGGGCGTCAGTGCTGCAACGGTGGCTCTGGGTGGTCTTGGCCTTGCCGGAGCCGCAGCTGCTGCCGCAGGTGGCGGTGGCGGTGGCGGAGGCGGCGATGACACAACAGTCACCGCACCGACCTATCCGGTTCTCAACCTTGCAGGCGCGCAAGGCAGTACTCTAAGCAGCGCGAGTACGAGCTTGGTTGCGCCAACCGATACCGACACTGTCGAGATCACCATCGGCACAATCACCAAGACTGTGACACCCGACAGTGACGGCATGTGGACCATTTCGCTGAGCCCATCCGAAGCTGCCAGCCTGCCGCAAGGCGTTCAGTCCGTGACGGTTCGCAATCTCGACTCCGAAGGCATGGAACTGGCGACCGAGATGTTTACATTCGACGTCGATACAATTCCTCCGACCCTGACCATCACAGGGTTTTCCGACGGGCCGGTGGTGAACGCCTCAGAGCAGTCTACCGACCTAGCGGTAACCGGTACAACAGATGCCGAAGACGGACAGAACGTTACGGTTACGATCAATGGGCAGACCTATTCGGCCACCGTTTCCGGAGGAGCGTGGAGCGTGACCGTTCCCGCCGCCGATCTGGCTAGCCTGTCAGACGGCGCAACCGTTGCTGTCACTGCTGACGTCGAGGATCAAGCCGGCAACTCCGCAATGCAGGCCAATGGCAGCTTTGATACAGATTTCACAGCCCCCACCATCTCACTCGACCCGGTTGCGGGCGGGTCCATTGAACTAATCGACGTTGGCAGCGATCTAATCCTTACCGGATCGACCAATGCGGTTGACGGTCAGCCGGTGACGGTTGTCTTCGACGGGCAAAGTTATTCCGCAATGGCATCTGGCGGTGCCTGGAGCGTAACAATCCCAACCGCCGATCTTGGAGGTTTGTCAACCGGTGTCCCTGCGGCGATCAGTGTTTCGGTAAGCGATGCGGCCGGGAACATATCAGTTCCTGTTTCAGCCTCGGTGCCGGTGGACCTGACGGGACCGTCCGTCGCGATCTCCCCCCTTTCTGTCGGCGAAGTTCTGAATGCTGTCGAGATTGGATCGGATCTGACAATCTCAGGAACCACCGACAAAGTAGGAGACGGACAGCAAGTTACTGTCACCCTGAACGGTCAAACCTATACCGGCTCAGTCACAAGCGGCAGCTGGAGCGTGATTGTACCCGCTGCGGACCTAGGGGCGCTTGCGGACGGTGGAAGCTTTTCCATCACCGCGGACGTCTCAGACGCTGACGGGCTAGTGGCACCTCAAGCCAGTGTGCCTCTTTCCAAAGATGCCACCGCTCCGACCCTGTCGATCGACAGTTTCTCAGGGGGTGCCTTTTTGAACGCGACTGAGCAGGGTACCGATCTCACCATCACAGGGTCTACCACTGCAGAAAACCGTCAGACAGTGACCATTTCGATGAACGGTAGCACCTATACAGCCACGGTGTCCGGCGGGGCTTGGTCAGTCACCGTACCTGCGGCTGACCTGGCTGCTTTGTCCGATGGGGCGACTGTGTCAGTTACCGCAGACGTGTCAGATGCGGCAGGGAATCCTGCGGTTCAGGCCACAGGCGACTTTGACACTGATTTCACCGCACCGTCGATTAGCATCACAAGCGTGCCGGATGGCGCTGTCATGAATGCTGCGCAACAAGGGACAGACCTGATTGTCACTGGTCTTTCCGATGCCCCGGATGGCACTGTCATCACATTCGAAATCACCCGACCCGACGGGACAGTTGACGTCAGCGGCACCGCAACAGTTAGCAGCGGCGGCTGGGCCTATACCGCCTCGGCCGCAGATCTGAGCGCTTTGCAGGATGGCGTTGCTTATGAAGTCGCGGCTTCGGTGTCTGATGCAGCAGGCAACAGCGCGGTCGGTACTGCGAGTTTCAGCACGGATTTTTCCGCGCCAACCGTTACGATCGATCCCCTACCCGTTGGATCAGAACTGGACTTGGTTGAGCAAGCAAGTGACCTCGTGATCACGGGGACAACCAGCGCGGAAGACGGGCAAACTGTTACTGTTACTTTGAACGGTCAAAGCTATACCGGAACCGCTTCCGGCGGAGTCTGGTCCACAACTGTGCCATCAGCTGATTTGACCACGCTCTCAAACGGTACAAGCTATCCGATCTCGGCCAACGTGTCTGATCTCGCAGGGAATCCGGCGATACTGGCCGCGACCGCGTTCACCACGGATTTTCGCCCGATCTTGACGATCAACGCTGTTGGAACGAACAATGCGGTTTCGCTGACCGACGCACAGGCCTCGGGTGTTATGGTTTCCGGTACCTCGCTTGGGCTAAGTGCAGGTCAGATAGTGGATGTTACGCTGAACGGAAATTCGGTCGGCCCCGCGACTGTTGGCGCCGATGGAACCTGGTCTCTGGCGGTCCCGGACACGGAGTTTACCAACATCAATGCTGGCGATGATTTGAACTTCACCGCGAACGCCGCGGTGTCCGGTGGCCCGGATCCATTGCCTGCGTCAGATCAAAATACGGCGCATGAATCGGCGGCCTATGTGATTGCCCAGACAGGGATGAGCGGAAACACCCTGACATTCGCAATCTACGCCGATGCTGACCGTGATATATCAACCGGCTTAGACTTTTCGGTTGACCTCGGCTTTGACCCATCCGTTGTGACCTTTAACACCGGATCGGACACAGGCAATGCGTCGTTCGACTTGTTTACATCCAACCCTATTTGTGGCTCGATGATCAGCTTCGGTGCCGCTGCAACGACTTTCACAGACCTCAGTCAGCCTCTGGTGACGTTCGACATGACCGTAGTCGACCCCAGTCAGCCTATTGTGCTGTCGATCACCACCCCCGAAGGCGGGCCATCCGTCTTCCAGATCGGTACAAATGGGGACGATACGTTGGTTGCAACCGCCGTCGACAACGTCATTCGCGGACAAGACGGGGATGATATGATTGACCTCTCGGAAGTCGGGCGCGACCTTGTTGTGTTCGAAGCTGATCCGGCTGCAAACGGTGTTGATACCATCACGGGATTCACAATCGGCAACGCAAGCGATGTGACTGATGGGCTGATGTTTAGTGGGCTGAACGCAGAGGACCTGCGTGGTAACGGAACCGGATTTGAAAGCCTGGCCGATGGAGACGCAGTTGGTGCGGATACCGGATTTGTTGGCCTGACAACGGTCCTGAGCGATCTGTCCGAAAACACGATCGAAACCGCCGTTGAAAACTTCGCTGGAATTCAGGCCGGTGATGAGCTTTTTGTGATGGCTACAGACGGGTCGGACAGTGCCCTGTTCAAGGTCGATTACACTACCGCGGATTCTGCGTCGGTCGAAACGAATGCACATTTCAGCGGGCTTGATGACCTGAATGGTCTAAGTGCGGACAACATCCTTCATACAGACCCCACCGGCGCAACTTCTTAACCATTTCAATCGGCTGCCGTTCAACCTGAACGGCAGCCAATCATTTTTATGGGGAACAACATGGCGCAGAATGGCCACGTTCCAGTTACTTTCACCCGACATGGGCTTATGTACTGGAGACGTTTCACCTCTTACGAATTCGCGATGGACCGCACTGATTGCGCAATTGTCCTTCAAGAAGTCTTGCAGGCAGCGTCGGCTTTTCCAATTTTTTTTAAAAAAGACCAAGCGGGTTTCGAGCCGCACGTTATATTGTCGTTCTTGGCGAACATGCCCACCCCTTTCGTATCCCGAGATGGACGATGGATGGCAGCCTATGTTCCATCAGACTTGCGCTGCTATCCATTTCGGGCTGAACCGGTTGGGCGAGATTCGTCAGACAGTAAATCGATGTTTAGGTTATGTGTAGATGAAGCATCAGGCCTAGTCAGCAACGATCCAAACGACGAAACGTTCTTTGACAAGACCGGTGCCTTGTCACCCGCCCTACAAGAAGTACAAGCCTTTTTGGGTGCTCGCGCAGCTGCGCGAGAGGCAACCCAAGCCCTTTGTCAAATGGTGGACAAGCTTGGGCTGTTTGAACCACTTGCTGCATATGACGGGATCGACTTAGCCCCCGGAACGTTTGCAGTGTCGGCGCAGCGACTAAGCACTTTGAAACAAGCTGAAAAACTTAGGCTGGTCGAGTCTGGCGCGTTGCAATTGATCCACGCGCATCAGGTTTCCCTTGCGCATTGCAGGTGGATAGCACAGGCGCAGCAACAACTAAGGCAGGAAAAATCGCAGGGCAAATATACTAAAAATTTAGAAATTTCCAGTTTCCTTCACGCCATGGCCAACGCGCCGACTGACGATTTTCTCGGAACCAATGGGGTGTGAAGCACCGATGCTAATAAGCAACCGCAATGCTAGTTTTGCACTCTTTATCGGCTTCGCCACTCTGTGTTCGGCGTGCACATCCACGCCGGACCCGACCGGGGTTGAAATGTCACTGTCCCGTGGATCTGTCGGCGTTGGGGCAAGCGTTCCGTCGCCTCAGCTTGCGCAAAGCGCATTTGGGCAGCTTGTTCGGGCCGCTGTTGAGTCGAGTCCCGAATTGGCACAGAGGGCCACGCGACTTGAGGTAGCTGCAGCCAATGAAGACGCCGCCAAAGGCGCTTTCCTGCCGCAATTTTCCGTAGGCGTAAATGCCAGGTCCGAGCGAATCGACACAAACACAGCCGACGTTACTCCGTACCTGCGTATTTCGCAGCTTGTCTATGACGGCGGTGCTGCATCGAATGATCTGGCTGCGGCGAAAGCAGGTGTTCTGAAAAGCCGTGGCGATCAATTGCAAACCGCTGCAGCACTCGCGCTTTCGGCGATCGAAGCGTATGTCTTGGTTCTGGACAGGCGAAAAATCTTGGAAAGATCTGCCCGAAATGTCACGGTCCACGAAGAGTTAGAGCAGCAGATTACGGAGCGGACAGAACAGGGTGTTGGGTCCAGCGCAGATGTTCTGACAGCCCGTTCGCGTATGGCTGACGCACGGACAAGGCTGGCAGATGCCCAATCGCGTCTGGATCGCGCGGATGCCCAGTTTCGTGAGCTTTTTGGCTCCACCCCGACAACGCTACCGCCGCCTGTCGCCGCACCCACATTGCTCAGAACCGATGCGCAGATAGTCTTAGACAGCCCGCAGGTTCGCCGGGCAGACGCGGCGTTGCTATCTGCGAAGGCGGCGCAAGCGGCTGCCCTTGCGCGACGCCAACCTGAGGTTCAGCTGGCAGCCTTTGCCGATATGGACAACAGCAGTGATGCAAATTTCGGTGTCGATCTATCGCTTAACTACGAAATCGACAGCACAGGCCAGCGTCGCGCCACCATCGCTGCCGCCGAAGCGCAGGTCAAAGAGGCTGAATTCGCCCGTGACTCGGTCATTCGGAGTATCCGCCGCGAACTCGAACTCGTTCGGTCAGATCAACAGGCAGGCGCGGTTCGTTTGCAGACCGCTCGGGTTGCGGTTCAAGCCAACGCCGACAGTGTGGCTGCGGTGCGGGCTCAATTCACAATTGGACGGCGTAGCCTAATCGAAATCCTTGATGCCCAAAAAGACTACGTAAACGCGCAGGAAAGACTGATCCTGGCCGAGCAGAGCTTTTTTCTTACCAATTACGCTGCGCTTAGCCTGACGGGCGATATTCTGGATTTGCTGGGCATTTCAACAATCGAATGGCGTGAGGACGGCCCATGACAAAGCCAGCAACCATTTCGCACGGCGCTGAGCTTTCGCCTCTTGAAGCCTGCCTTTTACACGTCGCGGCCCAACTTGACCGCCCGATAACACTTGCAACTTTGTATGCCGCGCAATCTGGACCGACAGGAGAGCTTACCCTTCGCGACGCCATCGAGGTATCTCAGAGAGCGGGTTTGCAGGCCGGATATGGCAAACGCAAGTTGGGGGACTTTGATGCAAACTTGGCACCTGCGTTATTGGTTTTGGAAGATGAAAAGGCCATTGTCTACCATGGCCGCACAAAAGATGGGTACCTCTTAGTATTTGATCCGGCTCTTGGTGATGGAATCGGTGAAGTTTCGGAAGACACGCTGAGGCAAATATACACCGGATATGCCATATTGTTTCGTCGCAATCACCAAGAAGACGTGGCAACTGGCGACGCCCCTGTTTCTGGCCACTGGTTTTGGTCGGCAATGGCAGCGAACCGATGGTCCTATACACAGGTGGGCCTTGCCGCAGCGCTTGCCAACTTGCTGGGCCTGTCGACCTCGATCTTCATCATGGTTGTTTATGACCGTGTGTTGCCAAACGAGGCCACCGAGTCCCTTATCGCTCTGACGGCCGGGGTCGGCCTCGCGCTTGGGTTTGATTTCGTTTTAAAACTTTTGCGTGCAGGATTCATTGATCGCGCCGGGCAAAAGGCCGATCTGCTGATGGGACGGCGCGTGTTCGATCAAATTTTGAACATTCGCATGAAATCCCGAACCGGATCCACCGGCGCCATGGCAAGTACCGTTCGTGAGTTCGAAACGCTGCGAGAATTCTTCACTTCGGCAACACTCGTTGCATTAGTTGATCTACCATTCATCGCCCTTTTCGTCTTTGTCATTTACCTGGTTGGCGGACAATTGGCGCTTGTCCCGGCGCTCGCTGTTCCGTTTGTCCTTCTGACCGGTGTCGCAATACAGCCCCTGTTGTCGCGCCTAGCAGAAAAGAGTTTCTCAGACGGTCAATCCAAACAATCCGTCCTTGTAGAGACCGTATCAGGGCTTGAGACTATCAAAACCACCTCAGCCGCCCGGCAAATGAGGACACGCTGGGAAAACGCGATAGAACGCCAATCTTCTCACGGCATTCGCAGCCGGACGGTGACGCAGTTCGCATTGAATTTGACTGGTTTCACCCAACAGGCTGCGCAGGTGCTGATCGTCTTCTTTGGCGTTTTTCTGATAACAGACGGTCAGGCCAGTATGGGGGCATTGGTCGCTTCGGTGATGCTGACGGGGCGCGCCCTGGCCCCATTGGGCCAACTTGCCCAGACGTTGACACGCGTCAATCAGGCGCGAAGTGCCTACCGTAGCCTCAATGCACTGATGCAGGCCGAAAGCGAAAGACCGCCGGGGCGCACCTGGGTCAGTCGGGACGGTTGCGAAGGTCGTATCACCTTTAAGGATGTGCATTTTGCTTACCCGGATCAGCCCCACGACACATTGGCCGGAGTTTCATTCTCGATCGAACCGGGGGAGAAAGTCGCGATCTTGGGACCAATAGGCTCCGGGAAAAGCACTATTGGTCGCCTGTTGCTTGGGCTGTACGAAGCGCGCGCGGGGTCGGTCATGTTGGATGGGGCAGATATACGTCAGATTGATCCCGGCGATTTGCGTAGGAATATTGGATCCGTGCTACAGGATATCTGGCTGTTTTCCGGCACTGTACGCGAAAACATAAACAGCGGTGCTGTCAGAGCGCGTGATCAGGACCTGATCCATGCAGGTAAGGTGGCAGGGGTCGAAGACTTTCTAGCCAATACACCCAGTGGATATGACCAGAAAATAACAGAGCGGGGTGAAGGCCTTTCAGGGGGGCAGCGACAAGCCATTGCATTAGCCAGGGCGTTAGTCGGGCGTCCTCGGGTTTTGCTACTGGATGAACCGACCAGCGCGATGGACGTAAAAACCGAAGCAAACGTGATCCAACGCCTTAAACGCGCGACGCAAGACACAACAATGGTAATAGTGACACACCGCACCACCCTGTTGGAACTGGTCGACCGTGTCATTGTGGTCGAGAACGGGCGCATTAGCGCTGACGGACCGAAAAGCATGCTTGCCCAACATGCCCGCAAATCACGGAGGCACCTGAATGTCGCGGCATCCTGACCTTGCCGCGCTCGCCCGTGAAATGCGCGGTCGCTCACCCATACGTGGATCCTTGCTTTTGTTGGTCATCACTTCTTGCCTGGGCGCACTGGGGCTCTGGGCGCATCTCACCGAGCTGGACGACGTGACCCGCGTTGACGGCCGAATTGTCCCCTCGGCAGACATTCAGGTGATTGAAGCCACTGAACCCGGCGTTCTGCAATCATTGAAGATACGTGAGGGGCAAGTGGTTGAAAAAGGCGCATTGCTGATGGAGTTTGAGACAACCCAAATCGACAGCCAACTGGGCCAGGAGCAGCAGCGCGCATTTGGCTTGATGGCGCGCACTCAACGCTTGCAGGCCGAGATTGATGGTACTGACCTTCAGTTTACGGCGGCCCTGGTCCAAGGCGCTCCTGCGGTCGTGCGATCAGAAACCGCACTCTATCAGGGGCGACAAGCCGAGCTGAGAGCAGAAATCGCCATTCTGCAACGTCAACGGCAGCAAAGACAACAGGAATACGAAGAAGGCCTTGTGGACCGTGTCACCGCTGATCAAACGCTCAGCTTGCTAGCCGAAGAACGCGCTATGATGGAGCCGTTGGTCCAAAAGCGCATGGAGCCAGCCACGACGCTTCTGACCCTTCGCCGTGGTGAGGCCGAATGGGAGGGTCGCCGTACCCGGGCCATCGCCGCAACCAACAGGTTGAAAACCGGGCTTGAGGAAATCGATGATCGCATCCGAGCAACCCGTAGCCGGTTTCGGAGCGCGGCTTTGACCGATCTGGCACTGGCAACCACGGAACTTGCTGCCTTGCAGCCAGCTTTGCCCGCCCTGCGCGATCGGGCTGAACGGGCGCAGATAAGATCTCCGGTCCGCGGCATCGTTAACCGCATTCATCGCAGCACGATCGGGGGGTTGGCACGCAGCGGTGAGGAGTTACTGGAAATTGTTCCTTTGAACGACACTCTGCTTGTCGAAGCCTATGTGCGACCGGATGACATCGCTTTTCTGCATGCCGGACAGTCGGTCAAGGTCAAAATAACCGCTTATGACTTTGCACGTTACGGTGCGTTGGATGGTCAGATCACACGTATCGGCGCCGACACAATCACACGATCCGAGCGCAATGATGAAGAGGTTTTCGTTGTTGAGATTGAGACTAGCAATTCGATGTTGGACGCCGATGGACTGGCCGTAGAAATAATCCCCGGAATGATTGCAGAAGTCGACATCCTGGCAGGCCGGAAAACGGTTATGGACTATCTGCTTCAACCGGTTGTCAAAATCAAAGACAGGGCCCTGCGTGAATAGAGAGAAGCGGTTGGAACCCGTTCTAGCGCGGCAAATGAACGGGGCCTTGTGCTCCGAACGATTGCTCCCCTAAGAGGCTGGTTGCCTGAACTGTTTGTCGAACAATTGCCGGAACACACCATCATTCTCGATCAGGGTGTCCAGATTGCCTTCTTCGATGACGGCACCCTCTTGAATGACAACGATCTTGTCCGCCTCAAGCACCGTCGACAGCCGATGAGCGATAACAATCGTTGTTACATTCTCGGTCAGCTTTTCCAGCGCCGTTTTCACTAGCGTCTCGGATTCCGCATCAAGTGCACTGGTGGCTTCGTCCAGCAACAGGATTTCAGATTTGCGCAAGATCGCGCGGGCAATGGCGAGCCGCTGTTTTTGCCCACCGGACAAAAATGCCCCGTTTTCGCCAACCTGCGTGTCGTAACCATATTCCATCTTACAGATGAATTCGTGCGCATGGGCCGCACGCGCCGCTTCCACCACTTCGTCGTCTGTCGCATCTGGGCGTGCGAACCTCAAGTTCTCCATGATCGAGGCTGAGAACAGGAACGTCTCTTGCCCAACATAGGAAATTTTTTGGCGCAACGACTCAAAAGTTGCGCCTTGCAGATCCTGGCCATCTATTTCGACCGCCCCGCTATCTGGATCGTAAAACCGCATGATCAGGCCAAAGATTGTCGACTTACCGCCACCGGACTGACCGACCAGTGCCGTGGTTTTCCCAGCTTGGAACGTGAGGTTCATATCCGAGATGACGTTAGGTTTTCCCGCATATCCAAAGTTCAGATCCCGAAGGCGGATTTCCCCGGGGCCAGGGGCCAGAGGCTTCGCGTCAGGTCTTTCCCGCATCGGTTCTTCTTCGTCCAGCAATGAGAACATCATGTCGATGGGAACCAAAGTCGTTTCTATGACAACGCGCATCTTGGAAAGACGTTTTGCTGGTTCATACGCCATCAAGAGCGCGGTGATAAAGGACATCAACTGGCCAGCGGTCGTAGGTTCGCTGCCTGCGAAGCCAATTGTGCTGATTATTAGTATGGCGGCAATTGCAAGACCCGCAAGGAACTCCATTAGCGGGCTTGCGATTGACTGGAGTTTCGCAATTGAATTTGCGCGCTTTTCAACTGACCGGACAGCGTTGTTCATACGTCCGGCCATGTGGTCTTCCAAAGAGAAGACCTTGATGATCGTGATGCCCCCAGAGGTTTCTTGCAGGACCTTGTAGATCTCGGACAGTGACTTCATCTCGGACTTCATGATCGACCGAACCTGTTTGAGCAGGAAACGTACGCTGATCAATGCCACTGGGCCTACAATGAAAAACAACACCGAAAGCAGCGGTTGCTGATAGATCATTACAAAAACCAGGCCGATCAATGTCAGCAAATCGCGCACAAAGCTGGTGACGATCACATCGACCAACCGTCGCGCTGCCTGCGCACCTTGGGTGACGCGCATCAATAGGCTGGAGGACTCGTTCTTTGAGAAAAAGCCGACACCGCGTTTGATCAGTTTCGCATACAGGCGTTCCTGCTGAACGGCAATTATCCGGTTGCCGGCCCGTGCCAAGAAAACGGCCTGAACATAGGACGCGGCGGCCTTGCCAAAAAACAAAGCAAGCACGGCTGCGGCAATCAGATAGACTTGACCCCGCATCTCGGGCTCGGTCATCGCGTTGACGATGTTCTCCATCATCCATGCGGTGCCCGCCGTGGTCGCGGCGACCACAACCATGGCCACCATCGCGATCCCGTACAGCCAACCCTGATTGCGGAAGCTTTCCCCCAGCAGGCGTCCAATATGGCCTGATTGCCATTTGGCCCAGGTTTTTTTGATCATTTTATTCTCCAAAACCCTTTGAACGCTTTTTCCCAAGCACAGAAATGGCCTTTTTCCGTTGCCAACCTGCGGCGGATGGACAAGTTGCCGCTTGTTACGCCCCAGCGCGCCAAGAATCCATAGCCCGAACCCAGATAGTCTCTGCGCGGTATCTCCGCAAACATCCGGTATGGGCGGCTTTATCCTGTTTCACACTAATATATTGTCTTTTAATATAAAACTCATCTTTTTGACTTCTATGTTTAGCTGTTCTACGAAAGTTTATAGGCGCTTTATCGCCATTCGACATCACCCAGGAAAATATACCCGGCCCCGTAGATTGTCTTGATCAGGCGTGGGTTTTTGGGATTCTCCCCCAGCTTGGTCCGCAACCGAGAGATGCGAACATCCATCGCGCGATCAAAGCTGTCTCCAGCTGCACCGCCAAGGGCTTCTTGCATCTGTGCACGGCTGATCAGACGTTTGGGGCTGTCTAAAAACAGGCGCAGAACTTCGCCCTCGGCATGACTAAACGGTGTTTCTTTGCCGTCGCCATCGATCAGAACATATCGATCAAAATGCGCAGTCCAGCCATTGAAACCGGCCACGTCCGACTGAGAGTTCTGTATTCTGGGGGATCGCAACCTGGCACGGATGCGGGCCACGACCTCAGCCGGGTCAAACGGCTTGGTGATGTAGTCATCCGCCCCAAGCTCCAGTCCTGTTACGCGGTCTTGCACCTGCGCCCGGCCAGAGATGATAATCACGGCGGCCCCCCGTTCCAATGCCAGCCGGTGCACAAGCGCCAGCCCGTCCGTATCGGGCAAAGACAGATCAACCAGGCACACATCCGGCGTGACACGTTTCAGCGCGGCCTCAAACTCCCGTGCCCGGGCAAAACTTTGGGTACGAAATCCTGCCTCTTCCAAAGCATCGGTCAGAACGCGACGAATTTCTGGTTCGTCATCGACAATTGTGATCAACGGTTGCGTCATGAGGGGGCCTCGGTACGGATGAGTGCAGACAGTTGCGCACGGGTGAACGGTTTACTCAGGACCGGGGCCAGAGTCAGCGCCTGCTGGTGCAACGGGTCAGAAAACGGCAAAGACGTCATTAAAACACACGGCAAACCCGGTTTAAGCTGTGCCAGCAACTCAAGGCCGGTTCCCTGCCCTTCCAGCCGAATGTCCGACAACACCAAGGCGATATCCTGTATATCGGCTGTCAGGGCCAGTGCTTCGTCGACGGATGTGGCCTCGATCACGGAAAACCCCAGCTCCACAAGCATATCACGGAACTGCCCGCGCAGATCGTCATTATCTTCGACCAGCAGAACCAGCCCGTCCTGAATTGGCGGAGCAGGGCGATACGGCAAACGCATCGATACCATCGCACCCGAGGGCGTGTTACGTAGACTCAGGTCGCCGCCCGCCAGTTTTACTGTGTCGTACACCATCGGCAGACCCAGCCCCGAGCCCTTGCTGCCCTTGGTCGTAAAAAATGGGTTCAGCGCTTTTTCCAACGCTTCCTTCGAAAACCCCGGCCCCGTGTCCGAGACCGAGATTTCGATCCAGATGTCACCAATCTTATGCGCACTGATTGTGACTTGTCCGAACCCGCCACACGCATCGCGTGCATTCAGAACAAGGTTCAATAGCGCGTCCTGAACCATGCCCGGATCCAACAATAGTGCCTCGTCCGGCAGGGTGTTCACCATCGAAAGGCCGACACCGCGCGGCAAAGAAGGTGAGGCGAGAACACGCAAATCTTCCAACAGGCTGCGCATATCGGTTGCTTTGGGCTGAAACGTTCGGTTTCCGGTCATATCCGCGATCCGGTTTAGCAATTGTCCACCCCTTCGGGCGGTTTTTTGGGTCGCGGCAACCAGTTCATGCGCCTCTGAGGGCAGGTCCATTTTTTCCAGTCGGGACTGCATGCCCAAAATGATAGTCAGAAGGTTCGAGAAATCATGCGCCAGTCCGCTGGTCATTTGCGCCGCCATTGCCCGGCGCCGCGTCTGTTGCAGGGCCACACGTGCTTGCGTTTCCTCGGTGATGTCGACCGACATGACATAAACGCCGCCCTCTTCATCCGGAGAAAACGATACGCGGATACGGCGCGAATCCTGGTCCTCGGTAAACTCAAACACCGACGTTTCGCCGCCATAGGCTTTTTGCAAGTGGGGTTCGACGCGGGCAAAGGCCGAAGCGCCCAGTGCTTCTGAGATGTGCATGCCGAGAATTTCGGACGGGCGCCCCGGCATGACCGAGCTGAGACGGCGGTTCGAATAATCATA
This sequence comes from Ruegeria profundi, assembly GCF_020171505.1. Lineage (NCBI taxonomy): Bacteria > Pseudomonadati > Pseudomonadota > Alphaproteobacteria > Rhodobacterales > Roseobacteraceae > Ruegeria > Ruegeria profundi. The sequence continues at coordinate 210,073 of NZ_JAIUZS010000003.1, read as the reverse complement.
CCGCCCGTCGGCATCCAGATGGGCGATATGGGCCGGCATCATCTCGGTCGTCATACGAGTCCGGGCTTCGATCTCGATCAGTTGGCGTTTTGCTTCCTCGAGGGCTGTGTTTGTTGCGGCAAGCTTTCGGTTGGCGGCGGCAAGTTCCTCGGCCCGAACAAGCAACTGCCCTGACAACACCTCTGAACGTGCGCGCAGCAGTGCCTCCGCCTTTTTGGTGCTTGTAATATCGGTATACACGGACACCCATCCACCTTTGGGTAGCGGCGCACCTTCGACTGAGATCACGCAGCCATTTGCCCGGACGCGCTCCAAGTAATGCGGCTCAAAAGTCAGCGCCTGCTGAACGCGCTGATTAACAGCTTCTTCTACGTCGATATCCGTGCCGTATTCACCTTGTGACGCAAGATAGCGGATCGTTTCTGCGAACAACGCTCCGGGCTGAACCAGTTCATCCGGCAGATCAAACATATCCTGAAAGCGGCGATTACTGACCACCAGACGCAGCTGGCTGTCATAGATCGACAGCGCCTGTCCGATCAGGTTCAGGCCCGCGCTTGTCATAGACTTTATCTGTTGATCTGTAATGTCCAACTTCGCCCTCCCGACAAGTTATGCGTAGCATTGGATTAATCGCGGGTGTAGGGGGCAAGAACACCGCAGGTTGCATTAGTAACGCGGTTTGAATTTTGCGCCGTCTGGCGTTAGCGAATGCAGCGACAACGTGTGATCCATATTGCGCATCCGATGTCGCAGCATCTGCCGCCCTAAACGCGCCAATTCCGCGGCATAGGCTGGGTCGTCCGCAACATTCTGCAATTCTCCTTCGCCTTCATGATCGAACAATAGTGGCGGTAGGTCAGCGGCGAACTCGACCAGCGTAAAGCGTTCGTTACGCAGAATGCCCAAGCACGACTCGCTGTCGCCTGTTCCCAGCTTCTGTTGCCACACCGACGGGGTTTCAGGATCGGCGAAATCCAATTCACTGAAAGTATAGCCGCGCCAGTATTCGGGTTCTTCACCTTGTAAAAAGGGCATCAATGACCGCCCGTCCATTGCGTTCGGGGCAGGTTGACCGACCCATTCCAGAATGGTCGGAGTTATGTCGATCGACTCGGTTGGCGCAGTTACCACCGATCCTGACTGCGCTTCGTTACCTGGCAACCGGATGATCAAGGGCGTATGATAAGCCGCGTCATAAACCGTCATTTTGCCCCAGCTGTGGCGATCACCCAGCATCTCTCCGTGATCTGACGTGACCACCAGCAGCGTGTCGTCGTATTGACCGCTTTCCTTGAGGAACTGGATGATGCGCCCGATATGGTGATCCACTTCGGTCGCGAGCCCCAGATAAACGGATCGCAGAATCTGAATATTCTCAACCTTGGGATCAACGCTTTCAAAACCCAAGACGACATCCGCAGCCGTTTGCCTGTCTATTGCCGGGCCAAAGAAGGGATGCATGGCCCGTTCCTTGGACGCGTCGGCAAACCCGGCCGGTTCAGGCAGCGTGGCTGGATCGTACATATCGTTGTAAGGCGCGGGCGCGACAAGCGGCGGGTGTGGCCGGATATAAGTTAGGTGAGCGAACCAGTTCTGACCTTTGTAGGCTGCAATACTGCTGAGGAACGCGTCCGTCAAAAAGGCCGTATCACTGTCTTCGGCCTTGTAGAGTGCCGGATCATTCAGGCGCGGCGTGCCTCCATTGGGAGAGGTCGGTTTGTGCACATCCCAATAGGTGTCAAAGCGGTAGCCCCGCTTCATCAGATGCGATCGCCAAGGATAGGATTCCTCCAACCGCATTTCGATAATTTCATCGAATCCTGCCATGGGTTGTTCATACGATTTCAGAACCGGATCGTTCGGATCATGCACGCGGGGATCGGCAGAGGTGTCGGTATAACCGAACAGCATGGGCAGATACCCGGCCTTGCGCATTTCAGTTGCAAGATTGGGCGTGTCGTGCCGCAGCGGCGTGCCATTGCGGACGGACCGATGGTTCATCGCGTACTGCCCGGTCAGGATCGAGGCCCGCGACGGCCCGCAAGGGTTTGTGACGGAATAGTGGCGGTCAAAACTGACGGCTTCGCCCCGAAGCGCGCGCAGGTTTGGCAGATCTACATGATCAGCCAAAGCACCGTGCAGGCAATCCGCCCTCAATTGATCAATGATAATGAACAGAATATTTCCCGGTTTCTGCATTCTGCCAACTCTGATTCTAACACTGTGCTCCTGCCGCAAACCCTGTCTTGGTTATTTGGTCCCGACAAGCGTTTCGGTGTGCTGAGTTTTGGGTGACCCTAAACTCTGCGCCCTTCGGAAAACAGCCCCGTCGAAACGGGTGTTTAAACAGGCATGGACCGGGCACAAATTGTTACACCACTGCCTATGCGCGGCGACGAATCCTCAAACATTCTAAAAATGCGTTGCAGCAAGGCGCTGTTTCACATCACATACACCCATGACGCAACCCATGATACATTCGGACAGTGACGCAGATGGCGTCTGCCTGCGTATTTCGGGTGAGATGCTGACCCAATCGCTGGGCACCGTCGAACAGGCTTTTGCCGCAGTTCAGCCGCAAGGGGGCAAAATTACGTTTGATCTGTCCAAGGTCGAGACGTTGGATACTGGCGGCGCATGGCTGATTGCCGATCTGGCGCGACGCTCGCGGAAACTGGGCGCTGAGATCCGGTTTGAAGGGTTAAGCCCTGCGCAATCCGCCCTTCTCGACACGGTGGCCGAGAATATTCCGGACGAACCGGGTACCGAGGTCCAACCCCGCAGCTTTGTCGATTGGGTAGCTGCCGTCGGTGAACGCACGGCCGGAGCATGGAAGGACACCCTGTCCATGCTGGGCTTTTTGGGTCTGACATTGCATCGGTTGGCCCGCACGATCGTGATGCCATGGCGACTGCGTCAGGCTGCGTTGGTGTCGCAGATGGAAGAGGTCGGATTAAAAGCCATCCCTATTGTTGCCCTTATGGGGTTTCTGATCGGCGTTGTGCTGGCGTTTCAGGGCGCGACGCAGCTAAAGCAGTTCGGAGCCGAAATTTTTGTGGTTGAGCTGATCTCGATCTCGGTGTTGCGGGAATTGGGTATCCTGCTGACCGCCATTATTGTCGCGGGCCGCTCTGGGTCTGCATTCACCGCATCCATCGGCTCGATGAAAGTGCAGGAAGAGATTGACGCCATGCGCACGCTGGGTCTGGACCCAATCGAAGTGCTGGTGATCCCGCGTGTTGTGGCCTTGCTGATCATGCTACCGATCCTTGGTTTTGTTGCTGATATGGCCGCCCTGATCGGTGGCGGTTTGATGAGTTGGATCGACCTTGACATCAGCCCCGGCATGTTTGTGACCCGTTTGAAGGAAGGCACAGGCATCTGGCATTTCGCCATCGGCATGATCAAGGCACCGTTCTTCGCTGTCGTCATCGGGGTAATCGCTTGCTGGCAGGCGATGCAGGTCAAAGGTTCGGCCCAGAGCGTTGGTCAAAGGACAACAGCCTCGGTGGTACAATCAATCTTTATGGTCATCGCCTTGGATGCCCTGTTCTCGATCTTTTTCGCGACCTTGGAAATCTGACATGGACGGGACCGTGCTGCAGCAAACCTCGGACACCGACGCTCAGCGCGAGGCAGTGATCCGTGTGCGCAACCTGACCAACCAGTTCGGGTCGCAGGTTGTTCACCAGAACCTGAACTTGGATGTCTGGCGGGGCGAGGTGCTCGGCATCGTGGGCGGTTCGGGCACAGGCAAGTCGGTTTTATTGCGCACGATTGTCGGGCTGAACAAACCCGCCGCTGGAAGTATCGAGGTGCTGGGTGTCGACGTCCTGAATGGCCCCGAACAGGAGCGGCGCAGGATAGAAAAACGCTGGGGTGTGGCGTTTCAGGACGGGGCGCTGTTTTCCTCTCTGACGGTATTGCAGAACGTCATGGCCCCGTTACGCGAACATACCGGGCTGAGCGAAAAGTTGATGCAGGCTTTGGGAAGCCTGAAGATCAGCCTGGTCGGCTTGCCGCAACTCAGCTGCGAGAAATTTCCATCTGAGTTGTCCGGTGGCATGCGCAAGCGTGCTGCGCTGGCGCGCGCGCTGGCGCTGGATCCCGAAATCGTATTTCTGGACGAACCCACCGCCGGACTGGACCCCATTGGAGCCGCTGCTTATGACGAGTTGATCGGTGAATTGCAGCACGCATTGGGATTGACGGTTTTCATGGTGACACATGATCTGGACAGCCTGTATGCCATTTGCAACCGCGTTGCGGTGCTAGCAGAAAAACGCGTGCTGGTTGAGGGACGGATTGAAGAAATGACCAAAGTCGATCATCCTTGGGTGCAAGAATATTTTACCGGCCCCCGGGCGCGCGCGGCGCAAGAGAAGGGGCACGATAGGTAGAGATCATGGAAACCCGAGCGAATTACATCCTGATCGGCGCTTTCACCCTTGCGGGTATCCTCGGGGCATTCGGATTTTTCCTATGGCTCGCAAAATTCGAGGTCTCGCGTCAATACGCTTACTATGACGTTTTGTTCGACAACGTTTCGGGGCTTTCAGCAGCAGGCGGCGTCAGTTTTAACGGCCTGCCGGTTGGGCAAGTCATTTCGTTGACCCTCGACGATGACGACCCATCCAAAGTGCGGGTCAGACTTGAGGTTGACGCGGAAATCCCGGTGACCGAGGACACGATTGCACAGCTGCAATCCCTTGGTGTGACGGGCGTCAGTTATGTGGAATTGACCGGCGGGTCGGCCAGCGGTGAACGATTGCCCCAGAACAGTGTCATCCAAAGCAGACGCAGCGCCATCCAGTCGTTGTTCGAAGGCGCGCCGAAGGTGCTGGATGAGGCTGTAACCTTGTTGGAAAACCTGAATGCCGTCGTCGACGAAGAAAACCGCCAGAGGGTCAATAACATTCTGGACAATCTCGGCGCAGCCTCGGGGCGGTTGGACAGGACACTTTCTGATTTTGAGAGCCTATCCGGGGATCTAAGCGGCGCTGCCAAGAAGATCGGGGATTTCACGGATGGTTTGGATAATCTGGTCCAGACCGCTGAAACAACACTAAACACAGGCAACGACACACTCGAAAGCGTCAAAGCAGCGTCTGACTCCGCCACAGCGGCATTGGACAGTGCAAAAACTGTCATTGAAAGCGCGGGTGAGGTGATAGAAGACGATGTAAAACCGTTCATCGACCGGGCCTCAACCCTGGCTGAAAACCTGAACGTGCTGACGGACGAGGCCGAGATGTCGCTGGCCGTCATTACCGAGACATTCGAGAATGCAAACAGCACCCTCGGATCAATAACGGTTGCGATGGACTCGACGAAAGGCACGCTCAGCGCCGCCGAGCGCGCATTTGACTCGGCCAACAGGATTCTTGACGAAGATGTCGGCGTCGTGATGGACGATATCCGAACAGCGGCCAACGAGGTTTCAGCGACCGTGAAGAATGTCACCGAACGGCTGGATGACATCTCGGCCGATGTACTCAGCGCCTCACAATCTGCCTCAGAACTGTTGGGAACGATAGATGGCATAGTGCAGGACAATCGACGCCAGCTATCGACTTTTTTGCGGGTCGGCCTGCCGCAATTCACCCGCTTTATCGAAGAGTCGCAACGGCTGGTCATTAATATGGATCGCCTGGTCGACAGAGTTGAACGTGATCCCGCGCGTTTCCTTCTGGGCACACAAGCATCGGAGTTTGGCCAATGATAAGGCATTTTCTTGTGGTCCTTGCCCTTGTGTCGCTTGGGGGATGCGCAGGTCTGGGAACACTGCGGCAGGCGTCCAAGCCGAACGACCTGTATCTGCTGACGCCCAAAAGCACATTTTCTTCGGCGTTGCCGCGTGTTCAAAAGCAGATCGTGGTACAGGAACCGACGGCGACGGCTGCGGTCAACACGGACCAGATCGCAATCCAGCCGACGCCGTTTCAGGTGCAATACCTTCCGCGCGCCCGCTGGGTGGATCGCGCACCGCTGATCGTTCAGGCGTTGCTGGTCGAAAGCTATGAAAACAGTGGCAAGGTGGCAGCCGTGGGCCGGTCAACGGTCGGTTTACGCCCCGACTACGTCATCGCGCCTGATATTCGAGAATTCCAGGGGCTGGTGGTTAATGAGACCGAAGGCACCAAGACCATTCGGGTCGAAGTTCGCATCAATATCAAGATCATTGACGAGTTTGACGACAAGATCATCGCATCCAACTCGTTCCGCGAGTATGTGGTTTCGGCCAGCGACCAAACCCCGGATCTGGTCAAGGCGTTTGACGACGCTCTGGGTAGAACCATGCGGGATGCCGTCGAATGGAGCGTGCGCAGGATCAGCGCCCATGCCGCCAACAACCCTCGGCAAAGCTGAAGCCACCAGCGCCCACCCTCTTGCCAGAAGGCCTGGCCGTCCGCAGCGTGAAACGCACATCATGAACCAGACGGAACTTATGTTGCAGTCGGATACTGAGCCGGTGTCCCGGCTCAGATTCTTGGTGTTTTGAACGGCTAAGCTGCGTCTGTGAATTCCGCAGAAAACTGTGGATAGTCGGTGTATCCGGTCGCCCCGCCCGTATAGAAAGTCGACTTATCAACTTTGTTGAGCGGCAACCCCTTCTTAAAGCGCCGTACCAAGTCCGGGTTTGAAAGGAACGCGGCTCCGAACGAGATCAGGTCGGCATGACCGCTCTGAATGGCCTTTTCCGCACGTTCTTTGGTGTAGCCGTTGTTGGCGATATAGGGGCCAGAGAAAAGCTTGCGCAGTTTGCCGTAATCAACAGTCCTGGATGCGTCAGCAACATGCCCACCAAAATCCATGCTGGTTTCCAGTACGTGAAGATACCCAAGACCTCTTCCAGAGAGGTTGTCGACAATTTCCTCGAAATGCCGTTGCGGATCAGAATCCGACATGCTGTTGAAGGTGTTTTCCGGAGATAGCCGCACACCGATCCGACCTACCGGTAAGACGTCAGTCACAGCATCAAGAACTTCGTTCAAAAAACGCATCCTGTTTTTGGTGCTTCCCCCATAGGCATCTTCGCGTTTGTTCGTGCCATCGCGCAGGAATTGATCAATCAAATAGCCGTTTCCGGCATGAACCTCGACACCATCGAAGCCAGCCGCCAAGCAATTCTCGGCTGCTTGCCGATACTGCGCGATAACGTCCTTTATTTCCCCGGCTTCTAAAGCCCGTGGTGTTTCAAAGGGTTGATATCCCGTCGCGGTAAACGCAACGCCATCCGGCAAGACGGCAGATGGTGCGACGGGCACGCGGCCGTTGGGTTGATGACTATTGTGCGAAATTCGGCCGCAGTGCTGCAGCTGCGCAAAAATTCGGCCGCCTTGCGCATGGACGGCATTCACGACACGCAACCATCCTGCGGTTTGCTCGGGCGTGTACAGGCCGGGTGTGCATGGGTACCCAACCCCTTGGTGCGACACGGGTGCAGACTCTGTGATGATCAGACCGGCTGATGCGCGCTGCCGATAGTGCTCGATCATAAGGGGGGTGGGGACGCCCTCGGGGGTTGCGCGGCTACGCGACAACGGTGCCATTACCATTCGATTGCGAAGTTTCAGATCGCCGATTTGGATGGGTGAGAACAAGTTGGGTTTCATAGTTATCTTTCTTAGGTCAGTTGTCCTATTTTTTAAGTAGGTCAAGCGCCCTAAGATTGTAAAGTTCTATTTTGCATAACTTTTACAGATTGACTCTTTAGGACATTAGACCTAATTTCCACTACAAGAGCTAAGCTCGGTTCAGATGGTAATATGGTCAAGCTTGGAAGGACGCGGGCATGAAAGCATCGGATAGGCGCGAAAAGATTGTAACTGCTGCGGACAAGCTGATCTATGAACGCGGGTTCGATTTTACGTCTTTCGCAGATATTGCAAGCGTCGTGGGAATCTCGCGTGGCAACTTCTATTACCACTTCAAGACCAAGGATGAGATTCTGGATGCTGTTATCGAGCGTCGAATTCGCGACAGGTCGGAAATGCTAGGAGGATGGGTCGAAGCAGGCCATTCCCCGAAGAAATGCGTCGCCAACTTCATTCGAATCTTGTTGATGAACAACCAAAAGATCCGCTCCTACGGGTGCCCCGTCGGGACGTTGTTTCTTGAATTGTCAAAGCTGAACCATCCCGGCGAGTCCGGTGCACGCGATCTGTTCGATCTGTTCCGAGTCTGGCTGGCTCGGAGGTTCAAGGAAATGGGCAGAGAAGAGGATGCCGATGCGCTGGCCATGCATATTCTGGCGCGAAGCCAAGGTGCGGCAACCCTTGCCAACGCCTATCCCGACGAGCCGTTCCTTGAACAAGAAGCGCAACAAATGCTGGCCTGGCTTGATGCGGTGGCCGATGGCGCAATTATCAAAACCTAGACGGAAATATCATGTATATCATCACCCTCAACCTGACAGAAAAGAAAAGCAAAGCGGCAGAGTACATGGCTGCGCATAACGCGTGGATTGCAAGAGGATTCGACGACGGGGCTTTCCTTGTTGTCGGCAGCCTGAAACCTCAGGGTGGCGGTGCAATACTTGCCGTGGCGAATAACCGGGCCCAACTTGAAGAACGGTTGGCCGCTGACCCGTTTGTTGCGGAAGGCATTGCGACGCCCCACATTCAAGAGGTCGCACCCGGGCGAACTGACGCGCGGTTGGCGTTTCTGAAAGGCGCCGCAGCATGAGCGCGCTTTTTGTTGGGCCTGATGGGCGCACAAGATGTAAATGGGCTGGCGCCGCACCCGAATTCTTGGACTATCATGATAAAGAATGGGGTTTTCCCGTTGCAGACGATACCCGTCTCTTTGAAAAACTTTGCCTAGAAAGCTTCCAATCGGGGTTGAGCTGGCGGACGATTCTGAACAAGCGCGAGGGCTTTCGCGCCGCCTTTGACAGGTTCGATTTTCGGAAGATAGCAACATATGGGCAAGCGGACGTAGATCGTTTGCTCAGTGATGACTCCATCGTGAGACACAAGGGCAAGATCGCCGCAGTGATCAACAACGCCGGGCGTGCTGTTGAAATGGTTGAGGCCGAAGGATCACTGGCCAGCTTTTTCTGGCGCTACGAACCGCGACCTGAAAATCTCGCGCCGCCGCAGTCCCGGTCAACCAGCCCGGAATCCGAGGCAATTGCACGAGAGTTAAAACGCAGGGGTTGGAAATTCCTAGGACCAACAACGGTCTATGCATTCATGCAAGCCATGGGGTTGATCAATGATCACGCTGAGGATTGCTTTGTGCGCGCCAAAGTTGAGGCGGCGCGGCGCGTATTCAAACGGCCATAGCACCGGATGTCGCCTAGCAACAAATGCGCCCAATAATTAGGCGTTCACGCCGGAGTTGACCGGAAATTCGTCAGCCCGCATTTACAATGTGCATCCACGATCCTTTACTTTCAGGCAAATGAACGACTCTGCCGCACATGCCCTGCCCCTATTGGTGTTTTCTGATTTGGATGGGACGCTATTGGATCATCACGACTATGGCTGGGACGCGGCCAAACCCGGCCTTGAACGGTTGAGAGGCCTGGGGGCCGGCCTTATTCTGGCCAGCAGCAAGACGGCGGAAGAAATTCGAGTCCTTCAGCAAGAGATGGGCGTGACCGACATGCCGGCCATCGTCGAAAACGGTGCAGGCATCCTTTGGCCCGGCAAACCCGATTCTAATGACGACGATTATAACCGCCTGCGCGCCGTGCTTGAAACGCTGCCTAAGGGGTTTCTTGGGTTCGGAGACATGACAGATCTCGACGTCGCGCGGGAAACGGGCCTCAGTCCGGCGCAAGCGACACTTGCACGCCGACGCAGGTTCAGTGAACCCGGTCTCTGGACGGGGTCTCAAGCAGGCTTGCAGGCATTTTTGAAAGAAGCGGCACGTAACGGAGTGACGGCTCGGCAAGGTGGTCGCTTTCTGACCCTGTCTTTTGGCAGAACCAAGGCCGACGCGATGGCCGAAGTGATCCGGCGCCTGAAGCCTATCCGCACTATTGCGTTGGGGGATGCACCAAACGATGCTGAAATGATCCAAACTGCTGATCAGGGCGTTGTTGTCGCCAATCCTGATGGACCGTCAATTCCCCCTTTTCCACCAGAAATAGAAACACAGATACTGAGAACAACACATAGCGGGCCGCAGGGCTGGTCAGAGGCGATCCTGACCCTGACTTCGGACCTCTGATCACAAAAGGCATTCGGCATGGCGGATTTTCATCAGAACGGCAATATAACCACCCTGCACAATCTGCGCAGTCGACCAGCGGGACATCTGGCGCATGAGATTTCGGTTTATGCGGAGACCCGCAAAATTACTCTGATATTGCCGTGCCTTTACTCCGAGCTGGAAGGCCCGGCGCTGGCGGGTATCTTGGATGAGTTGGCGCAGGTGAGCTATCTTCACCGTATTGTCGTCGGGCTGGATCAGGCCGACGAGACGCAGTACCGACATGCACGCGCGTTTTTTGCAAAACTACCGCAAAACCATGCCGTGATCTGGAATGACAGCCCGCGCCTGAGCCTATTGCAATCGCATCTGAACGATTTGGGTCTTGCCCCGCAGGAACCCGGCAAAGGCAAGAATGTCTGGTCTTGCATTGGCTATTTGCTGGCGTGTGCAGACAGTTCGGTTATGGCGATTCACGACTGCGATATCGTGACCTATAACCGACAGATGCTGGACCGTTTGGTCTATCCGGTCGTGAACCCTACCTTTCCGTTCCAAATGGCCAAGGGCTTTTACCCGCGCATTGGTGATGGCAAGCTGAATGGCCGTGTCACGCGTCTTTTGGTTAGCCCGCTGTTGATTGCATTGAAGAAGGTGGTCGGAGATCGGGACTACCTCGATTACCTGCGCAGCTTTCGTTATCCTTTGTCGGGCGAGTTCGCGATCCGCACCCCTACCCTGCCCGATCTGCGTATCCCGTCAGACTGGGGGTTGGAGATTGGCGTACTGTCCGAGGCGTGGCGCAATCTGGCGCCAAAATCCGTCTGCCAAGTCGAAATCGCCGATAATTACGATCATAAGCATCAGGACCTTTCGCCCGAAGACGCCAATCAGGGTCTGAGCCGCATGTCCACCGACATCTGCAAGGCAATCTTCCGCAAGCTTGCCGCAGATGGGACAGTCTTTACCCCGAACACGTTCCGCACTCTGAAGGCAACATACTACCGCTCAGCGCTGGATTTGCTTGAAAGCTACTACACCGATGCACGGATGAACGGGTTAGAGCTGGATCGCCACAAGGAAGAAAAATCAATCGAGCTGTTTGCCGAAAACATCATCCGCGCCGGTCAGGTTTTTCTGGACAACCCGCACGAGACCCCGTTCATTCCGACCTGGAACCGTGTCCATTCAGCGGACCCTGAATTCCTGCTGCGGCTCAAGGCGGCGGTGTCCGACGATCTTGCACAATTCACCCCGCATTCGTGATCCAGCGGCATTGATACGGGGCCAGCACGATATCCGGGCCGTTGGTTGCAAGGATTTCCTCAGTCAGGGCATCGGTCCAGGTTTCTTCGGCAATCATGTTAAACTCGGTCGGGCTGACATTCACTGGCTCTGACGAGACATTGTGTAAAGCAAAAATCGACTGGCTGCGATCCAGGCTCTGCCGCCAGATGCCAAAGACACGATTGTCCAACCGCAATGTAAATTGCGTCGCGTTGGGATGAAAGGCGGGTTGCTGTGCGCGTAATCGGAGGCGTCGCGACAGTTCCGACAACACCAAGGCCTGATTTGATCCCGGATCAGCTAATCGCGCCAGCAGCTCTGGGTAATGCCAGCGATGTCGGTTGATTGCCCGATTCATGCCGCGCCGAGCGACCCCTTCATGATCGTTGGGCGTTGCCAGCAAGGAATGGATGTAGAACGCCGGTATCCCCTCCAGCGACATGACAATCGTCTGAGAGCAGATGAATCGCGCCAGATGGTACTGATCCTCTCCGTCAAACGTTTCGCGCATCGCCTCGAAATACCCGCAGTTCAACTCATAGGGTTCCTCGCGCCCGTCCGGCAGTGCCCGCATTGAAACCAACCCGCCAATACGTCGGACAGTGTCGATCATGCGTGTTTTTTCATCAGGCGGCAGAACCCCTTCGGCAGGGCGCATGCCAATCCCATCATGACTGGCCGTAAAGTTCAGATAGGCGCATCCCAACTGTGCGGGAGGCATCGCAGCTTGCCATTCACGCAGATATTGTGCTGTCCCCGACTGCATCGCATGCAGGATCAGCGGCGGCAGAGGGAAGTTGTAAACGGCATGCGCCTCATTCCGGTTGCCGAAATAGCTGAGGTTCTCAGTTCGGGGAACATTGGTTTCGGTCAACAGGACCAGTGTTTCCGTCGTAAAGTCGCAGAGCAGCCGCAACAACTGAACGATGGCGTGGGTCTGCGGCAGGTGGATGCAGTTGGTGCCGATCTCTTTCCAGACAAAAGCCACCGCATCCAACCGCAGAATCCGCACCCCTTTGTCTATGTGGAGGCGGATGATCCGCAACATCTCCAGCAATACCTCGGGGTTTGAAAAATCCAGATCGACCTGATCGTGACTGAAGGTACACCAAACGTATTTCTCGCCCCTGTTGGTTTCGACCTGCCGCAACAGCGGCGTGGTGCGGGGGCGCACGACCTGAGACAGATCATCCTCGGGCGAGGCTTCTACAAAGAAACGGTCGTGCGGAGATTTTCCCTGCAGGTAATTGGTAAACCACGCGCCTTGACTGGACACATGGTTCAGCACGAGATCGGACATCAGATGAAAGTCGTTGGCGATCCGCGTGATGTCGGACCAATCGCCCAGCTGAGTACTGACGCTATAGTAGTCAGAGACCGCAAACCCGTCATCCGAGGTAAAAGGAAAAAACGGCAGGATATGAACACCGTTCACGACACCCCTGAGATGCCGGATCAGAAAGTCGTGCAATAGGTCCAGCGGTTTGTGGGCCTGATCTTCGATCGAGTTTCCATAGGTGATAAGGACGCTGTCTTTTTCCGACCAAAGCTTGTTGCCGGGCTTGCGGCCTTGTTTCCGCCGATGCGTGCCTGCGGGCCAGAAAGCATCAGTGATCTGCTGCGCCAGAATAGCCTGATCGTGTTCAGGATAGATCTGAACAAGCAAGTCGCTCAGACGGCGGGAAAAACTGGCAGTCACACGGGTCAAGGATCACAGGGCCTTCGCTTTATCCGGCTGATGGTTTTCCAGAATGCGCCACCTGTCAAACATCAATTTCGCCGTTGGCCTTTGTTTCAGCGAACGCTTTCGCGGCTGCTCAAATCTTGGTCGTGCCCTCTTTGTCAGACACCGTATCGGGCCATGAACATATCCACGGCCTGTAGCGCGATCTCGTCGATTTCCGATTTGCTGAAACTTGTCTGAATGCCCAATGCTGCCTTGGTCCAGATGCGGACCTTGCACAGTTCTGAAAACTGTTCCGCCGCGATCTGCACATCTTCGATGGCGAGTTCACCCTTTGCGACGGCCTTCTCAAGGTACTCTACCATGTGGCGCTGACCGTTCTGCGGCCCGGCCTCAAAAAAAGCCATGCCAAGTTCCGGGAACCGATCCCGTTCAGCGACGCATACCCGGAACACCTGCTGCGAGAAATCGGACACCAAGAACGCGGCCAGCTGTGTCGCCGCGATTGTCAGGACCTCGCGCGCGGGTTTGGAATCGTCGATCATCGAAATGACGTTTTCAGCCAGTCTTTTGCACTCGGTCTGAGCGACCTCGGTGAACAACAAACGCTTGTCTGGGAAATAGCTGTACAACGTTGCCTTCGAAACGCCAGCCGCCCGCGCGATGTCATCGACGCTTGCGCCCTCGAACCCATCCGCCATGAAAACCTCTCGGGCGCCGCGCAGCACCTGATCGAATTTGCGGCCCGTCCGAAGGATGGCGGCTGTCTGAGTCATGGGCTCTCCTTGGGTTGCTGATCCCAACAAACTATAAACCGATCAGTTCAGATACAACGATTCGCGCAGTTTTGTTTGGAAATGGCTAATAATCACTCATTGTTTTTACGATAGGGCGCTTTGATTTCAGGTGATTTGCTGCGCGGCAAAACAATGCTAACACTCTGCCCATGGTCGAGATTTTTCTGCGCACCCTTCCGTTCTTTGCGATCATCGGCCTGGGGTACTGGGCCGGGCGCAGCCGCTTCTTTACCGAAGACGCGACGGCTTATCTGACCAAGTTTGTTTTCTATTTTGCGCTTTCAGCGATGCTGTTCCGCTTTGCCGCAACGTTGCCTTTTGCCGAAATCTTCAACGGCCGGCTGGTTTTGGGCTATCTGCTGGGCACCATGGCAGTCTACCTGTTTGCCACATTTGTGGCGTGGATACGGGGGCTTGATATCCCCACTGCGGCGGTCGAGGCGCAATGCGCGGCGATTGGAAATGTTGGCTTTTTAGGTCTGCCAATGCTGGCCCTGCTGTTGTCCGAAGCGGCCATCGGACCCGTTATGCTGGTATTGGCGGTGGACTTGGTGGTGTTTTCCTCTCTGATCGTGATCCTGATCAATGCCGGCCGCGACGGTCGCCTCGGCCTGGCGACTCTGCGTCTTATCGGTTTGGGGTTGGCGAAGAATCCGATGATCGTGTCAATTTCTGCGGGCATGCTGTGGTCGGCCTTTCAGATGCCGGTCCCTGACCCGCTCAACGATTTTCTGACCCTTCTGGGCGGGGCTGCAACGCCCGGTGCATTGTTCGCGATCGGAGCATCGCTGGCGTCTAAATCCGCCGAGCGGGTCCAGATCGCGGCCTGGCTGAGTTTTTGCAAGCTGGTCATTCATCCGGCCTGTGTGGCCATTGCCTTGATTTGGCTGATCCCGGTTGCAACTTTTCCAGCCTCGGTCGCTATTGCTGCAGCCGCGTTACCGGTTGCGGGCAATGTCTATATGCTAGCGGCCCATTACCGCGTGGCCCCGCACCGCGCATCAGCGGCAATTCTATTGTCGACCGCGGCCAGCATCCTGAGCGTGCCCGTTGTAATAGCCTGGCTCGCAACACTCTGAAAACTGACTTTCAAAAAATGCGCGCGTCCGCGGCCGGCGGTCTTTACGCCGCGCGCGTGGGTCGTTAGCCATGTCGCAACCCCAAGTGAAGGACTCTGCCAGATGGAAACCCTTTCGGAAAATGCCTGTTTCGGGGGTGTGCAGGGCGTCTACCGCCATGCCTCCTCAGCCTGCCAATGCGATATGACCTTTGGTCTGTTTCTGCCCGCAGAGGCCAAGGACGGCCCTGTGCCTCTGCTGTGGTATCTGTCCGGTCTGACCTGCACCCATGAAAACGCCATGACCAAAGCAGGTGCGCAGGCCTGGGCGGCAGAACAAGGCATCGCCGTTGTGTTTCCCGATACCTCGCCACGGGGTGAGGGTGTCGCGGATCACGAAGACTACGATCTGGGTCAGGGTGCAGGGTTCTATGTCAACGCGACGCAGACGCCGTGGGCACCGCATTTCAAAATGTGGGATTACGTGGCCGAGGAACTGCCCGGCTTTCTGACTGCAAACTTCCCCATCGACGGGGATCGACAGGCGATCACCGGGCATTCTATGGGTGGCCATGGCGCCTTGACGCTGGCGATGAACCTGCCCGGGCGTTTCCGATCCGTTTCAGCCTTTGCCCCAATCTCGAACCCGACCGGATCGGATTGGGGCCGCAAGCAGCTAAGCGCCTATCTGGGTGATGACGAGGCCGCATGGGCCAAGCATGACGCCGCGCTACTTATGAAAGAAAAGGGGTTTGATGGCCCGATCCTGATCGACACTGGCGCGAATGATCAATTCATCGACCTTCTGCGCCCCGAGGCGCTCGCTTCTGCTATCGCTGAACGCCGCCAACAGGCCACTTACCGTTTGCAGCCGGGGTATGATCATTCCTATTTCTTCGTGTCGACCTTCATGGAAGACCACATCACCTTTCACGCCGAAGCGCTGTATGGGGATTAACGGATGAGCAAATACGACTTTGACCTGATCATCATCGGGTCGGGCCCGTCGGGACGTTCCGCAGCGATACAGGCGGGCAAGCTAAAACGGCGCGTTCTGGTCATCGACCGCAAGGACAGATTCGGCGGCGTGTCTGTTCACACGGGCACTATTCCTTCGAAGACCCTGCGGGAAACCGTTCTCAACCTGTCCGGCTGGCGCGAGCGCAGCTTTTATGGGCGCTCATATCGCGTCAAAGATCAGATCCGGGCAGAAGACCTCAAGGCGCGTCTGCATATGACTTTGGACCACGAGGTCGACGTGCTGGAGCATCAGTTCAACCGAAATCACGTGGAAACCCTCAATGGTCTAGCAAAATTTGTTGGCCCGCATGAGGTTGAGGTGGCCACCGATGCCGGGGACAAAACCCGCTTGACGGCGGCCAAGTTTCTGATCGCGACGGGCACCAAAACCTATCGGCCAGATTATGTGCCTTTCAACGGCAAGACCGTGGTCGACGGCGACGATTTTCTTGAGATGGCAGAGATTCCGCGATCACTGGTTGTGATTGGGGCCGGTGTGATCGGGGTGGAATACGCGACCATGTTCTCGGCACTGGACGTGCGGGTGACGCTGATCGAGCCGCGCGAAACGTTCCTGGATTTCATCGACAAACGGCTCATCCACGACTTTACCCATCAAATTCGTGAAAACGGCGTCGATCTGCGGTTGGGATCGGCGGTGGAAAAAATCGACGATGCGGGCGATCATGTCGAAGTAACCCTGGACAACGGACGGCATGTTCGGGCGGAAATGCTGTTGTTTGCAGCCGGACGCATGGGTGCAACCTCGGCGCTTAATCTGGATGCGGTCGGGCTTGAGACGGACCACCGCAATCGGATCAAGGTGGATCGCAAGACCTATCAGACCTCTGTGCCGCATATCTATGCGACGGGGGACGTAATCGGGCATCCCTCGCTCGCCTCAACGTCGCTGCAACAGGGGCGCGTGGCTGCCTGTCACGCCTTGGAAACGCCGACGCTGCCAGAAAGCCCGTGGTACCCCTATGGCATTTACTCGGTGCCCGAGATTTCGACCTGCGGCATGTCAGAGGAAGAGCTGCAAGAGCGCGGCATCCCGTACGAGGTTGGCGTAGCGCGCTTCCGCGAGACATCGCGCGGTCACATTATGGGGTTGGAGCACGGCATGCTGAAAATGCTGTTCTCATTGAAAACCCGCCGGGTGCTGGGCGTGCAAATTGTTGGTGAAGGCGCGACAGAGCTTATCCACATTGCGCAGGCCGTGCTGAACCTCAAAGGCACCGTGGATTATTTCGTCCAGAATACGTTCAACTATCCAACCTTGGCCGAAGCCTACAAGATCGCCGGTTTGGACGCGTTCAACCGAATGCCAATCCCCGAGGAGTTCAAGGTGCGCAAGAAACCCGCTGAACCTGAAAAGAAAGAGGCAAAGAAGGCGTGACCACGCTGTATGTCGATGGTGATGCCTGCCCCGTCAAGGCCGAGGCCGAACGAGTGGCAACACGACACAAGGTGCCGATGGCGCTGGTGTCGAACGGCGGGTTGCGGCCATCACCGAACCCTCTGGTGCAGGTCGTGGTCGTATCCGAGGGTGCCGACGAGGCGGACAAATGGATCGCGGAACGGTGCGGGGAAGGCGATGTGGTGATCACTTCGGACATTCCATTGGCTGCGAAATGTGTTGAGGCAGGCGCGCGGGTCCTGCGCCCGAATGGTGAGGTCTTTACAGCCGCCAATATCGGACAACAACTGGCGATGCGTGATCTGATGGCAGACCTGCGCGCAGCCAACCCCTTGGGGACCGGTGGCGGCGGCAAACCTTTTGGCAAGGCCGACCGCTCGCGCTTTCTGGACGCCCTGGAACGCGAGTTGCGTGCGGCGCGGCGCGGGTAGTACTCCCGCCCGTCGGTGACGCATCAAAGATGCATCGCCTCCCGTTGGGCGAGGCAGCGCTGCGCGCTGCGGTTCCGTCTTGTAAATCCAGTCCCGGATTGGTTCAGTCGGCGCGAGCAAAGGTAAATGAACAGGGGCGCTACATGCCAATTGAAGCCGTAATTTTCGATGTCGGAAATGTTCTGATCGAATGGCAGCCTGAACGCTATTATGACAAGGTAATCGGCGTGGAGCGTCGCCGCGCCATGTTCGCAGAGGTTAATCTGCACGGGATGAACGATTTGGTCGATCAGGGCCATCACTTCACCGACACAATCTATAACTGGGCCGAGAAATACCCCGACTGGCGCGACGAGATCAGGATGTGGCATGATAAGTGGATCGAGTTGGCCGCACCGGACATCCCACACTCCGTCCGTCTCCAACGCGCTTTGCGTGCTAAGAAAATTCCCGTTTTCGCGCTGACCAATTTCGGTGTACAGAATTTTGACTACGCCACCACGATCTATCCGTTCCTGAACGAGTTTGACCGGCACTACGTCTCGGGGCGAATGAAAACGGTGAAGCCGCATCCACCGATTTACGAGATGGTTGAGGCCGATTGCGGTCTGCCACCCGAGGCGTTGCTATTTGCAGATGATCGGATCGACAACATCGAGTCCGCACGCAAGCGGGGGTGGCAAACGCATCACTTCACGGGGCCGCAAGGCTGGGCAGACCGGCTGGTGGCCGAGGGGTTGTTGACTTCGGAAGAGGCCAGATAGGTCAGGCGGGAACTGCAGCGGTCCGATTTTCCCGAATGGGAAGGTGAACAATGGCGCTAAAGGCACCCACGGCCACACCAATCCACCAAACCATCGTGTAATCGCCGTAGATATCGTACATCCGCCCGCCAAGCCAAACACCAAGGAATCCTCCGATCTGATGGCTGAGGAAGATGAACCCATAAAGCGTTCCCATGTATCGCAGGCCATAAAGATGCGCGACGAGGCCTGAGGTCAGCGGCACCGTCGCCAGCCAGAGCGACCCCATCACGATCGAAAATACGATAACCGACATCGGCGTGATTGGCAGGATGATGAAGATCGCTGCCGCAAAGGTTCGGCACGTGTAGATCCCCGCCAACAGGTATTTCTTCGGGAAGTTGTTTCCGGCCCAGCCGGCCAAAAGGGTGCCGCCAATATTTGCCAATCCGACCAAGGATATTGCAACGGCACCCAATGCAGAGGTGGTGGTAATGCCCAGCGAATGCAGGACACCCCCCGGCTGGATGGGTCCGCACATTTCGGTCACGAAGGCAGGAAAATGGGCGGTTATGAAGGCCAATTGGTATCCGCAGCTGAAGAACCCGAGGAATATCATGGCATAAGACGGGTCGCGGAAGGCACGTCCTATGATCTGGCCCATGCTCTCTTCCAGCTCGGCCTTGCTGACCGGTTGCGGCGCACGCATGAAGGGTAGCGTCAGGACCAGAGCCAGAACCGCAATTGCAAAGACAATAAAAACCTGTTGCCAGGGCAGGAAGGTCAACAACCACTCGGCTGTCGGTGCACCGATTACCTGCCCAAAGCTTCCCGCCGCCGTAACAATAGCCAAAGACATTGAACGGTTCTTGTCGGACGAGGCGCGCCCGACCACGGCCAGCACAACGCCAAAGCCGGTGCCCGCGATACCGAACCCTACCAGCCACGCATACATCTGATGCCCGAACGGTGTGATCGACCAGGCCGACAAGACCATGCCGGCAGCATAAGTCAAAGCTCCCAGAATAATCGCTTTCCGGTCACCGATTTTCTCGGCGATCGCGGCAAAGATTGGCTGACCGATCCCCCAGGCCAGGTTCTGAATTGCAATTGCCAACGAGAAATCGGTGCGAAGCCAGCCAAATTCGCTGGCAATCGGAATCTGGAACACCCCGAATGAAGCGCGCACGGCAAAGCTGACCGTGATGATGATGCATCCAACGATCAGGATCGGGTTCAGCAGGCGTGCTGTATGCGGCATTGGGCCCCCGGAGTTATGCTTCGACGGACGTTAGCGAAATTGAACTGCCGGTCAATTCAACAGATTTGAGGTCAAGGATAAGGAAATTTGATGTGTCAGTGAGAATGCCCGCTTTTCAAGGGGCAACGCGGGCGGTATGGCTCAGCCCCATGACGGATTTGATTTCGCTTTACGACGCTCGCATTGCCGAAGGATCCCTAACGCGGGATGATGCGCAAGAGGCGGTCTTGCCCCAGTTCGAGCGTATCCGGGCAGAGCTGTCGGCCCCGGTCAAACGAGGGTTCTTTCGCAAGGCGCCGCCACCGCCAAAGGGGTTATACCTTTGGGGGGGTGTGGGGCGCGGAAAATCCATGTTGATGGACATGTTCGTTGACGCAATGGATGACGTTCCAGTCCGGCGGGTGCATTTCCATGCTTTCATGCAGGAAATTCACGCAGGCATGCACAAGGCACGTCAAGACGGGGTCGAGGATGCTTTAGCCCCGGTCGCACAAGCGGTTGTAAAATCGGTCAAGTTGCTGGCCTTTGACGAAATGCAGATCACCGACATCACCGATGCTATGATCGTCGGACGTCTGTTCGACATGCTGCATGAGGGCGGCGTGGTTGTTGTAACCACCTCGAACCGGCACCCGGATGATCTGTACAAGGACGGGCTGAACCGCCAGCTTTTCTTGCCGTTCATCGCCCATATCAAGGAACAGCTTCAGGTTTGGGAGCTGGTTTCGTCAACTGACTACAGGCAAAACCGGTTAAAAGGCGCGCCTGTTTACTTTACTCCGATCGGGCCTGAGGCGCGGCAGGCCATTCGCAGCGTATGGAACGATCTGTCAGGTGGTGTCGCAGAGCCTTTGATGTTGCAGGTCAAGGGCCGGACGGTTGAGCTGCCCGCATTTCGAAACGGTGTTGCGCGCGCATCGTTCTATGATCTGTGCGGCAGGATGCTTGGGCCAGCAGATTACCTGGCAATTGCAGAGGTACTAAAAGTTCTGGTTCTTGAGGACATCCCGCGCCTGTCACGCAACAATTTCAACGAGGCAAGGCGGTTCGTGACGCTGATAGATGCCCTGTACGAGGCAAAGGTGCGCCTCATTTGTTCTGCCGCTGCCCAGCCTGAAATGCTCTATGTTGAAGGCGAAGGCACGTTCGAGTTTGAGCGCACCGCCTCGCGCTTGCGCGAAATGCAGGATCAGAATTGGGGAAATTAAGATATCTGCCCCGCTCCGCCACCGATAGGTTCAGCCGTTTTCACGAAGGATGTTGCCCGCAAGGTACAGCGAACCGCAGATCAGAACGCGGGCTTGCGGGTTTTGTGCAACAATCGACTTGAGCGCATCCGAAACGCTATCGGCGGTTGTTGCGGGCAAGTTCACCTTGGCAGCGGCAGCTGCGGTCTCTTCCGCACTCAGCGTGGCTGCCTCACCCGGTATGGAGACCGCAGTCAGGCTTTCGGCCTGTTTGGCTAGCGGTGCCAGATAGCCGGTCACATCTTTGGTGTTGAGCATTCCGCAGATCATATGCGTTGGACGTTCGGGTAATTTTGCCAGCACGTCTGCCAAAGCAAGACCGGCGGCGGCATTGTGGCCACCGTCCAGCCACAACTCGGCTTGCGGTGCGGCCTCGACAAGCGGGCCGGTTTTCAGGCGTTGCATCCGCGCAGGCCATTCGGCCTTGGAAACGGCGGCTTCATAAGCATCATCGCCGAGGTCCAGGTAGCGCAGAACAGCAAGCGCGGCGCCTGCGTTTTGAATCTGGTGCGCGCCCAGAAGATTCGGCATAGGCAGATCGCGCAGACCAGTCTCATCCTGATAGATCAAGCGCCCGTTTTCTTCATGCACATGCCAATGCTGCCCGTGGATCAACAACGGTGCCCCCAGACGCGCAGCTGTATATTCGATAACCTCAAGTGCTTCATCTTCTTGAGGGCCAACGATACAGGTAACGCCGGGTTTGATGATACCCGCCTTTTCTGCTGCGATTTTTCCCAGAGAGTTGCCAAGAAACTGCTCGTGATCGATCGAGACCGGGGTAATTACCGTCACAGCAGGTTGAGGAACGACGTTGGTTGCGTCCAGGCGCCCGCCAAGACCGACCTCAAGCAACGTGTAATCCGCCTGCTCCCGAGCAAAGGCCAGCAGGGCCGCACAGGTTGTAATCTCAAAATAGGTGATTTTCTCACCATCATTGGCAGCGTAGCACTCATCCAGAACGGCGGTCAGAGCGGGTTCTGAGATCAGCTTTCCCGCCAATCGGATGCGTTCATGGAACCGCGCAAGATGGGGCGAAGTATAGGCATGAGCCGACAGCCCTGCCCCCTCAATCCCGGCGCGGATCATTGCCAGGGTCGAACCCTTGCCGTTGGTCCCGGCAATGTGAATCACGGGCGGCAGACTGTCCTGCGGATTGTGAAGGGCCGTAAGCAAACGCCAGACACGATCCAGGGTCAGATCAATGATCTTTGGGTGCAGCGCCATCATCCTTTCGAGGATGAGGTCAGATGTCTGGCTTGTCATTTTTCGGCTGCGTCTTCGGCCGGCGCCTCGACCTTGGTGTCTTCGGGTGCCGGGGCAGGCAAATCGCCTTTGACTGCAGGCGGTTGTTTGAGCAGCATGCGCGTGATTGTGATCAACTCATCGCGCATCTCGGTCCGTTTGGTTACGCGGTCCAGCATGCCATGATCCAGAAGGTATTCGGCGCGCTGGAATCCTTCAGGCAGTTTTTCGCGAATGGTCTGCTCGATCACACGGGGTCCGGCGAAGCAAATCAGCGCGTTGGGTTCCGAGATATGTACGTCGCCCAGCATCGCATAAGACGCGGTAACGCCGCCTGTGGTTGGGTGGGTCAGGACGACGATGTAGGGCAGATTCGCCTCTTTCAGCATCTCAACGGCCACAGTCGTGCGGGGCATCTGCATCAGGCTGAGGATACCTTCCTGCATCCGCGCACCACCTGCGGCTGAGAACAGGATCAGCGGGCGCTTGAGCTTTACCGCCTCTTGCGCGGCGGCGATGATCGCGTTGCCGACATACATGCCCATAGATCCGCCCATGAACGAAAAATCCTGCGCAGCAGCTACAATCGGGGTGCGCCCGATTTCACCAGTGGCTACAAGCATCGCTTCTTTCTCGCCGGTCTTTTTCTGGGCGGCTCGCATGCGATCCGGGTATTTCTTTTGATCCCGGAACTGCAGCGGATCGGCCGTCGGCGCAGGAACGTTGACCTCGGTGAAAATACCGCCGTCAAACAGGTGCCTGAACCGCTCGCGCGGTGTGATCGCCATATGGTGACCGCACTGCGTGCAGACATTCTGATTTTCCGCCAACTCGCGGTGGAACAGCATCGTGCCGCACTCGTCGCACTTGTGCCATAGGTTTTCGGGCACTTCGCGGCGCGAGAAGATCGAGTTGATCCGGGGGCGGACGTAGTTTGTGATCCAGTTCATGTCGGAACCTTGTTATGCGGCATTGACGTCAAATAAAACGCTGGGGAAGGAATTGCAATCAACGCCTGAGCGCAAGACGCGCAGTCAGCCAACTTACAATCATCACAACAAAATCCACCATCAGCCATTGGCGTAGCATGCCGGAACCGGACATATCGTAGGGCAACAGGTACAGGGCCAGGCCACTGAGGGTTTCGGGCAACGAGATAAACACCAGCGCGACGGTATTATTCAGGAAATGCATCGCGATAGCGGGTCCGAGCGTCCCTGCCCTTGCAGTCAGGTCTGCTGCCAGAACGCCAAAAACACACGCCCAGAGCGCGACCAGCAGCGCATTTTCACCACTCACACCTGGCGCATAATGCCCCGCGGCAAACAAAACCGAAGGGATACCTATCCAAATCACCGGAGACCTAAACCGCGCCGCAAGGGATTGCTGTAGATAGCCGCGAAACAGTATTTCTTCGGCACTGGTCTGTATCAGCACCGCAAACAGCGATAGCGGTAGCAACAAGAGCCATTTTGAAAAGGACAGGTTTTGCGTCAGCGGCTCACCCATCCCATAGGGTGGCAGGGCCATCAACACCAACCCAAGAATCACCAAGGCCCTGAGAACGCGCCAGAACTGTTGAAGGCACAGATCGCGCGGGCCTAAAATCCCGATCAATGACCTTTTTTGTATTTGGCGCGCCGCTAATCCGACGCCCAGCGTCAGGAACCCGAAACTCAGCAGCAGAACCAGGGTTGCAAGGCTTGAGGAGCCGCGCAGCAGGGTCTCGGCCTGACTCGGTTGCAACATGTTGCCGATGACCGCAAACAGGATAGAATTGAGCGCCACATAAAGTACAACGACTACGGCCAATCCGACCGCAAGGCGCCACAGTTCGGGCCGCGCGCGGGCGTCGCGAACAAGCTGTTCGTGGGCAGAGTAGGCGCTGGTGTCACGCATTATTGCCTGTGCTCTCACCTTGGATGGATTGCGGTGCCTCTGGGAAAAGGTCCGAAGGGTTCTGGGCCGTGTTGATCCTGTTGGACAGTTTTGAAAAATATCCGGCCACAGTTTGCAGCAATTGAACCGCGACCGAAACATCGCTTTCGATCACGGCGCGCAATTCTTCGGCGCCAATGCGCAGAAAGATACAGTCCGTGGTTGCAGTAAGGTCCAGTTGACGCAACTCGCCCGTGATAATCGAAAGGTCGCCAATAAGACGACCGGGTTCAATTGTGGAGATTACGCGATTTCGTCCGTCTTCATCCGACCACTCCAGCTTGGCATTCCCTTTTATACACAGGTAGGCAGCATCTGGCGCCTGCCCACGAGAAAAGATCATCTGGCCTTCCGCGACTTCGTACCATTGTGCCGAGAACGCCAGAAGCCGCTGGTTGCGTGCGTCGATACCGGAAAACAACTCGGTCGATGAGATGATCCGCAGTTTGTTGCTCAGGTCAGCCGTCGTGCTGACTTCCGGCTGGGTCCGCGTACGTGAAACGCCATCAATGCGGCCTTCCTTGATTTCGACAAACAGATCATAAGCTTCTGGATGTGCAAAATGATCTTCCATGAAAATCATTATTGAATCGGGCAACAATTCTCGCAACCGCAGACGCGTGCGCAGGCGGCTTTCGGAATCGTGGCTGGCCAACGCCTTGTCGAGGATCAGAATATCCGGACGCTTGATACCAGCACGGGAAAACGCCGCACGTTCCTGAAACACAGTCGGTAAGTTGTTTCCGCCCAGCCCGGTTGGCAGATCGAACATGGTGGACGCAGCCCTGCGGCGCAGACCGGCCTCGTTCATCGCCTCGGCAACAACATCCTCGATCTCGTCTGCGTGGGCGCCCGCCATCAGCGAAACCCGGCCATAAAGCGCGTTCTCCATAACCGTGAGTCTTGGAATATAGCTATCTTGCGACAAGGGCACAAACATGCCCTCAAGCGCCCCGCGCAGCCTTTCAGCCTGCTCTTTACGGATGGTGAGGATCTTTTCCTTATATTCTTCCGGGAAATCCGGTCCGATTTGTTCGGCCGTCAGCAAGAACGGAATCGTCAGCAATAAGGCGCGTTCTGCCTCACTTATCCCACCCTCACCCTTCGACTTGCGGCGATCCTTGATGTCCAAAAGGCGATGAAACATCTCTTTCGACATGCCCAAACGCAGAAACAGGGGGTGATCGGTCCCGTCGCGGCCAAAGGCTTGATCCAGCGTTTCCACAACCGCGTTGGCCATCGCCATTGCGTCGTTGGCCAGATCATACATCCCGAACATTTTTTTAAAACGGGCATCATCGGCCAAAGATTCCGGGTTAATATCCCGCGACGGTGCAGCAAACAGCAGGTTGCCGCCAAGCGGAACAGCCGGGTTAAAACGCTCAGGGTCAAAGCGGTAAACATGCCGGTCCAACCCGCGTTCCTTTAGTCGCTCGGCAACGGTGTCGCGCAGCTTGACGATATCGTCCGCCAGCGAGGGGTGCAGATCAGGATCAAAGCGCGTCCGCAAGGTGCGCCGCAGCATGAATTCGTCGATTCCCATCGCTTCGACCAGTTGGAACCACCACGCGCGAATATCATCAATATCCTCAAGCCCGGCTATTCCTGGATCAATCCACTCCTCGCTCAGCATATCAGTCGAGTTGCCCGCGCGGGCGGCTTCGATCTGCCACCGGGTTGGATCAGCCTCTGCCCCTTGCTGCGGGTGGGTGCGCAGCGGCATCATAAGATTGCTGCCCAACGTACCGCTGAACAGATAGGGCCGGGAATAGGCATAGCCGATCCGCGCAGCGATTACCGCCTGATGCAGATCATTCAGGTTGTGCCCGGCCATTATCACTTCGCCCTGGGCTGGCAAGACTTCACGGGTCAACACTTGCGCCAATGCGTTGCGTTCCGACGCATTGGTGGACTTGATCGCCACCCGCGCGCCCTTGGGGATTTTTAAGTCGATATCCTCAAGTATGGTCTTCCCGTCATCGTCGCGCACCGTCACGTTGCGCAGCTCGATCTCACCGGTCAGATGCGGGATCACCTCGGGTTCACCTTCAAACAACTCTTCCGGGATCATGTTCGAGGGCGCAAAGCGTTCGGTCACCACCTCCCACCGCAGCGACATATCCTGAACCTGATTGTAGTAGGTCAACAGGTCCTTCCACGGGCCGCTCAGGTCCTTATAGGCACCAAGCGCCGCGACAAGCGCACCGACCGTCACCTCACCCGTAATCGCCAGATAGCCACCGACCGAATAGAAAAGAAACGGTGTCATCTGCGTAATCAGGTTGTTCAGAAACTTCATAAAGAATTTCTTGTTGTAAATCTTGAACCGGATATCGAACAAAAGCCCCAACCGGTGACTGAACTGCGCCAGCCTGTAGCGCCAACCGCCATTGGTGCGCAGATCGCTAATGCCCGCCGCGCTTTCACCAATCTCGGAACTGAGGTTGCGGACTTCTTGAATACGCTCTTTGTTCAGCAGGTTGATCTGGCGCTGCAGTTTAGGGATCAGCCAGGCCTGTAACGGGATCAGCGCAATGCTGGCGAGGCCGAACCAAACGCTTTGCATAAACAGGAACGTGACGATGGTCATCATCTGCCCGAACTGGAACACAGGCTGCGCAATCGCATCGCCCATCAGCCCGCCCATTGGCTCAGCCTCAGAAGTGATCATCGACACCAGCTCACCTTGGCTGGTTGTGGCGAAATAAGATTTCGGAAAGCGCATGGTGCGTTCAATCATTGTGAACCGCAAACGGCGCAGCATGCGTTCGGCCAAAATGCCCTTCATCGTGTTGATGCGCATCTTCATCAGCCCGCTGGCAATAACTGTGGCCAGAAACGCAAAACACAGGATCATAAGATACTGCACCTGTGTCACAGTAACGCCAAAAGTTGTCACCGTATCACTGGGGGCACCGATGGCCCCGTTGATGATCTGCTTAGGCAATTCAAGCGAAGCGTATAGGAACGGAAATGACAAAACCGTCAACAGCAACAACACAAGCTGTTGTTTTTTTGAGTATTTCCAGATGAAAGCAAAAAGAGTGGGTTCCATGCCCCGGCCTTGTCTCAAATTAAGTGGATGCGTTTGTCGAATAACCCCTTGCGACCAGGTGCAGACGGTACGCACTGACCCGCGTGATTGCAAGAATGGCGCAGCTAGCAGGTTTCGCCGGGTTTGCCCATCCGTATTTGCCTTCACGAATTAGCGATTTTTGACCCGAGGTTTCGGTTATTTGTCTTTAAAACCTCTGCGGTTTTTGACTAAACAGAAGCACAATCCAAGTGATGGGGACATGGGCAGGCTTCTGGATCGCTATATCCACCGCAAGGTCGTTGAGCGTTGGCGCAAGGCCGTGCGCGGCGCGTCAGACTCGCCCGAACCGTTGCTACGCCGTCAACGCGACCAAGCGCGAAAGCTACGCTTATATCTGGATATGTTACTACATGAGGCCGAAACACGGCTTGCCCGCCCCAGGATAGGCTCTAACCAAATCCCCAAGCCTTTGGGGGCGGACTGGTGTTGGCGGCCCGACTTGTGGCGCGGTCCATTGGCACGCCCGGGTGTGGCCTCGGCCCCGCGCAGGGCGCAGATAGATCGGCAGGTCACATTGTTCCACGACTGCTCTCTGACTGAGATCGGCATGCGGCAAACCCGAAACAGCCAAGATCAGGATTTAGCCGCTTTTGGCCTGCAGGTTGAGGTGTTCGGCTTTGCCGGTTCATTCCTGTCCTTGTCAGTCGATCTGCCCACTGAAGCCGCGAAAGACCTGACCAAACAGCATTTGATACGTGTGGACGTTCTGATTGACGCAGAACTGCCGGTTGAGCTGTTTGCGCGCCTCAACATTCTTCATGGCCCAAACACCGATCAGGTTTTGCGCACGCTGGATCCTTCTGCGCAGTCCCACTCGGTCGATTTCGACCTGGCGCACTTACCCCTGAACGAGGCCCGGATTGAAAAGATATGGCTGGACCTGATTTTTGAGAATCCACAGATGAACTGCGTTTCGTTACGTGATCTGACCTTCTGCCGCCACCACCGCGCTGATTTGTGAGAATTTTGGCATGACGTCACCAACACTGACACCCGTCCGCTTTGAAAACGGCCTTTGGCTCGGGCACATAGAGGCAGAAGCCGAGCCGAGGGTTCACGTACAGTATCTGGGCAAACCCCTCGCGGATGTACGCGTTACGCCCTCAGATGGCGGATGGTCCGTGGAAATTCCTGTACCACAGGCGGCCCTGTCCGATGGGGTGCATTGCTTTGTGATCAAGAACGCCGAAACATCAGAAAAACTGGGGGATTTCACGGTTATCGCGGGCTTACCAGCAGCGGATGATCTACGCGCCGAGGTCGAGTTGCTGCGCGCCGAACTGGACATGCTAAAGCGGGCATTTCGACGGTCGCAGAACGCAAGCGAATGATCTGCGCGCGGCAAATTCCTATCTTTTACGCCGTTTCCGTGCATCATTGAGCGATCCAAAATAATCTGGACAAGCTCATGGACCGCAGCAGTATCATCAAAATCATTGCGCTGATGGTGACAGGGTTCGGGATCGGGATCGACTTCACCGGCGCACTAATCCTTGTTCCGGCAATCGAAAACAGTTTCGACACCGATATTACCAGCACACAGTGGGTCCTTAACATCTATGCCCTGTTTTTCGCCATGACCATGGTCGCCGGAGGTCGTCTGGGCGACATGTATGGGCATCGCAAGATGATGCTGATCGGGCTTTCGATCTTCTTGTTCTCTTCCATCATGTGCTTCGTATCGCCAACTTTGGATTTCCTCATTGTCGCCCGCGCGCTGCAAGGAATTGGCGCAGGGTGTGTCTGGCCATGCACGCTGGCCTTCGGTGCAACCAAGGTTTCACGCCCGGAACATCGGGCCATGATCATGGGTCTGATTCTGGCAGGTGTGACCTGCGGCAATGTCTTTGGTCCGCTGATAAGCGGTACAGTTGTCAACCTTGGGGATTGGCGGTTGTTCTTCCTTGCAAACGTCGTGTTCTCCACCATCTCGATGGTCACGGCGTTGCTGCTGATGCAACGTGAAACCCAACACAAACAGGGTGAACATATCGATTTCGCGGGTATGGGCATTCTGTCTTTTGCCGTCTTGCTGTTGCTCTATGCGTTGGATGTTGGCGCGGACTGGGGTTGGAGCTCACCCCCATTGCTGATGTTGTTTTTGCTCAGCGCCGGGCTTTTCTTTCTGTTCCCCAAGGTGGAAAAACGCGTGAAAGAGCCCCTGCTTCTGCCGCAGATGATGGCAAACCGAGAGTTTCGTATCACGCTGGGCCTGAACATGTTCAACGTGTCCGCCGCTTTTGTGGGATTGATGTATTTCCCCCAATACATGCAAAAGGTTCTAGGGTGGTCGACCCTGCAATCAGCTTTTGGTTTGGCGCCTTTGACGGTGTTGCTGGCTGTAGGCTCAATCGTATCCGGCAAGCTATACAATGATTTCGGCCCCAAGCGGTTGTTGTTCTGGGGGTATCTCTGCGCCACCATTGGCGCGGCCAGCGTCGTCGCGATGCCGGCAACATTAGGGTACTGGCAGATATTGCCCGGTATGGCCATGATCGGCTTGGGGGCCACGCTGACAGTTGGGCCCTCGGGCACTGCTGCCGTCTGCGCCGTAAAGCCAGAGCGTGCTGGCTTGGTCGGCGGGCTTAGTTTCATGACCCATCTGGTCTACGGTGCCGTTTCGGTTGCCTGCGCGACGGCAATCATGTTCCTGGTCAGCCTGCGCAGTCTGGGTGAGCAGCTTACCGCCGCAGGGATTGATATGTCTGATGCTGATCAGCGGGCTATCAATGGCGGCACTCTGACCACCGCGACAGCCCATGAGGTCATGCAAAAACTGACCGGGCCAGAGGTTGAAAAGGTCAAAGACGCAATCGCCTCTGCCTTTGATACAGGAATGAACATGGCGTTTATCTTTGCGACCCTGTCCGTTTCAGTAGGGATTGTGCTGGCCATGTTGCTGGACGAAGACAAACTGCACAAAGTCGAGAACTGATCGCGACATAAAAACAGGGCCGCCCATTGGGACGGCCCTTTTATTTTACTGCGACGGTCCGCTTGGATTGAAGGCGGACAGACCTTTGAGGATGTCGATCGCATAAGCCAGTTGATAATCCTCTTCGCGAAGTTCGGCCGTGGCTGCCGCACGTGCGCGGTCTTCCTCGATCTGGCGGATTTCGTCCTCGCTCAGGCTGTCATTGTTCAGACTTCCGCGCAGGTCAGCCTCTGACCGAGTCCGAGCGTCCGTTTCCTCATCATCTGCGGCGGGCGTCGGACGGGGTTGTTGCACAATGATGTCGGGACTGACGCCAAGCGCCTGAATCGAGCGGCCCGACGGCGTGTAATAGCGCGATGTGGTCAGGCGCATCGCACCATCCCCACGCAGCGGCATCACTGTTTGCACCGAGCCTTTGCCAAAGCTTTTGGTGCCGACCACGATGGCCCGGCGGTGATCTTGCAGAGCGCCCGCCACGATTTCTGACGCCGAGGCAGAACCACCATTGATCAACACCACAATCGGCTTGCCTTCGGCCAGATCTCCGGCTGTGGCGTTAAAGCGCTCACCCTCGCCCGGATTGCGGCCACGGGTCGAGACGATCTCGCCTTCGTTCAGAAACGCGTCGGACACTTTGATGGCTTGCGTCAGCAGACCACCGGGATTGTTGCGCAGGTCCAGAACAAATCCGTTGATCTTGTCGATGCCACCAGCCTGTTCAATCTGTTCTCTCATCCCCTCTTGAAGGTTGGGGAAGGTCTGATCGTTAAATGTGGTGACACGCAGCACGACGCTGGGTCCTTCGGTCCGGACGCGCACGGCCGTCAGCTTGATCGTGTCACGAATGATGGTGACATCGAACGGGTCTGCTTCACCTTCACGAACGACGGTAATCACAATCTCAGACCCGACCGGACCGCGCATCAATTCGACTGCCTTGTCCAGTGTCAGGCCCAGAATGCTTTCACCATCGACGTGGGTAATAAAATCGCCAGCCTCGATACCCGCAGCATCTGCCGGGGTGTCATCGATGGGTGAAACAACTTTTACAAAACCCTCTTCCTGTGTCACCTCGATGCCCAGTCCACCGAACTCTCCCCGCGTTTGCACGCGCATTTGTTCCGCATCGTCGGGTGACAAATAGCTGGAATGCGGGTCCAGCGAAGTCAGCATGCCGTCAATGGCAGCTTCGATCAGCTCTTCGGGCTCAACCTCTTCGACATATTGCGCGCGAATGCGTTCGAAAATGTCGCCAAAAAGATCAAGTTGTTCATATACGCTGGCCTTGTTCGCGGCCTCTTGGGCGAGCAATGGGCCTGCGATCTGAGTCGTTGTTATTACACCTGCCACGGTTCCGGCCAAAGCGGCCATCACAAATTTCTTCATATGTTCTTATCCATCCTTGCCGGTCCGAAACCAAGATTCCGGGTCCACGGGGCTGTTGTCTTGTCTTACCTCTATATAGAGCGTTTCTGACCGATCAGTTCCAGTGCCATCACCGCTTGTTGACAAAATAGCGCCGATTCCCGGAGTTTCACCCGGCATTAATCCAACAGGCGTACCTTCGGGAATGACTTGTCCTATGTTTCCATACACCTCTTGAAGGCCCGAAAACACGAATAAAAGCCCGGGTTGAGGTTCAAGGATGACCAGATTCCCAAGATCCAGCAGTGGACCGCGATACCGGATCGTGGCTGCCGTTGGCGATGTAACAATCGCGCGTGGCCGGGTACCCAGCACCATTCCGGGACGTTTGACGCCCGCTGCATCGGTTTCGCCGGCGCGATGAAGCAGGATACCCTGTACAGGCAGGGCGATCTTGCCTTTGCGGCTGGACACATCCGCATTCGTTGCCGCAATTTCCCCGTTGGCAATTTCTGTCAAACCGCGCGCGAACCCGTCCAGCGTTTCTGTTGACGAGATCAGGATCGCCGTACGCACCGGGTCTTCGACAAACCGCACCGGCAGGTCGGTTCGATCAGCAATGGCGGTGCTGAGTTGAGTGCGGGCGGATTGAACGCCAGTCAAGCCTTCGGTCAGGGTTTCCGCGGCGCTTTGCTGAAGCTGCCTGAGGGTCTGAACCTCTTGCAGGTCATGGGCCAGAGCCTGTGCATGGGCGTTCAGGCCGGGCGTGACCTCGGATAGCATCATGCCGGCCCTGGCTGTGCCAAGCGGACCAGATGGGTGCAACATCAAAACGGATGGCGCGGTCGTTTCGATGGTTTGCAACACACCCAGAAGCTGCGCGATTTCATCTTCGCTGCTGCGCAATTCTGCGTTTAACTGCGCCTCGCGCGTGGCGGCGCGGCGCAACCCCTCGCGCATGGCGGCCAGACCGGCCTCGTAGGCTTGGATTGTTTCTGTCAGAGCGCGCACCCTGTCGCGAGCGTTTTCGGCGTTGTTTAGCGCGATCGAGGCCTCTTCCAGCATTTGCACCGCATCAAGGGCGGCTTTGGACGGGTCAGTCTGGGCCTCGGCGGGCATTGCGAACAACGCGGCAAACAGAAACGCGCGCAGGGTCATGAGAGCAGGCTCTTGCCCGTCATCTCAGGCGGTTGTTCCAAGCCCATCAATTGTAACAAGGTAGGGGCAAGATCAGACAAACGGCCGTCGCGCAGCACGGCACCCTCGGGCCCTCCGACCAGAACCACAGGTACGGGGTTCAGTGTATGCGCGGTATGCGGCCCGCCGGTTTCAGGGTCTACCATCACCTCACAATTGCCATGGTCAGCAGTGACGATCATTGCGCCCCCGACCTTTTTCAGCGCAGCCATAACCTGCGCCAGCCCTTGATCCACAGCCTCACAAGCCTTGATTGCGGCTTGCAAATCTCCGGTATGCCCAACCATATCCGGGTTGGCATAGTTTGTGACGATCAAATCATACCCGGCCTCAATCGCCTCAACAAATTTCTCCGTTACCTCGGCCGAGGACATCTCGGGCTGAAGATCGTAAGTTGCCACGTTCGGGGATTTCGGCATGTAGCGATCTTCGCCCGCCTCGGGCGTTTCCTTGCCGCCGTTCAGGAAGAACGTGACATGCGGGTATTTTTCGGTTTCGGCCAGACGGAACTGGCGCAGTCCCTGTTTGGCAACCCATTCGCCCAGCGTGTTCACGATGTCCCGTTTGGGAAACACGGTGGTCATATACGCGTTGTGCCCGTCCGAGTATTCCACCATTCCAATCAATGCCGACAACTGTGGGCGGGGACCAGTATCAAACTCGGCGAAACTGGGCTCGCCAATCGCGCGCAGAATTTCGCGCGCGCGGTCAGCCCGGAAGTTGAGACAGAAGAACCCGTCGCCATCCGCGACACCGTCAAAGCCATCCAGAACCGTGGGTTCGATAAACTCATCGGTTTCCGACTTGTTGTAGGCCTGTTCGATTGCCTCCTTTGCAGATGAAGCGACCCGGCCCTTACCGTCGATCATCGCTTTGTAGGCTTTAGCTACACGCTCCCACCGATTGTCACGGTCCATCGCGAAATATCGCCCACTGACCGTCACGATCTGCGCGCCTGAGGGCAGACGGTCTTCAAGCTCGGCGACAAAGCTCAAGGCCGACTTCGGGGCCACATCGCGGCCATCGGTCACCGCATGAAGCGCGACAGGCACATCCGCATCGGTAATCGCTTTGGCCGCAGCAACGATGTGGTTCAGATGTCCATGCACGCCGCCATCCGACACCAAGCCCATCATATGGGCCGTCCCGCCAGCGGCTTTCACCCGGGCAATGAAATCCTGCAAAGCATCATTTTCAAAAAATGTGCCGTCTTCGATTGCCAGGTCGATCTGACCCAGATCCATTGCGACAACGCGCCCTGCGCCAATATTTGTATGGCCGACCTCGGAATTGCCCATCTGTCCGCTGGGCAAGCCAACATCTGGTCCGTGGGTGATCAGAGTGGCATGCGGCCCGTTGGCCATCATTGCATCAAAAGTGGGCGTATTGGCCAGGTAAGGCGCGTTGGCCTTGGTTTCGTTTGACAGTCCCCAACCATCAAGAATGCAAAGGACGACGGGTTTCGGGACGGTCATTTTTGAACTCCGGGTTTCTGCTCTTGGACGGTCTTTTATCGCCTGACCCACGGCGGGTGAACCGCCTTTCGGCCTCGTGATGCCAGATTTAATGACGGGAAGGCTTATCCTTGCCTATGTAGTGGGCAAAAGGGCGGGCTTTCCGTCCCCGGTATTTAACCGTCAGCTCAAGAGGTGCATCGTTTTCGTCATATACACCGACTACTACACCCCTACCCCGGCTTTTGGTCCGCATCTCGATCAATTGCTGTTCCGAACGTGTCGTGCGCTGCGACGGGCGTCGGGCCCATGCAAAGAGGTGGTCGTACATTCGGGCGATGACGTTAGCATGCGTGTCACTCTCCCCCAGATCACGCAATTCGTCCGGGTCGTTTTCCAGGTCGAACAGCAGGGGGCGGTGGTCGCCTTCACAATGGATCAGCTTCCAACGCGTGTCGGCAACCATGAACATCACCGCATCCCGTACCGACGCATTCAGCGCATCGGCAATGGGTGAGGCGGAATAGTCATACTCGCAGATCACCACCTCGCGGGGTGTCTCATCCTTTTGCCCATGCAATATCGGCAACAGGGAATGCCCTTCGAGAATGTGCGAGGCCACCTCAGCCCCGGCCACCTCGACGAAGGTCGGAGCGAGGTCGATGGATTCGACCAGCGCGTCACTGACTGTACCTCGGGTCGCGTCAGCTTCAGGTGAAGGATCGTAGATAATCAGCGGAACCTTGGTCGAGGCGTCGTGGAAAAAGGTTTTCTCGCCCATCCAGTGATCCCCAAGAAAATCACCATGATCCGAGGTCAGCACGATCATCGTATCTTTCATGCGTCCGGTTTCTTCCATCCAGTCAAACAGACGTCCCATTTGGTCGTCGGCCTGTTTGATCAGACCCATATAGGCGGGGATCACCGCCTCGCGCACATCCTGACGTGAAAATGCCTGCCCGACTTTCGTTTCCATAAACGCACGCAATACCGGGTGCGCATTCTGGCGTTCAACCTCGGATCGCACGACAGGCAACACATGCTCTGGTCCATACATTGAGGCATAAGGTTCTGGCACGATGTAGGGCCAATGCGGCTTGATAAAGCTCAGGTGGCAGCACCACGGGCCTTCATGCCTTTCCATGAACTCAATACCACGACCGGTCAGATACGGGGTTTCGCTGTCTTCTTCGGCAATATTTGCGGCTTCGTGGGCGTTTTTCAGAAACCATCCGGATAGCACGTTCCCGTCCGCGTCCAATCCAGAATTGGCGAAGTCGTGCCAGGGATTGTCACTTTCATACCCCTTCTCGGTCAGGTATTTGTTGTATTCCTTCGCTCCGTCCGGGTCATAAAATCCGTCTGGACCTTCTGGGCGCATACCATCGTCGCGTTCAAAGACGTCAAACCCGCACTCCGCCACACGAGCGCCGATCAGACTGTCGGGCTCCAGACCCAACCGCGCCATCCCTTCGGCATCGGCGCGCATGTGGGTTTTACCGACCAACCAACATCCCATTCCGGCCTTGCGCAGGTGATCGCCCATCGTCACCTCACCCACTTTCAGGGGGATACCGTTCCAGGATGCACCATGCGAATGCACGTAGCGCCCGGTATAGGTCGACATGCGTGAACTGCCGCAAATCGGGGACTGGATATAAGCCCGGTTAAACCGCACACCGCGCGCGGCAAGGCGGTCAATGTTGGGGGTGTGCAGATGTGGGTGACCATAGCAACTCAGGTAATCCCATCGTAGCTGGTCGAACATGATAAACAGGATGTTTTTGGCTTTGGCCAAGGTTACGCCCCCGATATTGTCAGGGACCTAGTTAGCCAATTCCGGGCGATCAGCGAAGCATATTCTGCGCTCAGGCCTGACGCTCCATCTGTTCCAGCATCTTTTTGGCGCGCTTGCACTGTAGCTGATCGCGCAGTGGGCTGTCGGGGTCAACGTCCTTGTGGCACACCAAACACTTGTCCGCACCCGAGATCGCATTGAGGCCGCCACAACTGCCTTTGATGGTTTTGCCCATCAGCATGACACCCAGAGACATGCCCACCATCACCAGGGCCAGCAAGACAAAGGCCAGAATAAAGGTACTCATTGTGATTCCTACCGATCAGTTGGGTTCAAGCGCATCTTTGAACGCGGTGCTTTGTACTGTGATATACGCATCTTCGCCGCCTGTCACATCCCTAGAGATGAAGTACACGGCAAGTTTATGCTCCTCGGCCAGTTCCAAACCCTTTTCCTGCCCCAAGGCCAGCATCGCGGTCGCCCAGGCATCTGCCATCATCGCGTTTTCGGCCAAAACAGTGACAGAGGTTGTACGGTGCGTGATTGGACGCCCGGTTGTCGGGTCGATGATATGCGAATAGCGCACACCATCCTGTTCAAAGAAATTCTTGTAGTCACCGGAGCTTGCCATGCCCTGATCGCTTACCGATACGATCAATTGCGGCGACTGTGCACCGACCTGCGGTTTTTCGATGCCGATCTGCCAAGCTTCACCCTGATCATTCTGGCCGCTTGTGACCAGATCGCCGCCGATCTCGACCAGATAGTCCTCGATACCTGCTGTACGCAGAGTTTCAGCCACCGCGTCAATACCATAGCCTTTGGCAATGGCAGACAGGTTGATGCCGACATCGGGATCGGATTTCGCCAGCGTCCCGGCGGCGGTGTCGAGGGTCAGCAAACGGTTCTGTCCCACATTGTTCAATGCTGCCCGGATTTCGGCATCCGAAGGCACCGGGTCTTCGGGCGTGCGCGGTCCAAAGCCCCACAGTTCGATCAGCGGGCCTAGCGTAACATCGAATGCGCCGCCGGTCTTTTCATGCACCAAATTCGCGGCGGCCATGACATAAGCAAATTCGGCGGAGACTGGCATAGGGTCCGTGCTGGTCGCGGCTGAGAAGGTTGAGACTTCGGAATTCGGATCCCAGTTGGACATTTTGGCGTTGACCTCCGCCAAGGTCTCTTCGACAGCGGTGGCCAAAGCGTCCTGATCCAAATCCTCGCCGATTGCCGTGATGTTGAAGGTTGTTCCCATCGTCTCGCCAGACAGTCGAACCACCTCTGGCTCCGTGTCGAACAGGCAGCCAGACAGAATTGTGCAAACGGCCAGAACAGGCACAAGACGCATGGGGCGGTCTCCTGAAAAACGGTGTCCGGCATATGCCAGCCACCCCGGCCAGAGTCAAACCGACATCATAGTTTCAGCGGCAAAAAGCCCAGCACCAATAGGCCGATCCCGGCAGGAAGACCGAACAGCCACGCCCGTTTCCGCCACCCTGCCGGCTGTTGTTTCCACAGCATGCGGAAATTGTGGCCACAGACAACCACTAGGAAAAAAATGAGGGCAGCCACAGGTGGGGTGAGATACAGATCGTTCAAAGGCTTGTGCCTCCTGTCCAGGTCCGGGATTCTGCCTATCAACGCAATTGCACCCTATACAGGTCGTTTAGCTGCGCTAAGGTGAAAGGGAAAGGCATTGCAAGACCAAAAGGAGATTGCCTATGGCTCCAAGCTCTTACCAGGCTCCGATGCGCGGCGACAAGGAAGACAAAACCACGTACAGCCAGTCGACGGAGTCAAACCTGTCGCACTCACAAACGACCGTGGCAAAACTGCTGGAAGGCAAAGGCGACGCAGTGTTTTCCGTGCGGCCCAACGAAACGATCCATTCCGTGGTCAACACGCTTAAAGAAAAGCGTATCGGTGCAGTTCTGGTGACTGATCAGAACGGTGCCCTGCACGGTATTCTGTCCGAACGTGACATCGTCCGGCGGATGGCGGATACGCCCGGCCAGACCTTGCCGCAAGCGGTCGAAGACCTGATGACACGCGAGGTAAAGACCTGCACGCCGGACGACCTGTTGAACGATGTTCTGAAAACCATGACAGAAGGCCGCTTTCGTCACATGCCGGTCCTGCGTGACGGCAATCTATGCGGTGTGATTACCATTGGTGACGTCGTTCATTTCCGCCTGAAAGAGTTGGAATACGAAGCCCTTCGCATGAAGCAGATGATCGTCGGATAAGTGGTTTCGCCGAAAACACCCTTGACCTTGCCCTTGCGACAGTATCCCTGAGGCGTCAAACGCTGCAGTGAGGTCGAGGGATGCAAATAATGTGCTCCGGTAACAGGCACCAAGTGATCAATTGGGTTCAATCCGACGAATCTTTCGCACGCCAAAAAGGTGCGGGCAAATTGTCCACGGTGCTTTGATGATTGAGTCCGATCCGAACACGCGACGTATTGCGGTGATTGGCCTTGGCTATGTTGGCCTGCCGTTGGCGGTGGCTTTCGGCAAGGTTGGCCCAGTGTTGGGCTATGACATCAACGTAAACCGGATCGATGCCCTACGCGCTGGTCTCGATGCAACGCAAGAGGTCGAGCCCGAGGATTTTGCAGCAGCCTCCGGGTTGGTGTTCACCGCTCATTTGAGCGATCTGGCGGATTGCGATACCTACATCATAACGGTGCCTACCCCAATCACCGTTGGGAAGCAGCCTGATCTGTCCTTTCTGCTCCGCGCCTCGGACATGGTGGGTGGTTTACTGAAACCCGGCGATCTGGTGATTTATGAATCCACAGTCTATCCCGGAGCGACAGAAGAGGACTGCGTGCCCGTGCTGGAAAGCGTCTCCGGGCTGACATTCAATTCCGATTTCTTTGCCGGATACAGCCCTGAGCGGATCAATCCCGGCGACAAGACGCACCGAATTTCCGATATCTGCAAGGTTACATCCGGCTCGACTCCCGAAGTGGCTGATCTGGTAGATGCGCTTTATGCTCGTGTAATCTCGGCCGGTACTCACAAAGCTGAAAGCATACGCGTGGCCGAAGCTGCCAAGGTCATCGAAAATACGCAACGCGACCTGAATATCGCTTTGGTCAATGAACTTGCGATGATCTTTGGACGGATGGATATCGACACCGAGGCCGTGTTGCGGGCGGCGGGTACCAAGTGGAACTTTCTACCCTTCCGCCCCGGTTTGGTGGGCGGGCACTGCATAGGTGTTGACCCCTATTACCTTACCCATAAGGCCGAGGCCGTTGGACACCATCCTCAAATCATTCTGGCGGGTCGGCGACTGAATGACAGTATGGGTGGCTATGTCGTGTCGCAACTGGTCAAGCGGATGACACGCAGCGGAATAAACGTGGGTGCTGCGCGGGTTCTGGTACTCGGCCTGACCTTCAAGGAAAACTGTCCCGACCTGCGCAACACGCGCGTCGTGGACATTATAACCGAGCTTCAAAGCTACGGGGTGACTGTTGATGTGCATGACCCACACGCTGATCCTGCGGCTGCACAATCCGAATATGGGCTGTCCCTGATCCAGCAGCCAGAGAAAGGGATGTATGACGGTGTCGTTCTGGCGGTCGCACATCAGGAATACCGAACGCTCGACCCTAAGCAGTTCCGCGCCTTCGGCAAACCCAAAAGCGTGGTGTTTGACGTCAAATCCTGCCTACCGCGCGAGGCCAGCGATCTTAGGCTTTAGCCCAGGCGTTGTTGCCTCAAATGAAAACCGGCGCCTGATGCGCCGGTTTTTTCGCCTTACCCACCGAAGTCGTCGAGCATGATGTCTTCGCGGTCCACGCCCAGATCCAGCAGCATGTTAATAACCGATTGGTTCATGATCGGCGGGCCACACATGTAAAACTCGCAATCCTCTGGTGCCGGATGGTTCTTAAGGTATTCTTCGTACAGGACGTTATGGATGAAGCCGGTATAGCCTTTCCAATCGTCCTCGGGCTGCGCATCCGACAGCGCCACATGCCATTCGAAATTGTCGAACTCTTCGGCCAGCTGGTCGAAATCCTCGACAAAGAACATTTCTTTCTTCGACCGGGCACCGTACCAGAAGCTGATCTTGCGATCGCGGTTTTCCAGGCGCTTAAGTTGGTCAAAGATGTGGCTGCGCATCGGAGCCATACCAGCGCCGCCACCGATGAAAACCATTTCTTTCTGGGTGTCGCGGGCAAAGAATTCGCCAAACGGACCCGAGATCGTGACCTTGTCGCCCGGCTTGAGATTAAAGATGTACGACGACATCTGCCCCGGGGGGATACCTTCGGAGCCCGGAGGTGGCGAGGCAACCCGGACGTTCAGCATGATCATGCCCTTCTCATCCGGATAGTTGGCCATCGAATAGGCGCGTTCGATTGGCTCGCTCACAACGGACTCGTACTGCCAGAGATTAAAGCGATCCCAGTCTTCGCGGTATTCTTCTTCGACGTCGAAATCGGTGTATTTCAACTGGTGTGCTGGCGCTTCGATCTGAATATAGCCACCAGCGCGGAAGTTCACGTCCTCACCTTCCGGCAGGTCCAGCGTCAGCGCCTTGATGAACGTGGCAACGTTCTCGTTTGAACGGACGGTACATTCCCACTTTTTGACGCCAAAGACCTCTTCGGGAACTTCGATATCCATATCCTGCTTGACTGCAACCTGACAGGATAGGCGGTCTCCGCAGGCGGCTTCACGCTTGGTGATATGGCTTTCCTCGGTCGGCAGGATTGATCCGCCACCAGAATGTACCCGCACGCGGCACTGTGCGCAGGTCCCACCGCCGCCACAGGCGGACGGCACGAACAGTTTCTCGGCTGCCAGCGTTTGCAGCAACTTGCCGCCCGCCGGGACTGAGATGGTTTTTTCTCCGTTGATCGTGATGTTCACGTCACCGGTCGAGACAAGCTTGGATCGGGCTGCCAGAATAACCGTTACCAGCGCAATAACGATCAGAGTGAAAAGGACAACGCCAAGGCTAAAGGTTTCCATCGACGCCTCCTTACAGTTTCACGCCCGAGAAGGACATGAAGGCCATCGCCATCAGACCTGCGGTGATAAACGTGATGCCCAAACCCTGCAAACCGTCTGGAATATCAGAATATTTCAGCTTTTCACGCACACCCGCCATGGCGGTGATCGCCAGTGCCCAACCAAAGCCCGAAGACAGACCATAAGTCGTAGCTTCGGCAAAGTTGTAGTCTCGCTCCACCATGAACAGCGAGCCACCCAGGATGGCGCAGTTCACCGTGATCAGAGGCAGGAAGATCCCCAGTGCATTGTAGAGAGGCGGGAAATACTTATCCAGGATCATCTCCAGAATCTGCACCATCGCCGCGATCACGCCGATATATGAAATCAGGCCAAGGAAGGTCAGGTCCACGTCTGGGAAACCCGCCCAGGCCAGCGCGCCCGGTTTCAGCAGATAGGTAAGCAGCAGATTGTTGGTCGGTACGGTGATCGCCTGAACCAGCATCACAGAAATACCCAGCCCCAGCGCGGTTGAGATTTTTTTCGACACGGCGATGAAAGTACACATCCCCAGGAAAAAGCTAAGCGCAAGGTTTTCGACAAAGACGGCCTTTACAGCCAGTGAGATCAGACCTTCCATCAGTGGGCCTCTACCTGCTGAATTTTATATTCGCGTTCTTCTACCTGTTTCGGTTTCCATGTGCGGAAGGCCCAAATGATCAGACCGATAATGAAGAACGCCGATGGGGGCAGCAGCAGCATGCCGTTGGGCACGTACCAGCCGCCATTGTTGACAGTTTCCAGGATGGTGACACCGAACAGTGACCCGGCACCGAACAGCTCACGAATGAACCCAACCAGCAACAGGATCAGGCCATAGCCCATACCGTTGCCAGCACCATCGATGAAAGATGCGACCGGCGGGTTTTTCATGG
The DNA here is from genome assembly GCF_020171505.1 of Ruegeria profundi. Taxonomy (NCBI): domain Bacteria; kingdom Pseudomonadati; phylum Pseudomonadota; class Alphaproteobacteria; order Rhodobacterales; family Roseobacteraceae; genus Ruegeria; species Ruegeria profundi. Next base: position 168,019 of record NZ_JAIUZS010000003.1, on the reverse strand, counting down.
CGAACGCCTCGGCGCGCCCCATAACGATACAGTTGGTAATGATCAGACCAACGAAAACCGACAGGGTTTTCGAAATCTCGAAGGCGTACGCTTTGAGAATCTGGTCCACCAAGATCACCAGCGAGGCGATGATCACCATCTGAACGATGATCCGGATGGAACCCGGGATCTGATTGCGCAGGCACGAGATGAAGAAGGACGAGAATGACGTCACGAAGATCACCGCAAGTGCCATTACGATGGACACTTGGAGCGACGACGTCACCGCCAACGCCGAACAGATGCCAAGCACTTGCAAGGTGATGGGGTTGTTGTCGACAAGCGGGTCGACCAGCATTTCTCTCTTGGTCTGGGACATCAGAACTCTCCTGCTTGCAATTTGGCCAGGAAGGGGCCGTAGCCCTCATCACCCATCCAGAATTTCACAAGGTTGTCGACACCAACCGAAGTCAGCGTCGCGCCAGCCAGCGCATCGACATAATATTCAGGGCCAGCAGCCGGTTGCGACTTGGCGACCGTGATCTGCAAATCTCCTTCGTCATCGCGCAGCTTTTTACCATTCCACAACGCTTTCCAGCGTGGGTTGTCGACCTCGGCGCCCAAGCCCGGCGTCTCACCGTGCTGATAGAATTGCAGACCGAAGATATCGTTGCCGTTGTTTTCCAGTGCGATAAAGCCATAGAGTGTCGACCACAGGCCATAGCCGTGCAACGGCAGGATGACCTTGTCCAACGCGCCCGCATCGTCACGTAGCAGGTAAATCACGCGGTATTTTGATTTGCGACCGATGCCTGCCGGATCATTTTCCAATGCCACGCTCAGCTCTGGGTCACTGGCGGCGGCCAGATCGTCAAAGCTGGCCGGGTCGAACTGATCGTCAGCAAACTCACCTGTCGCGAGTTCGAGCACATGCGGCTCGAATGCGGCAAAGGCTTCGGATACGTCTATGCCGGGCTCGTACACGCCGGCGACCTGCAGCACGTTAACCTGCTTATCCTTCAGGCGGTTGGCCTCCTGCACTGGACGCAGGCTGACCGCTGCCGAGGATACGACCATCGACGCAACAAGACAGACGGCGACGGCGATGAAAATCGTTTTACCGACAGAATCCGGAGAGGCCGTCAGAAACCTTGCGATCGCGCCCTTGGGTTCGTGGGATTGCGTATCAGACATGGCGGCGCGCCCTCCGTTTAATGTTGGCCTGAACCACGAAATAGTCGATGAGCGGAGCGAAGACGTTGCCAAACAGAATGGCCAGCATCATGCCTTCAGGGAAAGCCGGGTTGATTACGCGGATCATCACGACCATGATGCCGATCAGCGCGCCATAGATATAGCGGCCCATGTTGGTGTGACTGGCCGAGACCGGTTCGGTCACCATGAATGCCAACCCAAACGCGTAGCCACCGACCACAAGGTGCCAGTACCACGGCATTGCGAACATCGGGTTTGTATCCGAACCGATCAGGTTCAGCAGAAGCGTAAAGCCAATGGTGCCTGCCAGACAGCCGACGATCAGGCGGTAATTGGCGATACGCGTCATCAGCAGAAAGCCCAACCCGATCAGGCAGGCCAGTGCCGACGTCTCACCAAAGCTGCCCTGCATCAAGCCAAGAAACGCGTTCCACCAGGTCAGACCCTCGGTAGCCAGAGACTGATATCCCTGGGACGCTGACACCGACAGTGCAGTCGCGCCAGAAAACCCATCCACGGGGGTCCAGACCGTGTCGCCTGACATATTCGCCGGGTAGGCAAAGTACAGAAAGGCCCGACCCACCAAAGCGGGGTTGAGAAAGTTCTTGCCGGTGCCGCCGAATACCTCTTTGCCGATGACAACACCAAAGATGATGCCCAACGCCACTTGCCAGAGCGGCGCACTGGCCGGCATGATCAGTGTGTAAAGCATTGAAGTAACAAGGAAACCTTCGTTTACCTCATGCCCTCGGACGGTTGCGAAGATCACCTCGAATATACCGCCTGCAACAAGGGTCACGATGTAGATCGGAAGGAAGTACATCAAGCCGTGCATGACGTTGGCAAAGACGTTACCAGGATCCAGCGGGATACCGAACGCTTGCAGGATCGCAATCCGCCAACCCGTCGCCGAATCCGGACCAAGTGCCACAATCGCGGCATTGGACTGATAACCGGTATTGTACATGCCCCACAGGATGCAGGGAATCGTCGCGATCACGACATAGGTCATGATCCGCTTCATATCGATGTATGACCGCGCATGAGGCGCGACCGTGGTCACGGTTTTCGGAGTGTAAATAAAGCTTTCGACCATCTCGTAGATGGGAAAATACTTCTCGTATCTGCCGCCCTTGGTAAAGTTCGGCTCAATCCGATCAAAGAAGCTGCGCAAACCCATTTGGATCAGCCCTCCTTTTCGATTTTTGTCAGGCAGTCGCGCAGCGCCAGCCCGTATTCATATTTTGCCGGGCACGCAAAGCCGACAAGACCCAAATCTTCTTCGTCCAGTTCCAACGCACCGAGTGCCTGGGCGCTGTCGGTATCCATGACCAGCAGTGCGCGCAGCAACTGCGTCGGCAGGTAGTCCTGCGGCATCAGCCGCTCGAACGTACCGGTTGGAACCATGGCCCGTCGACCGCCATTCAGGTTGCTGGTCAGGTTGAAAAGCTTTTGCGAGAAGGCCGAACCCAGCACCGGCTGAACCGAGAATTTCGACGGCATTGGGCGAATCCAACCCATCGGGATCTGATCGTGATCCTCGCGGATGATGCAGATTTGACGCGCAAAGCGACCCAGAAAAGCCGTCGGACCTTCGGCCTGCGTTCCGGACAGGATCGAGCCCGAGATGATCCGAGGTGTCCCATCGAGGTTGATTTCGTGAGACGTCAGGTCATCCGTCGAAGCACCCATCGCGGTTCGGATCAAGCGCGGTTGCCGCGCGCCCGGACCGCTTAGCGCAATCACGATGTTTGGATCCAGGTGCCCGGTCAACATCAAACGGCCAATGGCGATCACATCCTGAAAGCCAATGGTCCAGACCTTTTTGTCGCCGGTCAGCGGTTCGAGGAAATGAATGTGCGTTCCAGCCAACCCCGAGGGATGCGGACCAGAGAAATACGCCACCTCAACCCCAGAAACATCTGCGCCCGGAACGTTGTCACCCTCCTTGTGGCAAAGATAGGTTTTGCCCTCGGTCAGCTTGGTGATCGCGCCAAGGCCAGTCGTAAAGGCCTCTTCCGCGTCCGAGATAACCACGGCCGCGTCGGCGGCCAGCGGCTCGCTATCCATGGCAGTAACGAAAATCGCTGCCGGTTTGCTGCCCGGCTCGGGCATTTTCGAATAGGGCCGTGTGCGGAACGACGTCCACAGACCCGCCGCACACAATTTCTCGGTAACACCTTCGGCACTGTCCGAATTACCCACGCCCGAGAAATCCAACCCCGTATCATTGGGGTCTGATACCTCGATCACAACGCTCTGCAGGACACGGCGTGCGCCACGGTTAACTGCCACGACCTTACCACTCATCGGGGCGACCATCATCGCCTCTGGCGCGTCCTTGTGGCAGAACAATGGCGTACCACGCTGTACCGTCTCGCCCTCCTGCACCAGCATACGGGGCTTTAGACCCATGTAATCGCCACCCAAGACGCCAACGGTCTTGAATTCCGGTCCCGGATGAATGGTTTGGTCAGGCGCACCCTGCACCGGTAACTCCAACCCTTTTTTCAGTTTGAAAGTTTGCATGTCGCTACGGTCTTCCAAGCCTCTTTATCTGCGCCAGCTTTGCCGACACCTTGTTAGGGTCAGACAATAACGCGGTTCTTCTGCACAGTCGTCGTAAAAACGCCGAAAGGTGTCTGTGATCCGCGGGCGTAATCCTGATTGTGGCCCCTTTACGCGGGGATTATGCCGAAAGCAAACCTGTTACCGCCAAAATTGAACATTCCGTGTCAATTTCCTTTAATACTTTATGTATTGTCGCAAAAAAATTGCATATCGCGCCTGGGTTGCTTCCGGTGTAAGCACGTCCAATGGACGAAAAGCACGATCTAGAATATTTTCTGGTGGCAACCCCCGGGCTTGAAGCTCCTTTGCTTGCTGAGGCGGTCGAGAAGGGATTCGCGGGTGCGAAACGCGTTCCCGGCGGAATAACGTGCCACGGTGACTGGCCAGAGGTCTGGCGCGCCAATCTAAGCCTTCGCGGGGTCAACAAGGTTCTGGTACGAATAGCCAGTTTTCCCGCGGTGCACCTGGCCCAGCTCGACAAACGGGCACGTAAGGTCCCTTGGTCTGATTTCTTGCGGCCCGACATACCAGTTAAGGTTGAAGCCACAAGTCGAAAGTCACGCATCTACCACGCCGGGGCTGCACGTCAGAGGATCGAGACGGCGATCTCGGAAACATTGGGGGCACCAATTTCAACTGAGGCAGGTCTGCGTGTGTTGCTGCGTATTGAAAAGGACATATGCACCCTCTCGATCGATACTTCTGGCGAGCCTTTGCACAAGCGTGGTCACAAGCCGGCTGTGGCAAAGGCACCAATGCGCGAAACAATGGCAGCTATGTTTCTGCGTGAATGTGGCTTTGACGGGTCCGAGCCCGTTTTGGACCCGATGTGCGGTTCAGGCACGTTCGTAATAGAAGCAGCCGAGATGGCGATGGGGCTGAACCCCGGTCGGTCACGCCATTTTGCGTTCGAAGATCTGCGTGGATTCGACGCACAACGATGGGCTGAGATGCGAGACGGCAGTCCTCAAGCGCAGATTGACGCGGTATTTGTTGGATCAGACCGCAACGCCGGAGCCATTGAAGCGGCCAAAGCCAATGCCGAACACGCTGGGGTAGCTGCAAACACCCGGTTTTTCTGCCGATCTGTCAGCGACATCAAACCACCACCGGGTCAGGCGGGGCTTGTCATCGTCAACCCGCCCTACGGTGCAAGGATAGGAGACGAAAAACGTCTGCGCTCGCTTTATGGCAGTTTTGGCAAGGTTTTACTCTCGCGGTTCACAGGATGGAGGGTGGGCATTGTAACCAGCAGTCAATCTTTGGCGCGCGCTACACGCCTGCCCTTGCTGCCCGCAGGTCCAATTGTCGATCATGGCGGTACTAAAATCCGGCTGTATCGAACTGATCCTTTACCGTGACGGCTCGCCAAACGACAGGCTTCGCGGACTGACGGACCTACAAGAATTCCTGTCTCAGCCCTCAGAATCCCTCTTGCACATCAAAACACCCAGGTATAGATCACCCGCCACGGTCGGAGTGTAGCTCAGCCTGGTAGAGCACTGTCTTCGGGAGGCAGGGGTCGGAGGTTCGAATCCTCTCACTCCGACCAATATCTTAAGGGAAAATGCAGCTATCTATGCCTGACAGTGTTCCCTTTAACTGTGAGACCGCACAGTTTCGTTGATTATGCGCAGCCAGGTCGACCAAGTTTTTGCTCTGTGGCCGAACCAAGTCTTGAATTCCAAACCGTAGCTAGGAGTCTTGTTGGTTGTTTAGAAACACACAATCTGTCAGGCGAGCAAAACGACGAAATCGTCCGCTTACGGACACCCCGATATGATAGGGATCACGCGGCTCACTGTTCGTATGACCGCATTCGGAATAAAATCAATTTAGGCATGACCAGCATTCCAAGCGTGAAGTTGATGTCGCAAATGCGGAGGCCAAGTCATCGAATTGCTTGACTACAAAAAACTCAATCTCGCTTCATCTCCGCAGCTAATATCGGACTTGAAAACGGACAATCCTTAAACGCAATCCTGACTGTGAACAGATCGAAGTACCATGAAAGCAGCTATCTCGCGTTGATGAAGGTGTACCCTTTTGATCGAGCGAAAGCTTTGGTCGAGATGTATCCCGACAGCAGCATGGGAGCGAAAAAAGAGGCGTGGACGCCTGATAGGCCAAACCAAGGGCGGTATAAATTCCAAATTGTACGCTGTGTGCGATAGCCGGGGGCGGCTTTTCAGTCTGTTCGTCACCGCTGGCTAGGTCAGTGACTACATTGGGGCACGGGCATTGCTGAGCAGTCTGCCGGATTTCGACTGGCTGCTTGGGGACCGCGGCCATGATGTCGATCGGTTCAGAGTTGCCCTGAAAGACAAGGGTGTACGCGCCGGCATGTCAGGCAGAAAAAATCGAAGGAACGCTGTCCGATACGACAAACGCCGATACACGCGGCGCGTTGCAATCCCCTATAATCGCTGTTCCAAGGTCTTCCCGACAGCAATCTCACTCGCAGCAACCGTCATTTATTGGTCACGATTCCTGACCCTTCTGACTCTCAACTTTGCTAGGCAGTTCCCATCAGCCGCCTTGGCAGAGGTAGCTGACGGGGCCGTGTATGGCGTCTGAGCTTTGTGAGTTTGACCACGTTTGTTAGCGAGCCAGCACCGTCTCTCTTCATCATCTCCAACGGTTGCATGTGGCCGCAAGGGACCATAAATCGGGCAAACGACAGATCACGTTTCCATGGGTGAGATGAAAGCGGCGCCATGCGCCCGGTATTCGCAAGGCGGCGGACTCTAAGGCGGTTTTGACGGCGGAAGTCTCAGTACCGATGCGCCACTTTTGTAATACTCTGCAGATCAACACAGAACCGTTGGCCACAAGACGCCAGGTCGTCCGCTGTGTGCCTTGTTTCCGGTCCATTCCAAGACCGCTTAAGGCGCTTTCACGGGTAATTGACATGGGTCAGTTCACCAGCGAGAATTTGTTGGCACACTCCCGTCACATGTCTTCATCCAAAGCCAGAGAATCGTGCTTTACGACGAAAACCACGCAGGCAGCGGATTATTGTACCGGTCGCAGTTCATAAATTTGTGTCACCGCGCAAGACCCAGAACGGAGAAACCCGATGACTGAATTGCCTCCAGGCAAACCGATTGCCGAAGACAAGACGACCCGGGCGGAGCCTGATCCGGGTACCAGGGGCCACCCGTATGAGAAACTTGACCGCGCAATGCGTGCGGCAATGGCGCGTGCCACAGCAGGGGTTTCCCCGCATTCGATCATGGCCACTTGGATGGATTGGGCCCTTCATCTCAGCCGGTCGCCGGGACGTCAGTTCGAACTGGTGGAACATGCTGCAAAGAATACGGCCAAGCTCTCGGAATATGCCAGCAAATTGGCAGAAGGATCAAAACCCACCCCACCCTTTGAAACCCGAACACAAGACCACCGCTTCAGCGATCCGGGCTGGCAGAAAGCCCCATTCTCGCTGTGGCAACAAGCTTTCCTGAGTACTCAGGACTGGTGGCAGGCTGCGACGGACAGCATGCCTGGTATCGCGCCCCGCGACGCAGAACGTGCGCAGTTTCAGGTTCGGCAAGCCCTTGATTTAGTATCCCCGTCGAATTTCCCGTGGTCAAATCCTGAAATCATTAGGCGTACCATGCAAACGGGTGGTCGCAATCTGATCGAAGGCAGCGCGCATTTCCTGGAAGATTTTACGCACGCCGTGACGCAAAAGCACGACCTTCCGCCGAAAGGATACGAGCTTGGCACAGATCTTGCTGCAACCCCCGGCAAGGTCGTCTACCGCAATGCTCTGTTCGAGTTGATTCAATACGTACCTACCACCAACAGCGTACAGGCCGAGCCAATTCTGTTCGTACCTGCCTGGATCATGAAATATTACGTGCTTGATTTGTCGCCGGAAAACTCGATGGTTCGCTATCTTGTTGATCAGGGGTTCACGGTTTTTATGATTTCGTGGATTAACCCTACGGCCGATCAGGCCGATCTCAGCCTAGAGGATTACCGCCTGAACGGCGTCATGGCGGCGATTGATGCCATTTCGAGATTCGTTCCGGGTCAAAAGATTCACATCAATGGATACTGTCTTGGCGGCACCCTTTTGGCGATTGCCGCTGCCGTTATGCAACGCGACGGAGATGACAGGCTGGCCAGCATCACCCTTATGGCCGCGCAAGTCGATTTTGCCGAAGCAGGTGAGTTGTTGCTTTTCATCGACGACAGCCAAGTTGCGTTTGTCGAAGATCTTATGTGGCTGCAGGGCTGTCTGGATCGACCGCAAATGGCGCGCACGTTTACGACCATCCGTGCCGAAGACCTGATTTATGCCCGCGCCGTGCGGCGCTATTTTCTGGGCGAGGCGGACTTACCGACGGATCTGACGGTTTGGAACAACGACACTACACGCATGCCTGCGCGAATGCATTCGGAATACTTGCGGGGTCTGTTTCTGGAAAACCGCCTGAGCGCCGGGCGGTTCGCCGTTGAAGGTCGCGTTGTCGCGCTGAAGGACATTCGCGTTCCCATGTTCGTGGTGGGTACAGAATCCGACCATATTGCGCCGTGGCGGTCGGTCTACAAAATCAGGCTGTTTACGGATGGGGACCTGACATTTGTGCTGACCAATGGCGGCCACAACGGCGGCATCCTGAGCGAGCCGGGGCACAAGAATCGCCACTATCGGAAGGATCACAGGGCGGCTGATGCGCTGTACATATCTCCTGATGAATGGTTTGAAACTGCCGAGGTGCGGCAAGGATCGTGGTGGCCCGCTATGGCTGATTGGCTGAAACTCCACTCAACGGGCGAGGCCAAACCTCCGCCTATGGGCGGGGAACGGCGAAGCGCCAATAAGCTGCCTGATGCGCCCGGCAGCTACGTTCACCAGACCTGAAAGCGGCGCTAAAGCTGGACCGAGAGCTCAGCCCACTACGGAGCGCTCGCAGATCGTCGGATCATGTCAGCTCATACGGGCGATCGACCTACGAAACATGACCAGGCTTGTGATCAGCAAGGCCAGGCCCAATGCCGCCATCGAAGCAAATTCCAGCCAGACGGTTTCAATCCCGGCGCCCTTGAAAACGATTGCCTGGCTGGCCGACATATAGTGGCGCGACGGAAGGAAAAGCGTCCCAGCCTGTAGCCAGGCCGGTTGACCTTCGACCGGCGTCTCGCCACCTGATAACATCAGCATGGGTAGGACAATCAGCATAACCAAAAGCGCAAACTGCGCCATTGACCGCGCAATGGTGGCAAGGAAAACCCCCAATGCGGTAGCTGTAAACAGAAAGAGAGCAGTACCGAACAAGAACAAGGGCTTCGACCCGGCAATTGTAATGTCCAACGCACCCTGCATGATAAAGACAAGCGACACCCCTGCCGCGATCAGCACAACCGCCGCATTGGCCCAGATTTTGGCCATTGCAATATCGAACGGGGCCAAGGGAAGCGCCAGAAGATGTTCTATCGTCCCATGCTCTCGTTCCCGGATCATGGCAGCACCGGTCAGGATCGTCGTAAGCCACATGATCTGGCCGATCAGGGCCACGATACCCGCAAAACGCACTGTATCTCTGTTTGGGTTGAAGGCGCTTCGCAGGATAAGATCTACCGGAGGCGCGTCGACGAGATCGACACCGGCTGCGAAACGATAAATCTCGGCGCTCAGTATGTTGGTGATATAGCTGGCGCCAATGCCCGCCTGCTCCATAGCCGTGGCGTCGATCAGTACCTGGATCTCTGGTTGGCGCCGCGCGCGCAGGTCCTTCTCAAACCCCGGCGGTATGGCAACAACAAAGATGAAGCGCCCCGCATCCATATGCTCAGGGCCGGTCCCGGGTTCGATCTGAACAACCTGCTGGAATTCGGGCGGGAAAAACGCAGTGGAAAGCGTGCGGGAAAGCGGTGAGTTGTCCTCGTCCGCAAACGCGATTGAGGCATTGTTCACTGAACTTGCAACACCCGTCGCCTCCATGATCGGCGCCAGCGTGAACGACCAGACCAGCAACGCCATCATGACCCAATCACGGCGCAGGCTCATCATCTCTTTCAGGCCCAGCCAGAATATGCAGGAAAGGCGCTGCATTCACTTCTCCTGCGCACGCAGGCAGAGGACGGCAATCAGCGTCAGCACCGGCCCGAAACAGGCCAGCGCCAAAATGTCCGGGGCAAGCGCCTCCCAACCCAGCCCCTTAGTAAATGCACCGACATTCAGGTGCAAAAAATAGGACGACGGCCAGAATGAGCCGATCACCTGTGCGCCGCCTTCAAGGGTTGAAACAGGCTGCAACAGGCCCGAGAACTGAATGGTTGGCACAACCGAGGCAATGGCCGTCGCAAATGTCGCCGCGACCTGACTGGATGTCATTGTGGCAATCACCAATCCGTAGGATGTCGTCGCCCAGACATACAGGAACGCACCAACAGCCAAGGGAAAGGGGTCCCCCTTAAGCGGCACGCCAAAGATGAAAATCGTCATCCCGGCGAGGAGCAGGAAATTCGCGTAGCCAATCACAATATATGGGATTTGCTTGCCGACCAGGAATTCAAGCCGCGTCGTTGGTGTGACATAGAAATTCACGACAGACCCTAATTCCTTCTCTCGCGCTACACTGACCGCCATCAGGACGGCTGGCAGCATGATAAGCAGGATCGCAGGCATTGCCGGAGCCATTGCAGCTATGCTTTCAAAGCTCTGATTGTAGCGAAACCGAGGTTCAATGCTGGCAATCTCAACCGGGTGTTTGGCGGTGCTGCGGGCCTGCTCATCCAGAAATGTCTGGTGCAGCCCGGCAACGTAACCCTCAACCGTCTCACCTTTGAACGGAATGGCCCCATCGACTGTGGCCAAAACGGTGGTTGTTTCTCCCGCCCGCAACTTACGGCCAAAGTCAGGCGGCAATTCAATAACCAGCGAGGCGTCTCCGGCCTGCAACCGGCTGCGCCCTTCGGCCGCGCTGTCCAGGGGAGGTGTGGGTTTGAAATAAGATGATCCTGCGAACTCTGCCGCATAGGCCCGGCTTTCGGGTCCCTGAGACAGGTCGAGAATTGCGAAATCAAGCTCATCAATGTCAAGCGTGATGCCAAAGCAAAAGACCAACATCAAAATGGCAGACCCAAGAAAGGCAAAGGCAAGCCGAACCGGGTCACGGGCAACTTCGACGGCCTCACGCCGCGTGTACGCAAAGGCGCAGCCAAAGCTTGCCCGTGCACGTTTGGTTTGGGCGCTCATCTTCACTTTTGGCGCAACAACTGGCGCTGGTTTTTCCTCTGCTTCAAGAATTGAAATGAATGCTTCTTCAAGGTTCTCCGCGCCCTCAGTGGCGATCAAGTCTCCTGGTGTGCCTTCTGCCAGAACCCGTCCCGCATGCATGAAGGAAACCCGGTCGCACCGCTCTGCTTCGGGCATGAAATGGGTGGACACAAATATCGTAACCGAATCTTCGCGCGCAAGCTGAACAAGCAAAGCCCAAAACGTATCCCGTGCCGCTGGGTCAACACCTGACGTTGGTTCATCCAGAATAAGCACACGCGGGCGATGGATCACTGCAACCGCCAGCGACAGGCGTTGTTTGATCCCAAGCGGCAACGCGGCCGCCAACATATCGCAATGTGCGGTTAGTCCGAAACGATCCGTCAATTCCGCGATACGCTCCTCTCGGTCAGATAGGTCGAACACGCGGGCATGCAGCCGAAGATTCTGAAGCACCGACAATTCACCGTAAAGCGAGAAGGCCTGGCTCATATATCCGATCTGCCGTCGCATTTCCCGATCGCGGGCGTCAACGGGCTTGCCGAAAAGCAAAGCCTCACCTGAACTGGTAGGCAGCAAACCTGTCAGCATCTTCATCGTTGTGGATTTGCCGCATCCATTCGATCCGAGGAACCCGAAAATCTCGCCCCGCTTTATCGAGAAATCCACGCTGTCAACAGCCGTGAAATCGCCAAAGCGCCGGGTCAGCCCGCGCGCGATGATCACCGGGCCTGTTTCAATCTGGCGGGCTGGACTTTCGTCCAACGTAAAGGCAGGTGCGCCTTGCGCCTGCAAGCGTCGATACGCGGTTTCCAGGTCCTTTTCGTGCCCCTTCAACCTGGTGGGTTGCCCTTGAAAGATGACCCGGCCAGCGTCCATCGCGACGATCCAGTCAAAACTCTCTGCTTCTTCCATGTAGGCTGTCGACACCAGAACCGAGAGCTTTGGGTTTTCGGACCGGATCGCGTCAATCAAAGCCCAGAACTGTCGCCGCGACAGCGGATCAACCCCGGTTGTCGGCTCGTCCAAGACCAGAAGTTTCGGGTCATGAATCAATGCGCAACACAAGCCCAGCTTCTGTTTCATCCCGCCAGAGAGTTTGCCCATCAGGCGATCCTCAAAAGGCGCAAGTCCGGTTGCTGATAGCAACGCCTCAATCCGGGCATCACGCTCATCTTGCCCTTGACTGAAAAGGCCCGAAAAGAACTCCAGATTCTCGCGTATCGAAAGCTCAGAATAGAGGTTGCGCCCCAACCCTTGCGGCATGAATGCGATTGCCGGACAAATGCGGCGGCGATGTGCGGGTGCGTCTATCGATCCGCCCAGAACGTCGATTGACCCCGATTGCAGCTTTTTTGCGCCGGTGATCAAGCTAAGCAAAGTGGATTTCCCGACCCCGTCCGGCCCGATGAAACCAACAAGCTTGCCGGTCGGAATATTCAGGGAAATAGACTCTAATGCAATTTGCTTTCGATATCTGTGCGTGACATCGGCAACGCGGATTTCCAACGCAGTGACCTTGGCGTTCATTCGAACAGCTCTTGAGGTATGCGCCGTTCAAGGGCTTCGGGCCAGGCGCTGCTCTGGTCGACCCGGATCACGGCTACGCCGCGAAGACCGGTTTTGACATGCTCAATCCGGCTTTCGACCAGATCCTCAGGTATGCGAACGCGGACGCGAAACACCAGTTGCTCGCGTTCATCCAGAGTTTCAACTTGTTTCGGTGTAAACTGCGCTTCGGGTGAGACAAAGCTGACAAATGCAGGTATCGCGTAGTCCGGCAACGCATCCAGCACGATCCGCGCCTCGGTTCCGATAGGCAAAAGTCCGGCTTCGCGAGCTGGAAGAAATACCTCCATGTACACCTTCTGGAGGCTGAGAAGGGTCAGGATCGGCTCACCCGCGCCGACAACTTCACCGGGCTCTGCAAGACGATAAAGCACGCGACCGGGCATCGGTGCCAGCAGGAGGCTATCTTCGATCTGCGCCTCGATCCGGCGCACTTCGGCCTCAGAGGCTGCAATACGGCTTTCTGCGGTTGCCACACGGGCCTTGGCCGCTCCCAACACAGCCTCAGCAACCTGATGAATGGTCTCTCGTTCTTCAAAAACGGTTTCAGAGATGTTCTGCCCGGCCAGCAACGCCGTTGCGCGATCCAGCTCCTGCTCGGCCCGGCGCTGTTCACTCTGGCGTTGCAGAACAAGCGCCTCGGCTTCCGCCTTGGTCTGACGCGCCAACGCCACCTCGGCCTTGGCCCTGTCCAATGCCGCCGACAATTCATCAACATCCATCTCGGCCAGAATGTCCCCGGTGGCGACCATGTCACCTTCGGCCGCCAATACATTCACGACACGTCCCGCGATCGTGGGGGCGATCTCGACCTGCTCGGCCTCAATTCGTCCGTTTCCCTGAACAAAACCATCCGGCAACTGGTCACCATTCGAGGAAATGACGGCATACATTATACCGCCCGTAATCACGAGCGCAGCCAGAGCAAAATAAATAAGCGAACTCTGCTTCATAGCTTTTCCAGGTGGTTGATTTTGACAAGACCCTAACGTGCGGCCAAATCGACGGCTTTGCGATGGATCAAGCCTGAATCATGTGGCCTCGTGCTATGATAAATTGGGGTTAATTTGAGGTTGAGCGGTCATTCACAGGGAGCACTAGGATGACACTTGCAATGGTCTTTACGGGCGATGGCAGCACGCTTCGTCAAGAAAACATCGAACTTCCCGCAACTGGTCCCCATGATGTTCTCATCCGAATTGAGGCCTGCGGTGTCTGCCGCACTGACTTGCACATCCTTGATGGTGACCTGACACACCCCGAGCTTCCATTGGTTCCTGGGCATGAAATTGTCGGGCGCATCCTGCGCAAAGGCGAAGCGGTCACGGATTTGAAAATCGGCCAGCGTGTCGGCGTACCTTGGCTTGGCTCAACGTGTGGGCAGTGCCGTTATTGCCGGGACGCGCAGGAAAACCTGTGTGATGCGCCGCTCTTTACCGGCTACACGCGGAACGGCGGTTTTGCCGAAGCGTGCGTGGCCGATGCGCGATATGTTTTTGCGTTGCCGGACTCCGCTGATCCGGTTGCGCTGGCACCGCTGCTGTGTGCAGGGCTGATTGGGTTTCGCAGTCTGCGCATGGCAGGAGATGCAACGGAAATCGGATTCTACGGCTTCGGCGCCGCTGCGCATATCCTGGCACAACTGGCAATCTGGCAAGGCCGTAATGTCTATGCGTTGACCCGGCCCGGCGACGTTGAAGCACAAAGCTTTGCGCGAAACCTAGGGGCGGTATGGGCAGGTGATTCCGATCAACTGCCACCAAACGAACTGGATGCGGCGATAATTTTCGCACCCGTCGGCGCGCTTGTTCCAATGGCGCTCAAAGCCGTCCGAAAAGGAGGTCGGGTCATTTGCGGAGGCATCCACATGAGCGATATCCCTGACTTTCCATACCGCGATCTGTGGGGTGAACGACATGTCCTGTCGGTCGCAAACCTGACCCGGCAAGACGGTGAAGAGTTTTTTTCCCTTGTCGAAGCGGCGGGCATTCGAACGCAGACGCAACAATATCCGTTGATCGACGCCAACATAGCAATCGACGATCTGCGTGCGGGGCGTTTGCAGGGGGCAGCAGTCTTGGTGCCCTGAGCCTACTTGCAAACAATTTCGCGAGTGTTGAAACCGCAGATACAAAAGACCTACAGGTATTGCTTCTTGCTGACTTTTTGTTTGCGTCCCTTAAAACCGGTTTACCATTTTTCTCCGAAAGGCCGCAGTTCCACATCGAATGACCAAGTGGATCGGTATCAATGCGCGGTATGAAAGGCCTCTTCCGCAGTAGCGTTCGACTTGGGGACCTTTCCCGATACCGGACACTGCGGCGCATCTTCCGGGCGGCAGTGTCCGGTATCGAGTCCGACTTCATCACAAGTACTTGAACGGTGGGGGCTTAGCATGAGTTTGCTTCTGGGCTTTTCCCGACGCAGAAACAAAAAGTGGAAAACAAAATTCGCGCAACTCAGCCGAAACACGGTAAGCATACCCGCCATCGTCTGATCTGCTATCAACACCTTAGCGTTTTCAGAAAGGAAGTGCAAAATGCAAGGGCCTAAATTGGAAGAACAGCAGCTACTCAGCGATGCAGAGGCCAGAGCCGCGCGCTACATTTCCAAAGTGGAAGACATGCCTGTTTTTCCCGACAGCGCTTCCTTGCAGCAACTTGCGCGGTTTGACGAACCTTTGCCCGACGGCGCTGGATCCGCGAAAGACACACTTGCGCTGCTGGATGAAACCGGCTCAGCAGCGACTACGGTATCAAACGGTCCCCGGTATTTCGGCTTTGTGATCGGCGCAACGCTACCGGTCGCCGCCGCCGCACAGCGTCTTGCTTTGGCTTGGGATCAATGCGCGTCCTCTCAGGTAAATTCGCCGGTTGCCGACAAGATTGAGAAGGTGGCCGCGCAGTGGTTGCTCGAAATTCTGGACCTGCCGCGCGAAAGCGGTGTGGCGTTTGGAACATCGGCAACCGCCAGTACGCTTGTCTGCCTCAGCGTCGCACGACGCGAGTTGTTGAAGAAATGCGGCTGGGATTTTGATGCCATGGGGTTGCAGGGCGCACCGGAAATCAAAGTTGTCGTATCTGAATTGGCACATATTACCGTTCTCAAGGCTCTGAGAATACTTGGTTTCGGCCAAGCCCGTCTGATCAAGGCACCAGTTGACAACGCTGGTCGCATCGATCCGGCAAGACTCCCTGCATTGGATGCACAGACCATTTTGTGCCTACAGGCGGGCGAGGTGAATACTGGCAGCTTTGATCCGTTTGAACCGCTGATTGAAAAAGCGAAACAAGCCGGCGCATGGGTGCATGTTGACGGGGCTTTCGGACTGTGGGCGCGTGCAGCCCCGGGAAAGCGTGAACTCACAAATGGTATCGAGGGCGCAGACAGCTGGACGACTGACGGCCACAAATGGCTCAATACCCCGTATGACGGTGCGGCAGGCATTTGTCGTGACCGCGATGCAATGGCGGCCGCGATGAACAGTGACGCGGTGTATTCCACTGCATCGCCCGAGAGTCAGAAGAACCTTGGCATCGAGTTTTCCCGCAGTGCCCGCGGCATACCGATTTGGGCAGTGTTACGCACTTTGGGTCGCACCGGCGTTGCTGAACTCATCGAAAGGCACTGCGCGATGGCTGACCGCGTCGCACAGGCTCTGCCCTCTCTTGGGTTTGAACTGCTTTGCGACCCAGTTTTGAATCAGGTTCTTTTCCGTTGTGCCACTATGGACCAGACTAAAGAGCTTCAGCGACTGGTGGAGCGCTCGGGCAAGGTGTGGTTCGGCACGACTGTCTGGCAGGGTAAGCCAGCGCTCCGGATAAGCGTATCCTCCTGGCGCACCAGCGATCAGGATATCGATATTCTGTTGAACACGCTGCAATCGGCGCGTGAGAGCTTGGAAACTGTCAATCCATAGTACCTACGCGGCGTGTCAGTTGGGCAGAGGCTTCCCCGTCGGCCATCGCGTGGCCGGCTACCCTATTGCGTTGGATGTAGATCACCCTATCCGTTGTCACAGTGTTCTGTCCCAGAATCCGGGTCAAACTTAACGACTATGACACTGACGTAACTCAAAGGACTCTTATACTTACAAGAGGCGTGGCGCCGGTAGAGCTTTGACGAACTGATTGGGATCAACCGCACAATCATTAAAATTTCAATTTGATTCAGATCATCTCGTTGCATATGCAACGAGATATGATGTCGGTAAACGAGGCATTCCAATGAAGCTTGAAACATATTTCCCCTATCAGCTTGCATCGACTGCCGAAGCGTTTTCGCGCCAGCTTGTTCAGGTCTATGGCCGCACTTTCGGTTTATCGCGTGAAGAATGGCGGTTATTGTTCTTGCTGGCCAGCGCCGGCCAGTTGAACTCACTGCAACTGGCGCAGCGCACCACGTTGGACAAGGTTCAGGTCAGCCGTGCTGCGACCCGACTTGAGAACAAAGGCCTGATTGCCCGTGCCGTGGCAGATAATGACCGGCGGTTGCGCCAGTACACTTGTACAAAGGCGGGAAGATCTCTTTTCAACCAAGTTTTTCCGGCCGTTCAGAACTGTGCAGACGCGATCCTGGAGCACATGAGCGATGAAGACATAAGCAAGCTAAAGGAAGGGCTTCGCGCGCTTCAACGGGCTGTTGCTGAATATGGGCAGGATCAGGTAAAAATGGACGGTTAGTGCGGGCTGTTATCCGGGTGGGCATCTTGAAAGGCTGGTATCTGCTCCAAACTGTCCTTGATCCGCGCAATCTTGGGAAGACCAGCCAGATCAACACCCCACCGTTGCGCATTGTAAAGCTGAGGCATCAGGCAAACATCGGCCAGCGTTACACGGTCACCGTAAGAAAATCTGCCGCCCTGAAGCATGGCTTCGTAAGCCATCAACCCTTCACCGATAAAATGCTGCATCCAGCCTTCCATCGTGATCTGTTTTTCTGATTGTTCGACAGCCCATTTCGCAACCCGTAGATTACAAACCGGATGAATCTCCATCGCCACCGCATAAGACAAAGCGCGCACCTCAGCACGGCTCGCGGGGTTAGACGGCAGAAGGCCAAGGCCTCTGGTCTCGTCAATGTATTCGATCTGTGCCAGAGACTGGGTGAAGCTGTGTCCATCTATTTCCAGCACCGGCACAAGGCCCTGAGGATTTCTGGCCAGATGTGCCTCGGAACGCTGCTCGGCATTTAGCAGATCTACGATGACGGTTTCCCAATTCTCGCCGGCAAGGCCAAGGGCGATCCGAACGCGATAGCTGGCCGACGAGCGCCAATAGTCATAAAGTTTGATCATTCAGTCTTCCAACAGCAAATCGAGCGCCTCATTCAGGGTCGCCTCGGATGCACCAAGTTTGTTTTCGAGGCTGGATTGAAACGACAGCGCGATTGGGACCAGTTGGCTGAGAAGTTCAGCGCCTTTTTCTGTCAGATCGAGCTTGACCAACCGCCGGTCATTGGGGTCTTCAACCTTTGTAATCAGGCCGCGGGCTTCAAGGCGTGCCGCTGCCCGACTGACCTTGGACTTTTCCAGACTGACCCTTTTCTCGATGTCCCGAACCGACGGGTTTTCCGCATATCCTACATTCACAAGAACGCGCCATTCGGGGTTCGAAATGCCAAATTCGTGCTTATAGTGCTGCGCCATTTCCGCGCTTAAACGCGCGGCTAAAACAGTAAACCGGTACGGCAAAAACCGTTCCAAATCGAATTCTGGCAAGTCTGTTGGGCTCATGCATCGAGGTCCTTTCGACGCTATTGAAGTCAGATTTTCGTTGCATCTGCAACAAAAATATTGACAACGTTGCAAATGCAACAAATATTTACCGCAAGCTCAAAATCTACCGAATCGAGTGAGTGGGAGATCCAGATGAATGAACTCGTGAAACACAGCGGATTGACTGTCGCCGATGATGGGAACGCTATTTCCAAGGGCTACATGCCCGGTTGGGCAAATGATTTTGAGACCGAGGCCCTGCCGGGCGCTTTGCCGCTCGGAATGAACAGCCCGCAAAGATGTAACTATGGCCTGTATGGCGAACAACTCAGCGGCACGGCCTTTACCGCCAATCCGCCAGAACGCACTTGGTGTTATCGCATTCGCCCATCGGTCAAGCACTCGCATCGATACGAGAAGATTGACCTGCCCTATTGGAAATCGGCCCCCTGTATTGATCCGGATGTCATTTCTTTGGGTCAGTACCGGTGGGACCCGGTAGAACACACGGATAAGCCGCTGACCTGGGTGACAGGCATGCGCACAATGACCACGGCAGGCGATGTGAACACGCAGGTGGGCATGGCCAGCCATGTCTATCTGGTCAACACGTCTATGGTGGACGACTATTTCTTCTCGGCCGATTCCGAGCTGCTGGTTGTTCCGCAGGAAGGCCGCCTGCGCTTTGCGACCGAGCTGGGGATTATTGACGTAGAACCGAAAGAGATAGCGATCATCCCGCGCGGCCTTGTCTATCGGGTCGAAGTTCTGGAAGGTCCCTGCCGGGGTTTTGTCTGCGAGAACTACGGCCAGAAATTCGAACTTCCCGGTCGCGGTCCGATCGGGGCCAACTGCATGGCCAACCCGCGCGATTTCAAGGCCCCGGTGGCCGCGTATGAAGACCGCGAAGTCCCCTCGACCGTGACGATGAAGTGGTGCGGCCAGTTCCACGTCACCAAGATCAATCAAAGCCCGCTGGACGTTGTGGCCTGGCACGGCAACTACGCGCCGTACAAATACGATCTCCGCGCCTATTGCCCGGTCGGAGCGATCCTTTTTGACCATCCGGACCCGTCGATCTTTACCGTCCTCACCGCGCCTTCGGGACATCCCGGAACAGCCAATATTGACTTTGTCCTGTTTCGCGAGCGTTGGATGGTGATGGAAGACACGTTCCGCCCGCCGTGGTACCACAAGAACATTATGTCCGAGTTGATGGGCAACATTTACGGCCAGTATGACGCGAAACCTCAGGGCTTCGTTCCGGGCGGTATGAGCCTTCACAACATGATGCTTCCACATGGGCCAGACAAAGAAGCCTTTGAGAAGGCGTCAAATGCCAATCTTGGGCCGGACAAGCTCGACAACACCATGTCATTCATGTTCGAAACCCGCTTCCCGCAGCACCTAACCGGGTTTGCCGCGAAAGAGGCACCGCTTCAGGACGATTACATCGATTGCTGGACGGATATTGAAAAGAAATTCGACGGCACGCCCGGAAAGAAGTGATGCAACACGACCGCATCGACGAGTCCCGTTCTCGTGCTAAAAGTCAGGAAATATAATGCCTATGATGAAATCCTGGGTGACCTCAGCCAATGATGAGGCCCATCCCTTTCCTCTGAACAACCTGCCCTATGGGGTATTTTCGACCGAAGGTGCCGAGCCGCGTTGCGGTGTGGCCATTGGCGACATGATCCTGGACGTCTGCGCCGCCGAGGCCGAAGGTCTGATTGCACTGAGCGACGAACCCCTGTTCGATCTGCCCTTCTGGAACCCGTTGATGGAAGAAGGCCCGGCTGTCTGGACCGCGTTGCGAGACCGGCTGACAAGTCTCTTGGCCGACGGCTCGGAAGACCAAACTAGAGTTGAGCCCTTGCTTGTCGCACAAGACGATGCCGAGATGCACATGCCCTTCGCGGTCAGCGAATACACTGATTTCTACGCGGGTCGTCATCACGCCCAGAATGTCGGCACAATGTTTCGCGGTCCGGAAAACGCGCTGCCACCAAACTGGCTGCATATCCCGATCGGCTACAACGGGCGTGCCTCATCGGTGGTAGTCTCGGACACAGATATTCGCCGGCCTTGGGGACAGCTGAAAGGACCGAACGACACCGTGCCCCGGTTTGCCCCGTCGCAGCGGTTCGATATTGAGCTTGAGATGGGCGCCATCGTTGGTACCCCGTCTGATGGTCCGATCTCGGTTCAGCAAGCCGACGACAACATCTTTGGATACGTGCTGCTGAACGACTGGTCGGCGCGCGACATTCAGGCTTGGGAATATCAGCCCCTGGGGCCGTTTCAGGCCAAGGCCACCGCGACCTCAATCAGTCCTTGGATCGTGACCAAAGCTGCGCTTGAGCCGTTCCGCTGCGACACCCCTGCGCGGGAGTTCGAGTTGCTGGATCACCTGCAAGATTGCGGCCCGATGCTGTATGACATCGACCTGTCGATCACGATGGCCCCCAAGGGCAAGACGGCCACAACCATTGCCAGGACCAACTATAATGAGATGTATTACTCGGCGGCGCAGCAATTGGCCCATCACACTACATCCGGCTGCCCGATGAATACCGGCGATTTGCTGGGCTCCGGCACGATTTCCGGCCCGGAAAAGCAGAATCGCGGGTCCCTGCTGGAACTCAGCTGGGGAGGCAAGGAGCCGATTACGCTCGACACCGGCGAGACCCGCAGCTTCATCGAAGACGGCGATACCCTGACCCTTTCAGGCGCAGCCAAAGGCGATGGCTATACAATCGGGTTCGGTGACTGCACAGGGCAGGTTCTGCCGGCGCTCGACGATCCCTACGGCAGATGACGGTCTGATCATAAGCGTTTCAAGGTTACCCACGCCGGAGGCTTCGCGATCCAACCACCGGCGCAACGTCAGAAGGATAAAACCACATGGCCAAGGCATTTGCGTCGCAAGGCGACCTGACCGAAAAGAAAATCACCTTTGATGAGATCGGCGATGGCCTGTGGGCCTTCACCGCCGAAGGCGACCCGAACTCGGGCGTAATCATTGGCGATGACAGCGTCATGATTGTCGAAGCTCAGGCCACCCCGCGTCTGGCAAATAAAGTGATCGACAAGGTGCGCGAGGTCACCGACAAGCCGATCAGCCACCTCGTGCTGACCCACTACCACGCAGTGCGCGTTCTGGGGGCCTCGGCCTACAAGGCACCGCAAGTGATCATGTCCGATGTTGCCCGTTCGATGGTTGTTGAGCGCGGGCAGGAAGACTGGGACAGCGAATTCCAACGCTTCCCGCGCCTATTTGAGGGCCATGAAAGCATTCCGGGTCTGACCTACCCGACCACCACCTTCAGCGACAGCATGACCGTCTACCTCGGCAACCGCCGCGTCGATATCAAACAGATCGGCCGCGCCCATACTGCAGGCGATGCGGTGATCCATGTGCCCGACCAAAACGTTATGTTTACCGGCGATATCGTCGAGGACCATTCGGCCTGCTATTGCGGCGACGGATACTTTTCAGATTGGGGTCAGACGCTGGACAATATCAAAGCCTATGACGTCGACGCCATTGCCCCGGGTCGCGGCGGTGCACTGATCGGCAAAGAGGCGGTCGAGCGCGCGATCGAAAGTACCCGCGACTTCGTCAACTCAACCTATGAGCCCGCAAAGAAGGTGGCCATGAAAGGCGGCAGCCTGAAAGACGCCTGGGACGCTGTCCGCGATGCCTGTGACCCCAAGTTCATAGACTACGCTATCTATGAACACTGCCTGCCATTTAACGTCTCGCGCGCATATGACGAAGCCCGCGGTATCTGGCACCCACGCATCTGGACCGACAAACGGGATCTCGAAATGTGGGAACAACTGCAAGGGTGATCTCAGATCATCTCAGCCATATTCTGCAAGGTAGGTACGACGATGTTTCAAGACCGATATTCCCTCGCCTTCAAGCTTTACCCGTACGAAAAATCCAAGGATCAGGACAAGCCTGATGCGGTGCGACACCCGGTCGTCATCGTTGGCGGTGGCCCAATCGGTCTGGCCACGGCGCTTGATCTGGGCCGGCAGGGCATCCCGGCATTGGTTCTGGACGACCACGAAGGAATAGGCATGGGCAGCCGTGCCATCTGCTTTGCCAAACGGACGCTGGAAATCGCAGACCGCTATGGTTGCGGCGCACCCATGCTCGACAAAGGGGTGGTCTGGAACGTCGGTAAAGTGTTTCAGGACGATCGGCAGGTTTACGAATTCAACCTGTTGCCCGAGTCCGGACATCGCAACCCTGCATTTATCAACCTTCAGCAGCCATACTTTGAAAAGTTCATTTTCGACGCCATTTGCACTGAACAGGAACAAGGCGCGCCGATCGAGATCCGTGGCAAGAACCGGGTCGATGCCATAGATGTGAAAGACGACCATGTCGTTCTTTCCGTCGAAACCCCGGACGGGCCATATCAGCTTGAGGCGGACTGGATGATTGCCTGCGATGGCGCTGGTTCCCCAACGCGTGACATGCTTGGTCTGGGCTTTGAAGGTCGGGTGTTTCAGGACAGTTTTCTGATTGCCGACATCAAGATGAAGAGTACCGAGTTTCCGACAGAACGCTGGTTTTGGTTCGAACCATACTTCAAATCCGGCGCCTCGACTTTGCTGCACAAACAGCCCGACGACGTATGGCGCATTGACTTTCAGATCGGCTGGGATGTCGACCGCAAAGAGGAACTGAAAGAGGAAAACATCCGCAGGCGGTTAGATGCGATGCTGGGTGATGATGTTGACTATGAAATGGTCTGGTCGTCCATTTACACCTTCCAGTGCCGCCGCATGGACAAGTTCCGCCACGGCCGCGTTTTGTTCGCTGGCGACGCCGCGCATCAGGTGTCGCCCTTTGGCGCGCGCGGCGCAAATTCCGGGCTTCAGGACGTCGATAACCTTGGTTGGAAGCTTGGGCTTGTGATCTCGGGCAAAGCCCCGGAAAGTCTGCTGGACACCTATGATGACGAACGGATTTACGGCGCGGATGAAAACATCCTGAATTCGACCCGATCAACCGATTTCATCACTCCGAAATCAAAAGTGAGCAAGAATTTTCGGGATGCTGTCCTCAATCTGGCAGAACGCTATACATTTGCGCGGCCTCTGGTGAATTCGGGACGTTTGTCAGTGCCTTGCACCTATGATCACTCGCCATTGAATGGTGCAGACGATCTTCCCGGAGGTCCTGTTGCGTCCCGGGTGGGGTCTCCATGCAAAGACGCGCCGGTTGGTGATGGCTTCCTGCTTGATCAGCTTGGAAATGACTTTGCAATTTTGGCGATCAACACCGATGTCCCGCACAGCGTCGATATCGACGGGATCAAAGTCAAAAGCGTATCCCTGAACACCACTGATGATCCTACGGGCGCTCTGGCGGAACGCTACCTTGGCGCGGAGAGCCAGGCGGTGTACCTCATCCGCCCTGATCAGCATGTCACGGCGCGCTGGCGTGAATACGACGAGCATGCACTGCGTTCAGCAGTCCGGAAAGCCTGCGGAAAGGAATAAGCCGATGCCCCTGATTACTGAACCCAACCTGTATTCACCGGATGATTTTTACGCAGACCTCATTGCCGCGCATGAGGGGTTGTCGGATGAGGAAAGCGAGGCGCTGAACTCTCGTCTCATTCTCATCCTGTCCAATCACATCGGAGAGCGGGAAACGCTGAAACAGGCGCTGGAGGCTGCAAAGAAAAGCTGACCTCATTTTTGTTTCGCCCGTCAATTTTCGCGTAGAAACACCCCCGAAGCCCGAGGGTAGGAAGGCACCGCCTGTCTGTATGTCCTGCGTAATCGGGCCTGTCGTCTTAGTCTGCGGACCGGACCGACTCTTATCTGTTCATACGTTCTGTGCGGGCGTTTTCATTCCCAAGCTCTTTAGCGTTTCAGCCATTTTCTGGCTCCAGCGATCTCGCAAGGAACTGTTTTTGTTACGCCGCAGGCCAAGGGATTTTAAAAACTCGAACCGTTTTGGATCGTCGCCTCCGAAAGACACTGCGACGCGAGGCCACCAGTAGTTCACCGAGTCCTGCATATGCTGGTCTTCGCCCTTTTCGATCAGCTTCGTCGCGCCTTCCAGGGCCAAATCGCCGTGGTGCGCTTCGTTTGGGGCAATCGAACGGAAGGCTTCGGCCAAGGGCTGATAGGAAATCGTTGAATACTCGGCCAATTGTTCAGCTACGGCTCGGCTCATGAGAAGGTTCATAATCACAGCGTCCGTCCAGCCCGAGAAAGGATAGTTGAATACGGCCAAACGCATGTCATGCTCGGAACGTGTCGCTCCGATATCTGCGTCGCGGCCTAGCCGCGCCGTCCAGGGATGATGGTTTGCGTAGCGGTCCGTGTCGGCTCCGAACTCTCCCATGATGTTCAGAACACGGTGCGCATGGTCCGTTTTCTCAAGCACGATCTTGGCCGCAGCGATACGTTCTTTGATGCCCGGCCCAAGATTTATGATGTCAGCAAAGCCCGCAGCTCCGGCCAGTTCGCTGTCTACAAAAGTTGCCATCAGTTTCATCAGCTCAGCGCGATAACGCGGCGGTACATTCGACGGGTTGGTCAGCACGCCACCTGCGGCAAGATAGCTGTCGAGGGTCATAGTGTCGGTCATGTCGGCCTCCCGTTTACTGATCATAATCCACGACCACGCGGTCTGTTACGGGATAGGCCTGGCAGCTCAGCACATAGCCTTTCTCAACTTCGTAGTCTTCAAGCGCGTGATTGGCGATCATCTCGACCTCTCCTTCAAGCACCTTGCAGCGACAGGTCGAACATACACCCGCCTTGCAGGCATAGGGGGCATCCATCGCATTTTCCAAAGCGGCATCCAGAATGGACAGGTTCTTGGGAATAGTCAGCGACTGCGTAGACCCATCCAGCGTAATGGATGCACTGGTCTGATTATCTTTCCTGTCAGCATCCGCCGAACTTGTCTTGCGTTTTGCGCGACCCGGCTGAGCGCTGGCAAACAGTTCGAATTTGATCTGACTGTCATCCAGCCCGTGTTCGCGAAGGGCTGCGGCAATGCCCAGCATCATCGGCTCGGGGCCACAGATAAATGCTGCATCGACGTTGTCGATATCGACCCAGTGTTTGAACAACTCTGCGCATTTTTCCTGTGTGACCAACCCTGTGAAAAGGTCGATGTCCTGCGCATCGGTCTCAAGAATATGGATCACGTTGAAACGACCCATGTAGAGGTTCTTGAGGTCTTCCAGTTCTTCCCGGAACATGATCGTGTTGATGCCTTTATTGGCATAGATCAGCGTAAACTGCGATTGGGGTTCCCGCGCGAGGGTCGTTTTAAGGATCGACAAAACAGGTGTGACGCCCGAACCTCCGGCAAAACCAAGATATTTCTTTTCGGCGCTTGCATCGATCGGAGCGTGGAAACTGCCCATCGGCGGCATGGCCTGTACGATATCTCCGACGCTCAGTTCTGTGTTTGCCCAGCCTGAGAAAGCCCCGCCCTCGACCCGCTTGATGCCGACCTGCAATACGCCATCGTCTTTGCCCGCACAGATCGAGTAGGACCGGCGCAGTTCCTCGCCATCAAAATCGCGGCGGAAAGTCAGGTATTGACCAGCGGTGAAATCAAAGTCTTCCGCCGCACCGTTCACGGGCTCCAGCGTCAAAACCACCGCATCACGGATCGTCTTGTGGATATCGGTGACTTTCAGGTCGTGAAAACGTGCCATCCGGTGCTCCTCCTCAGATGCACTTGAAATAGTCGAAAGGTTCAAGACAGTCGGTACACCGCCAATGCGCCTTGCACGGCGTCGAGCCGAACTGGCTGACCTTCTCAACCGCCTTGCTGCCGCAATGCGGGCAACGTTCCGGACCGCCCGCCGGTTGCGGAGGGGCGATGCCATATTCTTCAAGCCGTGCGCGGCCTTTTTCACTCAGCCAATCGGTCGTCCATGCGGGTGAGATACTGGTTTCGATCCGCAGATCCTTTATCCCGTGATCCCGCAACGCCGTTTCGATGTCCATACTGATGATGGATGTCGCCGGACAGCCGGAATAGGTCGGTGTGACCGTCACCTTCAATGTGCCACCATCCCAGCAGACATCGCGCACAATACCCAAATCAACCACTGAAATGACCGGAATTTCGGGGTCCGGAACGGCATCCAGCCACTCCCAAATCTGGTCTGTCGGCACCTGGTTCATTTTGGCTTACCAGCTTGCGCCGGGATAGGCGCGTTGCAGCCACTGCATCTGCGTCAGCAAGTGCCCCAGATGTTCAGTATGCATCTTCCCGTTGCGCCCGCCCTTGTGTGCAAATTCGCTTTCCGGGATTGTGAGCGTTGCATCCGCCAATACCCGCTGGACCAAAGCGTCAAACTCGGCGCGCAGATCGGCGGGGTTAGGCGCGATGCCTGCCTTTGCCATCTCGGCGTCGATCTCGTCACTGGCGAACATCTCACCAACGTAGGGCCACAGGTAGTCCAGCGCCGCTTGCATCCGATCATGGCTTTCGGCCGTTCCGTCGCCCAATCCGACAACCGTATCGCTTGAGCGTTCCAGGTGATACGCAACCTCTTTGCTAGCCTTGGCTGCGATTGCTGCAACGCGTTCATCTGACGATTTGATCAGACGCCCCAGCAAGATCGAGTGCCACGCATCAAACAGGAACTGACGCATCATGGTCCGGCCGAAATCTTCATTCGGAACCTCGACCATCAGCACGTTGCGGAAATCCCAGGCATCGCGAAGGAACGCCAGGTCATCTGCGCTTTTGCCACCATCTACCTCACCGGCAAGGCCCAACCACATCTGGGTTTGGCCGATCAGGTCCAGCGCGGTGTTGGCCAATGCGATGTCTTCTTCGAGTACTGGCGCATGGCCGCACCACTCACTCACACGGTGACCAAGGATGAGCGTGTTGTCACCCATTCTCAGCAGAAACTGCAGGAAAGCTTCGTCTTGGGTCATCACATCGCCCCCACTTCGTCGGGGATGTCAAAAAATGTCGGGTGACGATACACCTTGCTTTCGCTGGGCTCATAGAGCGGGCCTTTGTCACTGGGTGACGAGGCCGAGATGTTGTTTGCTTCGACCACCCAGATCGATACGCCTTCGTTGCGGCGCGTATACACATCGCGCGCATTCTTGATCGCCATTTCCGCGTCTGGGGCGTGCAGCGAACCGACATGACGGTGGCTCATGCCATGCTGACCGCGAATAAAGATTTCCCATAGGGGCCATTCGTTTTTCATCGGGTTTCCTCCTCAGGTCAGGCTTATTCAGCAGCCAGATGGCGGGCACGTTTCTTCTTTGCGTGGGCCAGTAATCCATCACGGACCCACTGCCCGTCGTCCCAGGCTTTGTTCCGTGCGGTTAAACGATCCGTGTTGCAAGGACCGTTGCCTTTGATGACGTCAAAGAACTCGGACCAGTCCGGTTCCGAGAAATCGTAATGGCCGCGCTCTTCGTTCCATTTCAGGTCCGGGTCCGGGACGGTCAGCCCAAGGTATTCGGCCTGCGGCACGGTCTGATCAACGAATTTCTGACGAAGTTCGTCGTTGGTGTTTATTTTGATCTTCCAAGCCATGGATTGAGCAGAGTGCACCGAGTCCTTGTCCGAAGGCCCGAACATCATCAGCGAAGGGTACCAAAAGCGGTTCAGAGCATCTTGCGCCATTTTCTTCTGCTCAGGCGTGCCCTCGGCCATCTTGCGAATGGCATCGTACCCCTGACGCTGGTGAAAGCTTTCTTCCTTGCAGATGCGGATCATGGCGCGTGAGTACGGCCCGTACGAGGTCCGCTGAAGCGGGACCTGGTTCATGATCGCGGCACCGTCGACCAACCATCCAACTGCGCCGATATCGGCCCAATTCAGTGTGGGGTAGTTGAAGATCGAAGAGTATTTCATCCGGCCGTCCAGCAGCATCTCGGTCAACTCGTCCCGGCTGACGCCCAGTGTTTCCGCTGCGCCATATAGGTAAAGCCCGTGCCCGGCCTCATCCTGAACCTTGGCCAGCAGGATCGCCTTGCGCTCCAACGTGGGCGCGCGGGTGATCCAGTTGCCTTCGGGCAATTGTCCGACAATCTCAGAATGAGCGTGCTGACCGATTTGGCGGATCAGGGTCTTGCGATACCCTTGCGGCATCCAATCCTTCGGCTCAATCTTGATGTCCGCGTCAATCTTTGCCTGAAATTCGGCAAGCTTTTCGGGGTCATCATTCGTGGCCTCAGACTTAACCATTTGAGCGTACATCGTATTTCCTCCTCTCAGGCTGAGCCAGAATTGAACCAATGTGCGCGGTCAACTCTGTGATCTGCCTATCAAACCCGTTCCAAAATCAAAGCTGCGCCCTGCCCAACACCCACGCACATTGTACACAGCGCATACCGCCCGCCTGTCCGGCGCAGTTGGTAGGCCGCAGTCAACACCAGTCGCGCCCCGGACATGCCAAGAGGGTGGCCAATGGCAATGGCACCGCCATTGGGGTTAACGTGTGGCGCGTCGTCCGGCAGACCCAATTCCCGAAGCGTCGCCAACCCCTGAGACGCAAATGCTTCGTTCAACTCTATCACATCCATCTGTTCAATAGTCAGTCCGGCACGTGCCAATACCTTGCGGCTGGCGGGAACAGGGCCAATTCCCATGATGCGCGGTTCGACACCGGCAACCGACATACCCACAACCCGAGCAATTGGGGAAAGCCCATTCTTTTCTGCCGCTGTTTCATTTGCCATCAAAATGGCTGCCGCACCGTCGTTGACCCCGGATGCATTGCCGGCCGTAACAGTCTTATCCGGTCCGTTGACGCCCTTGAGACCCGACAGTTTTTCTGCCGTTGTTCCCGGTCGGGGGTGTTCATCGGTGTCGATCACGATCGGATCACCTTTGCGCTGCGGAACCGAGACCGGAGTGATTTCGTCCGCGAACAGACCCGCCTCATGCGCAGCCGCCCAACGGGCTTGGCTGCGTGCGGCAAAACTGTCCTGATCCACGCGGCTGATGCCATAATCAGCGGCCACGTTGTCAGCGGTTTGCGGCATCGAGTCGATGCCGTATTCCTGTTTCATCTTGGGGTTCACAAAACGCCAGCCAATGGTGGTATCGTAAACCGCGTTGCTGCGCATGAACGCAGACGTTGCCTTGGGCATCACGAAGGGCGCACGGGACATGCTTTCTACGCCACCTGCGATCGCCAGGTCATAGTCACCCGCCTTGATACCCCGAGCCACCATTCCAACCGCATCCATTCCGCTGGCGCACAGGCGGTTTATCGTGGTTCCCGGAACGTCAACGGGCAACCCGGCCAACAAGGCCGCCATCCGTGCCACGTTCCGGTTGCTTTCACCGGCCTGGTTCGCATCCCCATAGACAACATCATCCACACTGGACCAATCAACTTGCGGGTTCCGCTCTTTCAAAGCAGCAAGCGGAATGGCAGCCAGATCATCCGCGCGGACCGACGACAAAGCACCACCGTACCGACCAATCGGAGTGCGCGTCGCGTCGCAAATGAATGCATCCATGTGTGTATTCTCCCGTACGTTCACGTTCATTCATAGACCGTATGGTCGGTTTATAGTGTCGCGACTGATTCGAAGCAAGTGTCATGTTACCAAATAATGGTCTATTCTCCTAACTTCGTAACATGTAGAATGATCAGCTTGCCACGATGTTTTCCCGCACAAACCAAACCTGCGCGCTCCTCATCGGCAAAAGGGAAATCTTGTCAGAACCTAGCTACCCAGTTCTGTTTCCAGAGCTACAAGTTCTGGCCGCGGCAACCTTTCCAAAAGCTTGGATACGGACTCGCGGCAGGCAGGACCCTTCCAGCCAACCGGCAGAAAATCCGCTGGCAAAACCGGGTGCCGCAGTATGATGCGGCGCCAATTATGGACGATAAGAACGCGCAGCATTGCCCTTTTCATCGGGTCATCCACCCCGGCCTGCGGCAACAACTCATCAATAGCGCAAGTTGTTTTCCAGAATTCATCATATGCGCGTTTCAACTGCTCTGGCCCGAACAAGTCTTGTAACCATTGGGGAACAGAAACCGCACTGGTTTCAAAACCCAACAAGTCTTCAAGATCGTCCGGCATTGGTCCCGACGCCATCGCCGTTGCGGGATTCAATGACACGTAGTCCCCTGTCAGCAACAGATCTGCGAGTTCCTTTCGGGATGAATCCGAGCTACTTGAAATCAGCACATGCCAGATTTCTGGCGAGCTTGCTTCGCGGGCATAAATTCGCGGCGCGGCAGTCGCGCTCTGATTGCGGCCATATTCAGTAAGACGATGAACACTTGCCCGTCCAACACGCGTACTTTCTATCCAGCCCTCTTTGCGCAATCGGTGCAGTGCCACCCTGGTCGCTTCGGCCTTGATTCCAACAAGGCTAGTCAATGCCGTGATCAGTGACCCGCTTATTTGATCCGATTTGTTTTGCGCCAGATCGCCAAAAATCGTGACAAGCACCGACCATACCCGCAGGGAACCCTCGGACGTTAAATGACTGACACACGTGTCGAACCAGTCTGAGGCAGCGTCTTTCATAGGCCCAGTATAAGCGGGCCGGATTGAATTACCATCCAGCCCGTGATCATCAGTATGCCACCATTGTCAGCAGCTCGTATTCTGCAACCAGTTCGTCATCCTGCTGAGTCAGGGTGACGTGCCAGCGCACCTCACCATACTGATCGTTTCGTTTTGTCTTTTTCTTGACCGTGAGACGAACCTTGATGGTATCCCCTGCCACGACAGGTTTCATAAAGCGCAACCCGTCCAGACCCGTGTTGGCCAAAACCGGTCCTTCGTTCGGCTCAACAAACAAACCGGCTGCGAAGGACAACAACAGGTATCCGTGCGCGACGCGGCCCGGAAAGAACGGATTACGTTCCGCCGCAGCCTCGTCCGTGTGCGCATAGAAGGTATCGCCGGTGAAGTCCGCAAAATGCTGGATGTCGTCAATCGTTATGGTCCGGGGCGCCGTATGGAGGGTCTCACCAATAGCCAAATCATTGAACCGGCGGGTGAATGGATGGGCAGGACCCTTGATCTCGGTCGCGCCCGGAACCCATTTGGACCCAATCGCCGTCAACAGGTCGGGTGAACCCTGAATGGCCGTGCGCTGCATGTAGTGTTTCACACCACGCACACCGCCCATTTCCTCACCACCACCCGCGCGACCGGGACCACCATGAACCAAATGCGGCAAGGGTGAGCCGTGGCCGGTGGACTCTTTCATCGAGTCGCGGTTGTTAAAGTAAAGCCGCCCATGAAAAGCCCCGGCACCCAATGCAAAACTGCGCGCCACGTCTGCGTCTCGGGTAATGACCGAAGCGACCAGAGAGCCCTGCCCCTTGTTCGCCAGCTCAATCGCGTGGTCCGTGTCCCGATAGCCCATGATGGTACTGACGGGGCCGAAGGCTTCGGTGTCATGAACGCGCTTTGCCGTATCGGGGTTAGCGCAATGGAACAGCATTGGCGGCAAGAAAGCCCCCTTATCACCATCAGCGCCGTCAACGTCGAACGCGTCCGGATTGCCAAACACGCGCTCCGCCTCCTGGCCAATGATCGCCGCCTTTTCCAGTACGTCCCGTTTCTGGCTATTAGAGACCAAAGCACCCATGCGCGTCGTTTCAAGTTTCGGGTCACCAATGACCGTTTTTTCCAGCCGTGCGGAAAGGGCCTCGATCACCGCCTGCACATGGGTTTCAGGTGCGATTATCCGACGGATTGCGGTACATTTCTGACCTGCTTTCGTGGTCATCTCGCGCTGAACTTCCTTGACGAACAGATCAAACTCAGGCGTTCCCGGCTCCGCATCAACGCCCAGAACTGAACAGTTCAGGCTGTCCTGCTCCGCCACGAAACGTACGGAGTTCTCAAGAATAACGGGGTTGGACCGTAACTTCAGCGCGGTATCGGCGGATCCGGTAAAACTGACCACGTCCTGCATGGTCAGATGATCCAGCATATCACCCAGTCCACCTGAAACGAGTTGCAGCGCTCCGGCAGGTAGAATGCCTGACTCCAGCATTAGCCGCACGCACAGTTCGGTCACGTAGCAAGAATTCGTCGCCGGTTTCACGATGGCCGGTACACCCGCCAGCAAGGTCGGAGCGAGCTTTTCCAACATGCCCCAAACCGGAAAGTTGAACGCGTTGATATGGACTGCCACACCACGCAGCGGTGTGCAGATGTGCTGACCCAGAAACGTACCATTGCGCGAAAGCTGCTCGACATCACCATCCAGATAAACGTGACCATCCGGCATATCGCGGCGACCTTTCGAGGCAAACACGAACATTGTGCCGATCCCGCCGTCGATATCGATCAGATGATCCGACTGTGTCGCGCCCGTATTGAAAGACAGGTCGTACATGGCCTGTTTGTTCTGACCCAGATGCTGCGCCAGCGCTTTAAGCATCTTGGCGCGCTGGTGAAACGTCAACTTGCGCAACGCTGGCCCACCGACATTGCGCGCATAGTCCAACATGCCCTGCACATCCAATCGGTTGTTGCCTGCAGTGGCAAAAACTTCGCCTGTCACAGCGCTTGCAATATTGCGGGCCCCTTCACCCGGCGCGATCCACTCACCGGCCGCGAAACTTGAAATTTGCTGGATCGTCATGAGTCTCTCCTCAGTCCTGAGATGATCTTCGCGGCCCTATGCGCGCGGTTATCATAATCGTTTTATCCACCGTATGGTCGGTCATTAAATTGACCGGACTTTTTCTTGCCTTGGCCACCTCAAACCTGCGCGGGTAGCCGGGCGAACCCGCGAAATCGAATACGCCCTCCGCGTTTGGCCCCGTCGGTGATCTGATAATCTGGAAAGCGGTCCAAAAACCGGCTGACTGCAATCTTGCCCTCAATCCGGGCCAGAGTCAGACCGACGCACGTGTGCGGACCACCGGCAAACGCGTGGTGCTTGTTGGGTCGGCGGTCCAACAGCATATCGTCGGGCCGCTCAAACTGCCGTGGGTCGCGGTTGGCGGCCCCTATGCACAGGTGAATATCCGTACCCGCCGGAATGGTGAAACCGTGAAACGTTACATCTTCAGTAGTCAAACGGTTCCCAAACTGGTTCGGGCTTTCCAAGCGCAAGAACTCATCCACTGCCGTGGAGATCACGTCGGGACTGCTCAGCAACTCGGTTCGTTTGTCGCGGTGCCGATCCAGAAGCTCCAGCGCATTGCCAATTAGGTTCGTCGTCGTTTCATGCCCTGCATTCAGGACGAAGATGCAGTTTTGATACAGCTCGACCTCAGTCAGACCACCATCCGAGTCATCCTGTATCAGCCGTGTCAGAACATCCGTCTCGGGGTTGCCGGGATTGGATCTTCGGTCATCAATGATATGTCGAAGGAACGCCTTGAATTCCGAGACTGCGCGGTTGCCCCACTCTTCCTGTTCCGGCGTCAGTTCCGGCTCCAATGCGCCGAGTATTGCTAAGGACCAGTCGCGCAAGGGCCCGCGCTCGGATCTGGGAATACCCAACAGGTTGCCGATGATTTCAATCGGAATCGCCCCCGCGAAATCCTCAATCAACTCGACCGTACTCTTGGCCTGCATCTGGTCCAGTAAGCTATCGACAAGCGTGATCAAGCCCGGTTCCATCTGCGCCAAAGCGCGCGGATTCATCGCGCCGACCATCACCTTTCGAACACGGGTGTGCAGAGGCGGATCGTTGAACACCAAACTGTTGGTGTGATGCTCGTATAGCGGACTGCCGACCCCGAACTTTGGGCCAAACACCGCCTTCTTGTCCGAGATAAACCGGGTTGTGTCTCGGTAAACCAGATCCAGATCCTCGTAACGCGACAGGATCACCGAGCCATCGGGCTGAGGGCAAACCGGTGTCTCTTCGCGCAAGGCGGTATAGGCTGGATAAGGGTCTTCGTGAAACCCAACCGGAAGCGAAGTCAGTGAGAACATCAGTGACCCATCGCCCCCATATGCTCGGGCAGGACCAGCACCAGCCAAGGTATCAGGACGATCAAAGCCAGGCGGAAGATGTCGGCGATCCAGAACGGAGTAACACCTTTGAAGATCGTTCCGGTCGAAACATCCCCAACGACACCTTTCAGGATGAACACGTTCAGACCAACTGGCGGGGTGATCAGACTGATTTCCGTCACGACGACAACCACGATGCCAAACCAGATCGGATCATACCCCAGTGACGTCACCAGCGGGAAAAAGATCGGTACGGTCAGCAAGAGCATTGACAGCGACTCAAACACGCAGCCCAGGATGATGTAGATGCCCAGGATCATCAGGATCACCACGAAAGGTTCCACGTCATATGCCGTGACCAATGCGATCAGCGCTTCGGGCAAACCTGCAAGGTTGATGAAGTTCGAAAATATCTGAGCCCCGATCAAAACCGAGAACAAAGCCGCAGCGGTGTAGGTTGTTTCTTTCAGAACCTCGAAAGTCGAAGACAGGCTCAACCCGCCACGCGACAAAGCGATCAAGAAGGCCCCCATAGCCCCCATGCCGGCCGCTTCCGTCGGGCTGAACGTCAGGTTCAAAGGGTGGAAATCGAAGGCACCGTAAAGCCCACCGATGACCAAGAAGAACAGCAACAAAACCGCCCACACCGAACGCAACGCTGACAACCGATCGCCCCAACCGTGTTTCTCACCGGCCGGGCCGGATTCTGGATTGCGCCAGACGGTCCAGCGGACGGCAAACAGGTACAAAAGGATGCCTAAAACGCCGGGAATGATACCCGCGACAAACAGCTTGCCGATGGATGTTTCGGTTAACAAACCGTAGATAACAAGGATCACGGACGGTGGGATCAGAATACCAAGCGTGCCCCCTGCCGCAATCGAGGCGGTCGACAGCTCATCCGAATACCGATAGCGGCGCATTTCCGGCATGGCGACTTTGGACATCGTTGCCGCTGTTGCCAAGGACGAGCCGCAGATGGCTGAGAACCCACCACAGGCTGCGACTGTGGCCATCGCGATCCCACCTTTGAAATGGCCCAGAAATGCGTTTGATACGGCATAAAGTTCGCGGGCAAGCCCGCCCTTGTTCACGAACAATCCCATCAGGATAAACAGCGGAATAACCGAAAGGCCGTAGTCTTGCGCCGTGTCAGTGATCTGGCGGCCTACCATGGACATTGCTGCCTTCAGGCCGCGCTCCGAGAAAATGCTGCCTCCACGCTCGTATGCAAAACCCAGCGTCCCGACGAGGCCCATTGCGAAAACAATCGGCAAGCGCAGAAGCACGAGAACTAGAACAAGGGCAAAACCGATCAGCGCGGCAGTCATTGGTGGTGCTCCGACAAAGTATGGGGGGCGAAGATATAAAGAAGGCCGGTAACAATCATCGCAACGGCCGTGATTGCGGTGGACGCAGCAATGAACCAGCCGACATAGAAAACGGGGATCGCCAAATACTCGGTAACGTCACCGTAGTCCCGCGCCCGTTCAGCCAGAACCCAGACCCTTTGAATGGGCCAGAAAAGAATGATGCCCGAGATCAGATAGACAATTGCATCCCGTGCACGGCTCAGACGAAGTCGGGAAAACACTCCATCCGTCAGGTCGACCGCAATTTGGCCCTTACCAGCTGAGATCATCGGAAGAACCGAGAAAACGAGGATCGCCATTAGAATGCGCGTCAGCTCGGTCGCCGCTTCGATCGGCGCGTTGAACACGGACCGAAGGACAACGTCACAAAACGTCATGACCATAAGGATAAACAGCGCCACACAAGCCATCAGCGTTGGAAAAACACTGATGCGGCGCGCAAGTGTTACGAGAGATTGCATTTTGAGTCCCCGTCGGAGCGAATTGGTTGGCGGTCTGATACCGCCAACCGGGTCGCGTTATTGCGCGGCCATTTCCTGTACGATCATGTCGTATGCCGCCTGAGCATCGACACCGGCTCCGTTGACTTCGTCAATGACCTTGGTGCGCACATCGACGGCGATCGCATTGAACTTTTCAAGGTCTTCCGCAGATGCCGTGTTGATTGCGTTGCCTTCCGTGCCTTCGGTTTCTTCGCGACCAATCGTATCAATCTCATCCCAGATTTTCCCGATTTCGCGGCTCAACGGCTCGCCGAAAACATTCTCTTCCAGCGCCTGCTGAAGATCGGCAGGCAGATCGGCAAACGTGTCCTCGTTCATGATAAAGGCAAAAGACCCGCGATAAAGGCCGCCCGGAACTTCGTAAACGTTCTGCGCCACTTCGGTCAGTTTAAAGCCTTTGCGGGATTCAAATGGCATCACAACACCATCTGCCGCCTTCGAAGCCAGAGTTTCGTACACCTTCGGGGCCGGCACCTGGATACCCGTCGCACCCAGCGCCGTACCGACATCACCTCCAACGCCGCCAGGAATGCGAACCTTCAGCCCCGATACCTCGTCCAATGAGGTTACCGCGTTGCTGGTATGCAATTGGGCCGGACCGTGGGTGTGCAGGGCAATAACTTTCACACCCCGATGCTCATCTGCTTCTTTGAGGTACTTCTCATAAGCACGCCAATAGGCAACCGATGCCGCCTCGGCCGACCCCTCGAAACCGGGCAATTCGATCAGTTTAGTGGTCACGAAACGACCCGGCTGGTAGCCATGAAAGATGATCGAAGCGTCCGCCGCGCCATCCATGATCAGATCCATCTGCGCAGGCGGCGGTGCAATGCCAAGCTTCAATTCGGCCGTGACCTGTCCATCTGTGGCCTCTTCCACCATCTCGACGAATTTCGGCCACATCTTGGCGTTGATGCCGTGGGTTGGTGGTGCCCAGCTGGAAATGGTCAGCGTGTAGTCAGCGGCAAAAACCGCAGAACCAGTCAACGCCAGTGTCGCACCGGCCAGAAGCGAAGTGAGTTTTGTAAACTTAGCCATTGGATCCTCCCTGATTATGGCAATTTGAGTTCAAAGCCCATGAACCGGGCTTAAATGCAGTAAGTGAGTTGCGCGCCTTAACAGTCTCCTCGCGCAACCCTCCATGAGCCAGGACTTTCAGCATCTACAATATCCATCATTGCACGAGACACCTTATCACCGATTTCATTTTGGTAATTCATTGGTCCCCCGCGCCAGCGTGGAAAACCGTAGCCATGAACCTGAACCATATCCACAGCTTCGGCGTTTTCGGCGACGCCTTCTTCAATGATCAAGCGACCCTCATTGGCCAACACAGCCAGCATGCGAGAAGATATAGCCTCTGCCGAGAAGACCCGGCGGGTTATACTCTGTTCCGCAGAATAGTCTTCGATCAAAGCCTCAACTTCGGGATCTCGGATCGGTGTCCGGTCCCCCTTTTCGTATCGGTACCAACCTTTGCCTGCACGCTGACCAAATCGCTCCATCTCGCACAATTGGTCCGCGATGGGGACATAACGTTCGTTCGGATCGCGCGTGGTCGCGTTGCGTTTGCGATTGGCCCAAGCGATCTGTAGCCCGGTCAGATCCTGCAGCTCATACGGCCCCATTGGCATTCCAAAGTCCCGCATCGCCTGATCTATTTGGTAAGGCAGCGCCCCGTCTGCCAGCAGATAGTCTGCCTCACGCCGATAGGCGGACAGCATTCGGTTTCCGATGAACCCGTCGCAAATGCCCGACAGAACCGACACCTTACGCAACCTCTTGCCAAGCGCAAATCCGGTGGCCACGACTTCGGGTGCCGTGTGCGGGGTATGCACGATCTCAAGCAGCTTCATGACGTGGGCCGGACTGAAGAAATGCAAACCGATGCAACGCGCTTGATTCTCAATGCCTGCAAATATTTCGACTGGGTCGAGGTAGGAGGTGTTGGTAGCAAGAATGGTGTTGGCGTCCATATTCTGCGCCAGTTCTGCAAAGACCTGCTGCTTCACCGTCATGTCCTCGAACACCGCTTCGATCGCCAATTGTGCGTCGGCTGCCTCGGCATAGCTGTCAACGGCGTGAAACCGGGACAAGCCATTCTGCAATTCGGACTCGTTCATCTTTCCGCGTTTGACCGCACCCTTCAGCAAGCCTTCAACCCGATCGCGGGCCGCTGATGCGGCTTCAGTGTCGCGTTCGATTAACGTGACGGACAAACCGCTGCTCAAGGCAGCGGTGGCGATCCCAGCACCCATCAAACCACCGCCAACAACGGCTAAGCGACGGATTTCACGCGCATCGATGTCTTTGATCAATGACGGTTTGGACACGACTCGTTCGGCGAAGAATGCGTACCGCAAAGCCCGGCTCTCCGCACTATCGCGCAGCGCCAGGTGAAGGGCGCGCTCTTTCGGTTGTGCTGCGGTGAATGGCTCAGTGGCCCAGCTTAGCGCGGTCAGGACTTCCAGCGGCTCCTGTTGTCCTTTGGCGCGCTTTTTCAATGCCTCGCCAGAGGTTTCAATTAGATCAGGCGCGAATTCGGGAACAGGGCGCTGACTAACCGGCACCGGGCGTTCCGGCAAGTCAGCAACAAAGCTCTCAACCGCGGCTTCAAGATCTTCAGCCACCAGATCGACGCCGCCTAGCTGCTGGATAGCCTCAGCCGTTAGAACTTTGCCCGTGCAAGCCATGTCAATCGCTGCTTCCATCCCTATAAGGCGCGGCAAACGTTGCGTTCCACCTGCGCCGGGGATCAGCCCCACTTTGACTTCCGGCAGTCCAAATCCAGTGCCTGGTGCCGCAATCCGCCATGCGCACGCCATAGCCACCTCGAAACCGCCACCCAGAACGTTTCCGTGCATACAGGCGATGAACGGAACCTCGCTGTCTTCAATCAGCTGAACAACGTCGGGCAAGTGCGGCTCGACCGGTGCGCTATCGAATTCGGTCATGTCGCCGCCTGCGATAAAGGTTTTACCGGCGCATCGCAGCACTGCCGCACGCGCACCTCTGACAGCAGCAACTGCGTCCGCCAGCCCCTGTCGGACACCAATCGACGTTGCATTCACTGGCGGATTGTCGATGGTCACCCACGCAACATCGCCTTTAAATTCAACAGCCACAAGTGACGAGTGCGACATTGCCATGCCCTTAAAACGGTTCAGATTCGAAACTCGTATATATATTGACCAACCGTTCGGTTAATGCAATGATTAAATTATAACGACATCAGGTAGAACGGTTATGAGCGATACGATTCTTGTGGAAGATCACGGAAACTGGGTTGAAATCACCCTGAATCGTCCCGACAAGCTGAATTCCTTCAACGATGAGATGCACAACGCGCTTCAGGATGCGCTGAAATCCGCACGCGACAACGGTGCGCGCGCGATTTTGTTAACAGGCGCAGGGCGTGGCTTTTGCGCCGGGCAGGATCTTGGCGACCGTGACCCATCAAAAATGGACAGCCCTCCTGATCTGGGTAAGACCGTGAGGACCTACTATGCGCCATTGGTGCGTTTGATCCGCTCACTGAACTTCCCGGTCATTTGTGCCGTTAATGGGGTTGCCGCCGGTGCTGGAGCCAATCTGGCATTGGCCTGCGATATGGTGTTGGCCGGTGAAAGTGCCAAATTCATTCAGA
This sequence comes from Ruegeria profundi, assembly GCF_020171505.1. NCBI lineage: Bacteria > Pseudomonadati > Pseudomonadota > Alphaproteobacteria > Rhodobacterales > Roseobacteraceae > Ruegeria > Ruegeria profundi. The sequence continues at coordinate 128,271 of NZ_JAIUZS010000003.1, read as the reverse complement.
GTTTCGCCAAGGTCGGCCTGATCCCTGACACTGGTGGCAGCTGGCACCTGCCTCGCCTGCTGGGTGAGGCACGAGCCAAAGGGCTGGCGTTAACGGCCCAACCCTTGCCCGCGAAGCAAGCGGAAGACTGGGGCCTGATCTGGAAAGCGCTGCCAGATGAGCAATTGCTGACCGAGGCCCGTTCTTTGGCAAGTCAATTCGCCGAAGGTCCGACCCTTGGGTTGGGCAAGACCAAACAGTGCATTCAGGCTGCTGCGACCAACACGCTTTCGGATCATCTTGAGATCGAAGCGGACGCTATGAAAATCTGTGGGGAAAGCACGGATTATGCCGAAGGCGTGTCCAGCTTCCTCGAAAAACGCGCGCCACGGTTTCAGGGAAAATAACGATGACCCCGAAAGAACGCGCCGCCAAATCAGCCGCTGTGATGTGGGCCAATGACGAAGCCAGCAAGTGGTTCGGTATGGACCTTGTCGATGTCGACGAAGGTCGCGCCGTTCTGGCGCTGACTGTCGCGCCTCATCATTGCAACGGGCACGGTATCTGCCATGGCGGTGTCACGCACGCCCTAGCAGACAGCGCCTTTGCCTTTGCCTGCAACAGCCGAAACGTGGCGACCGTCGGACAACACACGATGATGAGTTATCTCGCACCCGCAAAACGAGGTGACCACCTGACTGCGAGAGCCACAGAAACCGCCGTGGCGGGTCGCAGCGGGATCTATGATGTGCGCATCACCAATCAGGACAACATCACTATCGCCGAATTCCGCGGAATGTCCCGTGCAATCGGCGGTCAGAATTTTGACGAATAGAACGACGCAGAAGGAGCAACGCAATGGATGACATGTCCCCGAACAAAGGCGATTTGGACCCGATAGAAATCGCCTCGATTGATGAAATCCGAGCGACTCAGCTTGAACGCCTGAAATGGTCGCTGCGGCACGCGTACGAAAACGTGTCGATGTACAAGCAGCGCTTTGACGAAGCTGGCGTACGCCCCGATGACCTCCAACAGCTCAGTGACCTGTCTAAGTTTCCGTTCACGTACAAAAACGATCTTCGCGACAACTACCCCTTTGGCCTGTTTGCAGTACCACGGAGTGAGCTAATCCGGCTGCATGCGTCATCAGGCACGACCGGTAAACCGACAGTGGTGGGCTATACCAAGGGCGACATCGACAATTGGGCAGATCTGGTCGCGCGTTCGCTGCGCGCGGCAGGGTTGCGAAAGGGCGATATGGTCCACAACGCCTATGGCTATGGCCTGTTTACTGGCGGCCTGGGCGCGCATTACGGGATCGAACGCCTGGGCGCGACCGTTGTTCCGATGAGCGGGGGTCAGACCGAAAAGCAAGTCGGCTTGATATCGGATTTCCAACCCGATGGGATCATGGTGACCCCTTCCTACATGCTCAATATCCTTGAACAGTTTCACAAAGTGGGACTCGACCCCAGAAAAAGCTCTCTCAAGGTCGGGATTTTTGGCGCTGAGCCTTGGACAGACGCCATGCGTGCTGAAGTCGAAGCTGCGTTCGATATGCATGCTGTCGACATCTATGGCCTTTCTGAAATCATGGGCCCCGGCGTCGCAAGCGAATGCGTCGAAACGAAGGATGGCCCTGTGATATGGGAGGATCACTTCCTTCCGGAGATCATCGACCCCGCCACTGGCGAAGTTCTACCGGACGGCCAAACGGGCGAGCTTGTGTTTACGACCTTGACCAAAGAAGGCTTGCCCATGATCCGCTATCGCACGCGCGATCTGACCTGCCTGCTTCCCGGCACTGCGCGGTCCATGCGACGGATGGCAAAAATAACCGGCCGTAGTGACGACATGATGATCTTGCGGGGCGTAAATGTTTTCCCCAGCCAGATCGAAGAGCAGGTTATGGCGACCGGCGGGCTGGCACCCTACTATCAGATCGAGCTTTACAAGTCCGGTCGCATGGATGCGATGCGGGTGTTTGTCGAAGCGTCGACGGACTCGACCGACGAGATGTCCAAAACGGCTGCAGCCCGAATGCTGACCAAGCGCATCAAGGACATGGTTGGCGTTTCAACGGAAATTGTTGTAGGTGATCCAGGCGACGTCGAACGCTCTCAGGGCAAGGCGAAGCGCGTCATAGACAACCGCGATAAGGAATGAGCCGTGGCACGGACAATTGCCAAAGACCACGACCAGAAGCGGGAACAAATTCTCACAAGAGCTGCGAAAATCTTTGCAGACCAGGGGTTTGACCGCGCCTCTATGACGCTGCTGGCAAAAGAATGCGGGATCTCCAAGGCGAACATTTACCATTACTACGATAGTAAGGACGCCATCCTGTATGACATCCTTGAAACCTATCTTCGTGAACTGCGCGACCGCATTTGCAATGTGGATTTTGACGGGCTGGGACCAGAAGAAAAACTGCGAAAAGCCGTACGCGAAATCCTCTTTGCGTACCAAGGGGCCGATGACGAACACCGGGTCCAAATCAGCGGTATGAATGCTTTGACGGACGAGCAGCAAAAGAAACTGCGCGAGTATCAGATTGATATGGTCAACTTCATCCGCGAGATTCTAAGGGAGCTTTCTCCGGAAACCTTGGGGAATGACAAGGTCAAGCTGCGCGGTGCCACGATGTCCGTCTTTGGGATGCTGAACTGGTACTATATGTGGAACACAGGGGCCGGAACCAAGGCGCGCGAAGACTATGCCAATCTGGTCTGTACCCTGACGGTCCACGGGATACAAAAGCTTTAGGCGGAGCGCACGTTTTGTGCCGCCACAAGTTATCCTTGGGTTCAGTTCAGAGGCTGCATCCGGGACAGGGATTTTGAACAGCCGAATACGATGAGACCCGAGATTGGAAATGTACATTTTGTTAAGCCAAGATCATATCAGCTTTCGACAGCCGGTTTGCATCAGACAATTGCTGAGGTTCGCGGCCAGCGTAAGCGCAGCCGGTCGTAGCTTTTTTCATGCCAAAACCGCGGCCATTGATCGATAAAGGGTTAAAGGAATGGGTGGTTTTTACGCTTTTGATGGTGTCGTCCCTGTCGTTGCGCCGTCGACGTTTGTGCATCCGGATGCTGTTGTCATCGGGGACGTAATCATCGCAGAGGGCTGCTATATCGGTCCGGCAGCCGTTCTTAGGGGTGACTTTGGGCGGATTGATATCGGAGAAGGCGCCAATATTCAGGAAACCTGCGTATTGCACAGTTTTCCAGGGCGGGATGTGGTCGTTGAACGGCTCGGCCATGTCGGGCACGGAGCCGTGCTGCACGGGTGCCATCTGGAAGAAAACGTTCTGATCGGAATGAACAGCGTCATCATGGACGAGGTGCGGATCGGACAGGAGTGCATTGTCGGCGCGCTCAGCTTTGTGAAAGCAAAATCTGTCTTTGAGCCACGGCAGATGATCGCAGGCTCACCCGCGCGGGTCCTGCGACCTTTGACAGAGGCCGAAATCGACTGGAAGACCCGCGGGACTAGTGTTTATCAGGACCTTGCGCGCAGAGCAGCGGATGAAGTTGTTCCAGTTGATCCGTTGCGCAACGTCGAACCGGACCGACGGCGTGTGCGCGTGCCGGAATTTGACCCATTGGTGTTGGATAGATTGGCAAACCAGCAAACAGATTAAAGCGCTGTGCTATGTACGCGTGGGAATGCCAAAGCAGCCCAATCAGGCGATGCTGAACTAGACATACCTAGTCTATGCCCACACCGCTCCCCTTTGGCGCAATAGAACACCCTTTGTCCCTACCCAAGATAGTCACGTAGGCTGGGTGGCGGTTTGTCAAAAAGGTTCGATGTTGGCGCAGGCGGATGCGCGTGATTTTCGGCCACAAGAATTGTCTCTTGAGTGATACGGCGGGCGTCTTGCGGGTCATGGCTGACCATCAACAAAGTGGTTCCGGTCTCAGCCAGCAACCCGGCTACAAGATCAAGCATCTCAGCTTTCAGTGCAGGCCCCAAAGCCGCGAATGGTTCATCCAGCAGTAATAGCTGACGACGTTGCACAAGGACCCGGGCCAGTGCCACACGGCTTTGTTGACCGCCGGACAGTTCCGCAGGTTTTCTTCCACCCAGTCCGCGCAAGGAGACACGATCCAGGGCGTTCTGAACCTCTGCTTGTTCCTCGGTTGAAAGACGCCCATTTGGACGCAGACCTAAAGCAATATTCTGTTCGACCGTCAGATGGGGAAAGAGATTTCCGTCCTGAAACAGCATCGCCACCGGACGTTTGCCAGGGGTTAGATTGGATATCAGTTCTCCGTCCCAAAAAATTTGCCCGTGCGTCAGATCGCGGAACCCTGCGATCGCCTCAATCAGCGTCGATTTGCCTGCCCCTGATGGGCCGACAATGGCCACGCTTGCACCCGTCTCAACACTGAAATCTGCCTGCAACGAAAAGCTTCCGTTTTGGACAACGCAGTTGTCAAGTTTCAGCATGATGCCGCCCTCCGCGATCCAAAAGCCAGAATGCACCCATCGACAGCAGTAAAAGCAACAACGCCGCTCCGGCGGCTGCTTGCATCTGGTACGCGCCCATCAGCCTGTAGATCTGCAACGGAAGTGTCGCGATCTGTGGATCGGCAAATAACGCAATCACCCCAAGATCCCCCATCGACAAAGCGGCCGACAGGCCAGCGGCAAACCGGATTTGCGGCCGCATGCGGGGAAGCAGAACAAGAGTGAAGAAGGTCTTTTTGTTCATGTCCAGCGAAAGGGCCAGTCGCCCGTGCCGCGTCACCACTTCTCGAGCGGCTGGCACCAGAATACGCAGGCCGAATGGCAGCGCCATAATCGCGTTCACAAGCGCCGTCACCGGCAGCGCCAGCGTGGATGGGTTCGCCACCGGATGAATAAGGATGAAAAGACCTGTACCAATAACCAACGGCGAAGCTGCCAGCCCCAAAATCCCGCTAAGCTCGACTATTCCATAGCGTCCGGCAGCAACAGCGAAGGCCATCGGCAGCGCCAGCGTCAGAAACACTACCGTACTGACGCAGGCGACAAGCACCGAGGTCAGCGCGGCGCGAAGAACCTGGATCGGCATCTCAAACAGGCCAGCTAGACCTGAGATTACAACGGCAGCCAGAGGCAGCAAAAGAAACGCCGCTGCCGCTGCAATCCAGAACGCATCGCCAACGGGGGCGCCACCGTCCCAGCGACGGATGGCACGGTCCAGACCTGCGCCGAACCCGTCACGCTGCGATAACCTTAACGCGGCCAAAGCGGCAGCAACCGTCAAGGCAAGTTGCAAAGCAGACAACAGAGCTGCGCGGCCAAGATCGAAATCATATGTAAAGGCTTGATAGATAGCGAGTTCAAGTGTCGTCGCCCGGGGTCCTCCGCCCAGGGTCAGCGCCACCGCAAAACTCGTCAGGCAGATCGCGAAGATCACGGCAAGAACACCGGGCAAAATACGCCTTAGCATGGGAAGCTCGATCAGACGTAACATAGTGCCACCGCCGCAGCCCAGTTGCGCGGCCAGACGAAATCGTTCGGCAGGGATTTCTTGCCACGCCTGCAGGATTAGGCGCGTGGCCAGCGGCAGATTGAAAAACACATGGGCCAGCACCACCCCGTGTAACCCATATATACGTAACGGAGGCAACCCAATCAGCCCCAAAACATCCGATATCCAGCCCGCACGCCCAAAGACCTGCAACAGCCCAAGGATCGCCACGATGACCGGCAGGATGAACGGAGCACCCAGCAAGGCAATAAGAACCCGCCGCCCGCGAAACCGGCGTCGGGCAAGCGCCCGCGCGACCGGGATGGCAAGTGCCGCGCTGAACACCGCTGACAAAACTGCCTGAATCAAGGTAAAGCGCAACGCGGACCAGTCAGCTGGGCCGAAACCGCCCGCCGTTTCCGCGCGCAAGGCCACTGCGGCAAGGGTGCCCAGGATGAGCGCGGCAACAAGCCCGGCCGCGCCAACACCCGGCCATGTGCTTACTGGCTGAGCGCGCCCAACCATTCCGTAAGCGCCTCATCCCGCACAGAAGCCGCCTCATCAGCGCTGAAAAGCAGGGATTTTTCCGGAGTGATCAATGCATCAAAGCCGTCTGGCAATCCCGTCGAGGGGACTACAGCCGGATACATCCAGTTCGTGGTTGGAATGATTTGCTGGAATGTGTCTGAGACCATGAATTGCAGAAACTGGTCCGACAGTTCAGGTTGATCGGTTCCGGCCAGTTTCGCTGCAACCTCAACCTGCATGTAGTGGCCTTCGTCGAAGGCCGCCGCGGCCTTACTGTCATCCTGTTCTGCGATGAGATGATAGGCGGGCGACGTGGTGTAGCTGAGGACCATGTCTGCTTCGCCGTCCAGAAACAGGCCGTAGGCCTCGGACCAGCCTTTGGTTACGGTCACGATATTGTCGGCAAGTCCTGCCCAGATTTCGGGTGCATCATCTCCGTAGGCCGCCTTGACCCACAACAGCAGCCCCAGACCCGGTGTTGATGAACGGGGATCCTGTATGATGATCTTGGCCTCACTATCGGCCAGATCGCGGAAATTGGCCGGTGCCGGCGCATCCGCATTATGTACAAACGCGAAATAGCCCCAATCGTAAGGTACGAACACGTCATCCGCCCATTCGATCGGCAAATCGTATTTGGCACGTACTGAACTGGGCGCAAACAACCCGGTTTCCTTCGCCGCTGCGATCAGGTTGGTGTCGAGGCCAAGTACCAAGTCGGCATCCGAGTTCGCACCCTCAAGCCGAACACGCGACAACAACGTCGCGCCGTCTTCAACGCCGACAAGGTTCAGGTCGCAGTCGCATTGGGCTTCGAAAGCTTCTTCTACCTTTGGCCCCGGACCCCAATCCGAGACAAAACTGTCATAGGTATAAACGGTCAGCTGAGGTGTATCGGCCGCCATAGCCGAAGTTGCGCTCAGAATTCCCGCAGCAATCATCAGATGTTTCATATCATCCTCCATTGCGGCGAGAGGGCAAGGATGGATGAAACCGTAACCTTCCCTCCGCCGGTTCTAGCCGGTTCAGGTTCAACGGGTTCGTCAAAGACATCTCAGCACGGTAGACTGTGCACCCCGAGGTACGGCTTTAGTTAGGGTGAAACAGAACAAAAGACAACCAGATTGACGTGCGTACTTGTAATAAAGCCGTCATACGGGAACCCAGCCCCACTGTCGTCATGAGGTCGATCAGGGTTCAGGCGCTTGACCAAAAGCCCCTATCCGTTGGCCCGATCCGCACCTGCGGCATTAGGGCGGTAATAGTCGCGATACCATTTCACGAACTCTGCCACGCCCTCCTCCACTGACGTCTTGGGCTGATACCCGGTTAAATCCCTGAGCAGCGAAGCATCCGCCCAAGTCGCGGGCACATCACCGGGTTGCATTGGCAACATATTTTTCTTTGCCTCAATGCCAGTGGCCGCCTCAATGGCCTTTATAAACGCAGTCAGATGGACGGAATCGTTGTTGCCGATATTCACCACCCGATAAGGGGCAACGGGCGACAGGCTGTCCCCTTCCGGTATCAGCCCATCCACGGGGCGCTTGGGGATTGCATTCATCAACAGGCGGATCGCCTCAACCAAATCTTCGACATAGGTAAAATCACGCTTCATGTCGCCGTGGTTGTACACGTCGATCGGAAGGCCTTCGAGGATCGCCTTGGTGAACTTGAACAGCGCCATGTCCGGGCGGCCCCAAGGGCCATATACGGTAAAAAAGCGGAACATAGTGACCGGTAGATCGAACAGATGCGCATAAGAATGCGCCATGCTCTCGGTCGATTTCTTGGTCGCGGCGTAAAACGACATCTGGTGATCCGCGCGCTGTGTTTCCTTGTAGGGCATCTCGGTATTGGCCCCAAAGGCCGAAGACGTTGACGCCAGCAGCATATGTTTCGAAGGATAAGCACGCGCAGCTTCGAGAATTTCAAATGTTCCGATCAGGTTGCTTTCCAAATAAGAACGCGGGTTTTCGATCGAATAGCGTACACCCGCCTGCGCCGCGAGGTGGATGACATAGTCAAACCCGTGATCCCTGAACAGATCCATCAGCAAACCGGGGGTTTCAACTTTGCCAATCACCGGAGTGAAGTTTTCACCATCAGGCTCACGGGACAGCATGTCATGGCGGGCCTCTTTCAGAGAAACATCATAATAGTCGTTCAGGTCATCCAGACCGACCACTCGGAAGCCATGTGCCAGCAGCAGCTTACTCAGGTGAAAGCCGATAAAACCGGCCGAACCGGTGATAAGAACACTCTGCATGCCACAGTCCCCACGATAGGCGAAAATCCGGCCCTATTTAGAGCCAGAACAACAGGATTTTCCACCATAGAGATTGCGATGGTCATCAAATTCGCCATCCTCTCGAATAGTTTGACGTTGCATTGCCACAAAATTGCGCTGGTTCCGGAAAGGGACCAATTGGCAGCAAGAGATACCACGACGTCAGAGACGTGAGTTGCGCATTTCTTCGGACTTGAGAAAGCAAATGTTAATTCGTGGCCGCTAATCACCTTCGAAGTGCCTGTTGTCTCTGGCACGCATTCGGAAGCGAGCGGTCTAAGATGAGCAAACCTGTTAGAACTTATGAATTAACGCAGTCAGAAGCGTCCGGCGACACTGGGCCGATGGTCGAGTTTCTGCAAATCGGGGCGATCCAACCGGTCTCGATTGATTGCTCGGACCTGAGGCACATTCCGACCCGCTGCCTGCAAATCCTGCTTGCTGCTCGCCGCCATTGGGCGGAGGCCGAACAAAGCTTCATTCTTACAGGCGTTGGCGATGAATGCCGACATGCGCTGCGCACCCTTGGCGTAAGCGAAACGACATTTCAATTCGAGGGCATCTGATGAAAACCAAAGTACTTGCGATTGACGACTCCAGAACCATCCGTTCCTTGCTGAGCGAGACGCTTTCTGAGGCCGGTTTCGAGGTCATCACCGCTGAAGATGGTCAAGAAGGTGTAGAGACCTTTGCAAAAACAAAGCCGGATGTCGTGATCACGGACATAAACATGCCTCGGATGGACGGATACGGTGTGATCGAAACGTTGCGCGGCAAGAAAATCGCAACGCGGGTTCCGATACTTGTGCTCACTACCGAAAGCTCGGCTGAGGTGAAAGCCCGTGTGAGGGGCGCAGGCGCAACAGGCTGGATTGGTAAACCCTTCGATGACGAATCTCTGATCTTTGCCATCAAACGTGTGGCAGGAATGGCGGGTTAACATGAGCAGTTCAATTCAAGACACGTTTTTTGAAGAATGCGAAGAACTCCTCGAAGCGATTGATGAGGGTCTTACAGCCATTGATGACGGAAATTGGGACGGAGAGACGGTGAACGCCGTTTTTCGGGCCGTTCATTCCATCAAAGGCGGGGCCGGCGCCTTTGGGCTCGATAAACTGGTGGGGTTTGCCCACACGTTTGAAACAGTGTTCGACGGCCTGCGCTCGGAAAACCAGAAGCTCGATGGGAAACTGGCGCAACTGCTTTTACGGGCCAGCGATAATTTATCCGATCTGGTGGTCGAAGCGCGGGGCGGCAAGCCTGCAGACCCGGAAACACACGGTGCAGTGACAAACGAGCTGCAAGCTTACCTCGAAGCTGAAGGGCTTGGCGAAGAAGTTGACCTGTCGGATTTTCAACCGATGGTGCTGGACCTTGGTTTTACAGACGATCAGCCAAGCCAAGCCTCATTTTTAATCCGTTTCCGTCCGCATGCGACATTATACGACAGCGGTAATGAGCCGCTCTTTCTGTTCCAGGCATTGGCCGAATTGGGCGAGATCGACGTCACTTTGGACGAAAGCCGGCTGCCAAAGCTAGAATCATTTGACCATGAAGAAGCATATCTTTCATGGGAGATCAGACTCACAACAGACAAGTCCGAGGCCGTCGTCGATTCTGTTTTCGAGTTTGTCCACGGCCTGTGCGATCTGGAAATCTCAGAAGAAGTCGCCGGATCAAAAGAAGACTTGGGATTGGATACTTCTGTTGATGCATCAACTGTCAAGGACAATTCCTCGGAACCCACCAAACAGTCGTCGAACACTTCAACGCCCAACGCCAAGGCTTCTGCGAAACCGGACGCCAAGGCTGCCAATTCGACGCTCCGGGTGGATCTTGAACGGGTGGATCGGCTTATCAATACTGTCGGAGAGTTGATTATCAATCACTCTATGCTTGCGCAGCAAATTCACAACCTGGATGTAGACGACTTACGCGCGGTAGAAAACGAACTTGAAGCTTTCAAATCGCTGGCGCGGGAAATTCAGGAATGCGTTATGGCCATCCGTGCGCAACCTGTGAAACCCTTGTTTCAGCGCATGGCCAGAATTGTGCGCGAGGCTTCAGCGGCGACCGGTAAAGTAACGCGGCTAGTAACAGAAGGTGACGCCACCGAGGTGGACAAAACCGTAATCGAGCGCCTAACGGACCCGATGACCCACATCCTCCGCAATGCAGTGGATCATGGCATCGAAAAACCCGAGGCAAGGCTAGCCGCAGGAAAATCCAAGGATGGTGAAATTCGCCTGACGGCGTCGCACCGGTCCGGAAGCGTTTCCATAGAGATCAGAGACGATGGAGCGGGCTTAAACCGCGAGAAGATTCGGGAAATAGCCGTTGAGAAAAATCTTATTCCCAGAGACGCCGATCTTTCCGACAGCGAGATAGACAGCCTGTTATTTCTGCCGGGATTTTCTACTGCTTCAGAGGTTTCAAATTTATCCGGGCGCGGTGTTGGAATGGATGTTGTGCGAAACTCTGTCATGGCGCTTGGCGGTCGCATCACCATTTCGTCGACACCTGGTGCGGGCACGGTCTTTACCATCATTTTACCACTGACGATGGCGGTGATGGATGGGATGGTGGTGTCCGTTGCGGATCAAACGATGGTTGTTCCCATAACCTCGATCATCGAAACAATCCGAGCAACCGAGGGCGCAGTTCACTGTCTTGGTCCAAAAGAGAACATGCTTTCGGTCCGGGGCAGCTTTGTACCAATTTTCGATGTTGCCCAAGTGCTTGGCCTGCGCGCCGAAAGCCGCGATCCCCTGAACGCCGTCTTTTTGTTGGTGGAAACGCAAATGGGAGGCTGCGGTGCGTTGGCGGTCGATACAATCCATGACCAAAGGCAGGTGGTAATCAAGAGCCTGGACGGAGTTTGTGGCGAAACTGCCGGTGTGGCTGCGGCCACAATACTCGGAGACGGTAAGATCGCAATGATTTTGGACCCCGAAAGCATATTGGCAGAAGCTCCGGCTGCCAAGGCTCTGGCTTAATGTGAAAGGAGGATTTCACATGCAGGTACAACTAGAAGAACAACACAGCGCCGTTCAGGAATACGTTACGTTTTCTGTGGCAGATCAGGTCTTTTGTCTCAGGATCAATCAGATTCGAGAGATACGACGCTGGTCCCCGGTTACGATCTTGCCGCATGCCCCGCATTATGTGCTGGGGGTCATGAACCTACGCGGTGCTGTGATCCCGATCTACGATTTGGCGTCGCGCTTGGGTTTGGCGCGGTCCGACGCAAGTGAGCGTGATGTTGTCATCGTGGTCAACTTGGATGGCAACCTTTTGGGGCTGCTAGCCGAGGCTGTTTCGGAAATCATCTCGATCAATCCGGAAGAAATCCAAGACACGCCATCAGTCGATAGTCGAGACACGATGGAATTCATTCAGGGCATCATCTCAAAGAATGAGCAAATGATCCGTATCGTTAACCTGAACGCGGTTGGATTTCCAGACAAGGACGAGGTTTGATGCGATCTGTATCAACAGCTGCGTCGAACGCGACCGAGGAAGTTCAGCTTGGTGATCGAGAGTTCGCAAAGATTGCAGTCTACGCAAAAAAGCATTTCGGGCTCAGCCTGTCGGACAACAAGAAACCTTTGGTTCGTTCGCGATTATCAAGACGGCTCCGGAGTCTGCAGATCGGGTCGTTTTCAGACTACCTTGATATTCTGGATGACGCGGGTTCCGCAGAAGAACCTACCGAGTTGTTGTGTTTGCTGACAACCAACGTCACGCAATTTTTCAGAGAAGTGCACCATTTCGAAACGCTCAGGGATGAGGTTCTTCCACCACTTTTGGATGCCGCACAGAACGGTAAACGTGTGAGAATTTGGTCGGCGGGGTGCTCTACAGGACCCGAACCCTATTCGATTGCCATCGTTCTGCACGCTCTATGCCCAAATGCACACAAGCTGGATATCAAGGTTTTGGGAACAGATATCGACCCGGTTGTTGTACGTCAGGCGATTGCCGCAGAGTATGGACCGAAAGACTTGGCCCAAATTCCCAAGGTCTACGCCAACATTGTAACGGGTGGCGGCAGTCTTGCGCCGCGCCTGCCGGATGAAGTGACCAGCCTCGTTCGGTTCGGAACACTCAACCTTATCAAGCCGTTTCCGTTTTCTGGCAAATTCGATGCGATTTTCTGTCGAAATGTCGCCATTTACTTCGACAAAGAGACGCAACAAGACGTGTGGATGGCTTTCGCTAACGCTCTGACACCGGATGGATTTCTGTTCCTCGGACACTCTGAAAGGCTTTCAGGCCCGGCGCTTCAACGCTTCAGAGGAACCGGCATCACCACGTATCAACGAATTTCATGACCGGGGCGAGAACAGGTCTGAGTGAAAAAAAGAAGGAATATCAAAATGAGCCTAAAATCGAGTCTGCGTGTGATGGTCGTTGATGACATGTCGACCAGCCGCGGCGTCATTACCCAGGCGCTGGATGAAATAGGGATTGCGAACTATTTTGTAGAAAACTCGGGGGAAACTGCGCTGCGGAAGCTTGTTGCTAACCCAGTACATTTGGTTTTGTCTGATTACAACATGCCGGGTATGGATGGCCTTGGTCTTTTGAAATCGTTGCGCACAACAAGGGTCACACAGAGAATTGGCTTTATTCTTATTACAGGCAAGCCGACGCAAGAAATTCTGGACGCTGGGCGCCGATTGGGAATGAACAACCTCGTTAAGAAGCCTTTTACTGTATCGTCTTTAAAAACAAGTATCGAGCAGGTGGTGGGTCGGCTATGAGGGATGTTACGACGGATGAGCAAAAAATCTTTGCGCGTTTTTCGCCGGAAATGAAACGGCTTCGCAAACAGGCTTTGAACCTAGAAGAGATGATCCTGGAAGGTTTTTCTTCTCAGCAGGCTGCATCATCAAAGCAAAAAACGAAAACGACGCTGCAAAGCTTGGACCTTATGGTTCAAACACTTGCCGCGCTGGAAGAAGTATTCGAGCGCCTTGCGGTACAGGCAGAACCAAACCTGCAAACCGCAATCCAAAAGATAAAACTGCAATCGTTGCGAGATCGGTTGGAGTTTCCCGAAGAACAACACCTACAGGCGGAGAAGGGTTGAAAGCCGATCAAGTAGCTGCCGTGCCAAGGACTGACTGATAAGTTTAAGGGGTTTCGATCTGACCTGACTGTCAGCCACATTCACTGCGGCGACTGTCAGGTCAAGTTTGCCTTAAAACTTAGTCCCTCCGAGATTGTTTGCCTACGACCATGGCCTAAGACACTGTTTTTCTTATTTTTTTGCCCAAACCAGTGCGCATCCGGTTGAATTGGCTAGGTCGGTGGTTCGCAGCTGAAAAATTGTCTCAAAGCTGTCCATTCTAGCTGTTTTTACATTTTTTTTCTGAAACCCAGCTTTCTGCCGCATGGGCATGGATTTATCCACATTTTCTCAGAACGGCGGTCTAGGATCGCCATTTGAGTTTGCTTGCCTGCCGGTGGGATCTTCCCGACACTGCTTTGTGATCTTTCTGCGTTGCATTAAACACGCCACTCTCCCAAGCATCTGCCAGCCGCTTCTTGCCCGACTCCAGGAACTCTTTGAACCAACTGTAGTAGAGGCTTTGTGCAATACCTTCACGGCAGCAGAGTTTGGCATTGCTGTCCTCACCCTTCAGGCCATCCAGAACGATCCTGGTCTTTTCGTCTGCGGAATCCTGTTTGCAAGTCGCAAGGCAATGTCCTTTGCGACCTTCTCACCATGGCTCGGCTTGGTTCCGGTCATGCGCTTTCACGCATACGCCTAGCGGTAGCCTCGCGCCTTTGTGTGGCGATCCTGTTTCTCGTCCAAGGGGCTGCTCCTTCAATCACGGACTCTTTCACCACAACCGTCCTCGGACACTGGCACCGAAACCCTGTCCTTCGAAACTAAAGCCCAAAAACGTTACATAAATGCTGCCCATACTTCACCCCTAAAAAACCGCGATCTAAAAAGGTCGCACGCTAAGGATATCAAGTGAAAAGGCAGACCGTTTACGTAGCGCGAAAAGAAAGTACAGTCACTCGATCCAAACCGCTTGGTGTCTATTGAAGGTTCGTAGAGCAGTTACTTTTCAAGGCAGACTCCAAACGGAACGTGTCCCACGGTCTTTTCTTAGGTCTGAAAATTTACCGGATTGATCCAGTAACGCTTACCTTGGGCTTTATTGAAACGAGGATACGGCCCAGGGCGCTTTTTTGCGCCCTGGGCCGCGCGGGTCTTTGGATGGGTCAAGTCCGCAAGGGGTCTGCCCTGCTGCGACCAGTCACCAGTTTTACTCGCCTTCTTGTTCTGCTCGGCATTCCAAATGGCCGGCTCGTGTACTCTTTAACCCTTACTGGCGTTCAGGGTCAGAACTCTTGCCAAATCCGTGTTGAGGACGAATCCCCTACCGCCATCGCCATGGGTTGATGCTTTGGCAACTCATCTGACCAGTCTCTGCCATGCGTTGCAGAACCGGACAGCTCGGCATGCGTATCCGTGCCACGGTGGCCATGAATGGTGAAGTGTTTGACCATCTCCGTAAGCCGCTCTGCATCACCTTTGAGCATATGCCCGGCGGCAGTGGCTTCTTCGACCATGGCCGCGTTTTTTTGCGTGACCTGATCAAGTTGGTTGACGCCCAAATTGATCTCACCCAATCCAACGGACTGCTCGGCTGCGCCTTCGGCAATGTCAGAGACCAATTTCGAGATATGAGTAACACGCTCCATGATGCTGTTGAGCGCCTCTCCGGTTTTGCCAACCAAAACAACACCTCGCTGGACGTTTTGCGCACTTTCTCCAATCAAAGACTTAATCTCTCTCGCCGCCTCTGACGATCGTTGTGCCAATGCTCTTACCTCAGAGGCAACCACCGAAAACCCGCGGCCAGCTTCACCCGCACGCGCCGCTTCGACACCGGCGTTAAGTGCCAGCAGATTTGTTTGGAACGCGATGTCGTCAATCACCGAGATAATCTGGGAAATCGAACTTGAGCTCTGCTCGATCTCGTGCATGGCCTCGATTGCGTTTTGCACAACCTCGCCACTTTCTTCGGCTTCGCTCTTTGCAACAACCATAGAGCTTTCTACGTTGCGGGCACCTTCGGCAGCAGATTTGACCGAGGCGGTTAGTTCATCAAGCGCGGCTGCCGTCTGCTCTAACGTCGCCGCCTGACTTTCGGTGCGCTGCGATAGCTCGTCAGAGGCTTGGCTGATCTCAACAGAGCCATCGCGGATTGACCCAGCGGCGTCAACAACCTCACCAATTGTGTGTTTAAGTATGGTAACGGTCGCGTTGAAATCCTGACGCAGCTTTTCGTAACGCCCCGGCATTTCCTCGTGAATTTCCGCTTCCAACTGACCTGCCGCCAACTGTTGCAAACCCTGAGCCAGCGATTGCACAACATCTGCTTGTTCGCTCTGTTCGTTTTGTCTAGCGATTTCCAAGGCTTTTTTCTGTTTCAAGCCCTGTCGCAACGTTTCGACGGATACAGAGATATCGGCGATCTCGTCGCGGCGTGACTGCAGATCAATGGGTTCGTCTACATTGCCTGCAGACAGATTTTCAACCATACCCCGAAGTTTTCCCAGCGGGCGGCTTACCAACGCCTGCACCGAAAAGAAAATGGTTGAAAGGGTCAGCACCAGCAGAAAGAAACCAGTGATCAATTGCTCAGCCACGATCCAGCGCACCGGGTTGACGAATACGTCACGCGGGATTTCCAAAACGACAACCCAAGTCTTGTTCATCCCATATGCCGTAAACGGCAGGAACAGACGTACCGCGCCACTTTCAAGTCCCGAATACACTTGCGTTTCACCCGTCTCCATCGCGGCGCGATACGCCGCCTGTCCCTCACCCTCAAAGGGTTTTGTCAACATGTTGGCATCGGGATGAGCCAGGAATTTACCACCCTGCCCAATAAGCATCACATTGCCGCCTTCGTACACCGAAAAGTCGTTTACCAGCTGCGTCAATTCACCCAAAAGAATGTCGACACCAGCAACGCCGATGATCTGGTCTTGGGCAAAAACCGGAACAGAAACGGATGTCAGCAAGCGCCCCGCCTCTGACAGATAGGGTTCGGTGATCGCGCTTTCACCGGTGTCAATCGGAAGACGGTACCATTCGCCGGTTTCATTTGGGCTCACAGTAAATGTTTCAAAAGTCAGCTCACCCGATTTGGATTTGGTCCAATAGGGCGTAAACACTCCGTCATCATTTCGGCCTTCAAGACCCAGAATAAACTGCTCTGTAGTGCCGTTGGGAATTCCGCTCATATAGGATGAAAACACCATATCGTATCGCTCGGGCACGCCTTCCATCAGGTTAATGACCTCATCCGTGGTGGCGTTTCCGTCATCTACCAACCCCGAAATCGCACCCCCCAGCGTAGCGGCGGCTGAACTTGCCTCGATCAACTCTGTCGAGAGCTTCAGAGCAAGCTCGTTGGCATATCCAGTGGCGCGATCCAACACCTCCTTTTCTACTTCTTTGGATTTCTCAAATGCTGCATATGCCGTGAAGCACAGCATCAGTACGGTAATCGCGATGGTAGTGGCCGCAAGAAGCTTTGCCGAAATCGTCCCAAACCTAACGCCCATTTTCTAATCTCGATCCTGTTAGTCTGTTCTTCCCGCCACATCCCATGAATAGTTTAAGGAATAATTGAACGCGCACCTGCGAAGGTTGGTGCTGCTGCCACAACTCCAACCCCAAGTACGGGCAGCGGCTGTCTTAGTTCGCGCATTGGGTCAGCAAGGATCGCAACGGCAGTTTCGCCTTCAATCGGGTTGCAAGCAGGAACATTCCGCCAAATTTTCTTTGCAGGTAGAGTATATCCATCGGAATCTGCGGTGGAACATACCCAGCCTCGGCCAGAGCGACACCTTCCCTGTGCAACTGTTCAGCCAAAGATCGATCCGCAAAATTAAATTCTTCTCTAGAGACGATCGCGCCAAAAACGGATCGGATCATCCCGAGTATTTGAGTGTCAAATGCGCTGTCGCCCTCAATTATCTTCATCTGAACCGCCGCGTCACGCAAACCCTCGCAGTCTTCCTTCAGGCCTGCGCGCAACAGGCGGCGATAGCCATCAATGCTTGACGAATCCAGGGTTCTTGTCGCGCCAAAATCCAAGAGTATGGTCTTGCCAGTCACGGGATTGTAGCGGTAATTGGCAAAATTCGGATCGCTTTGCGTCACGCCGAACTCGAAGACCTCTTTCAGCGTCAACTCTATAAGCGCTTGTGCAACATGGTTGCGTGCATCGCTTGGCACATCGCTCAGCGTTTCGATGGGCAGACCTTCGAGGAATGACATCGTGAGTATTTCGGGCGTGCTCCAATCGGCATAAAAACTTGGGATTTCAAATTGATCCGCGCCGTCCAGCAAATCCGTAAACTGCCTTAGGTGGGCGCCCTCTTTTTCATAATCCGTTTCTTCGTGCAGCTGGCTCCGGGCTTCTTCAACATAGGGGTTCAGGTCAAAGTTTCTTGGAACGAGGCCGGACATTCTTACCAACGCCGCAACATTGGCGACATCGCTATCAATACTTCGCGCGATGCCGGGATATTGCACTTTGATCGCGACATCCCGCCCATCTTTCAAAGTGGCCCGATGCACCTGGCCAATGCTTGCCGCAGCGATTGGCCTTACATTGAAAGTCTGAAAGGATTGCAACCAATCAGGTTTCCAGTTTCGATTCAGCACCTGCTGCAATTGCTTGGGTGGCATGAAATGCGCCTGGTCGCGCAGTCGTGCCATGATATCTGCCAACTCGGGCGGTAACACATCGCCGGCGTCCATTGACATGAGCTGCCCAACTTTCAGCGCGGCCCCGCGCATGCGGGCAAGCTGATCTGCAACCCGCCGGATGTTATCCGGAGTCATCAACAAACTGCGCATATCCGGCCGCGACCCGCGTCGTACCTGGCCCAAAGCCTGCGCGGCCACGTTTCCAGCTATACCCACGGACATACCACCCAGCCCTGCAATTCGAACCAATCGGCCTGTTGGTACCGCCACCGGGCGGGAAAGGGGTTTGCGCCCAGTCATTCAGTTTGTGCCCACAGAGGGTGGTATTATTCCAGTGTGGGCGATGCCCGAGAATTCACAAAACATCACCAGAACTCCGTTCCGGGCGCACCCTTGATACGCCCCCGCAGGTTATCTGTAACCCAGCCCGCGTAAAAATCGCCGGCTTGAGGGCGAACACGATGGGCACCAACAAAACAGGCGTCCATCAAGCCTGCGTAAAAGGCGTAGTAGCCTGCGATTTTTGCGAATGCAGCAGTGGGTTCCGAATAGCTCCACGCAGATTTTGGCGCTGTTGATTTGTCAGATTCTACGTCCCAATACCGCGCAACACCCTTCCATTCGCAAAATGTTCGTCCAGAAACCGGAACAAGACATGCCTTTATGTCGTCAGGCGGCAGGTAATATGTCGGAGCATGATGAGTTTCGAGCACCCGAAACGCCCGATCCGTTTCAGCAATCGTATCGCCGCCAAACTCAATGCGCACGGTGTGCGGCACAGCCTCAAGAACCGGGGGCCGCGGATAGGATTGTACGTTCTCGATTTCAAGCGATGTCATACAGTACCCGCTGCTATCTAAGATTAACCTTGTTGCTGCCCATGAACTAAAACAGAAGCCGGCGTTTTCTAGCAATGAACTGGCTACGCATCCCATATGGCGGGGATTGGGCAGGAAAACACACACCGTCAAACGCGCCCGCTGAGCTTGCTTCGAGCCGAATTCCGCCCTCCACAAACCTTCTAAAGATGACCCGGAGGTTGCAATGATCTGATCAGCCACGCAAAAATGGCCGCAGTATCGTGCCATGTTGGCAAGGAACTGGATTTTTTCAACGACAATTCGGCCTGCCTTTTTCGCGCGCCTGCATCTTCCAATAGGAAACGCAATTTGGCGCCAAAGGCATCCGCATCATCGGGTGGCACCAAAATACCAGCGTTTCCAACCGTTTCCGGAACGGCGCCCACATTGCAGGACAGGATTGGCAACCCAAACAGCATGGCCTCACTTAAAACCATGCCATATCCTTCATAGCGGGTGGCAAGCGCAAAGACACTTGCCGCGTTGAACAACCGGTTCAGTCTGTCTTCGTCCAATTCTCCCGCAAATCTTACCCGCGCCTCCAGATCCAACACACGTGCCTGTTCATACAGGTCATTGGCGGTGGGCTTGTCATGTTCTTTCCCGACAATCACAGCCTGCCACGGAACATCCCTTATTCCCGCCAAAGCCTCCAGCAATATGTCATGCCCTTTTCGACGCGCCAGAAGACCAACGGATAAAACCAACGGTGGCTGAATTGGCTGCCTGTTCACCTTCGGTCGATCAAAACCCGGTGCGGCGATCGTAATCAGATCCGGTTTGGCATCGAAACTCTGAATAAGGACCCGGGCAGTCTCGGGGCTTGGAACCACAACACGAGACGCATGCCGAAGCGCCGCCGCCTCGTTGCGCATCAGAAACGCAGACCGCTCAGCCGTTAACCCGGTTTCCAGCCCCAAGGGGTGGTGGATCATCGCGATAATCGGTGCCTTGACCTGTGCGAGCCCGTCAGGGTCAATTGATCCGAACACCAAGCCATCCAGAATAATCGGGCGTGTCTCGGGTACCGCGCAAAGGGCTTTGATCGTGGCAGCCATATCTTGCCGCGTTGGTTCAGGAAAGCTGTCGGGCAGTTCCAGATGCTGGGTTTCGCAGCCGATTTCGTTCAACACGCGCAGCACCGTGGCCTCGTAGATAAATCCCCCGGTGCGCCGGTCCTTGTCGCCGGGAATTGCGAAGACCGCCTCAGTCATGCCAATTGCTCATTTGCATATATCCCCAGGACCTTTTTCTCGCACCACGCGACAAACGCATAAGACACAACCGCCACAAGGCAAAGCACGACGACGCAGGACCACAGCATATTGTAGTCTGACGTGCTGGAGGTCAGCGCCATCAGGACACCAATACCCCGACCGGTCGCCAACCATTCAGCCGTTGTTACAGCCAACAAAGCCGCCGGCACGGCCATGCGGGCGGACGCAAACAAAGCTGGCAACATGGCTGGTATCTGTGCAGAGCGCAGCAATTGAAATCGGCTTGCGCCGTAGCTGTCGAAAAGGTCCACGATTTGCGCCGGGGTCTGACGCAGCCCTTGAAGGCATGCGACAAGAGTTGGGAAGAAAATCATGACGGCCACGATCGCCACCGTTCCGGTAAAACCGCGCCCAAAGGCAAGAACCAAAAGCGGAGCGGTGGTTATGATTGGAACAGCGCGCAGAGCAATCGCGGTAGGCATGGTCGCTCGCGCGACTGGCGGCCAAAGCATGAGCAAGATTGCAAGCCCCGCCCCAAGGGCAAGACCGGCCAAATACCCCGGAACAGCATAGGCCAAAGTCGCCCCAAGCGCCGTGAGCAAAGTAGTCAAATGTGCTGGTTCAGACAGAAATCTAAAGATGTCGCCGGGCCGTTTTGCAAAAAAGGGGTTCAGACCAAAAGCGTCCATTGTGCCTTGCCACAAAACGAAAACCAGACCTACGATGGACACGAAACCAATCAGCCGGATCGTAATGGACCGCCCAAGATCCAAACGTTTTGGCGAGAATAATATCACCGGAGCATGCGGCGTGAATTTTCGCCTCAGCGCTCCGAGGCATCCATATCCAAGCATTGCAATCGCCGCCGAAACGCAAGCCAAGGCCCATGTTGCATCGGTTTGCAGCCCCCGCATGGCGCGAAGGGTAAGAACACCCAGACCACGCTCTGCGCCGGTGAACTCTCCGATCATGGCACCCAGAAACGCGGCTGGGGCAGCGATCTGTAATCCGACAAACAGATAAGGCACACTGGCCCTGAGGCGCACCGTGAACAACGTCGCGACACGACCCCGGCCATAGACGGCCATCAAGTCCGTCCAATTCTGCGAAACAGCCTTTAGGCCGACCAAAAATGCCAGAAACGTCGTGTAGTACACCGCCAAAGCAGCCAGCGTGATCTGCGGTCCCGAGCCCGGTCCGAACAATACGCGCAGAATAGGGCCACTTGCGATCAGGGGTATGCAGAACACGAGCAGGGCAAGCGTTGAAATGGTCCATTCGGACCGGGGCAGCAAGGTAACGATAACCGCCAGCATCATGGCCGCCAGGTTTCCCCAAAGAAAACCTAGCACCGCGTTGGTGGTTGTTTCGGTGGCTGCCCTCACAATCAAGCCTGAGTTATTGGTGAGGTATTCGGCGATGGCGACTGGCCCGCTGATAAACATACTGCCCGGTTGAGCGCGCGCCAAAAACTCCCAAGCCAAGGCGAACACAACCGCAGTTACGATGAAACGACCAAAGGCCATTCAGGCGGCCTCTTCCAACGCGGTCAAAACGCGCATCGCAAGGTCCCGAAAAGCCGGTGCATTTGTTTCTGGCAAGGCGCGATTGTGATGCAGGTCAACGGGAATGTCCGCTAAAACGCACGCAGGCCGCGGGGACAGCACGATGACGCGGTCGGACAGCAGCACAGCCTCTTCCACCGAGTGTGTCACAAGCAGCGTGGTCGTCTTGCGTTCGCGCCACAACGGGGGAAGATCACGGTTCAGCCGCCGACGGGTGATTGCATCGACAGCGCCGAAAGGCTCATCCAGCAACAAGACATCGGGCGCTGAAATCAGGCTGCGTGCAATTGCAGCGCGCTGGCGCATACCGCCAGACAATTCGGCAGGTCGATGATCAGAAAATCCAACAAGGCCGACAAGGTCGATCAGTTCATCAACTCGGTCCAAGGGCTTACGCGCCAATTCGGCACCAAGCGCGATATTGGAGCGCACACTACGCCACGGCAGCAGAGAGGGATCCTGAAACGCCATCGACAGCCCCCCGCGGCGGGCGACCTGCCGGGGTGTCTCTTGCCCTATTCGGATACTTCCCGTGTCGGGCATTTCCAGACCTGCGATCATGCGTAGGATCGTTGATTTTCCACACCCGGACGGACCAACCAATGCTGTTGTCTGCCCGGATTTGAATACAATCGAAAGCTGCGACACTGTTTCGACAGCGCCAAAGCTTTTCTGGATGTTGTCACAGTGGATATCGGCCCTGGTCACAATCCAATCCTCGGATCAGCCATAAACCTCTTCCAGCACCGAGCGATCCCACAGGTCTGCCGTAACCTTCCGCCCCAACAAGCCCAGGGTTTCGATGTTTTCAGCAACGGTGTCTTGCGTGAACCAACCGAACCCATGTTCGGCCGTCAGGTCCGAGAACATGAGCGGCACCTGCCGGGCGGCTTGAAGTTTCTGTGCCTCAGGATCAAGACCGGCATCGGGAAACATTTCCACGGCAAGTGCAGCTGCTGCATCCGTATCTTTGTAATAGTCGTTCCACCCCATCACCTCGCCTTTCAGCAACGAGACCAG
This sequence comes from Ruegeria profundi, assembly GCF_020171505.1. NCBI lineage: Bacteria > Pseudomonadati > Pseudomonadota > Alphaproteobacteria > Rhodobacterales > Roseobacteraceae > Ruegeria > Ruegeria profundi. The sequence continues at coordinate 105,588 of NZ_JAIUZS010000003.1, read as the reverse complement.
CGTGTCGCGTCTTTCGGTCAATGACTCTTCGGTGGCGATGTAGGTTTGCGAATGCACGGCATAGCCGTAATCCGCCATGAGCATCGTGGTGTTTTCAACGCCCTGTACGGTCATGGCGACCGGTAAATCGGTTTCCCAGCACAAAAGACAATCCACTTGCCCGCTGACCAGGGGCGCAGGGTCATATTGCGTAGGAACGATTTCAATTTGATTTATGTCTATGCCGTTCAAAGTGCACAGCGCTTGCAGAACCGGTGTGTTGGCCACCGCCATGCCGATCTTTTTCCCGATCAGATCAGCAGGTTCATTCACCGGATTGCCGCTCAATGACGCGATTGCAAACGGGTTCTTTTGCATCGCAACCGCTATTATTTTGAAAGGGGCACCCTGCTCTACCGCGGCGGCTGTGTAGTCGGCGGCTGAAATTCCAACCAAAGCTGTTCCCGAAACCACTGGCGGTTCGACCGGCGCGTTTGGTCCGCCTTGTGCAAGTGAGACATCCAAACCCAGATCGGACCAATACCCGTTCTTCATCGCGATGTAGCTGCCGCCGAACTGAACAGAATGCAACCACGACAACTGAAAGGTCACCGGCTGCAGATTGGCCGCGAGCGCGGGCAAAGCGGTCGCAGAGGCAGCAAATCCTGCCGCACTGGTTTGCAGGAAAAATCGACGTGTCAGATGTACAGGTTTGATCATGGTGAACTTGCCTTCCCTTTTGATAAATGAGATCCGGTAATTCTTGGCCAAAGCACAACAAAAACAGCAGGCAGCGTAGCAACCAAAACAACGGCACCGTAGGTGATGCTGGATGCAAGGCCTTCACTGGAGGTTAGACCGATGATCGGGAAAAGAGCGGCAGCCGCCCCCTCTCTCCAACCCCAGCCACCGATGGATAGCGGTATGATCATGGCACACAATATCAACGGAATGACAGTTACCAAGCTCTCTATGGGTATTTCGGCCCCAACTGCGCGGGCAGACGTGTAGAACCCGAAGATGAGACAGAAAGAGCTTACAACGCCCAACAAAAGAAACTCGGTTTGCGATTGTTGCTTGAGGAGGAACGAGACAAATCTGCCAACCGCTGTGTTAAAGCGCGACAAAGCGACAACGGCGATCAGGCCACATCCAAGCGTCAGGACGACCGTCCAGCTCAGCACGGTCACCTTGATCCCCAAAGGAAACATCAGCGCAGCAGAGAACCCGATGAAAAGAACGCAGATTATTGCGACCTGCCCCAACAAACGCTCGGCAAGAACAGATTGCGCTGCAAGGCGCAGGTCTGCCTGATGGCGCGTCCTGAAGGCGCGGGCAACATCCCCGGTGACCCCTCCCGGCAGCACCGAGTTCGTCAATTGTGCAATATAGTACTCGCGCAAGGCGAACGAGTAATCAAACTGGATCTGCAAGGCCCGCGCAGTCAGCTGCCATCGCAGAGCCATCGATAAGGTTGCACCTGTCACCGCAAGGAGTGAGATGCCAATCCATCCCAGATGCAATGACATCAAATGCTCTGAAACCTTGGCCGCATCGGTCCACCACAACAGCGCAAAAATGACGCCGATCGAAACAGCCAACCTGATCCAATAGCGCGTCATTTTGCCACCATGGCGGTCGAGGTCACCCCGGAAAACGCGGAAATGAAATCATCCCGGAAACTGTCCATGCGTCGGACCGGCACGTCGGCACCGGGGACAAGACCGTCCGTCCAACCCCAGTGTTCAATCCGGTCGAGGACGTGGTGTGGACCGATCATGTGAACCGCGACATCCATGTTGCCGCTGCCCGATACGAACCCGGCTGCCTGATGGTCGCCGGCCACGACAATCAATGGGGCGTCATCAGCCAATTGTGCGACGTGGGAAAAGACAGCGTTCAGGACATAGTCCACCGATCTGCGGTAGGCGTCCCGAACGGCGTCCTTGTCTTTCCACAGCACCTCCGGCTCTGGTCCGCGGGCCGCCATTTCGTTGAAAACGGTACCGCTTCCGACATCCTCCCACCGGATCAAATCGGGGATTGGCGTCCATGGGGCGTGTGATGATATCAAAGCGATCTGGATAAAGTCAGGTCGTGGGTCCGGCGGCAACAGATCACGGTAGGTGGCCAAGGTGAACTGATCAGGCATTGTTACCCATCGGAAGGGTTCACCTTCGTACCCCAGCGCATCTTGGTTGAGGATAAGGTCAAACCCCATCGCGTCGCTTTCGGGCCAATCGCGCGTGATCGCAGGCATGATTGCCGTCGTGCGATAACCGGCATCTTGGGCGATGTGAAACAGCCATTTCTTGCCGCTGTCGATCATCGCCTGATATCGGCCATTATCCGTAGTCCACAAACCAGCGCCGAGCGCCCCGTGCGCCAGCCAGCTTTGTCCACCCGCAGTTGGCGAGGTTAGCCAGCCGCTTTTCATGGCGAACCCCAGGTCGGACAAGTCGTTCTGTGCGGTGCGCAAAGTGGCCAAATGCGTCGGCGCATAAAGCGGGTTGTCGAAACTCGCGCGACCGTAACTTTCGATCCAGATCAGGATCACGTTTCGCTCGTCCAATTGGTTCAACAGCCCGCTGCGATTGGCATAGATATCTGACAAAGCCGCTTGGCGAAACTGTACCAAGTCCGCCGACGTCCTCTGCATCTGGTCCACGCGGTCAATCGCCAAACGTGTTGTCCAGGTGGTTCCCGGGGGGCTGGCTTGGAATTTCCAGAAGTTCATATGGTGCCCGGCGTCAGCCACCGCCCACACGAAACATCCCAGCGCGGCCACACCTGCGGCTTGCGTGGTCTTTCCGCTCGGGCTCAATTCCGCCCAAGAGACCAAACTCCGGAGCAACACCAGAAACCATAGAACCAGTAGAAAAGCGGCGAAAACCAACGCGACACCAACCCAGGTGACCCCGAGACTGTCCCGCGCAAATTCAAACCCGGCATTGATCAGCGATCCGTCCACGATTGGGTTGAATGGCCGATTATAGGCCATGAACATCACGTAGTCGGCCAGTTTCAAGACAGTGAGGATCACAAGCACCGACGCCACCAGATGCGTCACACCCGCGCGCCGACCCAAAAGCACCATGAACAGCAGCAGAACCGGCAACTCCAACGGCCAACGGGTGAATGCGCCCCACCCCATCGCATCAGGATGATTGGGCAGTGCGAACACAACAAAAACAACTGCCGCTCCAAGGGCCGGGATAAGGGCTTGCTTCATGTTGCGCGCCTTAAAAGCCAATTGATATCCACTGCAAATGACCAGCATAGCAGAATTGCGGCAAAAATTGATACCGGCGCTGCCAAAAACTCTGGTGTCAATGGGAACAGCAACGCAATCAGCGCGCCGATCTGTATCACGCAGATGGCTTTCCGCCGAAACGACACGGGCAGGTCAGCGCGCAATGGTGTCACGAAAAAGGATGCGGCACAGAAAAGGTATCTCATGAAGCCCAAGACGAGGATTTCAGGGCCGGTCGTGCCCGTTGCCAAAAGCCACATCGCCAAAACAGCAGCCAACAGCGCGTCAGTTTCCATATCAAATCTGGCGCCGAACTGAGATGTCAGACCTGCCCGCCTTGCCAACCAGCCATCGATCCCGTCCAGCGAAAACGCAGCGGCTCCCACCCAAAATACAAGCCAACTTGATACGGTTGCGTCAATCACCGCACCTGCAAGAAACGCAACCATTGCCGCGCGCATAAGGGTCACGACGTTGCACAACCCGAATATGTTGTGGGGATAAGAGTACCGCAAACCGCGCATCACCAGGACCACAGCGACCCCGAAAATCAACAAAGGCACCAGCGCGGACCCATTAGTCAGTAGCGCGGCGCCGACAATGCCGAGCGCGAGAAAACCACTTGAAATACTCAGGCCAACTATCGGTGGATCTACCTCAGCGGTCCTTGCGTTATTAAAAATATCACTGTCAAACATGCACTTCACCAAATTGCTTTGATAACAAACCTAGTACAACAATCAATTACGGGTACCCTCCCAAAGTCTTGTGCGCGTTGGTCCGCCCGCAAAGCGTAGCGACGCGGACAAGGTTTATAGGAGCAAGGCTTGTTTCAGGCGTATCAAGCAGCCCATCCGATCCCATTGCGCGAGGACTGTTCCATGTCGTGCAGCACATTTTTTTGATGCTCATGTTTTTTTCGGCCTTTATCCTTCGCCAATCTATATCATAGTTATTGAATATATTGTCCGGAGGGCCGCAAGCGATGAGAATTACGCAAAAACCAAAGTTTGCGCTTAGCAGAAGACCAGTTCAGCAAATCCTTTGCACCACTGCCGTCTTCGGCATATTCGCAACGGCGTCTCTGGCCGATATGGCTCGATACGACCTCGACCCCGATCACACGACGGTGTATTTCACGATTGATCATATCGGCTATGCTAAAACCCTGGGCGTTTTCACCGAGGTCACCGGCAGTTTTCTGTACGACACGGAAACTCAGCAACTCAGCGATGTTCAGGTCGCCATCCGAGCAGAATCTGTCACGACCTTCCAAGACGCGCGGGACAGCCATGTTCGCAACCGCGACTTTTTGAACGTGTCGACCTACCCCGAGATAACATTCACTGCAAATGGCGGTAATCCTACCAATACAAACTCTGGTACTGTCACCGGTGATCTGACCATTCTTGGCCAGTCCAGACCAGTGAACCTGAACGCAACGCTCAACAAAGTTGCGGAATATCCGTTCGGACACGGCCGTGAGGTGCTTGGGCTTTCGCTAAATACGTCGATTATGCGGAGTGACTTTGGAATGACCTACGGCGTTGACAACGGGCTCGTCGGTGACGAAGTCACTATCAACATCGAAACGGAAGCTATCAAAAGCGACAACTGAGACCGCATATATCGCATTTGCCCCTACGGCCACTGCGCAAATCGGAACGACCGAGGCGCTCAGGGGCGGGTGACAACAAAGTCAGGCACAATGCCTGCCCGCTCGATAGCGGGCCCTACCTCATGCCCTGCGAAAAAGCCAAAATCAGAAATAAGCGCCGACGCCACACCAGCAGCACGGGCACCCAGAATGTCCGTATGCAAGCTGTCGCCGACCATCAGGACGCGAGATTTGTCAACAGTACCGAGGCGTTGAAATGCCAGGTCAAAGATATTGCCGAAAGGTTTTCCGAAGAATTGAGGGACAACTCCAGTCCGGTCAGCCAGGCGGTGCGCAAAAAGACCGGGTTCTTTTGAAAAGCCATCTTCGCGCGGCGCAACAATATCCGGATTGCCGACCCAGACCGGGCGCGGTCGCGCAAGCAAGGCGGTTTCCAACATTGCCTGTCGCGCTTCGGTCCAGGCTGCCGACCCGACCAGCAAGAACCCATCTACGGCGTCATAGGCGTGCTGATCATCCTGTAGATAAGTCAGATTCAAACCTTCCAGATCCCGAAGACCCGCGCTTGGTGTCGCCATCAAACCCCAATGCAGCCCGCTTTGACCATTAAGTTCGCTCAGCAGCGTGGCCCGGCTGGTAATCACATCATGCGGTGCAAAATCATAACCAAGCCTTGCGTATTTTTCCATAAGGGTCGCGTGCGGAAATCCCGCAGCGTTTGACACAACTAACACGCGCTTGCCAGCAGCTTGCAGCGACTTGACGCGCTCGGGCGTTCCAGGGATCGCGGTTTCCCCGATATTGAGAACTCCGAACGCATCAAGAAGGAACACGTCGAACTCATCCGCGATATCCTCCAGCGTATCGGCGTGTCGATAGGTCACCTCAGCCGGCGCGACCTCGGGCAGCCGGTGGCGCACAGCTTCGTAAGCGTCAAAAGCGTCCTGAGTTGTGACCCCGGTCAAATGATCGCTCCTCGGACTTTTGCCGAAACCCACTCACTGATCATGACCGCGACGAGAATTACAATCAGGATCAAGCTGACCTGCGGCCACGCCAGAACATTAAGCGAGGCCGACAATTGCAAACCGATGCCACCAGCTCCAACCAGCCCCAGAACCGTGGACTCGCGGATATTGATATCCCAGCGGAACACCGCAATGCCAGCAAAGGCGGGCAGGATTTGCGGTACGATCCCATAAGCCATGACCTGCCACCGCGACGCACCTGTCGCCGTGATGGCCTCGACCTGGCTGTGATCGATTTCCTCGATAGCTTCATAAAGCAGCTTGGCGCAGAATCCGATTGACCGAATGGCGATTGCAATGACACCCGCAAAGACGCCGGGCCCGATGATTGCGATCAGCAAAAGTGCCCAGATCAACGAGTTGATCGAGCGTGTCGAAACGATGACCAACAGGGCTATGGGTCGGATAAACAACGCTGATGGCGTGGTGTTCCGCGCGGCCAGAAACGCCACGGGCACCGCCAGGATCAAGGCAATGATCGTTCCAAGCGTGGCAATGTTGAGCGTATCCCAGATCGGACGGCCCAACTGGGTGATATAATCCCATTTGGGCGGTGTCGCGCGCGTCCAGATGTCATTGGCAATGCGGGGTGCGTCCCAAACAAAGAACCAGGTCGTAGACTCTGAAATCAGCTGCCAGCAATAGACAAAGACCGCCACGCCCAACAGCCACCCGAACCAGCGAACCAGACTTTGGCCCGTAGTCCGCCTGCGCCAGATTTGCGTATCGTCGCGTTCAAGTACGGGCATTACTGGACCCTCGCTCGGATAATGCCTGAAAGGTATTCAAGCGCCATAACGATCCCGATGATCAGGATGAGGATTGCGGCAGCCGTGTCGTATTCATACCTGTCAAACGCGGTATTCAGTGTTGCGCCAATCCCGCCAGCCCCAACCAGCCCGAGGATCGCGCTTTCGCGAAAGTTGATATCTATGCGGTACATGGAAAGCCCCACGAGGCGTGGCATGACTTGCGGCTGAACCCCGTAGTTGATCCACTGCATCCAACGCGCGCCAGAAGCTTTGATCGCCTCGGCCTGAACCTTGTCCATCGCCTCGATATCTTCGGCGAGAAGCTTTGACAGAAACCCGATAGTGGCAAAGGAAAGTGTCAGGAACCCTGCCAGCGGGCCAAACCCGAAGATGGCCACCAGCAAAATGGCGACGATGATCTCTTGCAAGGCCCGGCTGATGGCAACGATGCCGCGGCACACGATGTAGACCGGCAGCGGGGCAATGTTGCGTGCCGCGCCCAATCCGATTGGGATCGAAATCAAGATACCCACAACCGAAGCAGCAACGGTCATCACGATACTCTCAAGCAGGCCGCTCCAGATATCGCCCCAGCGCGAAATGAAATCCGGGCTTGTGAAAGCCAGAACAAACGCCCAGCCCCTGTCCAACCCTTCGTAAACCCGACCCCAGTCCACATCGATGGTTAGAAACGCAGCAATCAGATAGGCGACAAAGCCCACACTCAAAGCCCAGCGGAGCCACGCATTTTTGACAAAGGCTGGTTTACGCCAGCCTTTTCCCAGCATGTCATCAAGTTCTCTGTGGCTCATTCTGCGGCCTCGACTTCTTCGTCATCGTCCACTTTTTCAATGGTCGCTTCCCAATCTTCTTCGCCGTAAATCTCGGTTAGCTTGTCCGGGGTAAGGCCTGTCGGGCGACCATCGTAAACAATTTCTCCAAACCGAAGACCCACGACACGGGGCACAAACATCTGCGCAAGGGCCACATCGTGAATATTGATAATCGCTGCCAAACCGCGCTCATGACATAGCTCGGTGATCAGCCGCATGATCTGACGGCTGGTTTTCGGGTCCAACGAGGCTGTCGGCTCGTCAACCAACAAGAGTTTCGGGTTTTGAATCAGGGCACGGCAGATACCGACCCGTTGACGCTGGCCTCCTGAAAGCTCATCTGCGCGTTTGTCGGCCATGTGCAGCAGCCCCACCCGATCCAGCAGGCGGAAAGCCTCATCAACGTCGGACTGCGGATACCGCCGCAGAAAACTGCGCCAGAAACCGACATATCCCAGCCGCCCCGACAGAACATTTTCCATCACGGTCAAACGTTCGACCAACGCATATTCCTGAAAGATCATGCCCATCTCGCGGCGCGCTTTCCGCAATGCACCTGAACCCAGCCGGGTCAGGTCCACATCGTCCAAAAGGACGCCCCCGCTTGTTGGTTCAACCAAGCGGTTGATACAGCGGATCATGGTCGATTTGCCCGCACCAGACGGCCCGATCAACGCAAGCACCTGCCCTTTTGGCACCTCAAGATCAATTGCCTTAAGCGCCTGATCCCCGGTTTTGTATGTTTTCGTCAGCTTTTGAAGACGCAGCATGTATTGCCCCTGCTTAGGGTGGAAAGCGGGCCTTTCGGGCCCGCCTTTGATAGACTTTACTCGCAGGCGTACGAGACGCCATTTGCCGCGTCAATCTTGCGGATCACGTCCCAGAACTCCTGATACGTCATTTCAAGGAACTGCCCTTCGTTCGACTTCGAGAACTCGGCTTCAAGCGTTGTGCCTTCCCATTCAAAGCTGAAGAACGCGTTGCGGATTTTCTCCTGCAACTCGGGCGTCAGGTTGTAAACGGTGCCAAAACCAGTGGTCGGGAAAGTCTGCGATTTATAGATGGTGACGACGTCATCCTCTTTGATCACATCGCGCAAGATCATCCGCGACTTGACCGAGTTCGCAATAGACGCCGCGAGGTAGTCCTTGTTTGCCACCCCGAGGATCGAGTTATCGTGCTTACCCGAATAAACTGGTTCGAAATCACGCTCGGGCAGAAGATCGAAGTCGCTCTTTAAAATAGCCGAAGGTGCTTTGAACCCGGAATTTGAGGTGGGCGACGTGAACGCCAGCTGTTTGCCCTTGATATCCTCGACCTTTTCGATCCCTGACCCAGGATAGGTGATAATCTCCATTTCATAACCGAAGTTACCGTCTTTGGACGCCATGATCGTAAACGGACGGAACCCGGCGCAGTTTACCGCCAGAGGATTGGAGCCCGTGTTGAAACCCGCTATGTGCAGACGGCCCGAACGCATCGCTTCGATCTGGGCGGCATTGTTCTGAACAGGGAAAAAGACAACTTCCTTGCCGGTTTCGGCTTCGAGATGCTCCAGAAAGTCAGACCACGCAGTCTTGTAAACGGCCGGATCTTCGACCGGAGTGTATGCAAAGATCAACGTTTCAGGGTCAATCAGTTGCGAAGGATCGGTTGGAATATCTGCGATCAGGTCGCCGTCAGCGTCGCAAAACCGCTCATCCAAGTCACCGCGCGGGCAGTCTTGTGCTGAAGCCGTCCCAGCCAACGATAACAGCGAAATTGCCGAGGCGCCGATAAGTAGTTTGATGTCAATTTTCATGTTTTCCTCCCAGGTTTGCGCGGTTTTTTTGCAGGCCGCTGTTAATCTTCCAATTCAGTGTTTGCCAGCTACGAGAATATCGACCTCGGCACTGTTGATCGTCCTGAGCAACTCGCCCTTCGGCTTTGCGTCGGTGATGATCGAATCCAACCCGGGAAAGCCCTGAACCAAGGTCAGTCCCTTGCGGCCGAATTTCCCGGACGCAATCAGAAGGTGGCGTTTCGTGGCGCGGGTCAGCATCATCCTTTTGACCGCGGCAAAGCCCCGAACAGTTTCCGAAGGGCCCTCTGTTGAAAACCCCGAGGATCCGATCATGCACCGGTCGACGTGGAAACGGGACAGGAACTCCAGCGTCTCGGTTCCGATTGTTGCGGATTCGGATGCCAGGTATTCTCCCGGGCACAACAGAACCTGAACAGCGCCCTGGCCAAGGGTCATTGCAACGGGAATGGAGTTCGTAATCACCGTACATTCAGTCCCAAGATAGGCCAGCGCACGCGCCATTTCGATGGTGGTCGAGCCGGAATCGATCATGACCGTCTCGCCATCCTGAACCAGGCCAGCCGCACAGTTGCCAATTCTTTCACGCTCTTCAACCTGCGCGCCGGTCCGTTCATCAAGACTTGGGTAATGCCCTTGCGTCGGGGCCGATGCGCCCCCATGGGCACGCGCGATCAGGCCATCACTGGACAGGGCTTCGAAATCCCTCCGCACCGTCTCGGTCGAGACATTGAAGCGTTGCGCCAATTCGTTGATGCGAACATGCGGGCGCAGCTTCAACTCCAGCAAAATTTGCTGGCGCCGGTCGGATTTTTTGACCCGGTCCTGAGGCTTTTCAGGTTTCAAAATGCGCGGTTTTGTTTCGGGCATCCCATGGCTCGACCAAATTTCTTGTTCACTTTTGTGGGCTTTCGGTCATTTTGCAATATTTTTTGTTGCATAGCCCTCATTGAATGTGAGAATTCGACAGACCGAAAACACTGTTCAGCTAAGCGAGCATGATCAGGTGGAACACATTGGGAAAGTCAACCTACCGGCGTATGCACCGGGCTCGTTCATGTCGGGTTGGTTATAAAGCGATTGGCAGAAACGAAGGACAATATGCGCCAGAATGAATGGACAGAGCAGATTGCGGCACTTCCGATGCGCTGGGACAAGAGCGGAAATCTTCGCGTTCTGATGGTCACGTCACGTGATACGGGACGGTGGGTTGTTCCGAAAGGATGGGTGGTGGACAGTAAAAAGCCCTGGCGAACCGCTGAAATCGAAGCATTGGAAGAAGCAGGTGCGGTTGGCGTTGTCTCGAAACGACCAATCAGTCATTTTTTCTATGACAAACAGTACGAAGACAAAAGTGACGTCCGCTGTCGTGTAACTGTTTTCCCCATGGTCGTTGAAAAGCTAAAGCGACGCTGGAAAGAAAAGGATGAACGTACCCGTGACTGGTTTTCGCCTGACCAAGCCGCAAAGCTGGTGGCGGAACAAGACCTGTCGCACTTTTTAAGGGATCTGTCAGACAATCAAGAAGCTCAGGCCGTCATAAAGCGACTTCGAAAAGCTGCGTAGGCAGCCGCAATCAATTCAACATTCGTTCCGCAACATCGTCGAGAAGAGTTTGCAAGTCGAACTCCTCACCTTTTTCAGCAAGACCATGGTCGCGCAAGATGAATGAAAGACCGTGAACAAAACTCCACAGTAAGAAACCACGCCGACGCACCTCTGCGGTGATTTCCGACTCACCCAGGCACTTGGCGACCTCGGTCAGTAGAATCTCAAAACTCTGCTGACCTCCTTCATCAAGGCGGGGGTCAGAAATACGATCCGTGAACCCGCCAAATTTCAACCGGAAAATACCGGGCTCATTCAGCGCGAAGGCAACATATTCCATCCCGATCGCCGTAATGCGTTCTGGTGATCCCTCGGGGATGCCCTCAAGCGCGGCAAGCATGTTTTCACGATGCCGCGCCATCCCCTCAAGCACGACCGCCACAAGCATTTCTGTCTTATCTTTAAAGTGTTTATAGGGTGCTGCCGTAGAAACACCTGCCAAGCGGCAAGCGTCTGAAACCGAAAAACTGTCCGGCCCTTTTTCTTCAACCAACTGCCGGGTTGCGTCTATTAAAGCCGCGCGAAGATCACCGTGGTGATAGGCCTTTTTGCTCGCGGTTTCAGGCCGCGTTTTTCTGTCTTTGGTCAAAAGATTTTTTGTGCTTGTCATGATCCAAGATGTCGCAGATCACGTACCTCTTGTCAAAGTAAGGCGTTCTAACATATGTTAGAGGCACTAACTTGACGAGGTTCCGATATGCCGAATCCAGACACAAGCCCGACCGAGCCAAAAAGACCGACGCTGCTGTCACGCCTTTTGCGCGGCACGGTTCGGATTGGACTGACCGTCAGTGTCATCGCCCTTGCGGCGGGGGCGGTATATCTCGGAGCGTCCGAGTTGACGCGCCGGGCAAATGCCGTACCGGCACCAGATGCCGCCGCAGTCACGCCTGTATCGGTGACTCCGATCAAGCAGGAAACATCTTTCACCGTTGACCGGGTTTTCATCGGCCAGGTCGAACCACAGCGGTCCGCCGATATCTCATTCGAACTGAATGGCCGGTTGGACAAGATTCTGGTGGATGAAGGGGAAGAGGTTGTAAAGGGTCAGTTGCTGGCAACCCTTGATATCGCATTGCTTGAGGTTGAACAGGATCGCTTGACTGCCTCGCGCGATGCCATCGCCGCCCAGCTTGCTTTTGCCGAAAAGACAGTCGAACGGAATACCAAGCTTATTGGTCAGGGCTTTACCAGTCAGGCCCGTCTTGACGAGGCCGTCGCACAACAAGATGAGTTGCTTTCCAGGATCGGAGAGCTGGACGCAGCCCTGCGCGACGTGACCGTAAGAATTCAAAAATCCAGCATCGAAGCTCCTTTTGCGGGCCGGATAACCTCACGGCATGTGGATGGGGGCGAAACGCTGCAATCAGGTGAGATGGTACTGGGCATGGTAGAAGTTCTTTCGCCCCAAGTCCGGATAGGCATACCGCTTGATGTGAATCCGTCGCTTTTGTCGAACGTTGAAATCGAAATTGCCGATGCGCGTTACCAAGCCAAGCTTGCTACGTTGCGACCAGATATCGACCCTCTTACCCGCACCCGCACGGCGTTGTTTGATCTCAAGAACGGGCTCGACGTTGCGTTCGGACAAACGGCGCGTGTCCACGTGCACGATCCAGTCGAAAGTGTCGGGACCTGGGTGCCGACCACCGCCCTGAAGGAAGGCGCCCGCGGACAGTGGACGCTGTTGGTGGCAGATGCGCAAAAAACCGTTCGCGTGGCGAGCGTTGAGGTTTTGCATGCCGAGGATGAACGCGTCTTTGTCCGGGGTGTATTTCCCGATGGCACTGTCCTGATCGACAAGGGGCCACAGCGCGTTACCGCTGGTCAGCGCGTCACCTTCGATACCACCGAGTGACGGAGATTGGCCATGGAAACGCTTACTTTTCGTCACCCCAGACTGGTCGCTTTGATCATCCTTGTATTGGTTTCCGCCGGGTTGTCGTCTTTCCTGTCGCTTGGACGTCAGGAAGATCCGACCATCACCAATCTTTTTGCCACGGTCACAACGCAATTTCCGGGCGCCGACGCTGAGCGGGTCGAAGCGCTTGTTACCGCAGAAATCGAAGAAGAGCTTCGAAAGATAGCCGAGGTCGATGAAATCCGTTCGGTGTCGCGATCCGGTGTATCGGTCGTGTCCGTAGAGCTGCTTGAAACTCTGGACGAAGCCACCATCGAACAAGTGTGGTCCGAAGCCCGTGATGCCGTTGATGATGCCAGCCAAAATTTCCCAGACGGTGTTTTGACACCGGATTTCGATGCCGAAGGTATCTCGGCCTATTCGGCGGTTATCGCTGTGTCGGCGGAGAGCAAGGACTATCCGGTCACTCTGCTTCGGCGTCACGCCGAATCCTTGGGTGACAGGTTGCGCACAATCCCAGCCACACGCGCGGTGGATTACTTTGGACAGCCCGAAGAAGAGGTTCTGGTCAGCGTTGACATGGACAAGGCCGCGGCATTGGGTTTGAGCGCGGCCGAGATTTCACAGCGGATTGCCGAAGCTGATGGCAAGGTTCAGTCGGGCCGACTGCAATCCGACGTGGATCTGACCATCAATATCAGCGGCGAGATCGAAACACTCGACCGTTTGCGCAGCATCGTTCTGCGCGAAAGTGCTGAAGGGGCCGTGGTGCAGCTTGGCGACATCGCCAGCGTTGATCGTGGCGCGCGAAACCCGCAATCTGCACTCGCCTTTGCCAATGGAATGCCCGCCGTACTGGTCGGAGTGCTGGCACAAGACGGTGTTCAGATCGACCGTTGGACCGGATTTTTGCGTCAGGAGCTTGAGGATGGCGCTGCCATGGTTCCGTTGGGAATTCAGGAGATATTGCTTTTTGATCAAAGCCAATACACGTCGGATCGCCTGACCGAGGTTGGTAAGAACATGGCAATTGGTGTGGCGCTTGTGGTCGGCGTTCTGTTTATAACGCTTGGCTTCAGGGCTGCTGCTATCGTGGCCCTTGTTCTGCCCGTCGTGTCCTTGGCGACGCTAGCGACTATGAACATGATCGGCCTACCCATTCACCAGATGTCTGTCACCGGTCTGATCGTCGCATTGGGCTTGCTCGTTGACGCGGCCATCGTGATGACAGACGAAATCCGGCGTCGTCTACAGGACGGAATGGCGCGCGTAACCGCCGTGCAGGATGCCGTGCGTCGGCTGGCTGCGCCCTTGTTGGCGTCCACCGTTACAACGGCGCTTGCCTTTATGCCGATGATCCTTCTTCCGGGGCCTGCCGGTGATTTTGTTGGTGCCATCGCAATCGCCGTGGTTCTTATGCTGGTGTGGTCGTTGGTTGTTGCCCTGACCGTGACACCGGCGGTTGCAGGTTGGCTTTTGTCAGATAAAACCGACGCAGGTGTACTGAGCCGCGGCATCAGCATCCCTCCCCTCGCCCGCGTTTTCGAAGCGTCCATCCGATTGTCGGTTGCAAATCCGGTCCGGTCCATCGCATTGGCATTGGTCCTGCCGGTGCTGGGTTTTGCCGCATTCCCAACACTTACGGCGCAGTTCTTTCCGGGCGTGGACCGCAACCAGTTCTACATCGAAGTCGACATGCCGGGTGGTACGTCAATCACAAAAACCCAGGCAACGGCAATGCAGATCGACCAGATGCTGTTGGCTGATGAGGGCGTAAGTAGCGTCTATTGGACGATCGGAGAATCCGGGCCAGCCTTTTACTACAACATCGTTGGCGACCGCTCGCGCGAGCCGGGTTTTGCGCAAGCGATGATCACGACCCATACCGCTGACGACGCGGCCCGTCTTGTCGCCGACTTGCAAACCCGTTTGGACACAGATTTCCCCGATGCGCAGATCATTGTGCGCAATCTGGTGCAAGGTCCGCCGGTTGCCGCGCCTGTTGAGGTCAAGATACAGGGACAAGACATCACCGTTCTTCGGAACCTTGGCGATGAAGTACGGTCAATTATGGCCAACCTTGATCTGGTGACTCAGGCGAGGGCCAGCGTTAACGGCGGCAATCCTCAGATCCGGTTCGAGATTGACGAGGTCAAAGCCCGGCTTCTTGGCTTGGACGTCGCCGACATCGCCGCCCAACTGGATACTGCGCTAGTCGGTGTGACAGGAGGGTCGCTGATCGAGGGGACAGAACAACTGCCTGTCCGTGTGCGTCTTGGGGATGAGGTCCGCTCGGATCTCAGCACGATTGTGAGCATGCCAATCCTGCTACCAAACGCGGCTGCTGTCTCGGCCACAGGTGCGTTTCCCGCAGTGCCGCTTTCGGAATTGGCGCAACCCGTAATTGAGCCAGCCGAAAGCGTGATAACCCGTACGGATGGAATTCGTGAAAACACGATTCAGGCGTTTATCGTTCCGGGAGTTTTGCCCGAAGAAGCCCTTCGGGACGTATTGCAGGCGCTTGACGCGTCCGGCTTCACTCTCCCCAATGGCTACACGATGACATTGGGCGGCGACAGCGATGCGCGGTCGAGTACCGTTGGCAATCTGATGGCTTCGGTCGGCCTGATCGTAACGCTTTCGATTGCAACCATCGTGCTGACCTTTAACTCTTTCCGGCTTACGGTTGTCACCTTGGTGGTCTGCGTATTGTCAGCCGGGCTGTCCATGCTGTCCCTGGCCATCATGCAATTCCCGTTTGGTATCCAAGCCATAATCGGCGTCATCGGGTCAATTGGTGTTTCGATCAACGCAGCCATCATCATCCTGACCGGATTGCAGCAAGACGCCCAGGCAAGCCGCGGCGACAGGAATGCCATGGCACGGGTAGTCACCGGATCAAGCCGCCACATCATCTCAACCACTGTGACGACATTTGGCGGATTCCTTCCCCTGATATTGGACGGCGGTGCCTTCTGGCCACCTTTTGCCGTGGCCATTGCTGGCGGAGTTTTGTTGTCGACGGTCGTGACATTCTACTTCACGCCACCGGTCTTTGCCTTGGTCTACCGCGGACGGTTCAAAAAACAGCGTCTGTCCAGCCAAAACCCCGGCGCAACGGGAAACGCCGTTGTCTCGCTTGCCGCTGAATAACGGCGGCGGCGTTCTTAACCCTGCAGAAGGACACCCAAGGGGTCACTCCGGCGTTACCAAACCGGCAAACTTGTCACGCGCGACTGAGCGGATAACTGACGCGATGCTATCAATGGTCCGCTTATGCGCAGAACGTTTGCGCCAGACCAGCCCGACAGAGCGTGTGAAACGGTCCTTTCGAAACGATAGAATTGCGACATCGCCCGTGTCAGGCGAAACCTCGGACCGCACGTATAGCGCAGGCAAGAAACAAACGCCCATGTTCAGGGCCGTCATTTGCCGTAACGCGTCCAGACTGGTGCCTTCATAGTCCTGCCGCGGGTTGGCACCCACCTCCTCGCACAAGGCGACAATCTGGTTATGCAATGCATAGCTTGATGTCAGCGCAAGAATATCCTGCCCCGCCAGATCGGCATCGCGCGCCTGCGACTTGGTGGACAACGCGTGATCCTGCGCCACGGCCAGTTTCAGAGGCTCGCGAAACAGGCGTTCAACCGCTACGTCAGCGGATCGAACCGGAAGCTGTGTCAGGATCAGATCGTGTTGACCCAAAAGAAGCTCTTCCTGCAAAACAAGCGGGGCAGCGTCACGCACAATAAGTTTGAGCGACGGATAAGACGTTCGCAGACGCCGCATGACATGAGGCAAAAAGTAAGGCCCGAGCGTCGGCGATGTCCCCAACCTTATGGTCCCGCTTACACCGGCACTGGCATCCCTGGCCAACGCGGTGAGCGCCTCAGTCTCTTCCAAAACGCGCCGCGCCTGCGCAAGAATTTCGCGCCCGCCGGGAGTCAGGATCGCCCCGCGCTGGCCACGTTCAACCAATTCGACGCCAAGTGTCGTTTCCAAACCGGCAATCTGCTGGCTTAGCGAAGGTTGGCTGATGCCAAGGCGTTCGGCCGCGCGCCGGTAGTGCTGAGCCTCGGTCAGTGCCACGAAGTAAGACAATTGCTTCAACGTCACCCCGCTTGCCATGACATCTCCTTTAAATAGGTTTTTCCGATCAATCCCACATATATGATCATCTTTTTCAAGGTTCAATTGGACCCATATTTTATCAAGGCAGCGGCAAACGCGCCCCTGATCAAAAGACCGCGTGGAAAGCTGACCCATGCACCCTCGAACACCAACAGCGAAAGGAGACTAAGATGCCCCTAACTGCCCGTGTCAAAACCTTCTCCTTAAAAACACGTCTGGCTGAACTCAACATAAAGAACCGCGAAGTGAAAAAGCTGATCGCGGATGAGCTTAAGCGGCCTTTGCCTTGCAACATATCTTTGCAACAGCTCAAACGCCGTAGGCTCAAGCTGAAGGACCAGATGTCACATTACGACGGGCTTCTGCGCACGCTGAGCGCCATGAACCCGAACCAGCCCCCACACCCGCAGAGGTAACCCATGTTTCCACAGATGTATCAAATGACAGGGCTCAAGTATTTCCACAGCACGGACCTTACGGACATGAAGCGAGCCATCCTTGACGATGGAGAAAACGGGCAAAAAAACGAACGCCCGAAAGCGAGCAAAAAGCCTGCTCAGAACCAAGACAAACGTCCGACGCTGCGCAAGACCAACGACAGCTAGACCCTGGGTCGTTTGCCCCGCGCGACCCCTCTCGTGCGGGGCTTCGCCTTTTCAGTAGAACCCAACTTCGCTGACATCAATTTTTGCGTTGTGGTCCCGGCCAAACGCGACAACGGCGATTGATTTCAGACTGCTCGCACGGGGTACAGCGCGAAGAAGCTGTCCAGATCGTTCAAATGCTTCAAAAGGAAGGCGTAATTCGCTCCAGCCTTCTTTTGCATCAAAACCTGCTTGGTAGTATTGCCATGGAAGCACGGTTCCGCTGGTGCGAAGATGCACAAAATACCGTTGGCTGTTGCCGCGCACAACAATGCGCACACCGGTTGCATCTTCTGGCGCCCCATCAGGCAAATCCATCCGGATTTGGATGAACCCACCGTTGTTTTCGGTACTCACACTGCCAGTCATGCGCGCATAAGTCGTGTCGCCCTCGGTCAGAAAAGCGACCGTCCCGGTAGAAACCCCGCCCATCACATCATCGGTAAAAAAGCGCCAGCGCGTCTCTGGCTGCGCCTTGAAATTCTCAATCATGATGTCCTCAGCGGTGACTGCGATGGGGGTAAGTAGCCAAAGGGCTACTACAAATGACCGTTTCAAAAACAGCCGCATCATTAAATCTCCCGGTCATGAGCGCTCAAATCGCTGGCCAAGTTTTTACCCGACCATTCGTGACTACAAACCTAGACCGGCGCCTGATGCCAGCAAGCCTTGACTATCTTCTAGCCAGCAACACTGAGGAAACCTAGGGTGCGCCGACGTGACACCGTTTAGAACGGTTTGATCATTGGCGACCCTGATCTCGACCTTTTCAAAAAAACGTCAACACAATCGAACGCGATTGACCCGATCCGGCCAGCTCTGTACCGATCATTACAACTTGGAATGATCGTTACAGGATATGCTATGCACCGTTACTTTGAAAGAAGCCTCCCAACGCCAAGTGTCAGGCTCGTTGTTCTTGCAGGCATGGGTGGGCTTCTGGCTATTGCCTGCCTGCGGCTTTTGACCGACAGCGCCCATCTGGCGCTGATTATGGCACCCTTCGGCGCAACCTGCGTCCTTTTGTTTGCCGCTCCGGCAAGCCCGTTTTCCCAACCCATCAATGTCGTTGGCGGCCATTTCGCGGCCAGCCTGGTTGGCCTGCTCATGCGCCTTTGGTTGCCTGACGAATGGTGGGCCCTGGCCTTTGCCGTAGGTCTTGCCATTGCCGTTATGGTTGCCTTGCGCGTGACACATCCCCCGGCAGGCGCCAACCCGCTGGTCGTTTTCGCCGCCGACCCAGGGTTCCTTTTTCTGGTATTTCCCGTTCTCTCTGGGTCAATAGTTCTTGTAATTCTGGCGAGTTTCTTTCATCGGCTGAGTGGACAGGCATATCCACAAGGGTCCGGAAAATGACACGTACCGTCGCGGAAAGAGATGACGTCATTCCTGTTCTTGCCGAAGTTTTCCGTCATCACGGATACGAAGGGGCAAGCATCGGCATCATCTCTGCCCGCACGGGACTGGGCCGCAGCAGCCTTTACCACTTTTTTCCCGGTGGAAAGAAAGAAATGGCGACCGCGGTCCTTACGCATGTCGCGCAGTGGTTTGAAACAAATGTGTTCACCATTCTGGACTCTCTGCCGCCGCCAGCCGCTATAAACAAGATGCTGGATGCGGTTACGGCCTATTTCGAAGGTGGCAACCGGATTTGCCTTGTCGGCGCCTTTGCGCTGGACGCGACGCGGGATCAGTTTACTGATGCGGTCCGGTCATATTTTAACAGATGGATTTCATCCCTTGCCGCGTGCCTTGAAAGGCTGCAGCCTACAGTTTCAGACGCCCTGTTCCAGGCCCGCAGGATTGTCGCGACAATACAAGGTGGCATCATACTGGCCCGCGCCACCGAACATCCTGAGACATTCCATTCGCTCATCGATGACTTGCGCATAAAGCCGGGGGCGAACCCTTAGCTGCGACAGCGCCCTTGGCGGGACATTTGCAAGTTGGTAAAAGACCTTGCCGCTTTGCCACACTCCCATGCCTGCTGTGAATGCCACATTTTAAAAGCTTTCTTCTCCTCCGCAAAATCGTCGCTGATGCAGTGTCAACCTAAGCTGTGACCCAATCAGCGGATTTGCGGTATATTGGCCAAAGCCTCACTGACATCGTGCAGTTTGACGGTTACTATTTTGGTGCCGCAAACCCGACCAAACAACCGAGGTTTTTATAATGGAACGCAAAGCGCAAGTTGTGCATGTCGATGACGACGCAGACATCATCTCGATTGCGCGCATGTCGCTTGAGGTCGTCGGGGGATTCGACATTGCGCAGTTCAACTCGGCCCGGGCTTTGCTGGATAACCTGACGGGGCTGGAACCGGATCTTTTTCTGCTTGATGTAATGATGCCGGAAATGGACGGGGTTGAGCTGTTGCGGGAGTTGCGGAAACTTGACCCGTACAAGGAAACACCCGCGGTTTTTATGACAGCAAAAACAGATCAGGCGTTCCAGGAAACGCTTATCGGATGGTACAAGGTCGATTGCATCACAAAACCCTTTGATCCAATCGCCCTTCCGGATCAGTTAAACGCGATATTGAATAGGTGAGCCGTTTTCTTATCGCAGTTTAGGTGGCCCCGAACAGCCTTTTGCACCTGGCACAAACGGATTGACCGTGCCGCTTGTTCTAAATGTAGTATTTGTGCAAGGTTTTTACCCTACCACCCACCACTTTTCCGGATATACTGAGCCTTAACATTTCAACCTTTGCGGGTTTGTCAACCAAGCAGCAGGGGTTATCGAATTGCTATCGGGCAAACAAAAGGACGTGGCGTTTGACGAATTTGCATCCGGCCGTGAAAGAGCCTGTAGAAGAAAACCAATCCCTCCTGCTTGTGCAACGAATGCGAGACTACTGCCACGTCGGCGTCAAACTCGTGTGGCAAAGGCAGATCATCTATGTAGCGACGCTTGGCCTTGCCGCATTTTACTATGATGCCCGGTTCGCGGGTATACTTGCGCTGTTTGTCATCTGTTCCGAGATCTTTGATTTCTGGTCCTTCAAACGGGTTCTGAAACTTGATCCGGGCGATGTTGCCTCGGCGCGCAAACGGTTGCCATTTCTCTATGCAGGCGCGCTGATCAATACTGCCATCATCGTGACGTACTCGATCGGGATTGCGGTCATTCAAGGCCCGACAACGCATTTCATGTCACTGTTCTTTCTGTTTTCCGGCGCGCTGTTTGCAGCCATGCACAGCCATCATTTGCTATCGGTTCTCATCATACGACTGGTGATTTTTACAGCCGCTTTCCTGTTCATCCCGCTGCGTGACATCGTTCTGACCGACGCGCCGATCAAATCCGAACTTTGGGCGCAGTTCTTTACCAGCCTCTTTGTCCTGACCTTTGTTCTTGACAGCTCCCGAAGCTACCTGGGGTTCTACCGCACCCAACTCGCCCAGATGACCCGCCTGAGCAAAGAGCACGAGAAATCGAAAATGGCCTATAAGGCCAAGACCGAATTCGTCTCGACGATGAGCCACGAGTTACGCACGCCGCTAACTTCGATCAAGGGATCGGTTGATTTGGCGGCTTCGGGGAAACTGGGTGCCTTGCCGGACAAGGTTGGTTTTGTCCTCGACGTGGCCCAGCGAAACTGCGAGCGGTTGTTGATGTTGATCAACGAAATCCTCGATCTTCAGAGCGTCGAGAGTGGGAAAATGAAAATCTCACGCGAGAAATCCAACCTAGTGGACGTTATCGCGGACTCTGTTGCCGAAAATCAGCCTTTTGCAGACTCCTTGGGTGTTGCCATTGAGTCGGACCCACGCCAGACACCGGTTTGGGTGAATGTCGACGAAATCCGGTTGAAACAGGTTTTTACCAACATTCTTGCAAATGCCGCAAAGTTTTCACCACCGGAAAGCACAGTTTTGGTTTCGCTTCAGGAAGGGGATGGCAAGGCCCGCATTCTGTTTCGCGACCACGGGATCGGTTTGGCAGAAGAGGATCATGAAATTGTTTTTGACCATTTTTCTCAGATCGATGCATCGGACACACGCAAGATCGGGGGCACCGGCCTGGGGATGAATATCTCGAAGCGTATCATGGAGGCTTTGGGCGGATCGATTTCCTACACCAAAAACACCGGCCCCGGCACAACATTTATCGTCGAGCTGCCGACATCCGACCCAGTTCCCGGCAGTTGCACCAAAGGATAACCCTCAGGCAGACCACATCACGGGTTTTCAAGTCAGGTCCCGGTCGCACCCCGCTCGGCCCAGATTGTTTCGAGCTGGCCCGCGATGGTCAGGGGATCAAACGGTTTGATGATAAAACCGATTACTCCGGGCAGGTCTTTGGCGCCCTGCCCGCCTGATGCAACACTACCGGTCATGAAAACCGCCGGCAGGTTCACAAATGCCGGCATCATTCTGATTTTTGACAGCAGCATGATGCCGTCCAAATCCGGCATCATCATATCCAGCAACAAAAGATCCGGGTTTACAGACCCGATACTGGCAAGCGTGTCGGCCCCGGACCGGCATTGATGAACACAGAAGCCGCCTGTTATCTCGAACCCCATTCTGGCCAAATGGAGAATATCGTCATCATCATCAACGTGCAGGATGGTTCTTAGTTCGCCCATTGATCGTCTTTCGCGTTTTCCAATTTGGCTTTTCCCGGCTTACTCTGCGCTGATTGACGCGGCACCCTCAGAAATATCAGTGTCCTGCACGTCTATGCACGGCAAACCCACAGTAAAGATACTGCCTTTGTTGGGGTTACTATGAACGTCTATGTGACCACCATGAAGCTTCACAAAACTGTTACTGATCGCCAACCCCAAACCCGTTCCTGCGTGGTTGCGGCGTGATGACTTGTCGATCTGCGTAAAACGTTCAAAAATATTGTTTTTCTGGTCTTCGGGAATCCCGGGCCCAGAATCCTGAACGGTCACATAGGCCCGGTCCGCCACTTTGGTCATGGACACAGACACGCAACCAACCTCGGTGAATTTCAGCGCGTTCGACAGCAGGTTCAAAAATACCTGCCGCAGGCGTAGATCATCCCCGTCTAACCAAACCTCGCACAAGGATACCCGCAGTTCGATTCCTTTCTCCTGCGCCTTCTGCTGCAAGTCCTCAACCAGCGATCCCAGAAGTTGCTCCAAGTTCAAGCGAGACCGATTCAGTTCCACACTGTCCTCACTGACAACGGCCCAATCCAGGACCGAGTTGATCAGGTCCTGAAGATGCTTTCCTGATCTTTCGGCCTTCCCCGAAAATGTTGCAACTTCCTCTGAGAATTTTTCCAATGCGGCCAGCGCCTTGGGATCGTCGGCAAGTTCCAAGGCCAGAGCCTTGTAGCTTGGTAGATAGTTGTTGCTTTTCAGGAATGACAAATAGCCCACGATAACCGACAGAGGCGTTCGGAATTCATGGCTGATGTTATTCAGAAAATCCGATTTTGCCTTGTTTGCCGTTTCCGCAGCTCTCTGCGCATTTTTTAGCTGAGTCACATCGACCCTGAAGCCAACAGTCTCACCACTGCGGGTCTTGGCTTCGGCCACTTTGAGCCAACGACCGTCGCTCAGGAGCTGTTCAAACGGCTCACCCGGATTCTTGTGACGCTCCATACGCTGGGCGACCCATTCCTCTTCGTTTCCAACCACCTCGGGGTGCAATCCGCGATCAACGGCAGCACGGATTATGTCCTCGAACTTGGCGCCAGGTTTCATCAGATCAGCCATCTCAGCGTAATAATTCAAATACTGGTCATTGCACATCAAAAGGCGATCGTTGGCATCATAGATGACAAACCCATCTCTTATGGATTCTATTGCTGTCATCAATTGGCGCCGCGCCTGGGATCGGTCCCGGATCAGGCGACGTGCGTAACTGACACCAAACATTCCGATTGAAGCCAGGAAAAGGATCAAGGTTCCAATGATTTGCCGACCCTGTAATGGCGCCTTCCATCCATTTGCAGGTGCCATTCCGTACTGAAGAGAAATCTCACCCAAAGAGATATCTGTCACAACCGGATCAAAACCCCATACCGAAGGGTCGCCAAAAACGTGATCCAAGCTGCCCCCCTCGGCATTCGTTTTTCGAACGGCACTGAGTGACTGCAGATTGGTGTCGTCAAGTCGAATTCCTATTTCGCTCAGAAAGGACTCGAAATCGACGACGATGGAATAGACTACATTTTCACCGATCATAGGTGCGCGACGAAAGATCAAACCACGCCCTCCTAAAATCAGATCAATAGGGCCAGAGACAACAAATTCCCCTGACGCGATTGTCCTATCGTGGCTCTCTTTCACCTCGGGGAGATCCCGGAAATCCACGCCAACTAGGACGCTGTTGTGCGCGGTAGGGTATGCATCGGTAACCACATAGTCTTGCGCACGGACAACACTGATGATGCTTGGGTTGTCCTGAATCACGATATCCGCCAGAACATTGAAGTCATCCGGGCTAAGTTGGCCGTCAAACGCTAATATGTTCACCAGTCCTTCAACGATCAGCCCGTAGCCACGCAACCTTTCGTCCGCGCGCACCCCGACCATTTCCACAAGCTGCTGCATGGAGTCCTGTTGCGCTTTGCGGGACGCAGAAACATAGGCGCGATCCAGAATGAACCAGGACGCGATCGCGATCAGAATGATTCCTGAATAAATGGCTGTCAGAATTCGCAACTGGCGCCGGGCCGAGCTTTTGTGTCCTGATGCTATGATCATCTGCCGAACATCCTGTAATTCTGACTATTTTCAGTGCGTGGCGCGCAATCCAAGAAAGATCGTTTCAGCTATTGGTCTGCGCGTTGTCCAGCAAGTCTTCCATTTCGTTCATAAGGTCTTCCAGTGACTCGGAAACTCCGTCCCGCGTCATCGTACCCGAAGTTATGGCCGTATCGATTTCACTTGCGCGCGAACCGATGTCGGGAAACCCGAAGGACGCTGCGACGCCTGCCAGTTTGTGACACTCATGCCGGATTGCATCCAATACCTCATGATTGTTTTCACCCGCCCTGAATTCGATTGCATACTGCTCAAGAGTCAGAATGCGGGTGTGCAGCCCCTCAATGAACTTTTGGCGCAACATCTGGAGTTTGCGCTCGTAGATCTGTATGTTTTCTGGCGACTGTGTCATGTGCTATACAATGGTCGTCTCACAAGAACCCGCCTTTGGATGACGCGCTTGCACTACTATCGTGCTGCGCGCTTCTTGCCCCGGTTATCGCCACATCCAGTAAATCATCCGGCGCTTTGAATGAGAGAAGGTTGCGATAAATCGGCGTCCCGATCTGGACCACCGGTCCAACTTCACCCGCGCTCTTGTACCAATCGGCCAATTCACTGAACTTGAGCTCCAACTGATCCTCGAACGCGTCTTTGTCGAACCCGCGCGCCCGCGGCAACAACACGACGTAATCGCCCTGCCCCGCGTATGACATCAGGTATTCCGCGCCGCCGAAGCTTTCGCTGATCATTTCCGCAACGTCCATCAGCGCATCCATTTGACCGCTTTGGTCCTTATTGCCGAAAACGTCCGACAGGTTCACGATATGAATGCCAAACGCGATAAAGCTGTTGATCCGCAACGACCCAAGCTTGAGGACATAGTTTTGCATCGCAAGGTAATCGATGCAATTTGGGATCTCGGACAGGCTGACCGCATCCAATGCGTCTGTTTTGCTATCGCTGGTGAAGGTCGGTTTGGATGTCTGCGTTGCCAACGCCTGAACCATCCGCATGCGGCCTTGCAGCTCACGCCGTTGCAGGGGTTTGTTCAGATAATCCGTGGCACCTTTGGCGAAAGCGCCATCAATATGCTCGAGCGACGCGCTTGAGCTGACCATGATCACGGGCGCGCGTTTGGTCAGAGGGTTTGTCGTAATCCTCTCACACAGCTCAACTCCGTTCATGCCTGGCATTTCCACATCTACCAAATAGCAATCATAGGGCGTCTGTGACGCGGAAATGCAGTCCAACGCATCTTGCCCGGAATGAACCACATCGACACTATCCAGGCCAAGCAGCGACAATTCTGCCACCATTAGCTCGGTAAAAGTTGGATCATCGTCGACAACTAGAAGTTTCATTTTCTACTCTGACCGTAGCAAGACGCCCTACCTTATAGGGGTGAGAGGTTACGAGATTCAATCCAGAGTTTACTGATCGGGTCGCTTAACCTTTGTAAGGTTGTAAATATGTCAGATATGAACAGAGGGCTGTAGAACAAAACGCCACGCGGTCACGTTGCGACACGGACACGCGAGAAGTAACAAATTATCTGCGCAGAAACGAATTAGGCTGGCCCCTTTTGAGAGCCAGCCGAAGACCGGCTTTAAAAATGCGCCGATTTCGTGTTTTCCGGTATCGCGGCCGGTGCAAAGCGGGTCAGGTCAATGCCTTCGACGGCCTCTTTATACTCGTCGATCTTCGGTGTTCGGCCCAGAATTGCGGACAGAACAACAACCGGCGTTGAGGCGAGCAGAGATTCACCCTTCTTCTCGGCTGAGTCTTCGACCACGCGGCCTTGGAACAGACGGGTCGAGGTCGCAAGCACCGTATCGCCCTTGGCCGCCTTTTCCTGGTTGCCCATGCACAGGTTACACCCCGGACGTTCCAGGTACAGGATATTCTCGTACTCGGTGCGCGCCGCGGTTTTCGGGAAAAGGTCGTCAAACTCAAAGCCCGAATACTCCTGCAGAGTGTTCCACTCGCCCTCTTCCTTCAACTCATCAATGATGTTGTAAGTGGGGGCTGCGACAACCAAAGGCGCCTTGAATTCGACCTTGCCGTTTTTCTTCTCAAGGTTTTTCAGCATCTGTGACACGATGATCAGATCACCCTTGTGCACCATGCAGGAGCCAACGAAGCCAAGATCGACCTTTTTCTCACCGCCATAATAGGACACCGGGCGGATCGTGTCGTGGGTGTACCGTTTTGAGACGTCCTCGTTATTCACATCCGGGTCAGCGATCATCGGCTCGTTGATCTCGTCCAGATCAACAACAACTTCGGCGAAATACTTCGCATCTGCATCCGGGGTCAGTGCAGGCACCTCACCCGACGTGATCTCGGCAATTCGCTTGTCGGCTCGGTCGACCAGACCTTGCAGAGTGCCAGCCTCATTATCCATGCCCTTGTCGATCATGATCTGGATACGGCTTTTTGCGATCTCAAGCGATTCAACCAGCGTTTCGTCTTGGGTGATGCAGATCGACGCCTTGGCCTTCATCTCGGCCGTCCAGTCGGTGAAGGTGAACGCCTGATCCGCCAGCAAGGTGCCGATATGAACTTCGATGATGCGGCCCTGGAAAACGTTGTCTCCGAATTGCTTCAGCATCTGCGCTTGGGTCGCATGCACCACATCGCGGAAATCCATGTGGTCGGCCATCTTGCCCTTGAATGTCACCTTGACCGATTCCGGGATCGGCATCGTGGCCTCACCAGTCGCCAGCGCCAGCGCAACGGTGCCCGAATCCGCACCAAACGCCACACCCTTGGACATCCGCGTGTGCGAGTCGCCACCAATGATAATCGCCCGGTCATCCACGGTGATGTCGTTCAGCACCTTGTGGATAACGTCGGTCATGGAATGATACTCGCCCTTGGGGTCACGCGCGGTGATCAGACCAAATCTGTTCATAAAAGACATCAGGCGCGGAATGTTGGCCTGCGCTTTCTTGTCCCAGACCGAGGCGGTGTGACAGCCCGACTGATACGCGCCATCCACGGTGGGCGAGATGACGGTGGCGGCCATCGCCTCAAGTTCTTGCGAGGTCATGAGGCCGGTGGTGTCCTGCGATCCCACGATATTCACTTTGACGCGTACATCCGACCCGGCATGCAGGGTGGTGCCTTCCGGAACGCCAACCGCGTTGCGGTTGAAAATCTTTTCAACCGCGGTCAGACCCTGACCTTCGTGGCTGACGACTTTTGATGGCGCAAAAGCCGATTTCAGTTCAACACCCAGTGTCTGCGCGGCAAATGTCTGAAGCTTTTTTCCAAAGACGATGGCGTATGACCCGCCAGCCTTCATGAACTCCAACTTTTGCGGCGTGAAAGATGCGCTTAGGTCGACCAGTTCCTTTTTGCCATCAGCGTCATAAAGCTTTTTCTCTTTGGTGTTGATGGTCATCACAGTGCCGGTATCCACCGAGTATTTCTGCTCGAGGATCGGGCTGTCATCGTTGTTCAGGATCGGGTTGCCCTCGGAATCCACTTTTTTGACCCAGTTCTTCAGGTCGATCCCTATACCGCCTGTCACACCAACGGTGGTCAGGAAGATTGGCGAGATGCCATTGGTGCCCGCGACGATAGGTGCAATATTGACGAACGGCACGTATGGGCTTGCCTGCTTGCCGGTCCACAGCGCCACGTTGTTAACGCCCGACATCCGCGATGACCCAACGCCCATGGTGCCTTTTTCGGCGATCAGCATAACGCGCTTGTCGGGATGCTGCAGCTTCAGCGCCTCGATTTCATCCTGCGCCTTTTGTGAGATAAAGCACTTACCATGCAGTTCCCGGTCAGACCGCGAATGCGCCTGATTGCCCGGTGACAGCAGATCGGTCGAGATATCGCCTTCCGCAGCGACATAGGTCACAACTTTGATCTCTTCTTCGATCTCGGGCAGTTTGTTGAAAAACTCAGCCTTAGAATAGCTTTCCAGAATATCTTTGGCGACCGAATTGCCGGCCTCAAAGGCCTGTTTCAACCGATCAGTGTCAGCATCATACAGGAAGACCTGAGACTTCAGCACCTCGCCTGCCTGTTGGGCGATCTCGGCGTTTTCACCCAACGCCAGATCCAGAAGAACCTTTACCGACGGACCGCCCTTCATGTGTGACAGCAATTCGAATGCGAAAGGAACTGAGATTTCGTCGACGACGACGTCGCCCAGGATGATCTCTTTCAGGAACTTTGCTTTCTCACCCGCGGCGCTGGTTGTACCCGGCAGCGTATTGTAGATGAAGAAGTTCAGCGACTCAGCCCGGTGTTCGTTACCGGGTTCCTTGATCTGATCGACAATCTCTTTCACAAGGGCACCGTCGTCGATGGGTTTGGGGTGAAGCCCCTGCTCTTTGCGGTTTTCGATCTCGCTTAGGTAATCTGTGTAAAGACTCATGGCTGTTCCGGCTTTTGCTATTGGTGGCGGTTTGAACCAGGTTTACGGCAGCTTGGCGAAGCCCGGTCGTGCTTTGTATGCAGCGGTATACTAATTTGTCTAAGGTTTCAATAGACCATCTCATGACGACGTGAAGCAACGCCAGCACGATCACTGCAAAGCATAGGCGCTGGCCGGAATTAAGCCATGCGATGATTGACCAGCCCTGATCGCTTTAACTGTCCACCCTCAAAATATTCTTACTTGCGTAATGGTCGTGAAATGATGTTTTTGACCATTACTGATACATGGACAAATAAGTTGGATCGTTCACAAGCCGCTAGTCTGCTGTCTCAAAACGAAGGCTGCACACCGAAGGGTCCACGCGGCTGTACGCTGCCAACAATCGACCGGACCACTTCTGTGCGATGTAATCGGCCATAAAGCGGGATGGAGCCATCAGAATCGCGACCCCCCCTACCCTGTCCAGCTCGGTCAGATGCTGGAACCAACTGGCCCAAAGTTCAGGGTCGCGTCCATGCAGGATCGATTGCACTTGCGCCCAAACATCCCCTCCCTCTGCATCGGGCGGCGCGGGTTTGGCCTGGAACGGAACAATATTGGTATCCGGCTCGGGCTCGTCCATCATCCGATCACGGAAATCAGGACCGATCGTGGCCCAGTTTTCAGAGGTGTCCAGCAGCATTTGCTTCAGATCCAATTCATAGACTGCGACCCTGCCCCGTGCCGCCGGGCGTTTTACAGCAATCCATCCCAGCGTTCGAAACTTCGCCATTTCACGCTTAACGGTGCGTTCATTCACCGACCAAAGCCGCGCGATCTCTTGCCGCCCGATTGAAAGTTCGTTGTTTCGCCAATTGTAGCGGGTGGTGATCAGGACGATTATTCGCAGTACACTGCGCTGAAGGTGCTTGTCGCCAGACAGGGCGTGAACGGTCAGAGCCGATAATATATCATACTTTACAGCGGACGCATTTCGCCCAACCGGTTTTGCAAGTTGCATTGCTGCTCTCACTGCTCTGTCTGCCTAGGTGGAGTATACCACCAGTGTCACGCTGTTTGCCAACGCTTTTCATTTCGATGTGCTGATTAGCGTCCAAACTCTCGATTCTGTCAAGCGGAGTCTGAGTTTGATGCGATGGTGCCGTAATCCCGGCTCAATCCAAAATAAGAAAATAGGTGAAGTAATGGTGATGGGGGACGTTCTGGATGTCCCCCTATTTCTCTGTTGTGTCCCCCTAAATGGGGTATTTCGGTGCTTAGTGACCCCCCAAATCGGGGGTCGTTAACTGTGCCGGGCCTCGGATCGCTGTCAGCCGTCCTGCGAATCGGTACGAGCCCCGTAAACCCCTATTTTCTTACCCATGGGTAAGTTTCAACTTCGATCATATTTTCTTTTGCGTAAAGTGCAAATCAAGCGTAAATAGAAAAAACATAGAAAATAGCGTCCCAAACGATGAGACCCGAGGCATGTACACGCACGAAGACCTGAACGCATTGCGCAATCAGTCCCTCAAACTTCAAGGCTGGATCCGTCAACAAACATTCAGCCCCGAGATGGAAAAAACCCTTCGCCGGTTTTCCAGCTGGGAGGTGTCCGAGTTGATCTTTCGCGTCAACCAATCGACCTTTCGCGGAAAGCTGGCGGCAGACCCAACCTTACCCAGTGGTGAGGTTGAGCCAGAAGGCCGCCAACGCTGGTTCAGTCTGGAAGAGGTAAACGAGCTGCGCCGCCGTCTCAGGGTGAACCGCAAATCCCTGATGCCACCACGCCCCGTGGGAAAACGTGCGATCCGCGCTGCGGTGGCCAATTTTAAAGGTGGCGCGGGAAAGTCGACTGTCGCTTTGCATTTGGCGCACGCCGCCGCGTTGGACGGTTACCGCGTGCTGGTGGTTGATTTCGATCCGCAAGCAACGCTGAGCCATTCGATGGGTCTGACCGATGTGGCAGAGGATTTTACCGTTTGGGGAATCATGGCCCGCGATCTGATCCGTGAGACCGAGAGGATGAACAACCGCCCTGCTGCTGCTGAATCCGGTACCGCCCTGCCCCGCCGCGAACTGCCACCCTCAATCACAGATATGGGGTTGGGGGATCTGCGTATCGCGGATTTTATCAAGCAAAGCTCGTGGTCGACCATTGATGTCATCCCCTCTTGCGCCAACGCTGCATTTGTCGAGTTCGCGTCGGCGCAGTACCGTCACCTGAATCCAGAGTGGTCATTCTTTGCCGCAGTGTCGCGGTATCTGGATCAGATACCCGACGACGCCTACGACCTGATTCTTTTCGATTGTCCGCCAGCGATCGGCTATCAATCGATGAACGCGGTCTTTGCGGCTGACATGCTCTATGTTCCGTCTGGCCCCGGATACTGGGAATATGACTCGACGACCTCATTCATTGGACAGTTGGCCGAGGCGCTTGAGGACCTCGCGTATGGTTTCGATAAAACCTTACCCACGGGTAAGATCAGCCTTCCCAAGACGTTTTGCGAGTTGCGCTTCTTGTTGACGCGATACGAGCCCGGCAATGCCTTGCACCTTGCCATGTTCGATGCGTTCAAGAAGGTGTTCGGTGATCATGTTGCCGAGCATCCGGTTGAGATGACGCGAGCCGTTGAACAATCCGGCCGCTTTCTAAGTTCAGTCTATGAGATGGATTACCGTGAGATGACGCGCGAGACCTGGCGTCGCGCGCGGTCGACATTTGACAACGTATATGAAGAATTCCGGGGCGTGATGCTTTCGGCCTGGGACAAGCTGGAGGATGACGCATGAGCCGTAAACGCAGAATGTTCGACATCGATATGCCGGTGATGGATGACATACCGGTTGGGAAAGTTCCCGATAAGGTATTAGAAAAGCGACGCGGACCGATGGCCGCTGCAATCTCTGAGAACGCGGACGCCCTACGCAATCAACAATCCACCGAAGATACCATTCGCGCCGAAAACGACCGGTTGGCTCATGAGTTGGTTCGCCTGCGCTCCGAAGGTCTTGTGACTGAACATGTCGCCCTGTCGGATGTCGTCACCGAGAAACTGACGCGTGACCGTAAGCCGGGTCCTGACCCTGAGCTGGACGAGCTTAAGGATTCGATCCGCGATATTGGCCTGTCGAACCCAATCCGATTAGAGCGTCGGTCGGATGGCCGTTTCGATTTGATCCAGGGTATGCGTCGCTTGTCCGCCTATCGGGCGTTGTATGAGGAAACGGGCGAAGAGCGTTATGCCAAAATCCCCGCAGGTATTTCAGCGGCAACCGATGTGAGCAACAGTTATCGTAGGATGGTGGATGAGAACCTGATCCGCAAGGACATTTCCTTTGCCGAAATGGGCGCTTTGGCGCGTGCCTATGCAGAGGATCCGTCTCATGATTGCGATAGTGTCGACAAGGCGGTTGCGATTTTGTTCAAGTCTGCCAGCTACACCAAACGCAGCTATATCCGGGCATTCGCGAGTCTTTTGATGATGCTGGACAAGGTTCTAATGCATCCTAATGACATTCCCCGGAATTTAGGGGTGGAACTTAAGCGCAAGATTGATGCCGATCCCGGTTTGGTGCGTCACATCAGTACTGCAGTGATGAGTGAGCCTGACCGCGATGCGGCGCGCGAAGTGGCGCTCCTTCGCAGATTTGTAGAACCCGATGCTGTAACATCCAAAAAGCCGACAGCGACAAGTGGTGGAAAAACACGACGGGCAAAAACGACGTTCCAAGTGTCGGGGCGGGCAGGGGTCGCGAAATGCGCGGCCTCAAGTGGGCGGATCGAAGTTCGTTATGACCTTGACTTTACTCGGGTTGATCGGGCCAAGCTAGAGCAGGCGATTGCCACAATGCTTGAGGATCTTCAGGAAGAGGATGATCTTACCCACGGGTAAGGTTTTCTCCCAATTACAAGGGATAGGCGCCGGGCTCATAGCCCGGTGTTTTTTATCCAAGTAAATCCGCTGCCGGGTTTTCTGCGATATCGACGTCGTCATAGTATTTCTGCGCCTGGGCCATGGAACGGTGCAGGGACAGGCGCATGGCGGCTTGGATCGGGGCACCGTCCAGCGCGGCCTGGGTTAGAAAGCCGGAGCGCAGCCCGTGCGGCGTGGCGAAGTCCTCGGGTAAACCGGCCAGCGCCAGCCGATGTTTAACGATCTGGGAAACCGCATCCGGGCTGAGGCTACGTTTCAACACTCGATCCGCTTTTGAGACCGGCCGAAACAATGGTCCTTCCGTGATCTGCCCGACCTCGATCCAACGCACCAGCGCCTGAGCCGCACGGCCCTTGAGAACCAAGCGCGGGGTTTCGCCCTTGGTAGTGGTTTTGGTCTCCAGCAGCGAGAGCCAGACCAGACCTTCCTTGTCGAATTCCTTCAACGACACATCCTCGCGCCGCAATCCGGTGATCTCGGACCGCCGTCTACCGCCCGAGGCCCAGCCCAGCATCAGCAACGCCCGGTCGCGGCAGTCCCGGCGAGTGCCGCGGCATGTGGCCAACAGCTGTTCCAGCACATCCCGGGTGATCGGGTGCCGCGACTTCGGGGCAGGGGGCCGGGCCGCGGCGCGGCGGGCCTTGGACCGGGCCTGTTTCACCTGCGGCGCCTCGAAGGGCGAGGCGAGGTTCTTCATCCGATGAAAGGCGAGCCAGGAGGCGATGCGCCGGTCCAGCGTCGACGGAGCAGGACAGGCGAGGGTCTTGCGCAGCCCTTGCGCGATCAGAGCCTCGGCAGCCTGACGCGCGACGTCGCCATCTGCTGCGTCATTCATATCTCGGGCGTGATCGAGAATGAAGGTGAGCGCAACAGCCTCAGCCTCGGGCCAGTCCAGCGCCGACCCGAAGCGCGCGGTTTTCCAGGCGGTAATATAGAGCAGGTCGCGCTCATAGGCCCGCAACGTGTTGGCGGGGGTGCCGCGGATATAGAGATCGGTCAATGCGTCCTGATCCGCCTGAGACAGGGCAAGGGAGGGGCTGGGCAGATAGGGGGCAGGGGCTGACATGGACCGCAGTCTGCGCCCATTTTCCGGCGAAATCAATCACATATGATAAGCGTTACTTATCAAGAATGAGCGTGGAATTTCCCGCAACCGGATATGATGTGCAAAAGGACTGAAAAACGAGCATTGAATGGGTCAACTCCGTGTTGCAGCGTGGAAACATCGGGCATCGAAAGTGCAGTTTGGATCCGCCCGATGTGGGTTCTGATCGAGCCCATGTCTGCACCAATGTCACGGTGCCCTTAATTACTGGACGCTGGTTTTAAAAAGTTGAGCAAAATCAGTGCTTGTTTGTGCCTTTAATTTCTGGACTGTGCCGAGTGTGTTGCATGGATCAGAATTGGGGCGGATTGGCCCCTTACCCCATCACTTCAGACGACGCGCTCATACACCGGTGTTGTCACGTTAACTCCCAAACCGCCAAGGAATACTGTTTTA
The DNA here is from genome assembly GCF_020171505.1 of Ruegeria profundi. Taxonomy (NCBI): domain Bacteria; kingdom Pseudomonadati; phylum Pseudomonadota; class Alphaproteobacteria; order Rhodobacterales; family Roseobacteraceae; genus Ruegeria; species Ruegeria profundi. Next base: position 71,566 of record NZ_JAIUZS010000003.1, on the reverse strand, counting down.
TGAAATTCAGGCTACTTGAGTGGCGGCATTCCAGGCGTCAATTGCTTCGAGGCGGTGATATCGAATTGTTAAGGCGGAGCGGCGGCGAGCGGGGACGCTGAAGCAATTGCGGATTGCTGAGTGGGTCGCCACGAACCTTTGCAAGCCTCCTGGAGAGCGATGGCCTTGCATCGTCCTTTCCCGCTTTCGGAAAGGGAGATGACTGTTCTCAGCTCGATTGTTGAGGCCTTTGTGCGACCAATGATCCAAACCCGGCGCGACCTCTCGCTTTGCGGCACCATACGAGCGGAGTTTGTCCGTGATGATCCGCTTGGGAATGAAACCAAGACGCTTGATCAAGCGGCGCAACAGCCGTTTTGCCGCCCGTTTGTCCCCCCTGGGTTGGAGGGTTTCGTCCAGCACGACGCCATGCTGATCAACCGCACGCCAAAGCCAATACTTGCGCCCCGCGATTCTCAGGGCAACTTCATCCAGATGCCAGACATCACCTGGACGGTTCAGTCTCTGCCGCAGATTTCGAGCTACAGCCGGTCCGAACTTGATGACCCAACGCCGGACAGTTTCGTAAGAAGCATTGATTCCGCGCTGTAGCAGCATCTCTTCAACTTCCCGCAGGCTCAGATTGAAGCGAACGTACAGCCACACCGCGTGCGCGATGATCTGACGAGGAAATCGGTGACGCTTGTAGCAGATTGATGATGGCTTCATCGATGTCACCTACGCCCAAATCGTATCGTGAGCAACCGAACGACAGTTAACGTGACAACACAGCCAGCAGAGCGAATCTGGAAAAAAGCGATATCAGGGTCTAGAACCGTGAAGAAAGTAACTGAAATAACGGTACGGGAAAGAGAATAGATGAAAACTGAAACAGTTAGGTGCTGGTCAGGGGGAGGGCCTCAGAATGAAGTATGGAATTGGGGGGACGCTATTAGCCCTTTGGTGTTCCAGTTCGTCAGCGGAAAAATCCGAAGGTAGTTGATTACAAAAACCTTACCCCCGAACCGCATCTGATGATTTGTGGCAGTACGCTCAAGTGGGCAACTTCAGGCAGTATTTTATGGGGTGTTGGAGAAATAGCTGGCAATATGCCCTTCCTACAAGAAGACGTGAAGCCACTGCATGTTGCTGCTGTGCGTGGGCCTTTGACGCGCAAACGACTTATGAGTGCAAACATTCCCTGTCCCGAGATTTTTTGTGATCCTGCGTTTGTTCTCCCATCGTATTATGAGCCCGCGCCACCATTAAAAAAGTACCGTATTGGAGTAATTCCACACTACATTGATCAAGGGCTTCCTGCCTTGTCTCATCTCCAGTCGATGGAGGATGTGCGTGTGATTGATATCACCCAAAAAGATGTGCCGGAGCATAAGCGCATTTACTCATTCATCGAGGATGTCTGTTCTTGTGACCTCATCGTTTCCAGCTCTCTGCATGGGGTCATTTTGGCGGATGCCTACGGTATACCCAGCAAATGGATGGTGCTGTCAGACAAGGTTTTTGGCGCTGGCTTCAAGTTCCAAGACTATTTCTTGAGCATTGAGCAGGGTGCGCGCGCCAACCATCCTGTGACGGATGTCAAAAATATTGATGAAGTTGTTGAGCAGGTGCAATCTGACTATGCGCAATTTGGGCGCGCCGTGGCGAATGTAGACGGTTATATTAAGGCGTTCCCGGGAACGACGAAACCTTTGGAAACAGACACAAAACGATAGCAAACGGTTGCGTCCTCTGTACCCCCCTTGGGATTGTCGAAACGTGATGACTACAAAGTACATTTCTTCAGACAGTGCGGTGATTGATTTTGGTGCCGGAAACCAGACAATTAAAAATCATTCAGGTATCAAAGACTACATTGCTGTAGATTGTGTCCAGGGCGAAAAAGAGGTGTTTTTGTGGGTTCTGTCGCAAATTTTGCGGCGACAACATCAGTGGAGTTGGTGAGCCGGTTATCCCGCCAACTCCGCGAACTGCTGAAACGGACGGAGGCCGGGTGTGAATTGACCTTTGCGGATCATGTTGACCAGTTCTATGCCTGCCAAGACAGATGCGGCTGAAGCGAAGGATTTGAAGCCCAGCATGGGTCTGATCTTTCGTTTGATGAAACGATGATCCTTTTCAATGATGTTATTGAGGTTTTTCCGCCTGACCATTTTGATCGGGATCGGACAACCAAAGCCTTTCAACATCTTGTTGATCGCCTTGATGCCAGCAGTGTTGGCACCACTCTTGTCGATAACAATCTTGCGTGGCAATCCGTTCACCTCAAGCGCGCGGGCGAAGAACCTGGTCGCAGCGGTCTTGTTCCGGCACTCGGACAACATGAAATCCAGGGTCATTCCGTGTTTGTCGATCGCTCGGTAAAGATAAACCCATTCGCCTTTCACTTTCACATAGCTTTCATTCATGCACCACGAACGGTCTGCGGGACGCTTTCTATACCGCGCTGTTTCAGCCATAAGAACGGCATATTTATCTACCCAGCGGTTCAGCGTCGCATGGTCTAGGTCAACACCACGTTCGGCCATGATTTCTTCAAGTTCACGGTACGATACGCCGTATCGAAGGTAGAAGAAGACTGCGTGCAGGATCACGTCGTTTGGAAAATGTGCACCTTTGAATGAAATCGTCATGGTCTGCTCCTATCTTATCCGAGCGCGCGTTATCTAAAACGCAGTCGGAATGACAGTTGGGAGCAGATTTTGTGACAGAACCCATGCAGCCTCAAATAACTTGGCAATAGCGCGAATTCAGGTGGAATAATCGGCGATACATGACCTCAGGGTATCACACCGCACTCAGCCGTAACAGACCCCACCTTTATGACACCTTCGTCAAGATACCAGACGTCTTCGAGCCACCTCTGCCGCAAGTTCCGGGCGATTTGCGGACCGACCTTGGCAGTCCAGCGGCCGATCGACTCGTAAGAGACATCGATCCCGCGCACTAGCAACAACTCCTCAACTTCCCGAACGCTCAGATTGGAGCGAACGTAAAGCCATACCGCGTGCGATGATCTAAGGAGAAAACCGACGGAGCTTGTAGCTGACGGGTGATGAATTCATCGATGTCACCTACGTCCAACTACGGGCATAAGCAACCTGACGAAAATTAATGTGACAATACCTGAAAACATGTTTCTGGGCAGCAAAAAATTGTGTTGACAAAAAAATTTTTTTTACCACGCTGTCAGCCGACACAAAGCCCACAACTCCGCGACGGATACGTGCAGAACAAAGCTGACATAACGACCGTGAACAGCTCGACGGATGAGCTGGGGCGGCGCATGCGAGTGCGTCGTCAAAGGCTGTCGATGACACTGCAGGAAGTATCAGATGCGTCGGGTGTTTCCGTTGGCTACCTGAGCCAGGTTGAGCGCGGCAACGCAACACCCACTTTGGGCACGTTAACCCAGATTGCCCAGGCGCTTGAGGTTGATACCGATTACTTCATTAGAACCCCGCACGCGGGCGACAGTCTGACACGCGGTGACAGCCGGCCGAGATTCGCCGTGGCAGGTTCGTCCATCGAATACGAGCAGATCGGGACGGAACGCGCCGGGCACGAGCTGACGTCATACGTGATGAACGTCCCGCCCGGCTACGAGTCCGAGTTGGTCACCCATGTCGGGGAAGAGATCATCTATATCCTCGAGGGCACGATTTCGCAGATTGTCGGCGAAAGAGAATACATGTTGGGTCCGGGTGACAGCCTTCATTATCTGGGAACCACACCACATTGCTGGTCCAACAAGACCGGCAAGCTGGCCCGCATTCTTTGGGTCGGGCGGATGCAATACGAGAAATCCGGAGAAATCGGGCAATCGGAGGCTGCCCAACCCAATGCGACACGGGAAATACTGCCGCTCAAGCGCTGATAACGTGGCGATTTCGGGCAAAAAAGCCGCGAGAAGCAAACAACTTACCAACCAGGAGAGAAAAAATGTCATGGAATAGAGTTTTGGCCACTGGCCTGTTGCTGAGCGTGATGGGCGTGTCGGCTCAGGCGCAGAATCTGGTCTATTGTTCCGAAGGATCCCCCGAAGGTTTTGACCCTGCCTTGTACACGGCCGGCACCACGTTCGATGCTTCCAGCCACCCGATTTACAACCGCCTGGCCGAGTTCAAGGTCGGCACCACGGAAACGATCCCCGCTCTGGCGGAAAGCTGGGAGGTGTCCGATGACGGCAAGACAGTGACCTTCAAGCTACGCGAAGGTGTGAAGTTTCATTCCAATGATCTGTTCACCCCGACGCGCGACTTCAACGCCGATGACGTGATCTTCAGCTTTGATCGTCAGGGCAACGAAGAAAACCCGTATCATACGGTTTCCGGCGGCACCTGGGAGTATTTCGGCGGTATGTCGATGCCGGACCTGATCGACCGCATCGAAAAGATCGATGACTACACGGTTGCTTTCCACCTGACCCGTCCCGAGGCACCGTTCATCGCAAACATGGCGATGGATTTCGCGTCGATCGTGTCAAAGGAATATGCCGACGCAATGCTCGAGGCTGGAACGCCCGAGATGCTGAACCAGGCGCCAATCGGCACCGGTCCGTTCGTGTTCCAAGCGTATCAGAAAGATGCTGTCATCCGCTATGTGCGCAATGACGACTATTGGGGCGACAATGCCAAGGTTCAGAGCCTGATTTTTGCGATCACGCCGGATGCGTCAGTGCGCTATCAGAAAGTTCAGGCAGGCGAATGCCACGTGATGGCCTACCCGAACCCAGCTGACGTGCAGGCGATGAAAGACGCTGAAGACATCGTGGTGATGGAGCAGGAGGGTCTGAACGTCGGTTACCTTGCCTACAGCACTCAAGTTGCGCCGTTCGACAACCCCAAAGTGCGCAAGGCGCTGAACATGGCCATCGACAAGCAGGCCATCATCGACGTCGTGTTCCAGGGTTCAGGCCAGATCGCCAAGAACCCAATTCCGCCGACCATGTGGTCGTATAACGACGCAATCGAGGATGACAATTATGACCCCGAAGCCGCCAAGGCCGCGCTTGAGGCTGAAGGCATTTCGGATTTGTCGATGAAGATCTGGGCGATGCCGGTGCAGCGCCCATATAACCCCAACGCCCGCCGTATGGCCGAGCTGATGCAGGAAGATTTTGCCAAGATCGGTGTGGACGTGGAAATCGTGTCGTACGAATGGGGTGAATACCTTGAGCGTTCGAAAGCCAAGGACCGTGACGGTGCGGTTCTGCTGGGCTGGACCGGTGACAACGGTGACCCGGACAACTTCCTGGCCGTTCTGCTGGGCTGCGACGGTGTTGAAAAATCCAACCGCGCTCAATGGTGCAACGAGGAATTCGACGCGCTGGTTCAGAAAGCCAAGGTTCTGTCTTCTCAGGAAGAACGCGAAGAGCTTTACAAGCAGGCGCAGGTAATCTTCAAAGAGCAGGCACCGTGGGCCACGATCGCGCATTCGGTCGTGTACATGACCATGCGCCCCGAAGTTGAAGGCTACGTCGTGCACCCGTTGGGTGGTCACATCTTTAACCAGGTAGGCCTGTCGCAATAAGCGATCAGCACATGATCAACTGGGGCGGTGCAGTTTGTGCCGCCCCAACTATCATCTGACGATGACCGGGGGCGCACCGTCTATGTCAACGACTTTATCTGATCGGCTTTCCGAATATGCCGGTGTCGCCTGCAAGCTGGGCGTGGATGCTGTGGCGCTTGTGCCCGGTCCGAATTTCACCCGCGCGCTCGGCCAAAGCTTCATGAGCCACGAGCGGCCATTCCTGCTGGTCATTCCTGCCAACGGTCCGGCCGCCGCCCTTGTCCCGAACCTCGAATTGGGAAGCTGGGCGCTGACCGGGTTCGACGGCGCAGTCTTCGACTGGCGGGATCAGACGGGATATCATGACGCCTTTGCGGCCTTGATGGATCACCTTAGCATCTCGTCGCTGGCGGTCGAAGGGCAGGTCATGCGGGTATTCGTGCATCATGCCCTGATGGCTGCCCAACCGGGCTTGCGCATCATTGACGCCGAACAAGAGATTTCCGACCTGCGCATGATCAAGACGCCCGGGGACATCGCGGCGCTGGGGCGTGCCATCGACATCTCGGAAAGGGCGCTGACGCGCATGCTTGAAACCGTCGCCTTAGGGCAGAGCGAGAAACAGATTGAGCAAACTTTGATCCGGCTTCTTTTCGAGGAGGGCGCCGATGGGCTGGCCTTTCATCCCATCGTTGCCGCCGGCGACAACTCGGCGCAGCCTCATGCCCATGCGCGCGAAGATTATGCGGTGCAGGCCGGGGATGCGCTGCTGATTGATTTCGGCGCGCGCAAGGATGGTTTTGCCGCCGACATCACCCGGACCGTTTTCCTTGACCACGCATCAGACGAGGCGCAGGCCGTATATGACACTGTTTTGCAGGCCAATCTGGCCGGGCTTGCGGTCACCCGTGCGGGTGTGACGGCGCACGAGATCGACGACGCCGCCACCAGTGTGCTGGAGGCATCCCCCTTTGCCGACCGCATTCGCACGAAAACCGGTCACGGGTTGGGTCGCGCCGTGCACGAAGCGCCATATATCATGCGCGGCAACATGGCAGCGCTGCCCGCCGGAACGGTTTATACCAATGAACCGGGCCTGTATCAGTTAGGAAACTTCGGTGTGCGGATCGAAGACGACGTTCTGATTACCCAAGACGGCTGTCAGGTTCTGACCCGCTTTCCGAAAGACCTACAGGTGATTTCATGCTGAACTACGTTCTGGCCCGACTGCTGACTTTCATCCCCACCTTCATCGGGGTGACGCTTGTGTCTTTCAGTTTCATCCGCGCCTTGCCAGGCGATCCCATTATGGTCATGGCGGGTGAGCGGGGCATCTCCGAGGAACGCTATGCCGAGCTTGCGGCGCAGTTCGGGTATGACCGTCCGATCTTTGTGCAGTATTGGGACTACCTGACCGGAGTGTTGCAAGGCGATCTGGGGGTCTCCTTCGTCACTAAACGCCCGGTCTGGGATGAGTTTTTCTCATTGTTCCCAGCCACGCTGGAACTGTCGATATGCGCCATGATCTTTGCGGTTGTGCTGGGATTACCTGCTGGTGTGATCGCGGCCGTGAACCGGGGCAAGTTCTTTGACCGGGCGCTAATGTCGACGGCGCTGGTGGGGTATTCGATGCCGATCTTCTGGTGGGCGCTGCTGCTGATCATCGTGTTTTCAGGCAACCTGCAATGGACGCCGGTTTCCGGACGTATCGGGTTGCAATACTATTTCCCCGATCCGACCGGGTTCATGCTGATCGATAGCCTGGCCTCGGGGCAAAAGGGGGCCTTTCTTTCCGCAGTGCGGCATCTGATCCTTCCGACCATTGTGCTGGGCACCATCCCGCTGGCTGTGATTGCGCGCCAGACCCGGTCTGCGATGCTGGAGGTGCTGGGCGAGGATTATATCCGTACCGCGCGCGCCAAGGGGCTGACGCCTGCGCGGATCAACGGCATACACGCCCTGCGCAACGCTCTGATCCCGGTGATCACTGTAATCGGGCTTTCGGTCGGCACCCTGCTGGCCGGTGCGATTCTGACCGAGACGATTTTCAGCTGGCCCGGCATCGGCAAATGGATGGTCGACAGCATTTTCCGCCGCGACTATCCCGTGGTGCAGGGTGGGCTGCTGCTGGTGGCGGTGCTGGTCATGGTGGTGAACCTGATCGTCGACATGCTTTATGGCCTCATCAACCCTAAGATCCGGAAGCGCTGACATGGCTGATACAACGCAAATCGCAACTGCTCCGACTCGCCCCAGTGCGCTACGCGAATTCTGGTACTACTTCCGTGAAAACCGGGGTGCGGTCATCGGTCTGTATGTTTTTTCGGCGCTGGTGCTGATCGCCCTGTTCGCTGGGATCATCGCCCCGCACGACCCCACCGCGCAGAATCGCGCGGCCACGCTGCTGCCGCCGGTCTGGCAAGAGGGCGGAAGCTGGTCCTACATCCTGGGGACCGATCCGCTGGGCCGCGATCTGATGTCCCGGCTGCTCTATGGCTCGCAGCTGACGTTTCTGGTTGGGATCATGGTGGTTCTTTTGGCCTCGGTTGGCGGGATCATCATCGGGCTGATCTCGGGTTTTGCACCTAAATGGGTCGACACCATCATCATGCGGATCATGGACATCATCCTGTCCTTCCCGGCGTTGTTGCTGGCCCTGGTTTTGGTGGCTATCCTCGGTCCGTCGTTGATCAATGCGATGATCGCCATCGCCATCGCCTATCAGCCGCATTTCGTGCGCCTAACCCGCGCGGCGGTGCTGGCCGAGCGCTCGAAGGATTATGTGATTTCCGCCCGCGTCGCCGGTGCGGGCCGGCCGCGGCTGATGTTCATCACCGTCTTGCCCAACTGCGTCGCGCCAATCATCGTGCAGGCGGCGCTGTCATTCTCGAACGCGATCCTCGATGTTGCGGCGCTGGGTTTCCTGGGCATGGGGGCACAGCCGCCCACACCGGAATGGGGCACGATGCTGGCCGAATCCCGCGAGTTCATCCTGCGCGCCTGGTGGGTGGTCACCTTCCCCGGTCTCGCCATTCTGATCACCGTGCTGGCGATCAACCTGATGGGTGATGGCCTGCGTGATGCGCTCGATCCAAAACTGAAGCGGAGCTAGAGCGATGTCCCTGTTGCGTATCAGAAACCTGAGTGTCGAGTTCGCCACCGCGTCCGGTCGGTTCCGTGCAGTGGACGGCGTGGACCAGGACGTCAACGAAGGCGAGATTCTGGCCATCGTAGGCGAAAGCGGATCGGGAAAATCGGTGTCGATGCTGGCGGTGATGGGGTTGTTGCCCTGGACCGCGACGGTCACCGCCGACGAAATCACCTTTGACGGGCAAGACCTGCTGGCAATGGGTACCACTGCGCGCCGCAAGATGATCGGCAAGGACCTCGCCATGATCTTCCAGGAACCGATGTCGTCGCTGAACCCGTGTTTCACCGTCGGCTGGCAAATCCGAGAAGCCCTGCGCCTCCATCTGGGCATGGGGCGGCGCGAACGGCAGGCCCGTGCCATCGAGCTGTTCGAGCAGGTGGGTATACCCGACCCGGAAAAACGCCTGGGCGCGTTTCCGCATCAACTGTCGGGCGGCATGAACCAAAGGGTGATGATCGCCATGGCGATTGCTTGCAAACCCAAGCTGCTGATCGCGGACGAACCGACGACGGCCCTTGACGTGACGATTCAGGCGCAGATCCTGGATCTGTTGACATCCCTGCGAAAGGAAACCGGCATGGGGCTGGTTCTGATCACGCATGATATGGGCGTTGTCGCCGAAACGGCTGAACGCGTCAGCGTGCAATATGCCGGTCAGAAAATCGAAGAGCAGCCCGTCGGGCCGCTGTTCCGCACGCCTCACCATCCCTATACGGCGGCGCTGCTGGATGCATTGCCGGAACGGGCGACGGACAAACACCTGCCCACCATTCCCGGCGTCGTACCCGGCCAGTTCGACCGCCCCGAGGGCTGTCTGTTCTCGCCGCGGTGCAAGTTTGCCGACGCGAAATGCAAGACCCAGATGCCGCCCCCTCTGGGGCCTGATCTGGGCCGCGCCAGCTGCTTCTACCCACTGAACACCGACGAGAGGGTTGCATCATGACGAACCCGGTAATGCAGGCGACCGCGCTCGAGCGGCACTATCAGGTCAGCGGCGGGCTGTTCGGCAAGACCCGGACGCTCAAGGCCGTGGGTGGGGTGGACTTCGCGCTCTATCCGGGCAAGACCCTGGCCGTGGTCGGCGAAAGCGGCTGCGGCAAGTCCACCCTAGCGCGAATGGTGACCATGATCGAGGAGCCGACCGCGGGCACCCTGACGCTGGACGGCAAGCCGATCCGCCCGTCGGAATGGGCATCGCTACGCCAATCGGTGCAGATCGTGTTTCAGGACCCGTACGGATCGCTGAACCCGCGCCATCGCATAGGTGCCATCCTGGAAGAGCCGCTCAAAATCAACCGCCCGGACCTGAGCAGCGCCGAGCGCACCGCCAAGGCGCGCGAAATGCTGGGCCTCGTCGGTCTGCGGCCCGAACATTTCGACCGCTATCCGCATATGTTCTCGGGCGGGCAGCGCCAGCGCATCGCCATCGCACGGGCCCTGATGCTGGACCCCAAGGTGCTGGTGTTGGACGAGCCGGTTTCGGCGCTGGACCTGTCCATCCAAAGCTCGATCCTGAACCTGCTGGTCGATTTGCAGGACCGGCTGCGACTGGCCTATCTGTTCATTTCGCACGACCTCAGCGTGGTGCGGCATGTCGCGGACGAGGTCATCGTGATGTATCTGGGCCGCGCGGTCGAAAAGGGCAGCCGGGATGCGGTGTTCAGCGCGCCGTTCCACCCCTATGCCAAGGCCCTGCTTTCGGCGACGCCGCAGGCCGACCCGGACGCAAGAAAGGAACGCATCCAGCTGCAGGGCGAGTTGCCGTCGCCCCTGGCCATTCCCGACGGTTGCCCCTTTGCGCCGCGGTGCTGGAAGGTCCAGGACAAATGCCGGGCCGAGCGACCTGTTCTACCGGATGAAGACCATGCGGCGGCGTGTTTTTTCCCCGAGAATGGTGGCGCGCCGGCTGGAGTGTGACCGCAGACGCAGCAAAAAAACGGTGTTGGCACGTTAAACGCCGTTCGATTGCTCCTCCTTAAACTGGAATGTAGGTGACATCGATGAAATCATCTTCTGTCAACTACAAGTGCCATCGGTTTTCTCCTTAGAGCATCGCGCACGCTGTCTAGCCAACCAATGCGGCTAGGAGCAGGACATGTCGCAAAGCGAGTCGGGCACCGGCAATGGCTCGTTTCCCAAGGAGAGTTCCGCTAGCCTGCGCGACGAGTGCTGGAACAAGTTGGTAATGCAGATGCAGATAAGTGGGGTTATCTTCGATTTAGAGGCGCCTCGGTCGATCCAGCAAGCCGAGATAGGTTTGATAACGACTATGTTCGACAATGTGACACTGCCCTCTAAGTGGCTCCCGTGACCCCATCTCTACCGATAGTCCCAAAGGCACTTGCAATATCTTGGATCAGGTCGTCAACGCTCTCTAGTCCAATATGCAGGCGTATTACCACTTCATCTGCGGTGCTCAATGTCGTGCTGCCAAGACTAAGAGGCAGCGCAAGGCTTTCGTATCCACCCCACGAGGCACCGATACCAAACAACGAAAGCGCATCGACGAACTCATCGGATCGCTTATTCAGCGGCGCGGCGAGACGGAAGGCGAATAAGCCCGAAGATCCTGTAAAATCTCGTTGCCAAAGCTCGTGCCCTGCAAAGCTCTCAAGTGCTGGATGCAGCACAGTCGCTACGTCGCTGCGTTGTTCCAGCCACCGGGCAATCTTCAATGCGCTACGTTCATGAGTCTCCAGCCGGCTCTTTAATGAGCGAAGCCCCCGCAGCGCTGTATAGCAGTCATCCGGGCTGACGCAGATGCCAAAGTCGCTGTTAAGATCAAAGATCGGACGATACGCCGCTTCGCGAGTGACGACTGCGCCCATCATTACGTCGGAATGGCCGCAGATGTATTTGGTCGCGGCTTGGATTGAGATATCGGCACCGTGTTGCAGCGGCTTAAAGAAAACACCGGCCGACCAAGTATTGTCGACAGCCAAAAGCGCGCCATGCTTGCGGGCAATTGCGGCCATTGCAGGCACGTCGATCATATCGAAGCTGTTCGAGCCGGGACATTCCGCCAACACCAGCCGCGTATTGGGCCGCATAACGTCACGCAATGCCTCTGTCTCTGGCGGGAAAAAGCTGACCTCGACACCGCGGGGCTTGAAATAATTTTCCGCAAGCCTCCGCACCGGGGGATAGGCCGTGTCGATGATCGCCACATGGTCACCGGGCCGCGTATATGCCAGAAAAACCGCCCCCAAGGCCGCCAGGCCAGAAGGATAGAGAAACGCCCGATCGCCTTGTTCCAGCTCGCACAGCGCATCCTCAAGCGCCATTGACGACGGTGTGCCGCGTGCGCCGTAACTGAAAAGGCGTTCGCCGGTCGTGCGGCGTTGACGATAATCGCGCATCGTGGTGATATCGGGAAAGAGCACCGTCGACGCCCTCACGACGGGGGGGTTTACGGCATGTGGCGAGTTTCCCTTTGCCTTGGCCGCGTGTACCATTCGGGTGGCATCATCCATCTGCATGTTCCTCAGCCCGGATGAGTTGAAATACGGCTCGTTCCATGGGATCGAGCTGATCCACGAGGCCGGTTTCCCACTCGAGATACCGGCGGGAGGCATCAAGGTTTCCTTTGTGCCGGTCGTGGACGAAGAATAGGAAATCGATGGCAGCCTCGTCGGGGGGAGAGCCAGGGCTGCCATCGACCGGTTCGCCAGCGGCGATCCATTCTTGCATGCCGCTGGCGAGGTAGCGGCATTTTACTGTGGTGAGTGTGTTCAGTTCAGATGCAAAGAGCGCAGCGACTCCGGGATCGTCAGCAACGAGGACGACCTGCTCAGTCAGATCTTTCGCCACCGCCTCTGCCCGTGGGCGAATGGCCCAGATCGCCCCTCGTATATGTCCCTTGCGGAAGGCCATGCTGGACCGCAGATCAAGGATGGTGACGGGGCCGGACACTCGCGCGATCTCATCCGAAGAGATGGTTGGAAGGTCTCCGGCTTGGTCGGGCGTGGTGACCTTCTCGGCGTAGTTGAGGCCATTGCGGACGATAACGGCGTCGTGCCCCATCTGACGGAGCCAGAACGCTGCCGAGGCCGCGCGGACGCCGTTGTCGTCGATCAATGCGATCCGGGCACGGCGCATGGCGACCCATTCATCCGTGGCTTGCACAAGCTGGACAACGGGCGCGTGTATCGATCCGGGAACATGGCCTTCCGCAAATTCTTCGTCCGAGCGGACATCAAGCAGGTACGCGTTCTCCCGGCGCCAGGCCGGCAGGTCGGCCGCGTCGATGACAGGCAGGTGATGTTTTGAGATCAAGCGGTCTGCAAGGGCCGCGCCCCGCTTCACTTGCTTGGCCGTGAGTTTTGGCAACGCCTTTGGAGTATTGTTGCGCGACAGCTTTTTGCCGGACAAGACCCACCCCTGCGTACCGTTTTCCAGCGCGTAGACTGGATTTGCGATACCGGCGTTGATCAGGCTCTGTGCGCCGATCAGGCCGCGGGTGCGGCCGGCACAATGGACGACAATGGGTCGGTCCTCGGGCAGGTCAAGCGCGGCAAAGCGATAGAGCAGTTCGCCGTTGGGAATGTTTCGGGCACCTGGAATTGTCATCTTTCGGTAATCACTGGCAGGGCGCCCGTCGATCAGGCTTGGGGGGCGTGGCTCTCGCTGCATGTCCAGAAGTTTGTCGGCCGTGATCTGTGGCGTATGTTCGGCTAGTTCAACCAGCTCACCCAACACTTTGCTCGGGACATTGACGCCCTTGAAGACGCCGTATCCGGCTGACCGCCAAGCCGGCAGTCCGCCGGACAGGATCGAGACGTCCTTGTAGCCAATCTCTGTAAGGCGAAGGGCGGCGCGTTCGGCGACGTCGTCACCATCATCGTAGAGGTAAATCTCAGCCTGCTTGTCCGGAAGAAGGCGCGAAACTTGCAGTTCGAGACGGCTGTAGGGGCAGTTCGACGCAAAGAGCAGATGACCTTCGCCGTACTGACCGTGCTCGCGCACATCGAGAAGCCCGATCCGTGCTTGCGCGTCGAGTCTGCGTTTCAGGGCGGCTGCAGAAACGGATCCGGTCATTTGTCTGCCTTTCGTGTCTGTACGCCGACATCCATGGTCCAGCATGTGCCTGCTTCCGGGTCAAACATCACACGTTCTGAAAGGGTTTCCAGCGCTCGACCGTAGAAGTGCAGGTGCCGGATGACGCTGTCACCGGGAATGAAGACGGAATGTATGTCGTCGGGCAGCAGGCCGATTGCGGTACCCGGCTCAATAGAAACCTCGCGGTCTTTTTGCACAGTTGCGCGGCCGGGTTCCGTTCTATCATCCGTGCGAGTCCAGAGCGTGTTGAGCTCGGTTCCTTCGACTGCGGCAACGCAAGCCCAAGTGGTGTGGTTGTGCGGCGGGATACGCTTCCCTGGCCGCATGACGTTGAGGTAAAGAGCAAATGTTTTGCCTTCATCCTCGGCGATCAGGTAGCGCGCCTGTTTGCTGTCGTCGTCCGGGGGTGGAAACTGATCCTCTGACCAGAGTTGGGCCTGACTTGCAATGTCCCGCAGGTCATCGGCAATTGCGGCGATAGAGTCGCGGGTGATGCCCTGCGCGGCGATGCGCGCGCGCGCATCTTGACGCAGAGCGTCTACAAGTTGGGTGCGCTGCAGGGTTTGATCGGTCATCGGTTGTGCTCCTTTGGAATTGACTTTGGCCGGGCTCAGAACAGCGCGACATGCGCTTCTGTCGGCATCCGGGTTTCGCCATTGATCGGAATGAGGTCCTGCGGGCACGCAGAGAGCACCAGGACAATGTCGCGTTCGGCCCGGAAGGCAACGTAGTCGCCGGGGCGGGTAACCGGGGGCTTGCGAGAGAATCCGCCATCTGCGCCGAGCGGGTAATTCATGAACAGGTTGAGAGGAGCCGGAGTATGGCGCGAGGCAAGTCCCACCTCGGCCAGAGCTGCGTGCAGGTTATCCTCGCAATTGTCATGATACTCGGTGCAGCCCATGCGCTTGTAGATCGGCATGGAGCAGCAGCACATAAGCATGTCATGTACACCCGGCGAGGTGTCTTCAAGTACCGTCAGCATCGGCTGGTAGTGGTTGTCGACCAGCGTGTCGTTGGGTCGGATATGAATACGGCTGATAGATGAGCGTGTGTGCGCCATCGACAGAAAGGTGGAACTGTCACCGGCGGCAAAGGCCCACGTGTCGAGCACCTGGGTGCCATGGGTGTTGATCACCCGAAATTCCTGACCGGCGGCGACATCGATCGCCTTGCCGCGCCGTGCCGGAACGGTATGTTCGTGTCTGCTCATGATCTTTGCGCTCCTTTGCTTCGGCGTCTTGGTGTCATTTCGAGGACGCCCCACCGGCGCCAAATGGGAAATCCCGAGCGCCGAGTTTCAGCGACAATGTGCGCGAGGCATCGAAAAGTTTTTCGCGCAGTTGGTCGAGGTCCTCGGTTTCGAAAAGCGGATCCGGCAGGACGACTCCGAGGGCCAGCGGGACCTCGTTTGTCGCGTCGAAAACCGGCACGGCCAGCGCCGCGAGCCCGGGCGCGCTTTCGCCGCGGGTGACAGAGCAGCCGGATTCACGGATATCAGTCAGGACGGCTTCGAGATGGTCGCGGCGCGTGATCGTTTTTTCGGTGAGCGGGCGGAGATCCAGATTGCTCAGCAATTCCTTGCGCTGCGCTTCAGGTTGCCATGCCAGCAGGACCTTCCCGGCTGAGGTGCCATGCACCGGCAGGCGGTTTCCGACCCGCCAGCGGCCGTCAATGTAATGTGGCCCTTCGACGGCCATGATATGCAGCACGTGGGTGCCACGCAGAATGCTGAGGGTCGCAGAGTGGCCAGACGCGTTCACAAGCTGTCGCATCACTGGAAGGGCGTCGCGCGCCTGTTGCGAACGGACGATGTACCGGGTGCCGAGCTCAAAGGCCTCGACCCCGACAGAATAGCGCCGGGTGACGGGATTCTGTTCCACCATTCCGGCATTGCGCAACGTGCTGAGTATCTTCGATACGTGGCTTTTCTTCAAATCGACGAGTTCGACGACCTCGTTCACAGACAGGTCGCTGTCGGCGTCGATAAAGACCCTCAGGACGTTCAGTGCGGTTTCTAGTGACTTCAAGACGCATCCTCCCGTGTCTGGACCGCGTAGATATCCGTGCGCCGGGATTCCATATGGCTTTGCGCTGCGCCAAGGGTGCGGCCGATGGCGATGTCGGCGATCAGAAGGTCAGTCGTGTCGGCTGGGGCCGGACCGGCGGCGACATCCCCGGTGCCGGAGATAATGCAGCTGTTGCCAAGGAAGGTAAGGTCTCCTTCATGGCCGACACGGTCGGCGACGATCACCGGAACCTCGTTCACGCAGGCAGTTGAACGGGCGACATGAAACCCCATCGCCTGTCCGTGCGCGTCCAGCGGCGATTTCATCCGAGGGTTTCCGGCCCAGTTCGCAGGACAGGCGATCACCTGCGCGCCATCCAGCGTCAGTGCCCGGCTCAGTTCCGGAAACCAAAGGTCGTAGCAGATCATTATGCCGATCCGACCGGCCGGAGTGTCAGCGATGACAGCGCGGTTGCCGGGTCTATAGAGGTCGCGCTCTATGCTCCAGAGGTGCAGCTTACGGTAAGTCGTGGCATTCCCATCCGGCGTAATCACGATTGCGCTGTCGTAAAGTCCGTCGTCGGCCAGTTCGATAATTCCGGCGACGAGGGTCAGGCCGTGCCGTACCGCGCGCGCGCGCCATGCGGCGACGGCCGGTCCGTCTAACGGGGTCGCGTACGGTGCGGCGGCCTCTGTGTCTGTGAAGACATAGCCGCTGAGGCAGCACTCGGGTAAAACCAGAAGGCTTGCCTTCTCCGCCGCAGCCCGGTCGATCCATTTGAGGCTTGTGTCGAGATTGGCCTGCGTATCACCCAAAACCGGGGAGTATTGCGCGACCGCAGCTCTGATTTCTTTACTGACCATGCCAATCATCCCATTCCAGCCCAACGAAGCCGACCCGATCGCCGGAATGCACCACCGGGTCGTTGCGAATACCGATAACCTGCACGTCCTGTGAGAAAGTGATGGTCTCCAAAATATTGCCCGCGACGTCCTGAATAAGGCCCAGCGGCTGGCCGGCGGGCAAGGTTGTTCCCGCAGCCGCGTGCTGGCGGAAAAAACCGCCTTGATGGCCGAAGACATGAGTGCGGCGCGTGACGCGCCGGATGGGTCCTGGTTTCGTCGCATTGGCGGATATCATCCCCAGATGCCCTGCGAGACGTTGGAGCCCATCGACTCCAGACCGGATACAATCGGGCTGCTGCTGGCTTCCGGCGCCAAGCTCGATCATGAAGGCAAGTTTGCCAAGCTTCAGGCACTGATAATCAAGTGCACCGGCATTGTTGCCGGGCAATTCCGATGCGGATGTCACGGACATGCGGCAGGCCACGAATGGTGAGAATTGCGATACGGCGCCTAGGATGTCACTTTCGCCTGGGGCGCCGTCGCCTGCATCCTTGTAAACCGCATATGGCATGCTGGAGAACAGCGGGTTCATCGTGTGGAAGTTAACCACCACGTCGGCGCTTTGGCGGATTCCGTCGAACACCGCGTGGGCCAGCAGCTGGGCTAACATACCTGCGTCGCTGCCTGGAAAGCTCTGATCAAGATCCTGATCGTCCTGCGGCACGCGCTTGCGTCGCGCGTCAAGCGCCGTTGGGTTCGATATCGGCGTTGCCACCACTGTTCCCGCCAGATTGTTGCAGTCCAGCCCGGCCATAAAGTCGGAAATCGCCAGGATGCCATTAATCTCGTCGCCGTGGACCGCGCCGTTCAGCCACAGGACTGGCCCCTCAGCGCGGCCTTTCGCCACCAACAGGGGCAGGGTGATAGGCTGGCCGCTGGCCATTGTTCCGACCTGCAGGGTCGAATGGGTGAATTCGCCCGAGGCTGCGCGTTCGACCTGCTCGGATGCGTTGGCGCGGCGTTGAGTTTCGGGTGTCAAAGGCAGGTTCATAATTTCGTACTTTCGTTCTGGAAAAGAGGGGCTTAGGCGTCGACCGGCTCACCACCGAGAAAGGCCGCCCGGATTTTTGGGTCGCTCATCACGTCGCGGGCCGGGCCTTCGATCAGCTTGGTGCCAAGGTCCAGCACCACCGCGCTGTCTGACACAAGGAGCGAGCCCACGACATTCTGTTCGGCCATGATCACGGTCACGCCTGCATCGCGCAGCTGTGCCACGTTGTCGAACACGTCCTGCTGCATCTTTGGCGAAAGGCCCAGCGATGGCTCGTCGAGCAGAAGCAGCACCGGGTCGGTTTCCAGCACCATTGCGGTTTCCAGCACCTGCTGTTCGCCACCACTAAGATTGCCAGCCACTGTCCTGAGTTTCCGGCCAAGCATCGGGAACAACTCGATCACCCGATCCTGGGCCGCCGCCTTGTCACCCTTGGCGAGCGTATAGGCGCCCATTTCAAGGTTTTCACGCACCGTCATCTGTGGGAAGTTGCAGCGGCCTTGAGGCACGATGCCTATGCCCGCACGCATGCATTCGCCGGGGCTCTTGCCGTGTATCGGCTGACCTTGAAAGATGATCTCTCCGCTGAACCATTTCGACAGGCCAAAGAGCGACTTGAGCAAGGTAGACTTGCCTGCACCGTTGCCGCCCAGAAGGCTCCATATCGTTTGTTTCTGCACATCCAGCGAGAAATCGCGTACGATCGGGTCGTCGAGGTAGCCGACCGCAAGGCTGCGAAGGGACAGGATTGGGTCAGACATGAAGGGTCTCCTCTCCGGCATATTCGGCGTAGTTACCAAGGTAAGCCTCAAGCACGCGTGGATCGCTGCGGATGACCTCTGGTGCGCCCTCGGTCAGGAGCCGGCCCTGTTCAAGCACAATCACCTTGCCGCAATGGCGCATGATGAAATCGACATTGTGTTCGATCAGCAGGAAGGTCTGGCCTTTCCCGTTGAGCGTGTCGATCAGTTCGGAGATCCGGCGGATCACCGTCGGGTTCACGCCGGCCAGCGGCTCATCCAGGATGATCAGGCGCGGCCGACCCATAAGACACATGGCGAAGGCCACCAATTTGCGTTGGCCGTAGGACAGGATGCCGGCGGGTGCATCGGCATATTTCTCGATGCCGACCAGACGCAGATGAGACAGGGCCTCGTCGCGCAGCTCTGCTTCGTGCTGTGTAACGCGAGGCAGCTTCAGAACCTGTTCTGCCCATGTGAAGCGCCGCAGGCTGCGGGCGGCAACAACAAGGTTGTCGGTAACCGTCATCCCCTCGTAGATGCGCACGTTCTGGAAAGTGCGCACCATCCCTGCCGCAGCCAGCTGCTCGGGGTGCCAACTGGTCACGTCGCGACCATCAAATTGGGCACGCCCACTGTCGGGCCGGGCGAATCCGGTCAGGCAGTCGATGGTGGTGGATTTTCCGGAACCGTTGGGTCCGATCAGGCCGACGATGCTGCCGGGCAGGACGTCGAAACTGACATCGTCAACTGCGGTGACACCTGCGAAGGTCTTGGTCAAGTTGGAGACGCGCAGCATGGGAGCCGGGGTTTCGAGGGTCATGGGCGGACCTCCTTTCTCCAGCGTTTCAGATTGGTGTCGCGTAGATACCCACCGAAACCGCCCGGCAGAACCAGCGCCGCACCGACAAGTATCGCCCCGAACATCACCAACCGAAGCTCCGGGTCAAACCGCAGCAATTCAGGCACTGCTGTCAGGACAAAGGCAGCAACGATCACGGTCCAAAAGTTCCCAGCTCCGCCAAGGATCACGATGATCAGCAGCATTTCGCTGTAATAAGCGTCGAAGATCGACGGGTCGACGATGCCGAGGTGAAAGATGTACAGACCGCCCGTCATCCCGCTGAAGGCAGCGGCCACCGAAAAGGCCAGAAGCTGGTAGTGCTTCACGTTGATCCCCTGCGAGCGGGCCAGCGCCTCATTCTGGTTGGTCGCCAACAGGATGCGACCGATGGGTGAGCGGATCAGCGCGAACATGAAGCCCAGTGCCAGCACCGCGAACCCGAGCATGATGCAATAGAATGTCAGCGGATCGTGCCCGTCGATCAGCACGCGGTCACCGAATGCAATGGAAGGCGCAGGCAAGCCGGGAATGCCGAGCGGTCCGCGCGTTACATCAATCCAGCTTCGAGACAGCAGTGTCGCCAGCAGGGTAAAGCTGAGCGATACGATAACGAAGGAGGCACGCGACACGCGCAGCGCTGGGATGCCGACCAGGATCGCGAGTATGCCGGTAAACGCGCCGCCTGCAAGGAAGGCCAGCCATGGCGAAATGCCGTAGTCTGACGTTGCGATCGCCGCAACATAAGCGCCGACGCCCCAGAAACCGACCTGGGCAAAGGACAGCAGTCCGGTAAAGCCAAAGATCAGGTTCAGCGAGGTTGCGAGGACAGCGAAGGCCAGGGCCAGCGAACCGACATTGAGCACGTAGCTTGAACCAGTCAGTGTCGGGGCAAGTGCAAGGATGGCTATGCAAATTAACCAGCGAGAGTCAGGAGAGAGAGATCCGCCGGAGCGGCTGCCTTTTAGGGTTCGCGTCATCATACCCGAACTCCTTTTCCAAAGAGACCTTCCGGGCGGGCCATGAGGATCGCGATCATTGCGAAAAAGGCAACGGCATCCTGCAGCGCGACCGGGCCAAAACCACCCACGAGACTTTCTGTTACGCCAATCAGTACGGCTGCCAGCACGGCCCCCGGAATATGGCCGAGCCCGCCGATGATAACGATCGCGAAGGCCTTGAAGAGAATTGGAATACCCATCGCCGGATGCACAGTGAACACCGGCGCGAGCGAGGCACCGGCAAGCCCGGCCAGTCCGATCCCGAGGCTGACAGCCGTGCCGGCAATGACCGCAGGCCGGATTCCGACCATGAAGGCAGCTTCGCGGTTCTGGGCAAAGGCGCGCATGGCTTTCCCGATCCGGCTGTGCTGCAGAAGCAGGTAAAGACCGCCCATGGCCAGCGCGCTCAACCCGATAGTAAGCAGCCGCATCAGGTCGATCCGCAAACCCCCCATTTCCAGATAGATGAAACTGAACTCGGTATCGATGACACGGGGCTGGGCACCGTAAAGATAGGTGATGCCGTTCTGCAGCACCATTCCGATGCCTATGGTCAGAATAATGCCCCGCTCGAATTCACCCTGCTGGAGATGGCGCAGAACCGTCGCATAAAGCAACAGCCCGGTCACCGCCACAACCAGCGTTGCAAGCAGCACGGCGGGAAAATACCCAAGGCCCAGCACGGTTACGCAGGTCAGCATCGCGGTGGCGCCCAGCATGTAAACCTGTCCATGCGCAAAGTTCACGATTTCCATCACGCCGAAGATAAGTGACAGGCCGACGGCGATAAGCGCATAGGTCAGTCCGATCACGACGCCATTCAGCACCAGTTGACTAATGAAAAGCCCGGTCAAGATGTTTGCCTCGCTAAAGTCTGCTTTGAGGAGGAGAGGCCGAGACCTCTCCTCCGACGAACGCGTGGATCAGGTGTCTGACTGCGCCTCGATGACGACCTCGGTGCCATCTACGCGCATGATGATAGCCGCGTTATGAGCTTGGTTGTGCTCGTCGAAGGCGATCATGCGGCCAGTCAACGAGGTATATTCTGTCTTCTCCAGCGCGTCGCGGATCGCCGCGCGGTCGGTTGCGCCGGCCCGCTTGATCGCATCGGCGATGATCTTGACCGCCTCGTATGCCTCGAAGCTCTGATAGTTGGGCAACTCGCCATACTTTGCTTTGAAGGCTGCAACAAACGCTTGGTTTTCGGGCGTATCCAGATCGGCGGCGTAGGGGAAGACGCTTGTCGCCCCGTCGATGGCGCCTGAGGTTATCACCGTATCGCGGATCTCATCGAAAGCGATGCGGCCGGTTAGGTGCGAGGGCAGGCCCATGCCGCGAAACTGGCGCAGAAAGTTGAGTTCATCCGCACCCACGGCATAGAGAGCAATGGCATCAGGTGCGGTATTTGCCAGCCGGGTCAGCAGTGTTGTGAAATCCGGAGTGTTCTGTTGAAAGAAATCAGCCGAGACAACTTGGACTCCTTTGGCCTCAAGAGCTGCGGCAATTGCCTCGTGCCCGCCGCGGCCGTAATCCGTATCCTCACCGACGAAGGCGACAGTTTCGATGTCACCGGTGGAGGCAATGTAGTTGGCCATTGCAACGGCGAGCCCCACGTCGGAGGGGTTGATGCGGAAGGTCCAGTCATTTCCGCCGATGCCGGATTTCTCAGTGATGACTTTGGAGGTCGAGACGGCGACGACCAGCGGAACCTCTTCACGTTCGACCATCGGCATGATCGCAAGCGTGACTGAGCTACACAAAGCGCCGATAATAGCGACGGGATCGTTCCGCAGCAGGTTTTCAACACTGGTCACACCCTGCGAGGGGTTACACTGGTTGTCCTGAGCGTCGAGCGTAAATGTATTGCCATCAACGCCGCCAGCGGCGTTCAGTTCTTCGATGGCCAGTTCGGCCCCCCACATCTCATGTTGGCCCAACGCGGCGACACCGCCGGACAACGGAGTGCTTAGACCGATGCGAAGTTCGTCCGCATGGGCAGGACTGAGTCCAAAGCCAAGCCCGGTGATTGTCGCCGCAAGGGCAAAAGCCTTCAGTTCCATTTTTAGTCTCCCAATGGTTTCCTATATAGAAACTTAATTTCCTATTTGTGAACTTAGATAACCACGATATAGGTCGCCTGTCAAACGGCAAGCCGGTAATCGGCATCGAAAGGCGAAAAATGCATCAGAAATCTGAGACTTCGGAGCTTGATACCCTTGATACGAATCAGCGGACCCTTCGTGCGCGATCGCGGAAGGTTCTTTCGTGGCTTCCTGGCATGGGCGTTTGCCTTCTGGCCGGCGGTCTGGCGATATGGGGTGCGGGGCATAGCCAGCTTCCGGCGATGCTGATCGCCTTGCTGCTTGGCGCGTGCTCAGGCCCTCTCCGTCGTAACCCTCTGCTGGCGCCGGGATTGATACTCACGGTACGATCGCTGACCAGATGTGGCGTTGCTCTACTCGGGCTGCAGATCAGCCTTGGCACCGTATTGCAGCTTGGAGGGGGCAGTTTGTTCTTTCTTGTCGGGGCTACCGCAGCGACCATCGGCCTGACGATCTTGGCCGCGCCGCTTTTCGGGCAGCGGCGAGATTTTGGTTTGCTGATCGGAGGTGCAACGGCGGTCTGCGGTGCCTCGGCCGCGCTGGCGATCTCGGCGCTGTTGCCACCGTCCGGGCGGCTCAACCGACACCTGTCTTTTACCATCATGGTGGTCACACTGCTTTCCACCATCGCCATGGTCGCCTATCCCGCCGGGCTTTTGGCCCTTGGCTTTAGCGATGAACGGGCAGGGTTCGTGCTGGGCGCGTCCATACATGACGTGGCGCAGGTCGTGGGGGCCGGCTATGCAATGTCCGATACGGCTGGCGAAACGGCAGTCGTCGTCAAACTATTCCGGGTGATGCTTCTGTTTCCGCTGGTTTTTGTTTTGGCCCATTTGAACCGTCGGTCCGGGGGGACAGGTTCCAAGCCACGTCTGCCACTCTTCATCCTGGTCTTCCTCATGGGTGTTCTCCTGAATTCGATGGGTGCGATCCCGGTACCGCTGGTGGACGCCACAACACTTATTTCTCAACTGATGCTCACGGCATCGGTTTTCGCTGTCTGTGTTCTGACTCCATTTTTGGAAGTGAGGCGCGTGGGTCCTGCCCCTGCTGCGCTGTCAGCGTTGGCCACGCTACTCATTCTCTGTTTCGCTGTGGCTGCTTCGGTATTTCTACCAACCTTCAGATAAGAGGGATGGAGTAGATGTGCTTTCGTTCAAAAAAACTGCAGTTTTCCGCTAAGTTCTTTTGGCTCAGAGAAATGCTGGACCACGACATCTCGCATCGTCAGGCCTGCAGGACTGTAGATACAGATCCAAAAACCGTCAGGCGAGAAGGCCCGCCAGACAATCCCATGATACGCAGGGAGAAAAATCCATCACGGTCAAAGGTTGCGGGTTTGGGCATTGGCGACCCTGCCAGAGGCTCGCGTTCGCGAGAGGCGGCCGACCGGAAGCGCGATGTGTCGTTTCTAGTCGGCGCTGACTACACTTATGTTGATCACAGTGATTTTTTTTCCAGATTGGTCGAACGTTGAGATGCAGAACGAATGGGTTCAAGTGCGGGCGGGTATTCAGGCAGCGTGTCGGGTTATCATGCCCTTGCAATAGCGTCAGAAATCCAAACCCAGATCGACCGTACGATAGGAGTGGGTCAACGCACCGGATGAAATGAAATCCACGCCGGTGGCCGCAATAGCAGCAACTGTGTCCCGCGTGACATTGCCCGAGGCTTCGGTGATCAGCCGACCATCAACCAGTGTAACCGCCTTGGCCAAGATGTCAGGCTGCATATTGTCCAACAGCACAGCATCGGCACCGCCGACATCAAGCACTTCGGCCAGTTGCTCCAGCGTATCTACCTCGATCTCGATCTTCATCATGTGCGAAGCGCGAGCTTTCGTGGCCTCAAGAACAGCGCGTACGCCGCCAGCCGCCGCGATATGGTTGTCCTTGATGAGGATTGCGTCGGACAGGGAAAACCGGTGATTGAATCCTCCGCCGTGCAGAACCGCCTGTTTCTCAACGATACGAAGGCCGGGGGTGGTTTTTCGCGTGCAGGTAATGCGCGCCTTTGTATCCCTGGTTTCAGCCACCAGTGCCGCCGTTGCGGTGGCCACGCCGCTCAGGCGTCCGGCAAAGTTCAGCGCCACGCGCTCAGCCGACAGGATCGAGGTCGCCTTGCCTGTTATCTCTATCAGCGTGTCGCCCTTGGTACAGCGCTGGCCGTCCGAGATATGTGTGGAAATCTCAAGCGAAGGATCGAACATACGGAATGCCATGGCGGCGACCTGCAATCCCGATACCACCGCATCTTCACGGGCGTTCAGACGCGCGGCATAAGTGACGTCCGGCGCGATCACCGTTTGGGTGGTGATATCACCATAGGCACCTAAATCCTCCATCAGGGCCGACCGGACCAAAGGTTCGAGGATCATGTCGGGTAAGGCTGGAAGGGTCATGCTGCGTCCTTTGTAATACGGTCCCGCAGGGCGACAGCCTCGCTCAGCGTCAGGGCAGAGCGTTGGCCGGGGCCGGGGATAGGGTCAGGGAAATCTGATCGGTAATGCGCACCACGGCTTTCTTCACGCAGCAGCGCGGCAGCGGCAATCAGGGTGGCCGTGGCCGTCATATTCAAAAACACGTCAGAGGCCCGATGCCGGGCCTCAAGAGCCGCGATCCGAGTCAGGGCACGGTTCAGGCCTAACCGATTACGCATCACGCCCACGTGCTGGGTCAAGATACGACGCAGGGTGGCCAAATCCGTATTCCTTGCCGGTTGGGCTTCCGCAGTCAGAGCAAGGTCAACTTCTGGCACGTGACCGACGGACACAGACGCCGCAATGTCTCGCGCACATGCGCGGGCAAACACCAGCGCCTCAAGCAGTCCGTTTGACGCCAGCCGGTTCGCGCCGTGCAACCCGGTTGAAGCGGCCTCGCCACAGGCCCAAAGCCCTTTCAGCGAACTTCGGCCCGCCAAATCTGTTTCGATACCGCCCATATGGTATTGCGCCGAGGCAGTGACGGGGATCGGATTGCGCACAGGGTCAACGCCATTGCGCAGGCAGGCCTTGGTCACTGCGGGGAAATGATCCGAAATTCGCGCGCCGATTGCTGTGCGCGTGTCCAGTGCCGTACGACGACCCGCATGCGTCTGCATAAATACAGCGCGGGCAACCGTGTCGCGCGGTGCAAGTTCGGCATCGGGGTGGATGTCGAGCATGAACCGACGCCCATTTCCGTCAATCAAAATAGCCCCCTCGCCACGCAACGCCTCGGTCGCCAGCGGAGTGGGGTCCTCGCCGACGTCGATTGCGGTGGGGTGGAATTGGACAAACTCGGCATCCGCAATCCGCGCGCCGGCCCGGGCGGCCATGCCAATTCCCTGACCCCGGATGCGCGAGGGATTGGTGGTATTGGCATACAGGCCCGCAGAGCCCCCGGTTGCCAGTACATGCGCCGACCCGCGCAGCAGAACCTGTGGTGCGTTCGGTGCATGGGCATCGGCCAAGTAAACGCCGCCGACCTGCGCACCGTCGCTTTCCAACCTAACCGCCAGAGCCCCTTCGATGACCTGAATGGATGCGGTTCTGCGCAAAGCCACGATCAGCGCGCGCATGATCTCGGCACCGGCCTGATCGCCCTTGACCCGCACCACCCGCGCAGCGGAGTGCGCCGCCTCGCGCGATTGCACAAAGCCGCCATCGGCGGTGCGGTCGAAGCCAGTGCCAAGGTCGGACAGGTCGAGGATATGCTCCGGTGCGGCTTGGGTGACGAACTCGGCCACTTCGCGCAGGACCGACCCGGCGCCCGCGCGCATGGTGTCCTCGGCATGGGCTTCGGGGCTGTCCGTCCTGGCCATCGCCGCAGCGATACCGCCCTGCGCCCAGGCTGAGCTTGCGCCGGACCCCAGCGGCTCGGGCGAGATCATCACGACCGGACGAGGGGCCAGTTTCAGCGCGGTATAAACCGCCGCCAGCCCGGCCCCGATGATGACCACACGCGGCGTTTCAACGATCTTCATGTTGCTGATCAAATACCCAGTTGGCGCGAAAGGTCGATCATGCGCTGCACCGACAGGCGCGCCTTGGCGGCGACCTCGGCATTAACCTCAATCTGACCTGTCATGGTATCCAGCGCGAACAGCACCTTTTCGAGTGTGATCTTCTTCATGTACGGGCACATGTTGCAAGGGCCGACAAAATCGACCTCGGGCAAGGCATCCGCGATATTCGACGCCATCGAGCATTCGGTGATCAGCAGTGCCTTTTCAGGTTTTTCATCGGTGACATATTTGATGATCCCACTGGTGGATCCAGAAAAATCGGCCTCGGCCACCACGTCTGGCGGGCATTCGGGATGCGCGATCAGACGCGTGCCGGGGTTCCATTTGCGAAAATCGCGCAGGTCCTGAGGACGGTATTGTTCGTGTACGATGCACGAGCCTTCCCACCAGACCACATTCTTTTGCGGCACATCACGAGCCACATTCTGCGCCAGGTACTGATCTGGCGTCATGATAACCGTGTCGCTGTCCATTGCAGCAACGATCTGCGCTGCGTTCGATGAGGTGCAGCAGATATCTGAAGCCGCTTTGACCTCGGCCGTGGTGTTCACATAGGACACAACCGGCGCACCGGGATAACGGCGGCGCATTTCCTCGACTCCTTCCGCCGTGATTGATTCCGCTAGTGAGCAGCCCGCGTCCATATCCGGCATCAGCACGGTCTTTTCAGGGCTGAGGATCTTTGACGTCTCTGCCATGAAATGCACGCCGCATTGGACGATCACATCCGCCTCGACCTCGGTGGCCTTGATCGCCAGTTGCAGACTGTCGCCGCCAAAATCTGAAATGCCGTGGTAAATTTCGGGCGTCATGTAGTTGTGGCCCAGAATGACCGCGTTGCGCTCGGCCTTCAGATCGTTGATCGCCTTGATGTAAGGCGCGTAGATTGCCCAATCCATCGGCGACACTACGCGGGACATGCGGCTATAAATTTCACTCATGCTCGCCGCCAGCTCGGGCGACGGTGCAAGATCATATTTTTCGGAAAGGTGCGCACGCTGCGCGGGTAGGTCGAACACGGGAATGGTTTTCTGCCTATTGATCACGAGAGCGTGAAGATACCGGGCCTTTTCTCGATTATCCACAGCGTAAATGAGGAAAAGTTCCCAAAATTCGTTAGCGTCGCAAACGAATCGACCTTCGTTCGATGATCCATGAAAACTATCGAGAATTTTGACTAGTGAATATCATCATTGGTTCTCAAATCAGCAGTGAAACGCTCTGATCAAAATCAGGATGCATTTTTAATTGTTTAGCGGGGTGTTTCATGGTTCGAATAAGAAGCGGTGGCACGAATGATCTATTTGCTTGAGCGACTCGCAAACAGGGCGTTAGAAACCCCTCATGCCAAAGTCCTACGGTTAACCGAGCGTCGATGATTGGTTGGCGTTCGGTAGCATTATCTTCATTAATCACAACCGTTTGCGTCGGCGATACGCGCTCGATGAATGCGCCCCGAACAAAACATTTACAACTGGAGGGAGCGCCGGAGCTGGAAGGCATCTTTTCGCGCGTGATGGTCGGTTTGGCCGCTTACCATGTTGAAGAAAAGACCGTGATGGACGATCCAATTTATCTCATAGCTTATCGAATGGCGACCACTATGGGTTTAGAAAATGGGGGCTTGGATGCGAGATCGGTCGAGCCAAGGGTGGTAGAAAAAGCTGCACGCTATCTACGACGGCCACGGTAGGATGCTCAGCAGCTTGCCAACGGTCTCATAGTTGCTCGAAGATCTTGGCTATAACGCCAATTGGTTCCAAGATGTTTAGAGGACGAAAGTATACGCGGCTGCAACTCAGTCCAGAACCGGTTGCCTCCAACTGGCTAATAAGTTTTGTCGTGAAGATGCTCCTTTGCCTCAGGTCGTTTGGGTGACCGTTTTCAAAGCATCTGGCCGACTTTTCGAAGCACATTTTCGATCTGATCTGGTCGCAGCTTGTAGAATACCCAGTTTTTAATCTTCTTGCTCTCGACCAAGCCAGCCTCTTGCAGAATTTGCATGTGGTTGGTCACGGTCGGTTGCTTCAAGCCAATCTTTTCCGTGATGAAGCCCACGCATACCCCGTCTTTGACCAAATCACCATCGACCTGCGGTGGAAAGTGATGTTCGGGCTCTGAGAGCCAGTGCACAATTCGCAATCGGTTCTCATGGGCCAAGGCGCGCAGTGCTTGGGCTGTTGACACATATACATCCACTGAATAGATACCTATCTATATAGATCATTTGCTATGCAGGTTCCTTATGCCACCTCCTAAGTTGACCATCAACTTCATTCACTGCGATGTTTTCGCGGCCAAGCCCTATAGCGGCAATAGTCTGGCAGTATTTACAGATTCCGAAGGGCTGACCGGCGAACAAATGCTGACCATTACCCAGGAGATGCGACACTTTGAGTCGATCTTCCTGAGTGAGAACAATGGTCAAATCTCTGCACGAGTGTTTGATCTCTTTGAGGAGCTACCATTTGCAGGTCACCCCATTATCGGTGCTGCTTGCACATTGCATAGAGAAGCGGGCACCGAAGGCTCGCGGGAGTGGACGATCAGCTTGCAGGGCGGAAGAGAGGTCATTGTTTCGACGCAGTACCGGGATGGGCACTATTTCGGCGCACTTGATCAAGGCAGGCCCGAGATAATCGGTACGGTCGACGCGCAAGAACGGCAGGGCATTGCCAGAGCTTTTAATCTGGATCAACTTGCTGACTTTCCGCTGGACGTCATCTCAACAGGTTTGAAATACCTCGTCGTTCCGGTTTTGGGAGGGTTGAAGGACGCGCAGATCACAGTTCCCGATTTGGAGCAGTCGCTGAAACGTTTCGGGGCGGAGTTTGCATATCTGCTCGATGTCCACACATTTGAAGGGCGGCATTGGAACAATGACGGGGTCATGGAGGATGTCGCAACCGGCAGCGCCGCTGGCGTGGTTGGAGCCTATGCTCTAAAACATGGACTGGCGGAATCAGGCCGCAGTTTTCCTTTGAAGCAGGGCCACTTTATGGGGCGGCCGAGCGAGATAATCGTGACGCCCTTCGGCACGCCTGACGACATCAAAAGAGTGACGGTCGCAGGCGAAGTCGCTTATGTCGGCCGCGGTGAAGTGATTGCGCCATGATCCCAGTCATCGGCTCAGAAACCATCCGCCCGTTTTTAAACATCGAGCAATTGATCCCGGCCGCAGAGTTAGCATTCCAGGCGATCTCGGACGGCAGGGCGCAATCGCCCGTTTATGTTCTGCATCCCAATGATCTGGCCGACATCCATGTCAAGTCGGCGTCTCTGCCCGGGTGTCCGATTTTTACGGTCAAGATGGCGGGCTGGTCCCAGATCCTCGCAGATCGGGGCGAACCGGCATCCAGTGGTATGATTGCGGTTTTTGACAGCAAAACCTGCAAGCCGCTGGCCATCCTGCAAGACGACCATCTGATTTCGGATTACCGGACCGCGGCGGCAGGTGCGGTGGTGGCAAGACTGTTGGCTCCGCAATCGGCCCGGTCCGCCTTGATCGTCGGAACCGGGACGCAAGCGCGGTTGCAGGCTGAAGCCTTGCTTGCGGTGCGCGCAATCAAGACCTTTAAGATCTGGGGGCGGGATCGCGCCAAAGCCAGTGAGCTATGTTTATCTTTGGAGTCGCGTCTCACCGGGGTGTCCTTGCAAGTGGTTGATGACTTGCCGACTGCAGTTGCCAAAGCCGATGTGATTGTAACCGCGACCGGAGCAAAAGAGCCCTTGATACAGGCCGATTGGCTCAGACCGGGCCATCACATCACCTCTGTCGGATCGGACGACACCACCAAATGCGAGATTGATCCGGAAATCCTGAAAGACTCAGAGGTTTTTGTCGACTCAAAGGCCACGGCTCTAATGTACGGGGCAACAGCCCGCGCGCTCTCGGCAAATGTGTTGACCGAAGACGCATTTACCGAAATCGGATCCGTGATTTCGCGGGAAAGCGGGAACAGGAAGGCAACAACTGTCGCATGCCTCTCGGGGTTGGGTGTGCAGGATTTGACCACCGTAAATGCCATTTGGGGAGAGCTTGCCTCAGCCGCAATCGGGTAACAGCGGTAAGAA
Organism: Ruegeria profundi; assembly: GCF_020171505.1. Lineage (NCBI taxonomy): Bacteria > Pseudomonadati > Pseudomonadota > Alphaproteobacteria > Rhodobacterales > Roseobacteraceae > Ruegeria > Ruegeria profundi. The sequence continues at coordinate 41,178 of NZ_JAIUZS010000003.1, read as the reverse complement.
ACGTCCGGTCCCTAGTTTCAAAATGTAAGGCAAGACAAAATGACAACAGTGTATGTAAACGGCAGCTTTTTAGAACAGCGGGAAGCAAGGATATCGGTTTTTGACCGCGGTTACCTGTTTGCCGACGCCGTTGGATGAGGTGCGCCGGATCCAGCTGAACCTGATCAAGAAAAACGCCATCACCGATGGTCTGGTTTATGTTCAAGTCACGCGCGGTATTGCTGAGCGCGACTTTGCCTTTCCACCGGAGGGGACAAATCAGTCGGTTGTAATGTTCACGCAGTCAAAACCTGGGATTGCCGACATCCCCATCGAGCAGCTGGCGTTTAAGGTCAAAACTTTGCCAGACCTGCGATGGGCGAGGCGAGATATCAAGACGGTGCAGCTTCTCTATCCCTCGCTTGCAAAGATGGAAGCAAAGGGAGAAGGCTGCGACGATGCCTGGCTCGTCGCTGACGGCCTTGTGGCCGAAGGTACTTCGAACAATGCCTATATCGTGAAAGGTGATTGCATCATCACCCGGAACCGTATCGAGCGGCAGAATCGTGTTTTTGGGATCTTGGCCGCAGTATAGAACGTGAGCTGTTCCGTGGGGATGATAACCAAATCCCCTTGCGCTAGACCAATGGGTTCATCGACACCATCGACGCGAATAAGACAGTTGCCGCGATGCGCGAAGTGAAATCTCGCAACGTTTCCACAGCTTGGAACTGCGACGCCCCACAGCCTTGTGAATGATGCGCGAAAATAGATCGTTCCGCGCATGGAAAGGTTGGTCAGGATGTCACTCAGAAGATCAAGCAGGGTAAAACCATACGGCCCAAAGCGAACGTGTACAGAGGTCTCAACGAACTTGTACAGAGGTCTGAACTATCTGCATGACATTTAGAACGTTCGCGCATTCAAATACATCAGATCCTGTGGGTACTCATACGGTATCAACAATCTAAAGGAAATTCCGGCATGAAAAAGCTTCTGACCACGGTTGCAATCGCTCTGTCCATGGCAGGTGTTCAGGCGTCCGCAAAGGATGTTGCTGACATGAGTGATCTTGAATACGCACATATCGCCTACACGGCCGATAACATCGATATTCGCTACGCGCATCTGGCGCTTGCGCTGTCGAACAATCCCGACATCCATGAGTTTGCAAACACAATGATCCGCGACCATACCGCGGTTAACGAAGCCGCATTGGGCCTTCTCGACAAGCTTGGTGCATCGGCGCAAGACAATGCATTCAGCCAGCAGCTCAATGCAAATGCAGACGAGATTATTGATGGCTTCGTAAAACTGCGCGGCGCAGAGTTTGACGCGGCATATGCAGCCAACGAACTCGCCTATCACAAGGCGGTGAACGATCTGGTCGAGAACACTATGATCCCGAATATCGACAATGCCGAAGTAAAGGCGCTGTTCGAGCAGGGCCTTGAAATATTCAAGGCCCATGAAGGTCACGCCGAAATGATGGTTAAATCGCTGCAGTGAAGCGGGATTTACCAACACGCAGGGGCGTGATTGTTGGAGCGGCTGCAGTAGCAGCCGCTCCGATTCCGCAGCTTCTTATGGCCGAAACGCCGGTGGTGCACGAAGTTGAGATTCGATCATTCGAGTATCTTCCTGCCGTGGTCCAAGTACGCATTGGCGACACCATACGATGGACCAACAAGGACATTGCTCCTCACACGGCAACCGCTGATGAGTTTGGGTGGGAAACTGAGACCCTGGAACGGAACGACACGGCTTCGATCGAAGTGTTTGAAGCTATGGAATTGTCCTATTTTTGTGCTTTCCACCCGCACATGAAAGGTCAGATCGAGATTATCGAGTAGCGGGCCAAAGAAGCATAGCGGATGCCCAGGCGGGAGTTGCATACCAAAGAAGAGCAGACATCTGAGTGGCCCGCAGCATATGTCGAATTGGGCGCAGAGCAGACCCCAGAGGCAGTGCTGCATCGCGTGGTATGTACTGCTGGTTTGGCTGCTGCTGTTAGACTTGACTGCAATTACGACCCTCGCCAGTCGGCGGTATACTTTGGGGCGAGCTTGTTCACAAACAAGGCACCACTTTGAGATCGCACTCAGGACAGCCGAATTCCTCTCGACCGAAAACATCTTATGATCTTCAAAAACCCAGCCTGATCAAAGGCCCGCTCGAAAAACACACCCGGCGTCCCAGCCTCGTTTCGAAATCCAACTGAATCAGAACGCAAAGCAAAAACAGAACCCATGAAACAAATCACTTCATTCACTGCGATTACTTCTTTGCTGATATTCGCATCCCAGGCGAATGCGCATGTTTCCCTGGCAGAAACCGAGGTTGTGCAGGGGGAAACCGCGCGTCTGACGCTGCGCATTCCCCATGGCTGCGGAGACGAGGCAACCTTGCGCGTCCGTGTCCAAATCCCAGAGGGATTAATCGCGGCGCAGCCGATGGTCAAAGCCGGATGGACACTTGAAACAGTGATCGGCGAATACCGGAACAGTTACGAATATTATGGTAGCACCGTCTCGGAAGGCGTGCAGGAAATCATATGGTCCGGAGAGCTTCTGAACGCTTACTATGATGAATTTGTATTCCGCGCCTGGATCAGCGATCATGTAACTGCAGGCGAAACTCTCTACATTCCCGCGATCCAGGAATGCGCGAACAGCGAGCGATACTGGATCGAAATCCCTGAGGCTGGGCAAGACGGTCATAACCTGGAAGCTCCGGCACCAAGTGTTTTGGTTGTGCCGGCGAGTGCTGATGAGGGCCACAGCCACTGAATGGTCCTTGTCACGTTAACTGCCGTTCGGTTGCTATTGCCTTGGTTAGGACGCAGGGGGCATCGATGAATTCATCCAGGTGCCATTTGTCAGCCGCCGTATGCCGGTCGCGCATTGGGGCTTGAACAATCGGATCGAAGACTCGCACATGCCAACACGAAAACGCGAGAAGCTGATGGGACGGTTCAAATCTCCCTTACAAGCACAGAGACTTCTGGCTGCCCAAGATCAGATCAACACCGTCATTCGCCCGCGCCGCTATCAGCTTTCCGCCATCTCGTAGGGCGTCAACGTCATTTGACTTCAACCGGCCTGCTCAGCCAGAATAGTGTGCCAAGGCACACAATAGTTACATTCATTCGTAAGGTTGGCAGTTAAGTAGACGACCTGCCGCTCTTGTGTGTCCAGGCTCGACGTATTGAACCCATCCTACATGAAGGTATGCCCGGCCGACAATTGAGGGCTGAGTGCCATCTATTCCCAGGCGAAAACCGATCTCTCTTGATGCTTGCCGCAAAGTGTCGGCGAAACCGATTGACCCGAAGCAGGATCGCTTCACGACTTGCAACGACCTCGCGCTCGGCAAGAACGCCTTCGATATCAGAAGCGCTCATGTTGAATTGCTGATAGACCCAGACGGCCTAGGCGATGATCTCACGCAGGAAGCAAAAGCATTATAGGCGAGACACGGAAATCGGTACGATTTTTGGTCGCTGTTATTGCAAAGACGAAGCAAGAACAATTTGGCAGTACCCAGTAAATAAATCCCACATCTGAAACCAGTCTTTTACCGTTTCCGCTTTACGAGAGCGAAACGCCGAAACTGCGTTTTACGTTTGGAAGGAAAGAAGATGTCACCCGAACACGCAAAAGTTCTCTCGAAGTTTGGCCTGAATGGCGAGGCGAGAGGCTACCTGACCAAGGGCGGGGAGTTAATTGTCCCCCTTCTGCCGGAGGTTCTGGATCACTTCTACGCCATTATTACCGAAGACCCGGAAACGGCACGGTTCTTTCCCGACAAAGCCCTGATGGAACGCGCCAAAGCAGGGCAGCAGCGGCACTGGGAGATGCTTCTGTCCGGAGAATTCAGCGAGGCCTATTTTGCGTCAGCCTATCGCATTGGTCGGATCCACCCCAAGATCGGCCTGCCGTTTCTCTTTTATCTGTCTGGCTATGCGAACGTGACCTCCCATATCCAGGAGCTGTTGCTAAAAAAATACGGCGGCCTCAGCGGAGCATGGAGATACAGAAACCTGCCGGCAATTTTTACCGCTTTGACTCGTGCTTTTGCACTGGATACCCACATCATATTGGATGCGCATTTTGCAGCCGAGAGGGAAGAGCAAGAAGCCGCATTCCGGCATCTTATCGACGGCATTAGCCGGATGGCTGCACGGGATATGACCGCACCTATTCCTTCTCCTAAGGACAGCGACTTCCCCGAACGGTTCAACCCTGTCAGGGAATCCTTTAACGGGCTCATGCAGACGCTGCGCGAGACTATGGTCTCGGTCCAGGACACTGCCAACAGCCTGCACGTCATTGCGAATGAGGTTGCGCAATCGGCGGAGGATCTTTCCAAGCGCACCGAGTCTCAGGCAGCCACTCTAGAAGAGACCGCAGCCGCTTTGGAGGAAATTACGGTGAGCATGCGATCGTCAGCGGAAGCGACAGCGGCAACCAACCGGACGGTCTCTGAGACGCGCATCCACGCTGAGCAAGGCACCGACGTGGTCAAAAATGCAATCCAGAAGATGCAGGAGATCGAGGAGTCATCCAGCAGAATTTCCCAGATCATCAGCGTGATTGATGATATCGCCTTCCAGACAAATCTGCTCGCACTCAATGCAGGTGTCGAAGCCGCTCGTGCTGGAGAATCCGGACGCGGGTTCGTAGTCGTGGCCTCGGAGGTGCGGTCGCTCGCACAGAAGACGACTGAATCGGCAAATGAAATCAAAACACTGATCAATGTCAGCTCGGCGCATGTGGAAAGCGGTGTGGCTCTTGTCGATGAAACAGGGAGCGCCCTTGATCGAATGGTTGCCGACATCAAACGGACATCGGAACTGACCGGGGATGCGGCGAGTTCCGCTCAGGAGCAATCGACAGGCCTTTCCGAAATTAACACCGGTGTTGTGCAGCTTGACCAGGTTACCCAGCAAAATGCTGCAATGGTCGAGCAGACAACGGCTGCAGCTTTTTCAATGCAGCAGGAGGTAAGCATGCTCGCTGAGCTTGTTGGGTCTTTCCAGGTCACCAGAAAAGAAAAGTACGCGGCCGCAGAGGATGCCCCCAAGGACCACGCCCGACCTCCAGAGCTCCAGGTTGTCGGCGGGAAACCCTGAAGAGTATGAAGTGGACCGCGCTGCACATGGTTTGATCCGCGGTTGCGTGGCAAGGTTATGGCCGTAAATCCGAAAAGGTTGATCCCGACCGGTTCGAGCGCGCTCTGGAAGACATCGAAACCGGGATTGCTCGGGTCGAGGCCGATGGCGAAGCCAATCCGCTTGTCACGCGTACGCGAACCTCGACGCCACGCAAGTCCAACCGGGTATCATTGCCCAAAGATTTGCCGCGCATCGAAGAGGTGACCGAGCTGGACAGCACGGTTTGCTGTTGTGGCGCTGACCGGCATGTGATTGGCGAGGATGTCAGCGAGCGGCTTGATGTCGTAATCGCCCAGCTCCGCGTGGTCGTCACCCGCCGCCCGCAATATGCCTGCCGTTCCTGCGAAGAAGGCATCGTCCAAGCACCCGCTCCGGCGCACCTGATACCAGGTGGGATGCCGACCGAGGCCACAATTGCGCACGTGCCCCCTCGGCAGATTTGGCTTTGCCAAATCGCCTGCCGGTCAATGGGTGTCAAAATATGCGGATCACTGTCCGCTTCACAGGCAATCCCAAATCCTGATTTGTGCAGGCATCGAAATTCACCGGACCACTTTGGCTGATTGGGTCGGCAAGGCCGCCTTCCATCTGGAACCGGTGGGTACCCGCCTGAAACAAAACAGCGTCAGGCATGCTGCTATCTGCGCAATCTATTGCAGCGGTCCCGGCGAAAATGGTCTTCCCCGAACGCCTTAATGAGAAGTTGATCGTTTCTGATGGAAATCGGCTTGCGATCCGAAGCAGAAAATAAACCTATTTCTCTTTGAGCAATGCTGTTTGGTTTATCGAAACCGTTCCCTGGGTCAGATAGCCAGGCAGTTTTGGCGACGGCAAAACAGATAGAGTTTGTAGCCTTCTGCACGTCCGCTCCCGTGCTTCCTGAAGATGAAGTTCCAGCAGTGAAGCTGCATTCGCCGTGTCGTTGCGCGCCAGTGCTTCGAGAACCGAGATGTGTTCTTGAATAAGCCGGCCTGCTGCAGGAGACCGGCCAAGAAGGAGGCGAAACATCTCATTGATTGCCAGGACCAGACGCGATTTTTGGAGGACCTTGAGCAGATGGGTGTTCGTGCAGCCAGACAGCGCCTGAACATGCAGCGCATTCTCTAATTCCGAAAGGGCAGCCGCACTTGGTTCAGCTTCCTGGCTGCTAAGTTCCTTGGCAAAGGCAAGGGCGCTATCAATATGTGATTTTTCGATCCGCGGCGCGGCCTCAGCAAGGGCGACAGGCTCAAGCAAGATGCGCAATTGATAGTGGTTGCGCACATCTAAAGCGGTCAAAACCGGGAGCACCCATTTTGAGCGCTCACTCTTCTCGACAATGCCGGAACTACGGAGTTGCGAGAGCATGTCACGGACGACTGACCGGCTGACGGAAAAACGATCGGTTAGCCGCACTTCGTTAATTTGCAGAGGGCCAAAGGGTAGGGCGCGTATCAGTTCTTCGCGCAGGACTGGTAGCATTTGGTCAGTGTTGGAAACGGCCCTTGGGATCGTGCCACTTGTCTTCGAGTCAAACAAAGCCCGCTCGATCGAATCTCGGCGCGGAGGGGCAGAAGAATCACTTCCGACAAGAAAGCCGCGGCCGTCGAAACGCGTGATTAATTGCGTCGTGTGAAGCTCAGCAAGCGCCTTTCGGATGGTGGTTCTGCTGGCATCAAAATGTCGTGCCAAAGGTTCTTCGGTCAGAACTTGACCGGTCTCCAGCCGACCGGCGTTGATGGCGTCCCTGATTGCCTGAGAGATCGATATGTATCTGGGAATTATCGACAAATTCTTACTAAACCTTTGCGTTTTGCCCTGAAATCCCGGCCGTCGGCTGGAACTTGCAGAGCGCTAAGCCTCTCGCCGCTCAATATCCTAAGGGGCCAGATCACAAAACAAAAGACTTCTCTTTTTTAAAAAACGATCTTATGAATACGAAAAATCATTAATGTGCTGGAGGACACAGAATGGCACTTTCCGAAGCAACGGAGCAGAACCCGTATTCAGATGAAAGATCGCATCTACTAGAGGAGTCCATTCTACCGGTCTGGCTAAATCAGCGGACGATTGGTGGACTGGGATATGTGTGGATTTGGATCGGTATGGCGGTGATCATCGCAACGTTCCAGTTGGGAGCGGGCGGGGTCGCCGGGCTGCCCCTGACAACGGTGATCGCCACGATATTTCTCGCTAACCTTACGCTAGGTCTGGTAATGGCGCTCACGGCGGATATTGGCACCGAGCACGGCATCAGCTTTGCCGTCTATCTGCGGGCACCGTTTGGCACTGTTGGCACACATTTACCTTCGGTCACACGAGGGATCGTGGCGGCTGCTTGGTTCGGCATTCAGACCTACCTCGGAGCGCTCGCGCTGAACGGTATCGTGTCCTACTTCGGCGGGTTCGACAGCTGGGTATTCTGGTATATCGTTTTCGGACTGGTTCAGATCATCAATACCGCTATGGGTATCCGGGCCGTTCAGTTGCTTGCCAGCATTGCGGCGCCCGCGATCATCGCGATTTCGATCTGGATGTATTTTACCCTCGAGAACGTTGCTGCGGCAGGTGGACACAACATCTGGACCTTTGCCGGCGATGGGGAAATGAGCATTATCGCGCTCTTCGTGGCCAACATGGCATTCTGGTCGCCGCTTGCAGTGGATATCCCGAATATTACCCGGTTTTTGAAGACTGAAGGTGGCGAGAAAAGCTTCTTTCGGCGCAACCGCAATATTTTTATGGCGCAGTTCATCGCGCTGCCGGTGGCGCAGAGTTGGATCGCGCTGATCGGGGCAGTTTCGTTTATCGCGACCGGTGACTGGAATCCGATCAACGTCATTCAGGAGCAGGGGACCGGGATAACGCTGATTGTTTTGCTGGTGATGGTAATCCTGGCGCAATGGTCCACCAACACCAGCGCAAACCTGATCCCTGCCGCGCTGACCTTCGTGAACGCTGGCGCACCGCGTATCACCTATGCGATGGGTATCTTGATTGCGGGTATCGTTGGCACGCTCACTATGCCCTGGCTGATCCTGAACCATCTGTTCACCTATCTTGGCATGTATGGGGCAATGCTTTCTGCAGTGGGCGGTATCATGGTTTGCGACTATTTCCTGATCCGTGGTCGCCGCCTGAACGTACCTGAACTGTACCGTGAACACGGCCAGTTCCGTTACTTTGGTGGCTGGAACCCGGCGGGTCTGATTGCCTGGGTCGTTGGCGGTGGACTGGCACTGTACTTCATCCAATACGCCTATGTCGTTGGCTTCCCGACTGCGATGGCAGTGTATTTCATCCTGATGAAAGTCTGGATTCTGCCGCGTCATGATCAGGCCGAGATCAAAGACCCGGACGATGAGAAATACCTTGCGACATCGGTGAACATGAACTGGGTCTACACAGCGGAAAGCGGAATGCAGCGGGTCAGAACCGCGGACATTCCGGCGGATGCGGTCGCCCGCGAAGACTTGTAAGCCGGCTCAATCCGGGCGGGTGCAGACCACACCCGCCCATGGAGAACATCATGACAGTGTTTCACGAACATCACCCAGCCGAGGCAAAGACAGCCTCGGCGACCGACCAGACCGTCGCTGCGCTGCGGGCACTGGAAAGCTGGAAGGCCTCAGGCGCCTGCACAGCCATCACGGCAGATCGCGCGATGAAGCTGGCAACGCAGGCTGAGGAACGGGCCGCTCACGGCCGGTCATTGGGGCCTTTGGACGGGATGGGTGTCGTTTGGAAGGACATCATAGATCAGAAGGGGCAGGTGACCACGTGCGGATCGGAGCTGCGCAAATCTGCGCCACCGGCGATGCAGGACGCGCGTTGTGTCGCGTTACTTGAGGCGGCCGGAGGAGTATCTCTTGCAAGAACCGGGCTGTCGGAATTCGCCTTCTCAGGCCTTGGCATCAATCCGCATTTCGGCACGCCGCCATCGGCCTTGTCGGAGACGGTCCCGCTGCTGCCGGGGGGGTCAACGTCAGGATCCGCAGTTCTGGTTGCGGCTGGTCTGGCTGATCTGGGGGTGGGAACGGACACTTCGGGGTCCATCCGACTGCCTGCGGTGCTGAACGGCATTTATGGCTTCAAACCCAGTTCGAACCGCTATGACAGAGCTGGTGTTCACGAGCTGTCCCGGACTCTTGATACCGTTGGCACGCTGGCGCGGTCCTTTGACGTGCTGCGTTCGGCCGATCAAGTTCTGAGCATCCAACCGACCCCAAAACCCGACGCAGCGAAGACCGAAATACTGGACCTTTCAGCTTCCTTAGGACCGGCTTGGGGGCAGGATGTTTCTGCAGCCTATGAGGCGGCGCTTGGCCATATCACAGCGGCTGGATGGACTGTGCGTCCTGCGCGTCTGAAATCGGTTGATGAGTTGCGTGTTTTAACCGCCTCTGAGGGGCCGCTGGTCGCAATCGAGGCTAGGCGGAAATATGCAGATCTGCTTGCCAGCGCACAGGCCAATAAGATTGATCCGATGATCCGCGCGCGGCTAGAGCAAGCACCGGTTCTCAGCGACGCGCAATATGCCAGTTACCTGCACAAGCGGGAACAGTTGATTTCTGCCGCCCGCGCCGAGATCGGGAACAGGCTGCTCGCCTTTCCTACAGTGCCCTCGCTGCGCCATTCGTTACCTGTTTACCAGAACGACCCAGACGCGGCGCAGGAACTGAACGCCAGATTGCTGGCCGCCACAATGGTCGGCAGCCTTTTGGACTGGCCCGGTCTTGCTGTGCCGCTGCGCGACGCGGGTGGCCGGGTCGAGGGTTCGATCCTGCTATCGGCCGCGTCCGGAAATGACGATGGGCTGCTGTCCCAAGCCGAACAGCTCATTCCCGCACTTACCCATCCAATCTTAAACACGTAAGGGAGAATGAAATGACAAAGAAGATTTTTGTCGCTTATGGCGTGGATGTCGATGCCGTTGCCGGCTGGCTCGGTTCATATGGCGGTGAGGATTCGCCTGATGACATCTCGCGCGGGATGTTCGCGGGTGAAGTCGGCTCGCCGAGATTGCTGAAACTGTTCGAAAAATATGGCATCAGGACAACCTGGTTCATTCCGGGTCACTCGATTGAAACCTTCCCCGAGGAAATGGCCGCGGTCGCCAAGGCAGGTCACGAAATCGGCATTCACGGCTATTCGCATGAAAACCCAATTGCGATGACCCGAGAGCAGGAAACGGCCATCCTGGACAAGTCGATTGAGTTGGCAACAGCCCTGAGCGGCAAACGCCCGACCGGTTACGTTGCACCTTGGTGGGAGTTCTCGAATGTCACCAACGAACTGCTGCTGGAACGCGGGATCAAGTACGACCACTCGCTGATGCACAATGATTTTCACCCCTACCGGGTGCGGGTCGGCGATAGCTGGACCAAGATCGACTATAGCCAGCATCCCGATAGCTGGATGAAGCCGCTGGAGCGGGGCGAGGAAACCGACCTGATCGAAATCCCCGCTAACTGGTATCTGGATGATCTGCCGCCGATGATGTTCATCAAAAAATCGCCGAACAGCCACGGTTTCGTCAATCCGCGCGATATTGAGCAAATGTGGAAGGATCAGTTCGATTACGTCTACCGTGAAAACGACTATGCCGTTTTCACCATGACCATTCACCCTGATGTTTCGGGCCGTCCACAGGTTCTGCTGATGCATGAGCGGCTGATCGAGTACATCAACAGCCACGAGGGCGTGCAATGGGCCACCTTCGACGAGATCGCTGACGACTACAACGCACGAGCACCACGCTAGTCATGATCAAATCGGGCAGGCGGGACCGCGACCCGCCTGTTCGGTACAGAGGACCATAATATGTGCGGATTATGCGGAATATTTGGTACAGACAATCACTGGAGTGCCGCAGGGCGTGAAACAGGCGCTTCGGCAGATCCGGTGCAACGGCGTCGAGATCGTGCTGATCGAATTGCAGCAGTAAATCGGATGCTGGCCCACAGACGCATTCAACTTTCAGATTGGCAGGGTCAAAGTTACGTCCTACGAAATATGACCGGCCATACGGCCATTGTCAGCAACGTAACAGAAGTATGGGCCGCGCTGGAGACAGAATTCGGTAACAGCTTCGACCCATTGGACGAAGCGAACTTCCCTTGTGTGGAGGTTGAGAAATGAGCCAACGGTCTCTTGTTCCAATCACTCTTCTGACAGGTTTTCTGGGTGCAGGAAAGACGACTTGGCTCTCAGCTGCGTTGCAGAGTGAAACTGCCGACCGGGTCGCAGTTCTTGTGAATGAATTTGGTGAGGTTGGCATTGATCACATATTGGTCGGGGAAATTGCGCCGGACACTGTGCTGCTCAACTCCGGGTGCGTCTGCTGCCAGATCCGCGGAGAACTGAAAGACGCGATTCTGAATTTGTTAACTCGGGCCCACCGCGGCGAAATCCCTCAATTTGACCGAATTGTAATAGAAACTACCGGGCTGGCCGATCCATCACAGATCCTTTCTACGCTAACTTTCGACCCAGTGCTGCATAACCAGGTCGTCTTGCAGGATGTTGTTACCGTGGTCGACGTAATGAACGGTGCATCTTTGCATGCTGATCAGCCAGAATGGATCGCGCAAGTGGCCGCAGCCAGCACGATCCTGATATCAAAAACAGATCTTGCTCCGGAAGCTTTACTACCGGACCTGCAGCTTAGGCTAAGTTTGATCAACCCGGTCGCACGACAACTGGACGCCCAGCGAAATCTGACGTTCGCTGATATTACGTCCAGTTCGAGCATCGACGTGAGCAGTCTGCAGTTTCCCGGGTCGGCCCATCGCGACGGTACCGGGGCGGCGACCCTTGTCCTGACTTTTGACACGTCACTGGACTGGACATCTTTTGTAGTCTGGCTGTCTGCTGTGATCCAACGACACGGTGCCAATCTTCTGCGCGTAAAATGCTTGTTGAAAACGCAGGAAGGGGTTGTTCTGATTGATGGCGTTGGACACACGCTGCATCACCCGCGTCATCTTGACAGTGAAATCGCTTCCAATCAAAAGTCGCACCTCGTATTCATTGCGCGTGACCTCGATATGGTTCGATTGCGCGCTTCTTTTGAAGCTTTCTTGAACGTAAAGGTATCGTAACGGGCGGAGTGAAGAATGTCTGATCCAGTGACAACGCCCTTTGTGAACACCAATCCGGCGGTGCTTCGCGTGTTGGGTACTGGCGTGACGCTGATCGATACGATTCATGCTTCTGCCGAGGCCGATCTGGGGATCCGTCTGGAGTTTACCGCTCTGGATGGGATCAAGTCACAACGTCGCGGCGTGCTGGCGCCGGACAGTTTTGATATCTACGATCAGTGGTTTCACGATCTTGACCTGGTATGGCCAGCAAGGTCACTGCGCCCGATTGATGTGGACCGGATCACCTGTTGGGACCAGGTAAGCAACTGGGCTGTATTGCACCCCGAGCCAAACAGCCATGTACCAAGCGGAACACCTCTGGATCGGCTTTATGTGCAGGAAAATGGCGAATTAGGAAGCGCTGTCTCTGGGCGTATTTCGATGCTGCCGACAGTCTACAACGCCGACAGTTTTGCAATCGTAGGAGAAAGCTCCGTACCCGAACCTACCAGTTGGGGAGATCTTTTATCTGAACAATGGCGCGGTCGCGTCGCTATTCAGGCAGACGCCGCCATTGGTGTGCCCGACCTTCTACTGGCTTTGCGTGCGCGGGGTGAGTTTCTTTGTGACAACCCCGGCAATTTGACGTTAAACGAAATCAAAAGCTTCATCCGGTTGGTCAAGCAGTATCAACTTGCGGGTCATTTTGCTGGTTTCTGGACTGACAGAACACCCAGCCCCGATAGTGGTGCCACGCTGTCAACAATGTGGTGGTCGAACTATCTGTCTCAAAAGGCAAAAGGCATACCAATTCGAATGTGTTCTCCTTCGGAAGGGTATCGGGGATGGTGCGGAGGTATGGCGCTTTCGCAGAAAATGGATAAGCGCACGGAAGAGCTTGCATACGCCTATTTGAACTGGTGGTTGTCGGGCCCGGCTGGTGCAATCATGGCTCGCAACGGCGCATATATGGTCGCTCCGGATGCGGTTCGCAAAAACCTTTCTGCCAATGAATGGAATTTCTGGTATGGTGGAGAGCCGGCCGTTTCGGAAATACATGATGCCTTTGGCAACGTCGTCTACTTACCCGGCGAACGTCGCGAAGGCGGTAGTTACGAGACCCGGCAAGGGCAAATCGCAATCTGGAACTCCGTGATGGAGGAACACAATTTCCTAGTGCGGTTGTGGGATTTAATCACCATGGATGCACTCATTTAGTGACAGTGTAACGGTGCCATGTGCCGAAAAAAATGGGCCGCCAACAATGACTCGACAGTCAGCCAAAACGGACACTGGTCCTCTTGAATTTTGTCGGCGGGCTTGCCGAACCCTGTAAATCTGGTCTTAGAGTGGGGGTCGCTTTGGCATACAGAATCCGCCTTACTAAATTGTTTATTTTGCTGCTAATCCGCGAGCAACAAGTGTGCATCAGCTTTCGCATTGGCCTCAGAGGCAGTGTGGCGCTTATCGCCAAGTTCCTGAAATTCTGTTCCGGCTTCGTATATCCGCTGAGCGCCAACATTCATGGGCCGCGTGAACTCGTCCCAAAACTCTAACACCAAACACGGATCAAATTAGCTCAATTCACCTCATTTCCAAGAATTTCACGCATACGCGTAATGGCAATTAGGGTATGTTGCTATTGAGTCTGAATGAAATTGAAGGAAGGCCGCGCAGCATGGCGAGGATACCGTCATTGAAGAGCATTCAGGCCTTTGAGGCCGCTTGCCGACATCTGAGCTTTAAGGACGCCGCAGATGAGTTGTGCGTGACGCCGACAGCCGTGTCACATCAAATTAAGTCGTTGGAAGAACAACTGGGCGTATCTCTTTTTCACCGGTTGACGCGTGCGCTGAAGCTGACGGAGGAAGGCGCCAACTACGCTCCTTACATAATCGCCGCTTTCAAGAGTATTGAGGCCGGCTCTCTCGCCCTTGAGGAAGACGTGCTGGGTGGGACCTTGACCATTTCAACGACTGGTTCATTTGCCGCCAATTGGCTTAGTCCCAGGCTGCGCAGTTTTTACGAGGAATATCCTGAAATCTCGGTTCGCGTTTTGTCCAGCGATCAATTGGTGGATTTCAAGTCAAGTAACGTAGACGTTGCTATTCGCTATGGGTTTGGTGACTATCCTGAAAGTAATGTCGTCTGGGTTTTGAATGACCGGGTCGCACCCGTTTGCAGCATTGAAAAGGCAAGAGAACTGACGTCGCCTTCCGATTTGCTGGAGGCAAAGCTGATAGAATATCAGTGGAGTGGGTACTCCGAGGCGGATCCAAGCTGGGAGCGGTGGATGGATGTTGTCGGGCTGAAGGACAGCAACGTCGAACCCTACGTCACTTACTCTGAAGAACATATCTGCTTATTGACCGCTAGTGACGGCCACGGGGTTGCATTGGTCAGCCTTTTGGCCGCCGCGCGTTTTCTGGAAAAGGAAATGCTGGTCGCACCTTTTGACACGTCGCTGGAAAACAAGAGTTACTACCTTGTTTGCCCTGAAACTTACGCCAATCGCGCTCGGGTGCGGGTATTCCGTGAGTGGTTGCTGGATCAGGCGGACGAGTTTCGCGACAGTGCAGTGGGCCAGAGGTTTTTCGAGGACTGAACCCGCAAAACCGATCTAATCCATCGGTTGAATTTTTGTCATTTCTCAATTGTGCCAAAGCATGCGTTTCTGGACTCTCAAACAGGAGTTTCCGCTTATGCAGCAATATATCCCGTCGCAACCCGATGGCTTTAACAAAAGTATGAAAAGCGCCATTTCTGATGACGGCGTCCCGGTGCTTTCAAAGCACTACGTTGTTCCCGCGCGATGTGGTGTGGCAGTTCGTTTGGCTGCAGGGCACAGTCTGACAATCACCAATCCGACGGGCTGGCAAGTCTGTGATTTCTGGGCGTTTAATGCGAGTGACACTCAGGAATACATGTCGATGCCACACGTTCATACAGATCTTCTTTCCATCTCTCCCGAAGTGGGTGACAAACTGGTCAGCAATCTGCGCAACCCTTTGTTGACCGTGACGCAAGACAGCTCACCTGGTGTACACGACACGCTTATCGCAGCCTGCGACGCCAATCGATACAAACAGCTTGGTTGTACGGAATATCATGACAATTGTGCCGACAATCTCAGGCAAGCAATGATTGCAATTGGGCAAGTGGCACCCGTTGTGCCTGCGCCCTTCAACCTTTGGATGAATGTTCCGGTCCTTGTCGAAGGCGGACTTCAATGGGCGCCGCCAGTTTCCAAGCCAGGCGACACGATAACTTTCAAAGCAGAGATGTCGGTCTATGCGGTCATGTCTGCATGTCCGCAGGACATTACACCGGTCAATGGGGATGAAGGTACGCCCAGCTCGTTGGAATTTGTTGTAAATGCCGGCTGATAGTGGAGCCATATTTGCGGCAAAGTGGGTCATTGTTGATGCGTTTCACAGTCATGAGAACCACGCGATTTATGTCAGCCAAGGAAAAATCTGTGACCTTGCGCCGTTTTCGGAACTAAGGTCGCGCTACCCTGAAGCAACGCTGCACAAAGACGAAAGTACCGTGATCGCACCGGGTTTCGTGAATGCTCACCACCATTGTTTTGGGGTGAATCTGGTCAATCAAGGGATTCTTGACGATGTCTTGGAACCTTGGATTTTGTCCGCTGCCGGAGCTGCGGATATCTCGTCCAGAACGGCCACAGAATACGCCTCACTACGGCTACTAAAAAGCGGGGTAACGGCCGTTGTGGATTGCTGCACAGCCGCAGAGACCGTGGCGCTTTCCGAAAGTAAAATCAGGGAAAAAATCCAAGTATTTTCGAGTCTGGGTCTTGCCTGCGCAGTCGCACCCGGAGAACGCTGGCAAAATCGGCTGGTGCACCCCGATGGGCAGGATCAAGCTTTCCTTGCGTCATTGCCTGATAGCTTAAGAGGAACGCTGCAGCGCAAACACATTTCTCGCAAACGCTTGGAACCGGAAAACTACGTAAACCTGATTTCCCGATTACACGAAGAATACCAGGGAACGGATACCGTGGATATTTGGTTTGGGCCAACGGCACCCCACTGGACGGGGCGACGGCTTTTGCGCGACATCGGCCGAACGGTACGGGAAAAAGGTGTGCGCGTTCAAACCCACGCGGAAGAGTCGTTACTGCAACATCGGACCATTGGGGGTGCTGATTTTCCGACTTCCATTAGCGAATTGGCCCAGTCCGGCTTGTTAAATGAAAATCTGTCGTTGGCACACATGGTCTGGGCCGATGACAAAGATCTGGACCGTGTCGCCGAGATGGGGGCTCATATCGTTTGCAACCCCAGTTCAAATTTGCGGTTGCGGTGTGGGATCGCGCGCGCACCAAGAATGAAGAGTTTGGGGATAAATTTTGCGCTTGGGATGGATGGCACGAGCCTGGCAAATGATGATGACATGTTCGCAGAGATGCGCCTGGCCCGGAACCTCTACTGGTCTGACGATCCGACACAACCGGACCTGAGCGCGCAAGACGTCTTTGACATGGCAACGATGGGCGGCGCGCGCCTGATGGGTATGGATCAACACATTGGCAGTCTCTCAATTGGCAAACGCGCCGATTTTCAAATTGTAAACCTGAACCGCCTGAAAGGACCTTGGCTGGCCGAGCATGTTGATCCGGTTGAGCTGCTGGTGAGCAGTGCAAAGGCTACGGACATCCAAAAGGTTTACACTGGCGGTTCATTGGCAGTTGTAGACGGAGAAACATGTGGTCGCGACGAGCACGATGTTTTTCAGAACGTGGCCGAAGAAATGCAACGCGCGACCGACCAAAAACTCAGCACGAAGGACTACGCCACCCTTAGGTCTTGCCTGATGCGTTGGTACGAGAACTGGTTGGCAGACAACGTCAGACCTGCGTGACGAAAGAGCATGAAATTGCAAAAGAAAATCGTCCGGCACAATGGCGCAAAAAGCGCCTGTGCAGTCACATCTGGTATTGATGCTGATTGTCTGATCCACTTTCAAAAGCAACAGATGGTCATGATTGGCTGTATCCAATTTCCATAGGCAGATATGGACCAACGGCATTGCCAAGTTGTTTTCTGCAGTGTCTGAAAAATTGGCACAGACTGGTTCATACTGCTGTTTCGGCAGTGTAGTTGGCCCAGAGGTTAAATGCATCGTTGCGGGCGTGGCGGTATGAGGCGGCGGTGAGTTGATAACGGCAGGGGCAGAAGATCAGATCGATCCGGTCATGCGCGGACAGAAACCTCTGAGCTAGCCAGTTGGATTTGAACCAACCGAACATCTTCGCCCGTTTGCGGGTCTTTCTGTGCGATACTTCGATCGCGGTGTTGAGACCTTTGTGGGCGCGGCGTTCAGTGTCTGGGGCCAGAGCTTTGATTGGTTTGATTTAGCTGTGCAATTTGTTGGTGATCACGACCCATAGTTGCCCAAACTGCGAAACCAGTCTTTGAAAAACCGCTTCTCCGCTTTTGCATTCCTACGCATTTGCACGAGAATATCGACAACACCTCCATTTGCGTTGATCGCCCGCCACAGCCGGATTGCTTCCCGTATGACCATCACACCCCGCGCTGCCAACAGGATCTCGACACGTGCCGTGTTCAGAAGCGCGGCAAATTGGTCGATATTCTCACGGCACTGACATAGCTTTATCAAACCTGGTCAACAACTTGGCAATACCACATATTCAGCTAAAGCCGCCCGGCTGCCACTTGCCCAGATCAAGTTCAGCCAGTAGGCAAAGGCTTCGGAAAACTGTGTGCTGCGGCCAAAGTCACCATAGTATTGGCGTTGTTCGACCCAAAGGACTGGATCAGCTTTGGACGCCAGCGCGGTTTTCTGCAAACTCTCCCATTGGGGGTCGTTGGGGGCAATTTCAGAACCATCCTCACGGACACCCGCACACATCCGGCACCAGAACGCCGCGGCCAATGCGAGCCCGTTTGTGGATGACCCTGACGCAAGTGCATCGCGCAGGGATGGCAGTAAAAATCCGGGATGCCGTGCAGATCCGTCAAACGCCACCCGGCGCGTTGTATCGTGAATCGCGGTGTTGGCAAATCGCTTTGCAACGAGCCCAAGATATTCCGTCGATGTCGTTCCGGGGACAGCTCTCACATGCGGCAGGATTTCTTCAGCTTGAACTTTCTGGAAAAACGCCGCGATATCTGGGTCGTGCATACAGCCTGAAATCGTCGGTATATTCAGAATTTCCCCGAAATTTGCGAGCAACTGGTGGCCCCCGTTCAATATGCGAAGTTTCATAGCTTCATAGCTGTGAACATCGTGGGTCAGCGTTACCCCGACCTGTTCGAGGGGTGGACGCCCGGCGCAGAAATCGTCCTCGATCACCCATTGGCGAAAGTTCTCATGTGAAACTGGAGCACGATCGTCGAGGCCGAGCGCGAGGCATTGCGAGACGACATGGTCAGTCGTCGCGGGTACAATGCAATCCACCATTGAATTGGGGAACGCACTGTTTTCGTCAATCCAGTCAGCCAGATCCGGGTCGGACATACGCGCCAGGCCAACAACGCAGTTGCGCAGAATTGCGCCGTTTCCCTGAAGGTTGTCGCAGCTCAGCGTCGTAAATGGTTTGATACCACCGGCCCGGCGTTGCTTTAGCGCTGCAACTATGGCGCCAAAGGCCGTGCGGGGCTGGTTCGGGTTCTCCGCGTCATGGCGAATGTCTTCTTGATCAGTGTCCAAGATCCCGGAGTTGGCATCCAGATAATATCCGCCCTCGGTTACCGTCAGCGACACAATCCGTATGGAAGGATCAACCATCTGCCGTATCAGAGCAGCGTTGCCCGCCTCAATCGGCAGGTAATCAATCATCGGACCAATCACCTCGGCTGATATCCCATGCGGATCCAGTTCAATGAGCGTTGTCAGACAGTCCTGCGCAAGCAGTCTTTCTCGCATCTCGGCGTCATAACTTCGTACGCCAGCCCCGATGATTGCCCAGTCATGGGCCTGTCCATGCTGCAATAGCTGGTGAATATACCAAGCCTGGTGTGCGCGATGAAAATTGCCTAGTCCGATGTGTACTATGCCCGGACTCAGATCCGTTACCTGGTACGTCGGCACTTTGACAGTCGCTGGCAGGTTTGACAGGTTGTCACGCCGCAGCCGCACCGGAGGTTTTGCATTCGCCACAGGGTCCATCAGCTCATCCAGTTTCCGCCATCGACGTTGTAGGTTTGTGCGACGATGTACTTGGCCTCATCCGAGGCGAGAAATACCGCCATGCCGGTCAGGTCTTCTGCGCGCCCCATCCGGCCATAGGGAACGGCTGCTGCCACTTCGCGCTTCTTTTGGCCGGGGGGTTTGCCTTCATGTTTCGCGAAAAACGCATCAACGCCGTCCCAGTGTTCGCCGTCGACTACACCGGGGGCAATGGCATTTACGTTTATTCCATGAGAGATCAGGTTTAGGCCTGCCGATTGTGTCAGAGATATGATTGCCGCTTTGCTGGCGCAGTAGACCGCAACCAAAGGCTCGCCCCGCCGTCCGGCCTGCGACGCCATGTTAATGATCCGACCTCTTGTTCCCTGCGCGATCATGTGGCGGGCGACCGCTTGCATTGTGAAAAGCACGCCAGCGACGTTGATGTCAAAAACGCGGTTGTAGTCGGCACGCTCGATCTCAACGATTGGTGCGGCAGTGAAGATAGCAGCGTTGTTGATCAGAATGTCGATCGGGCCGAAACGGGCGGCTGTTTTCTCTACGGCCTCGTCGATGCTTTGCTGGTTGGTCACGTCCATTTTGATGGCGAATGCTGCCTCGCCAATCTCTGCGGCCGCATCCCGCGCGCGCTGGATGTCGATATCAGCTATCGCGACGCGTGCGCCCTCTGCCACATAGGCCTTGGCAAAGGCGAACCCGATGCCGCGCGCGGCCCCTGTGATCAGGGCGGTTTTGCCTGCCAGACGTGTCATTCGATCCGCAAGCCTTTCGCGTCAAATCGATGGATTACATCGACCCGCGGTGTCAGATGAATGCGGTCCCCGTGGCGGAAGTCGACCTCGCCATCGGCACGGACGGTAATCGTTTCTGCCAGACCGGTTTCGTGAATATGGAAGAACGTGTCAGATCCAAGGTGCTCCGAAACGCTGACGACTCCGGACCAGTCACCTTCGGTTTCCGAAACTGCGATGTGTTCAGGCCGGATTCCGATGGTGTGAGCCCCGTGTTTTGCTGCTTCTGGTCCTTCGATAAAGTTCATCTTTGGTGAGCCTATGAACCCGGCGACAAACAGGTTGCGCGGCGTCCGATAAAGCTCCAGCGGGCTGCCGACTTGCTCGATCACTCCGGCTTGAAGCACGACGATCTTGTCGGCCATGGTCATGGCTTCGACCTGATCGTGGGTCACGTAGATCATTGTGGTCGCCAGACGCTCATGCAATTCACTGATTTCCAGCCGCATGCCAACGCGCAGTGCGGCGTCGAGGTTCGACAGCGGTTCATCGAAAAGGAAGGCGGCAGGTTCGCGCACGATGGCGCGCCCAATGGCGACCCGCTGGCGCTGGCCACCGGACAACTGGCCAGGACGACGGTCAAGATAGTCTGTCAGGTTCAAAACGGCTGCCGCGCCTTCGACGCGTTTGTCGATTTCGGCCTGATCCAGCTTCGCCATGCGCAGAGGGAACGCGATGTTCTTGCGTACCGTCATATGCGGGTAAAGTGCGTAGGACTGGAACACCATCGCCAACCCACGTCTTGCGGGGGGTACGTCGGTGGCATCTGCCCCATCAATGTCGATAGAGCCCGAAGTGATATCCTCCAACCCTGCAATCAGGCGTAAAAGCGTGGACTTGCCGCAACCCGAAGGTCCAACAAAGACTGTGAACTCACCGTCCTCGATGGTCAGGTCCAGTGGAGGGATGACCTGTACGTCGCCGAAGCTTTTGGTCACGGACTTGAGCTGAATACGTCCCATGAGAAGTCTTCCTTATTTCACAGCGCCGAAGGTCAGGCCGCGGACAAGTTGTTTCTGGCTGAACCAGCCAAGGATCAGGATCGGCGCAATCGCCATGGTCGAGGCCGCGCTGAGCTTGGCAAAGAACAGGCCTTCTGGGCTGGAATAGCTGGCGATGAAGGCCGTTAGCGGTGCAGCATCCACGGCTGTCAAGTTGAGCGTCCAGAATGCTTCGTTCCAGGCCAGAATGAAGTTCAACAGCACGGTCGAGGCGATCCCGGGTATGGCCATGGGGGTGAGGACGTAGAGGATTTCCTCTTTCAACGTCGCCCCGTCCATCCGTGCGGCTTCCAGGATTTCACCGGGAATCTCGCGGAAATAGGTGTAGAGCATCCAGACGATGATCGGTAAGTTGATAAGCATCAGCACAACAACCAAGCCACCGCGCGTATCCAGCAGGCCCAGCCGAATGAACAACAGGTAAATCGGGTATAGAACACCGACCGCAGGTAGCATCTTGGTGGACAGCATCCACAGCAAGATGTCTTTGGTACGTTTGGATGGCACAAACGCCATCGCCCACGCGGCCGGAACGGCGACAATGACGCCTAGTATGGTTGATCCACCCGCGATGATAACTGAATTCCAAAGGAACCGCATGTAGTCCGAGCGTTCCTGCACGATGGCATAATTCTCAAGCGTCCAGTCGAAGTTCAGGAACAGGGGCGGACTGGCAATCGCCTGCGCCTCGGTCTTGAAACTGGTCAGAATGGTCCAGAGGATCGGAAAAAAGATCAGCAGACCAACGGCCCAAGCAAGGGCTGTGTTCAGCGATTTGCGGCGTGTTGTGACAGCGCGGGCCATATTCTTACCTCCTCACGCGTCCAGGTTCTTGCCGACGATGCGCATCAGGAAGATGGCGACAATATTGGCTAAGATGATTGCGTAGACACCTCCTGCGGATCCGAGGCCAACGTTCTGGCTTTCCAGCACGCGCTGGAAGATCAGGTAGGTGAGCGTACGGGTGCCGAACGCGCCGCCGGTGGTCACGAAGATCTCGGCGAAGATCGACAGCAGAAAGATCGTTTGGATCAGGATCACGATGGTGATCGCACGGCTCAGATGCGGCAGGATGATGTGGTAGAAGCGTTTCAGAGGCGGCGCGCCGTCCATTTCAGCCGCTTCCAGCTGTTCACTGTCCAACGACTGGATCGCGGTCAGCAGGATCAGCGTTGCGAAAGGCAGCCACTGCCACGAGACGATCATGATGATCGAGGTCATCGACGCCTCAGAAAGCCATGAAATCGGCTCAGCCCCGAAAAGGCGCCACAGATGGGCCAGCAGGCCGTTGACCGGGTCCATAAACATGTTTTTCCAGACCAGAGCAGATACCGTTGGCATGACAAAGAATGGGGCAATCACCAGGATGCGAACAACGCCTTGCCCCCACAGTGGTTGATCCAGCAGCATTGCCAGCAGCACGCCCAGAATGACCGTGATTACCAGAACCCCGCCAACGATCACCAGCGTCGCCTGAACTGCGGGCCAAAAGGAACTTGAGGAAACGAACCGGACGTAGTTGTCGAAGCCGACCCAGCCCAGATCACCTCCGCGCAGTGGCAGGTATTTCTTGAACGAAAAGTACAGCGTCATCGTCAGCGGCACGAGCATCCAGCCAAGCAGTAGGACCACTGCGGGTGCCATCATCAGGCGAGCAACGGATCGGGAATGTTGAGTTGCCATGACGCAAACCCTCTCTGTTCAGGCATAATTCAGCCTGCGAGAAAAACGCGAGTTGTGGAAGGGTTGAGCGGGGGGCAGATCGCTGCCCGCCCGCCGGGGAGGATGCCTCAGTAGCCTGCGGCTTCCATTTCTTCAGCGGTGAAAGCTTGCGCTTTGGCCAGCGCTTCATCCACCGTTTGCTGTCCGGCATAGACCGCCGAGAATTCCTGGCTCACCTGAGTGGCAATGCCTGCGAATTCGGGGATCGCGACGAACTGGATGCCGGTATAGGGCGTCGGCTGGGCGCAGCAGTTCTGCGGATCAGCCATCAGGATTGATTCCAGCGTCATCTTGGCGAAGGGGACTTCCTTGTAGTTCGGGTTCTCATACAGCGAGGTCCGCGCCCCCGGAGGTACATTGGCCCAACCTTCGTTTTCGGCCACCAGTTCGATGTACTCTTTCGAAGTAGCCCATTCGATGAACTGCTTCGCGGCATCCTCTTGTTGCGTACCGGCTGGGATCGCCAGTGCCCAGGCCCACAGCCAATTGGCGCGCTTGTCGACGCCTTCCGAGTTTGGCGCCAAGGCAAAGCCCACCTTGTCAGCCACGGTTGAATCGTCGGGGTTTGTCACAAATGACGCCGCAACGGTCGCGTCGATCCACATACCGCATTTGCCCTGTTGAAACAGCGACAGGTTTTCGTTGAAGCCGTTGGTGGCATAGCCCGCCGGACCGGATTCACTCATCATATCTACGAAGAAGGTCAGCGCCTCTTTCCATTCGGGCTGATCGAACTGGGGTTTCCAATCTTCGTCAAACCAGCGTGCGCCAAAGGAGTTTCCGGTTACGGTGATGAAGGCACCGCCCTCACCCCAGCCCGCCTTACCGCGCAGGCAGATGCCGTTGATGTCATTGTCGCGGTCTGTCATGGCCGCAGCGGCTTCGCGGACGAATTGCCAGGTCGGCGCCTCGGGCATTTCCAGACCTGCTGCCTCCATCAGGTCGGTACGATACATAATCATCGAGCTTTCGCCGTAGAACGGCGCGGCATACAGCGTGCCCTCGTGGCTAAGGCCACCCGCCATCGCGGGCAGGATGTCGTCCACGTCATATTCAGCCGACATGCCATCAAGCGGAACAAGCCAGCCGTTCGCGCCCCAGATCGGGGTTTCGTACATGCCGATGGTCATGATATCGAACTGACCGCCCTTGGTCGTGATGTCGGTGGTTACGCGCTGACGCAGCACGTTTTCCTCAAGTGTCACCCACTCGACATCAATCCCGGTCGCTTCGGTGAATTTGTCGGTATAGCCCTGCATCCGGATCATGTCGCCGTTGTTTACGGTGGCGATGGTGATGGATTGCGCGTGGGCTGCTGCCGTGGCGACGAAAGTCATTGCAGTCGCCGCACGAAGTGCGTGCTTCAGATACATCCCTGTCCTCCCTGAGCTTGGATGTCGTGCTGTTAGCCTAGGGTGTAAATTATCGCGCAGTCAATAAAAACTTTACGCGCGTTAAAAAAATGAGTTATGCGGAGTCCCTTAAAACGAGCCTTGCTGGGAACAGCGTCTCGGCTCGAGACCCAAATTTCCCACCATTTTCAATAAGTTCAAATAGGGTTTCGACACTTCGCCCGGCGACGTTGTCATAGTCATGCGCAGCCGTCGTCAACGAAGGGCATGTAAATTTTGCGAACGGATGATCGTCATTCGAGGCGACGCGCAGCGTACAATCTTCTTTCCGACCGACCCGAATCCCTTGTTCGAAACAGGCAGCAAGAAAGCCAATGGCAAGCCGGTCATTGCTGCACAGAACTGAATCCGTTCTCAGAGCACGCTCCTCCAGTACTTTCAGCGCGCCCTTGTGCCCGATCTCTTCAAACGCCCAACCTTTGCCGTCTACCTTGATGATGTGTGGCTCAAACCCCAGGCGCTCCATCACTTCAACATAGGCCTTCCTGCGTTTGTTGGCGTTCGGGTTCGCAGGCGTACGCATTTCAAAGAATGATGGGGGCTCGCCCGTCCGGGTCATGTATTCCACGGTCTGCGACACAAAGCTGAAATTGTCGGATCCGATGAATGCCGCCCCCAGACCCTCAATGTTGCTGTCAAACAAGACAGTCGGAACATTGGCACAGAATTTTTCTATCGCTGAGCGGTCCGAAATCCGGCCTAATGGGGCCAAAAGAACCCCTGCGGGCTTCATAGATTGCAAACCATCCAATATTTCACTTTCCAGCTTTTGTTCGCCATGAGAGCTGAACAAGGATGGGCGATACCCAGCAGCAATACAGCTTTGCTCCAGATAGCGCGCAATTTCGGCAAAGAACGGATCGGCCAGATAGGGAACCACGATGCCGATATTCTTGGTCAGCTTCCGGTTCTGGTTCACAGCATAGATGTTCGGACGGTAATCAAACCGTTCAAGAGCTTCTTCTATGCGGGCTTTTGTCGTTGGGCGGACGCTGTCGGGATCCTGGAAGTATTTAGACACCGTGGGTCGCGATATACCGCTGAGGGCTGCGAACTCTTCCATATTCTTTATCTTGGTCATACCAATCTGCCTGCCGATCATGGCTATCTTGCTCTTTTCGTACTTTTACATAATCTTTGCGCGCGTCAAGAAAATCAATGGCCCGAATGGTTCGGCATGTTTTTGGACAAGGAGCTTGAGTGTGTCTTGACCGCGGGAACATCACAGGCAACCGCAGGATACAACATCACCTCATTTTTCAGTACCGTTAGCATGCCGGCATCCAAGGAATTTGAGCGTCGTCTTTTTACAAAAGACCCGCGATTTCCGCGCTATACCAAGTGGTTTTCGACAAAAAGCCGATAGTCACTGCAGGCCTAAATTTACTTGCGGATTCATCGAAAAATTCGTTGATCTTGGCGCAGTCAGTCCAGCCTCAGCGTATCGCTGCCAATTCTGCACTATGGCGTTTTCCCGCTCTGACAGAAATGCATGATCGACATATTCATTTTCGTGATTGCCATCTTTATGCGTTGCGGTAACCTCCGTCAGGTCTGACGCATTCTGAAAAGTAGGGCCATACTGCCATTTCTAGTCTGAGAATATGGAGACGTCGCATGACATCCGGTTTAAAGATTCACGCGATCTTACTTGGCACTCTTTTTGCCGTTATGCCCGGATGCGGCAGCAATGCTCAGGATCGAGCAAACAAAGCAGAGGCTTTAGGACACAGTGAAGCGGCAGATGCAACGGCTACGCAAGTCGCCGCAGTAAATTCGAGCACCTATGCTGGCCGCATACAGGTCAAATTGGATTCAAGCATTTCTCTTCGCGACACCCCTGTTTCGATCCCTGTTTATGCCGGGCTTCAGGAAGCCGGTCCAACACGGCTGCGCCTTAGGGCACTTGTGGACCTTCGCGATTTGCAATTGAAGGCACCGGACATCCTGACAGGGCCGCTGGAAGAAAGCTGCAACCGTCAGATATACTTGGAGGTCAGAGACATTGCTGCCCAAGGTGACAATGTGCGGGTCGAAGGGGCGACACGCGCGCAGTTTTCAAGATGTAACCGCAATGAAGAACCGGGGCTAAGATATTTTGGAGTAACCGTAGATGTGGTGGCTGTTGGCAAGGCAGAAGTAAGAGACCAATGCCTGTATTTCACACTTGATGGACTCGATCTCGATCCTCGTGGGCTCATCGGAGGTGCCGCTAACATCTTTGGCATTACAAACCGTATCAAAACTGCCGTCCTGGAAAAAGCTGGGGAGGTATTGGCCGCGAACCCCATATGCCCTCCATTACCTGAAAGCTTCTCGGTGCTTGATCCTAATTATGAAAGCGGCGGGACACGCGAAATTGAGCCCGGTGGAATGGGAGGCGCCGTAGTTGGCTCAGTCGATGTAAGTGCAGAAACTCTTGTAAAGCTGCTTGCCGGGTTGCAGGAACGCGGATTGCTGGAGTTTGCAGAATGAAACTCTGGGTTTTTGTGATAAGTCTGACGATTTGTTGTCTTGCTGCACGCACGTCCGGAGCAGAACAGGTTGACTTCGTTTTCGATGACATTCTTGAGGCGGGTGATCTGGAACTGCCTTACAAACTCAACTTGGGTCTGAGCGCCACGGCACCTACCCGCGTCGGGGTAAATGCGCTGCTGGATCTGAGGGAAGTGCAAAAGATCATCCCTGAGCGGTTGGCGGATAATGCGCTTGTCGACGGCTGTGGAATGCAAGTGACGCTTAATGACCTCTCTATCCTTGCCGATGAGGACACCATCGCGCTTGACAGCCTTTTGGGGATAACGCGATTCGACTGCGGCCGCATAAGCAGGCAGGATTTTAGACGCGGCGATGAGTTGGGAAGCTTCTCGGCGCAATTATCCACCGTCGTGTCTGTCGAATTGCGCGACAACTGTGCCTACTTGAAGTTACCCGATCTGACCTTGAGCGGTCCGGAGTCAACCAAAGACAGGTTGTTGCAGGAGAATACTTTGTCGGAAGTGAAAAACTTGCTTCTCGCAGCGATAGATCTCGTCTTGAGTGAAACACCCCTTTGCCCGGAATTGCCGGCCGAACTTGCCTCTCTCGATCCCATCTATGAGAAGGGCGGTCCGCTAGAAATCGGCGATGGTGGCCTCGGCGTTTTGCTAAGCGGCTCTATTGATGTCGCCCCTTCAACGATCATCGATATGTTGCTGGTACTGCAGCGAGAAAAAGTCATACCTGCGCCACCATGAAAGCTCTAGCTGGCGCAAATTGGCAATACGGCACCAACCAGAATACAAACCGTTTTCTTCGTAGTCCTCTCCGAAACGCGCGAAGGTCCTTCACCTTACCCGCACGGAGCGTGTTTTCGATCTTTGCAAGTCCGGCATCTGCAACAGAGCCGCCGAAACACATTGCTGCTAATTTTGCACAATGGCGTTTTCCCACTCTGACAGAAATGCTCGTTTCTTGAGTTGATCTAAGTAAACCAAAAGGCCGGGGCCGATCCGGATGCGGTTAAGGGCGACTTCGATCTGGTTCAGGTTGAGCGCCGGGTGGGTCAAAAGCTTAAACTCACTGCCGTGCGATCGTATCATTAAGTGATCCACGAACAGGCCTGCCAATTCAGCGGACTGGCTGTTGCGCGGGATCATTGCTGTTCGCAGCATGACAGAGGTGAAATCAGAGGGCAGAATGATCGCGAAATCATCGCGGTCTTCGCGGTTGAACGCATAGCTTGCCAGAACATTGTAGGCGATAAGCAATTCGCCGGTCTTCACCGCTTCGATCATATCAGAAGAACAGCAATATAACTGCGCGTCGAGCGCGCCCATCACCTCGGTCAGGCGCCAGTACGTCTCAGACGCGCGGGTGTCCTGGGTGGCAAATAAATAGCCCAGGCCGGACTGCCGCACGTCATAGGTGCCGACCCGGCCGCGGAAAACGTCTGGATGTTGCCTCAGCAGGTTGATGAGATCATGGCGGTCGCGTGGAATGGGCAGATTCCCCAGCCCGGATTTGGAAACCACGATCGCAGCGGGTTCCTGGGTGAAGGCAAACAGCATGTCGTTCCAGACGGCCCAATCCGGAAGCGCATCGATTGATCTGATCTCGTATCGTTGAACCCAGCCATCATTGGCCAGCTTCGTCTGCAGATCCATTGCGCTGGAAATTGCGATGTCGAACGCCGCGCCTTCTTCGACAATTGCCTTTTGCAACTCGGTCGAGCTGACGACGGTATAGTCGATGGCCGTACCCGGCTGCGCCGCGATGAAAGATGCGATCATAGGCTCGAAAAACCGGATATCGGCGGTAGAGACGATTTTGAGCACCGTTTGGCTATCGCTTGGGCCGAAGCGCGCGAAATCTTCGGTCTCGAAGGCACTGGCCCATCCGGCTGTGAAGATCAGGACAATGGAAAGAGCAAACTGACGCATGCGCCGCCTCCGGTGTTGTTGCCGATCTGCATTTTGCCGCCATGAGCTTCGACAACCTCTTTCACGATAGTTAAGCCAAGCCCGGACCCAACGATATTCTGCGCGTTTGCGCCACGCGAGAAACGTTCAGTGAGGTGATCCAGCTCCGCTTCGGGAAAACCGAGCCCCGTATCGGTAATGGAAATACTGGCGGCCCCTGCCCGTCGGGTGAGGCTGACGGTAATTTGCGCCCCCGAAGGCGCATATTTCACCGCGTTATCGAGAAGGTTATGAAGCGCGTTTTGCAGTAGGATCGGGTCTCCGTCGATTGTGATGTCCTCAGTGCCTGTCGCGTCGATGTCGATGTCCTTCAGGTCGGACACAGGGCGCAGGCGTTCAACGGTGTCATGAACCATGCGCAGCAGGCTGACTTCCTCGCGCAGCAAGTGATCCAGACGGAAGGTCACCATTGCATGGTCCAAAAGCTGACCAGCCGTTCGCGAACTGTCATCGATTGCGTGGATCATCTCTTTGAGCGCAGCGCGGGTTTCGGGGTCATCCGATTTACGCTGAACAATTTCGGCTTTGGTGCGTACAACCGCCAGCGGGGTACGGACGCGATGGGCCGCTTCGGCTATGAAATCCTCGGACCGCATGAGGGATTGTTGCAATCGGCGCATAAAAGAATTCAGTGAGGTGACCAATGGAACCATCTCGGTCGGGACCGGCGCGGCGACGGGGCGCAAGTCCTTGGGCCCCCTACGCGAAACCGAAGCTGTCAACCGGTCCAGCGGGCGGATCGTGCTTCGGGCGACTATGGTGGCCAACAGGACCGAGATTGCAAAGAACCCCGCTCCGATCCCCATGGATGTTCTCGAAATCCTGGCCAGTGCTTGTTTTTGTCCTGACAGCGTTTGCGCGACCGATACTTGAAGAAAGCTCTGACCAATGTCGGTCGACACGCGACGCTGGACCGAGGCAATCCGGACTTCTTCGCCGAGGAACTCAGCCGACAGAAAGGCTGGCCCGCCGCCAGGCGTGCTTTCTGGGCTGGGTAAGTTCTGGTAACCGCTCAGGAATTCATCTTCCAGTTGAATGGCATAGAAAACGCGTTCATCCGAGATGCTGTCAAGCATCGACAGCGCAGAATAGGGAAGGTCGACATTTATCTGCCCGCCGCTAAAGCGGGCGCTGTCAAGGATCGAAAGCGCCGACGCGGCCAGCACATTGTCCTGGCTTTCCTGTGCGACCTGCCGCGCCACGGATTGCACCATGAAATACACCACCACAGCCAATACCGCTGCGCTGACCAACAAAGACAGCAAGAGCCTGCGGCGAATAGAGCCATGGGCAACCGGCGTGCTCATTCAGTTTCCAGCTTGTACCCGAGCCCGCGGATCGTGGTGATCCTTACGTTCGATTTTTGCAAGTGCCGTCTGAGCCGACCAACATAGACTTCGATCGCGTTTTCCGAGACCTCTTCGTCATACGAAAACAGCCGGTCAACCAAGGACGCTTTCGAAAACACCTGCCCGGGCGCGTTTGCGAGCACTTCGAAAAGACGCAACTCTCGGGTGCGCAACTGCACATCCTCATCGGGGAATTTCAGTGTGCCCGAAAGCGAATCGAATTGCAGGTCGCCTAATGGCAACAGGTTCCGTGCTGCGCCACCGCGGCGTCGGAGCACGGCTCTGCAACGGGCCTCCAACTCGGAAAAATCAATTGGCTTGACCATGTAATCGTCGGCGCCAAGGTCCAAAAGACCGACCCGGTCTGCGACTTCAGACCGTGCCGTTAACACGATCACCGGGGTTTGCGATTCCTGCAGTCTATGCCGCGACAGAAAACTGCGGCCATCCCCATCGGGAAGCATAATATCCAGTAAAATCAGGTCGTAACCTGTTGTCGCAACAAAATCATTGGCTGTTTCCAGATCGGCGGCATGATCGACGACGTGACCGTCCAGCACGAGCCGGTCAACCACCGCCCCGGCCAGTTGTGCGTTGTCTTCGATCAATAAGAACCTCATTGCTCCCTTTTTACTCCATTTGCCACTTTTTTGACCCGTGTCAGCTTTGTGTCAGCTTCGCCCGTCAGCTTTCTGAGTCATGAGCGGTATGAGCCGCCAATGTCAAATGGGAGGACTAACACATGACATTCTCATTAGGCCGTCGTGCCATTCTTGCTGCCGCAGCGGCCTTTGCCATCACCGGGCCAGCGGCAGCCGAGCCGGTGGTCGACAGCATCCACTTTCTGATCCCCGGCGGCGCTGGTGGCGGCTGGGACGGGACGGCCCGTGGAACAGGCGAAGCCCTGACCGGCGCTGGTCTGGTCGGCACCGCTTCTTACGAAAACATGTCCGGCGGAGGTGGCGGTAAGGCCATTGGCTATCTCATCGAGAACGCGGACAGCCAGCATGGCACGCTGATGGTCAACTCGACCCCTATCGTGATCCGCTCTCTGACTGGTGTGTTTCCACACAACTTCCGTGACCTGACACTGGTTTCGGGCACCATCGGCGACTACGCCGCAATCGTTGTAAACAAGGATAGCCCGATCAACTCGATGAGCGACCTGCTTGCGGCCTTTGACGCCGACCCTTCGGGTACGGCAATTGGTGGTGGTTCGGTTCCGGGTGGTATGGATCACCTGGTGGCCGCCATGACGATGGAAGCCGCCGGGAAGGATGCGCTGGCCCTGAAATACATCCCCTACGATGCGGGCGGCAAAGCGATGGCCGCGCTGCTTTCGGGCGAGATCAAGGCCCTGTCCACCGGATTTTCCGAAGCCGTGGCCCTGGCAGAAGCTGGTGAAGTCAAGATCATTGGTGTGACCTCGGACGAGCGCGTTGAGGCCTATGCCGACGCCCCGACCATGAAAGAACAGGGTATCGACACAACTTTCGTCAACTGGCGTGGGTTCTTTGCCGCACCGGGCCTGCCCGCAGAAAAGCTGGCCGCCTATCAGGAGGTCATCGCCAAAATGTATGACACTCCCGAATGGGAAACCGTTCGTGCCCGCAACGGTTGGGTCAATATCCACAACTCGGGTGACGACTTTCAAACATTTCTGGAAGGTCAGGAACAGGTCATCGGCGACCTGATGAAGAAACTGGGCTTTCTCTAAAGCATAGTCACGCAACGCAGCCGGCCCATCACGGGGCCGGTTGTTTCTTATCCGAGGGAGGGGAAAGATGGCACTGGATCGCTGGGTCGCATTCGTCATTCTGTGCGCAGCCATGGCCTATGGCTACGCTGCATTTTTCACAATGGACGCGCTGTTGCCACCGTTTATGCAGCGCAATCCAATCTGGCCGAGCACCTTCCCCAAGGTTCTGGCTGTCCTGACCATTATCACGTGTCTGTTCATCCTTCTGGGGCTGGAAAAGTCCGAGGATGACGGCAAGGAACCGGACATTGATTATCGCCGTCTGGGTGATTATCACCTATCGCAGGCTTTGGGACTTCTGGCGCTGATGGTGGGTTATGCACTGGTTTTGCGCCCAGCAGGATTCCTGAGTGCAACCTTCCTTTTCCTTGTGATCGGGTCCGTCACCCTGGGTGAGCGTAAATTCATCGTCTTGTTGCCCGTCGCCGCCTTCGCCAGCTTTGTTGTCTGGTACCTCGTCGACGAGGTGCTGGGTATCTACTTGCACCCTTGGCCGTTTTTCCTGTGAGGAGCTGAACGATGCTTGAAGGACTCCTCATCGGTCTGAGCGCCGCATTTTCTATTCAAAACCTGCTTATGGTGGTCGCCGGTTGTCTGATCGGCACATTCATCGGCATGCTGCCGGGTCTCGGTCCGATGTCGATCATCGCGATCATGATCCCTGTCGCGATTACAATCGGTGATCCCTCTGCCGCAATAATCCTATTGGCCGGAGTTTATTATGGGGCCATCTTCGGTGGATCGACCTCGTCGATCCTTCTCAACGCCCCCGGCGTTGCAGGTACGGTAGCTTCCAGCTTCGATGGCTATCCGATGGCCCGAAAAGGGCAGGCTGGAAAGGCCCTGACCATCGCCGCGATCGCGTCATTTGCAGGCGGCTCGATCGGGGCGCTGCTGTTGATGGTCTTTGCGCCGATGCTGTCGACCGTGGCGTTGCTGTTCCATTCGGCCGAATACTTTGCGCTGATGGTCGTGGGCCTATCGGCCATCGCCGCATTCGCCGGAACTGGAAACGTGGCCAAGGCAGTATTGATGACCCTTGTGGGGCTGATCATGGCCACGGTAGGCGAAGGCGCGCTATTCAACATGCCGCGCTTCACTATGGGTCTGATGGACCTGCAGTCCGGTTTGAGCTTTATCACCTTGGCGATGGCCATGTTCGCGCTTCCCGAGGCACTTTTTCTGGTCCTAAACCCCGCCCGAAGCGCGCAAGGGTCCAGCGGCAAAATCGAAAACCTGCGTATCAGCCGCGAAGAGGGCCGCAAGATTGCCCCTGTCATCGGGCGCCAGTCAATTCAGGGCTTTTTCATCGGGGTATTACCCGGCGCAGGCGCCACAATTGCCTCGTTTTTGGGCTATGCAGTTGAGCGCAACATCGCCAGCAAGGAAGAGCAGGAAGAGTTCGGCAAGGGTTCGATCAAAGGGCTGGCCGCGCCGGAAACTGCCAATAACGCCGCCTGTACCGGCTCGTTCGTGCCGCTGCTGACGCTGGGTATCCCCGGTTCTGGCACCACGGCGATCCTGTTGGGTGCGTTGATCGCTCTGAATGTCACACCCGGCCCGCGCCTGATGATCGATAACCCTCAAATCTTCTGGGCCGTGATCATCTCAATGTATATCGGGAACCTCGTGCTGTTGATCCTAAACTTGCCGTTGATCCCCTACATCGCCAAAGTCCTGGCCATCCCGCGCAACTACCTGATCCCATTCATTCTGTTCTTCACCTTGATGGGGAGCTATATCGGCCAGAACAACGCGACCGAACTGCTGATACTGGTGGGCATGGGGATCGGTGCCACGGTTCTGAAATTCGCGGATTACCCTCTGGCACCCTTGTTGATTGGATTCATCCTTGGCGGAATGCTGGAAGACAACTTTGCCCGCTCCATGCAGCTCTATGACGGGATCGGGTTCATCTTCAACCGCCCTATGACCCTGGGTCTGCTGGTGATCGCGGTGCTGCTGGTTGTCATTCCCAGCTATCGCGCGCGCCGCGCCAAAGCGCGCAAGGAAGGCGTTGCCGAAGGCGATTGATGCCAAAACCGGAGACGCGCCACTTGTTTGTCAGCTCTTTGACGGAGGGGAAAGATGACCCAACCATTGCGTGGTACGCGGATTTTAGACCTGACCAATGTGCTGGCTGGCCCATATTGCTGTTATCACCTGGCCCTCATGGGGGCCGAGGTCATCAAGGTTGAGCGACCCGGCACCGGCGATCTGGCGCGGGTGCTGGGCGCAGACCCTGTGCGCAACAAGGCCGGGATGGGGATCAGCTTTCTGGCACAGAACGCCGGTAAGAAATCCATTACGCTGGACATGAAGTCTGACCGCGGCAAGGTGCTGTTCAAACAATTGCTGAAAACCGCCGACGTGCTGGTCGAAAACTTTCGGCCTGGCGTGATGGAGCGGTTGGGATTGGGATATGAAAAGCTACGTACCGAGAACCCCAACCTGATCTACGCCGCCATCAGCGGTTTCGGGCAAAACGGACCACGCAAGGACGACCCGGCCTATGACCAGATCGTACAGGGTATCAGCGGTGTAATGTCAATTACCGGCACGGATGACACTGCGCCGAACCGTGTTGGCTACCCCCTGGCTGACACAGTGGGTGGGCTGACAGCGGCTTTTGCCATTGCGTCGGCCCTTAACGCCAAGCCGCGTGGCACTTTCCTGGATATCTCAATGACCGAGGCGGTGATCTCCACGATGGGGTGGGTAGTATCGAACTTTCTGATCGGGGGCGTAATTCCGGCTGCCCATGGCAATGAAAACACCACTTCGGCCCCCTCTGGCACTTTTGCCACCGCAGACAACCCCATCAACATCGCCGCCAATCGGGATGAACAATGGCAGGCATTGGCGCGATATTTGGGGCGCGACGATCTGCTGTCGCACCCTGACTACACAACGCGCGAAGACCGCAAGCGTAACCGGCACCGCCTGCGGGCCGAGTTGGAAGATGTCCTGCGCACCCGTCCTGCTGCTGAGTGGGTGCCAGAGTTGAATGCCATCAGCGTACCCGCCGGCCCGGTGCTCAGCGTGGCGGATGCTTTGGCGGATGAACAACTGGCGGGTCGTGGATTGGTTGGTGCGTTGCAAGTGGCGGGTGAGGAATTATGCCTGACAGGCAGCCCGGTTGTGGCCAATGGGTTCCGGCCCATGCCGCAAACGCCGCCGCCTGAACTGGGGGCCGACAACAACGCGATCTGGGCCGAGCTTGGACTGACCGAGCGCGAGATCAAAACACTTGAAGATGAGGGTATACTATGAGCGACGTTTCCGACTGGTGGCGTACTGCCATCATCGACATGGAGCCAGGTAAGATCCACCTGCGTGGCCACCCGATTCAAGACCTGATCGGAAACGTGACTTTTCCAGAAATGATCTGGTTGATGGTGCGCGGCGACCGTCCCACATCGGCACAAGCCCGATTGTTCGAGGCGGCTTTGGTATCGGCAGTTGATCACGGCCCCCAAGCTCCTTCCATTGCCGCCGCGCGTATGGCTGTCACCTGTGGGCTGCCTCTTAACAACGCCATGGCCAGTGCTGTGAACATGCTTGGCGATGTGCATGGCGGGGCAGGCGAACAGGCCGTTGAATTGTACCACCACATCCAAGCGCACGCGGATGGCATCGACGCAGCGTTGGAAGACTGGATTGAGCAGCGTGGCAAAATCATCCCCGGTTTTGGGCACAGGTTCCACACGCCGACCGATCCGCGCGCGCCGCGCCTGATGGAGTTGGTACGCGAGGCTATTGGAAACGGAGCCTGCGAAGGTAACTATCTGCGCATTGCACAGGACGTTGAGGCCGCTCTTTCAAAGCGCAAAGCCCGCCCGATCCCGATGAATATCGACGGTGCAACTGCGGTTATCTATGCAGAGCTTGGGTTTGCACCACCCCTTGCACGAGGGTTGTTCTGCCTGTCGCGTTCGGTTGGTATTCTGGCCCATGCGTGGGAACAGTGTCAGGAAGGCGGACGCAACAAAGGGCCAACGCCGCCCGGGTATCGTTGGACCTATATCGGCGACTAGGCTTTGCTTGTCGAAGGCAGGGAAATCGCAATTTAGTGTCTTGAACCGCCTTTGAGCAGCTGAATTTAAAGGTCTTGTTGCATAGTTTTGAGCAAGCCAAACGTTCTCAGCTTTGTTTCCTGGGTTAGTTGGCCAGCTCAGCGAATTGCTTGAAAGGACAGAGTCCGGGTATGAGCAGGTCCTTGCAGATCATACGTGCCACTTCGATCCTGTCGCCGCCGCGACGTCTTCGTCTGTCATACCAGACCGGTACAATTCCAGGAAAGCGTCGTTGGGATGCTTCTGTTTAAATCTGGTGGTCGGTGGCATCGATTAATTCATCATCCGTCAGCTACACGCGTCACCGGTTTCCTCCTCAGATCATCGCGCACATGGTGTGGCTCTATGTTCGCTTCAATTCGAGCCTGCGGGCATCTACACAGATGCAGTTGGTCAGCGGGAAATCGCCTCGGGTCTGGATCATCGGTCGCACGAAGGCCCCAGTAACCGGGTTGAAAACAGCCATCTTTCCTTCCGAAAGCGGGAACGGACCATGCAGGGCCATCGGTCTACAGGAGGTTTGCAGAGGCTTGTTTCCACCCATTCAGCCATTCAGAGTTACTTTTATGTGCCCGCGCGTCGCCGCTCAGCCGTAACAATCCGATATCACCGCCTCACGGCATGTGACGTCTGGAATGCGGCCAGTCAAACCGCTTGAAATCCGAGCATCCACATTCCTTGAAGCGTCGGAATTAAACGCGACCACACCACAAAAGGATCACCGTACTTCATAGCAATTGCCCCTGTCGCATGCGAGTATAGCTGATCGAGATGTGAGCCCGATGTATCAGTGCTGCGGCTTGCGTGTCGTCAATCTCGCGCAATGGTTCGGTGTTGGTGAGTTTCAGAAGCGTAAGGAAGAAGTCCAGTTTGAGCTGTACAAATGCGCGAGGCTCGGGCGCGTCTTTCAAAGCCTTTGATCTGACAGACATGGCCCGGAATTCTACCATGAAAGCAGTGTCAGGCACTCGTGGTGAAAGAATGCCGGTCAGTTCCGCAAGTTTCATACGTAGTAGATAGGTCTGTTCCAAATCATCGATCTCGGAATCGGTTACGAAGGTGCCGACCCCTTGCACTGATATCAGTAACCCCTCGCCTTGAAGGCGCACCAGTACGCGCCTGAGTGGCGTGCGGGATACGTCGAACTCTGCGGCCTGCTCCGTTTCCGTCCGGCGCGTTCAAGGGGCCTAGTCCGGCAGGCAAATCCGGTTGTGGATTTCATGGTGCATGCGCTCGAACCGGTCGCGCGCCTTGAAATCGGAGTTGATTGGTTTGGGAATGTTCACAATGTCAGTCCTTGGATTGCCGCACAATATAGACCCCTGCGAGACAGAGAACAAAGCCGAAGGCGATGCGCCAGGTGACGGGCTCTCTCAGGATTAACCAGGCCAGAGCGTATCGCCAGCACGGTCAACGGTTCGATATAATGCAAATACAGCTCGGCAAAGCTTTAACCGCCCGCCCAGATCAGCACAGACAGAACCGGCACGCCCGTCCCGCACATTGAGGTCGCGCGCGACGAGGTCATCGGCTAAATTAGTTTCGCGGACAGCCGTCCGAGCATGTCGAGGCACTGGGCCATCTGATCTTCGGAGACGTATTCATCCGGTTTATGTGCCTGCTCGATTGAGCCAGGGCCGCAGACAACAACACTCATGCCCAAATCCTGGAAGATGCCCGCCTCGGTGCCGAAAGGCACCACATCGGTTCCGTTGGCACCGGTTAGTTCCATCACCAGATCTCGGGCCTTGTTGTCATCCATAGGTTCCAGTCCGTCGACCTCACCGATCACCTCGGTCTCGATAGCTGCATCGGGATGGACGGCCTGCATGGCCGGGATCAGTTTGTGGGCGCAGAACTTGTGCAGCTCGTCCTTGACGTAATCCGCATCGCTCTTCTGCACGGGCCTCATTTCCCATTCCACACGCGCCTTGCCGGGGATCACGTTATGGGCAACTCCGCCCACCAGCGCGCCGGTGTTTATCGTGGTCCAGGGCGGCTCGAACCGCGAATTGGCCGGTGCCCGCTGTTGCAAATCCATCTTCAATTCCAGCAGTTTCGAGACATAGCGCACCGCATATTCCACCGCGTTCACACCGCGGTCGGGGCCAGAGCCATGCCCCTCAAGCCCGATGAAATGAGTGGTGTATTCATAACAGCCCTTGTGCCCTTCGATGATCCGCATTGAGGTGGGCTCACCGATGATCGCCACGGCGGGATTGATGTCCTTCTCGCGCAGCGTGTCGGCCAGCGCACGGGCACCGAAGCAGCCGACTTCCTCGTCATAGGTAAAAGCGAAATGCACCGGGCGCTGCAGATCAAGCTGCGCGTAATTTGGGGCCATGGCCACGGCAGCAGCGATAAAGCCTTTCATATCGCAGGTGCCGCGCCCGTACCACTTGCCGCCGCGCTCCTCCATCTTGAACGGGTCAGAGGACCAGTCCTGATCAGTAACTGGCACAACATCGGAATGGCCCGACAGCACGATACCGCCATCGCGCTTTGGTCCCAGCGTGGCAAAAAGATTGGCTTTGGTACCCGTCTCGTTATGCCAGATCTCAACCTCAACCCCACAGGCGGATAGCCGATCCGCGAGGTGTTTGATCATGTCAAGATTGCTGTCTGACGACACAGTAGGAAAGCTGATCAGCTCCCCCAGCAGGATCTTGGTATCTTCAAGGACGCTCAAGGCTTAGTCCTTTACAAAGAGCTTACGCTCGACATTGCATAGGGCTTCGGCGGGACCGTTTTCGGTGATAAGAATAGTTTCTGTTGTTTCCAGCCCCCAGCTAGCCATCCACAGCGCCGGCATGAAATGGAACACCATCCCCGGTTGAAGAATGGTCTTGTCTTCGGTGCGGATCGATGCTGTCCGCTCGCCCCAATCCGGCGGATAGCTCAGGCCGATCGGATACCCCATGCGCCCCTCGCGTTCGATACCGTGGCGGGCAAGAACATCCAGAAAGGCGTTCGCGATATCGCTGGTCCGGTTGCCAGCCCGTGCGGCTTCCAAACCTGCCGAGATCCCTTCGATCTGTGCCTGTTCGGCGTCCCGCATTTCCTGTGGCGGAGTGCCGAGATATACAGTGCGGCAAAGCGGAGCGTGATAGCGTCGATAGCATCCCGAAAGCTCGAAAAACGTTGCCTCGCCTTCCTTCATCGGCGCGCCATTCCATGTCAGGTGAGCGGCTGTGGCATCCAGCCCCGAGGGTGTCAAAGGGACTATGGCCGGGTAATCACCCCAATCATCCCCGACCCCGGTAATTCCGGCATGGAAAATATCTGCAACAAGATCATTCTTACGCACTCCCGGCGCGGCGCGATCAATGGCCGTTTGGACAATTTTTTCAGATATCCGGGCCGCCTTGCGAATAAAGGCAATCTCTTCATCAGACTTGATCAGACGCTGCCAGTTTACCAATGCCGTCGCATCCACCAGCGTTGCGTCGGGCAATTCCTTACCCAATACGTCATGAGCTTTTGCAGAATAGTAATAGTTCTCCATCTCAACCCCTATCCGGGCCGCGTCCAACCCGAGCGCGCGGATGTGGCCAGCCAAGTCCTGCATGGGATGGCGAATGGTTGATTGAACGTAGTGGTCCGCGTAGCCGCGGATATTGTCCTTGGACATCCAGCATGTGCGTAACCCGCCCGAGGCATCCATATGGCGTCCCCACCAGATCGGCTCGCCTTCCATGCCCAGAATCACACCTTGATGCACATAAAAGGACCAGCCGTCATACCCGGTCAGCCAGGCCTGGTTTGAGGGATCGGTAACAAACAGCACGTCGATACCCGCCGCAGCCATCGCCTTGCGGGTCTTGGCGATCCGGCGGTCATATTCCGCTTTGCTGAAAGGGGCGTGTTCAATGGGCATGATATCCTCGAAAGTTGGAGCTGGTAAAACACCTGTTTTGGTCCCATTCACCAGCGTGCATACAAACAAGTACTTTTCGAACTCAGACGCACGATTGTTCGCAAGTTTGCCCATGTCAAACT
The DNA here is from genome assembly GCF_020171505.1 of Ruegeria profundi. Lineage (NCBI taxonomy): Bacteria > Pseudomonadati > Pseudomonadota > Alphaproteobacteria > Rhodobacterales > Roseobacteraceae > Ruegeria > Ruegeria profundi. Next base: position 1,208 of record NZ_JAIUZS010000003.1, on the reverse strand, counting down.
GCAAAACACTTATATGGTTTCACATTCTTGCAGATGATATGAATTTTTTCACATGATGTTGTGCACAAATGTGAAACCACTGAATGGGTCTGCGCGAACCTCTGATCACAGACGCATCGGGCTGAAGGGGCTTATAACACGCACAGATGCCACAATGTGATTACCGCACGGGATGCCGCTGCAATCATCCCGTCGCGCAAAAAATGCCAAACTTTGGAAGTCAACCACGGCAGGAGCTATCGCGCGAAACGAGGCTGTGCGGGCCGCAAAATACCAGGTCCGTATTGCCGTGCTCAACCGATATACCAACCTTGGCACACCAGTCGCAGAGACCGTGGGTTAAGTCCCTCCATGAAATCGGGAGTACACTCACAATCTGGCTTGTGTAACAAACCCAACCCGAGGTGTGCGGACTGCTTTACACCACGAATTCCATTAAAACTTAGGACTAGAAAATCCGTTTCACCGTCCGAATCTGCGGTCACTCGCCAAGCGATGAGGCGGTGGCTTGGAGTGCGTCCCTTGGGTATTCACATCAAGTCTGGCCGCCTTTCAGGCGGTGCTGGAAACAGTGTTGGCGACCAAACTGGGGATTGGCAGCTAGATGACCTGCATTGTGACGCGCCAAGTCAAATCCGACCCCCGAATCTCTCTGGCCGGGCGGCCGTGTCCGGTAGTTGTCAAAAATCGTCTGAGCAGTCTGCAAGCCTGATGAAAATTAGTCCGTTCGGTCTGTCTGAGGCTTTTTATCAGTCCGCCTTCAGTCTGCGTGTTCGGGTAATCCTGCACCCAGTTAAAGTGGTCTGCCGCTGATGGGGCCACCGGTGCAAAGGGTGAATGACATGATGCAATCAGACGATTTCGGTTTCGGTACACAGATCCGCAAATCCCCTTATTTTGACGCGACCGTCCGCTGGGGCGCCAAGGGGTTCTCGGTGTACAATCACATGTACATCCCGCGCGATTTCGGCGATCCAGAGCAGAACTTCTGGAACCTCGTGAATGACGCGATCCTGTGCGACGTTGCGGTCGAGCGCCAGGTGGAGATCACCGGCCCGGATGCGGCAAAATTCGTGCAGATGCTGACCCCGCGCGACCTGTCGAAGATGGCGATTGGCCAGTGCAAATACATCCTGATCACCAATGCCGAAGGCGGCATCCTGAACGATCCGATCCTGCTGCGCCTTGCGGAAAATCATTTCTGGATC
>NZ_JAIUZS010000002.1:0-117972 GCF_020171505.1 Ruegeria profundi | reverse complement strand
GATGTTACCATCGTCGAACCCGATGTTTCGCCGCTGCAGTTGCAGGGGCCGAAGTCGGGCGAAATCATGCGTGTGCTTTTTGGCGACGACATAATGGATCAAAAGTATTACTGGCTGCGCAGTTCGATCTTTTACTCTCGGCCCTGGCAGTTGTGTCGCAGAACTCCGGGGCTTCATACCCTTGTATCAACACACCCCAATCATCATATCACGAGGACGGAAAATCGTTAAATGTGAGTGTCGTACATCCTTTCAGCAAAGGTAAAACAATATGCCCTTACTCAGTTCTCCAATTGACGGCTCCCCGATGAAAGAGGTTGAGCGTTATGGTGTGAAGATCGATATCTGCCAAACGTCAGGCGGTATGTGGCTGGACAAAGGCGAACTTGAAAAGATCATCTTGATGATCCGTGAAGAAGCCCTTCAGGACGCTGGTGCGCAGAGTGTTTCCGTCGAGCGGTCTTTTGACGATGAACAGTCTTATCAACAGCAACCTCAGACCGGACAGCGTCGCCCCCAACGGCGAAAACGTGAAAGCATGTTTGAAAGCCTGATGGACATCTTCGACATTTAGTCACCCTGCAGCACCGGGGCCGACAACCGATCCAAGACCTCAGCAACCGAGATTTACAACGCAGCTTGAAGACGGTGCCCTCGTTCGGTCAGCACGCGTCTTCCTGCCCGATAGTACGTCGTTGCCTTGGGGTTGGAACCGCCATCATCAATGCCTTGAAAGATCGCTCTGCAGACGCAGCGGCCCGAATTAAACTTTCGTGGCTGTTTCGTGCGGCAGACGATATTGATCCCCGCCAATTGGCTGCTTCATCAAATTAGACAGGTAAGAGTCGCGTTTTAGCAGAAACTCCCAGAGAAGTCGGGGATAATCGGCCGAGACCGCGTTGACGACCGAGGGTCGCGCAGCCAATGCCTTTCGCCACGCAAGAACTTTCTTCTTTTTGACCAGTATACCGAAATCTGCAATTTCATCGAACGTGTCGAAATACCGGAATATCGGCGCAAAAACGGCGTCCACCAAGGTAAATTTGCTGCCTGAAAAATACGGCCCGTCATCTAATTGCAGCTCTAGCTGCGAAAATTTTGCGGCCAGAGTGGCGATCTTCTGGTCAAGCATGTCCTCGCTTTTCGCATTATAGTACCCAGCAATATCGTTCAGGATTGTCGAGCCAAACTCAATCCATCCTCGATGCTGAGCACGCAAAACGGGGTCATTTGGATGAAGTGGCCGTTCTTGCGTTTCCTCCAGAAACTCCAAAATAGCAGCAGATTCGAAAATGGCATGGCCGTCGCAGGTTAAAACCGGCGTTTTTCCCAGCGGTGATATTTCAAGGAACCAATCTGGCTTGTTCCCTAGGTCGATATCGGTTCGATCAAAAGGCACTTCTTTTTCGAACATCGAAATGGCCGCACGTTGAACATAGGGGCAGAGAACGTGGCTCATCAGGTGAAGGGTCATCTGGTATCTCCAAGGTAGATGCACATGCATCTATATTGGCTTCAATGCGCAAACGTCAAGGTTGATGCAATTGCATCTTTCTGCGAGAACTTGGGCATGATCACTCCAGACCCGCAAACAACGAGAATTTGGACTTCTTTGCTGAATACGGGCCAAGCATTGCTTGACGGCATCGAGTCTGAGTTGAAGAACAACAACCTACCAAGGCTTGGCTGGTATGACGTATTGCTTGAAATTGAAAAGGCTGGGCCGGACGGTATCCGCCCCTACGAATTGAAGGAAAGGCTATTGCTTCCACAGTACGGATTATCCCGCATGTTGGGTCGTATTGCTGAAGCAGGTCTTATCACTCGGGAAGAGGTTGAAAATGATGGCAGAGGTCAGACGATCAAGCTTACACCCAAGGGGCTAGCGATCAGAAAGGCGATGTGGCCGGTTTACGCTGAAACGCTGGTCAATTCCATTCAGGACAAGCTCAGCAAATCTGAGGCTGCTGAGTTGGAGCGAATACTTAGAAAATTAGGGTCAGGATCATAACCCCTAGCTGACTGTTGTTGTAAGAGCGACGGTTGCGATAACGACCTTTAGGCGGGCGATCTTAACTGTCTGGGCGCCGGCACCTGCGGCGTTACTTTCAGGCAAAAGTGATATCAGCCGAACCAAAAGCCCCGAAATCTGCGTGGATTTTCGCACCCGAAGGACACTCGATAGGGCGGATAAAACTTCCGGAAAGGACGATTTGGCCCGGCTCAATGCTCTGACCATATTGCGTCATACGGCGCGCCAACCAAACCACGCTTTTGATTGGGTCGTTCAGTACCCCGGCACCCAGGCCGGTTTCCTCAATCTCGCCATTGCGGAAGGTCAACGCACCGACCCAACGCAAGTCGAAAGCATCTATCGCATGGCGTTCTGCGCCCAGCACAATGCCTGCATTGGCGGCGTTGTCGCTGATTGTATCATAGACGGTGCGCGCCTTGCCTGTCTTTGGGTCTACGCGTTGAATACGGGTGTCGAGGATTTCGATAGAAGGCGCCACGTAGTCCGTGGCAGCGATAACATCCTCACGAGTCACGTTTTCACCGCCGACAGAAGACTTCATAACAAAGGCGATCTCGGCTTCGATCCGAGGCTGGATAAACCGACCGGCTGGAACCCTGCCACCATTGTCGAATGCCATGTCATCAAACAGGATTCCGCTGTCGGGAATGTCGATGTTCAGCGCATGCTGCATGGCTTTTGAGGTCAGGCCGATCTTCCACCCGATTACTTTTCGCCCCTCCGCTAACTTCTGGCGATAGATGGCATTTTGTACCGCGTATGCATCATCCATCCCCATATCGGGATAGCGCAGGGTCAACAGCCCGATCTGCTTGCCTGTGCGTTCCGCCTGCAGCAAATCGGCCGCAGCGCGGGCGTGGTCATCCGGCGTCATGGCTGTTCATCCTCGACCGTGTTGCGCAAGGTGCCGATGCCTTCGACCGAAACCTCTACGACATCGCCCGGAACCAGATACTTCGGCGGATCGAACCGCGCGCCTGCCCCGGTTGGCGTACCGGTGACAATGATATCCCCCGGCTGCAACGTCATGAAGGTCGAGATATACTCGATTTCGCGGCGGATCGGGAACATCATACGGTTCAGAGTATCGTCCTGACGCAATTTACCATTCACATGGGTCTGGATGCGCGCATCATCCAGTTGCGAGGGATCGGTGAAAGGCACCAACCACGGACCCATGGCCCCCGAATTGTCCCAGTTCTTGCCCTGGGTGACGTTGAACTTGGCGTGCCGCACCCAATCGCGGATCGTACCTTCGTTACAAAGTGTCAGGGCTGCAATGTGGTCATAGGCGTCTTGCTGTGAAATCCTGCGACCGCCCTTTCCAATCACAACGGCCACCTCGCCTTCATAATCCAGCGTGTGGTTTTCCGGCGGGCGGATCAACGGGCGGTCATGCCCCGTGAACCCGCTGGCAAAGCGTGGGAACAGTGACATATATTTTGGCTGTTCGCTGCCGTCCTTGTATTCAGCATTCCGGTCCGGGAAATTCACGCCAACACAGAGGATACGTCGGGCATCCGGCATGACCATTTCATACTTAAAATCCGTATGCGTGACCGGTTTGCCTTCAACTGCACCGCTCAACTGATCAAACGCACCGGCGGCGATCACCTCGTAAAGGCTGGCGTAGTCGGGAAAGGCTTCGTTCAGCGCAATTGCACCACTATCGGTGATCACGCCAAAAAATGTGTCTCCATCCGCCGAGAAAGTTGCATACTTCATGAAAGAGACCCCCAAACATCGCGGATCACGTCAGCGGCCATTAGCACGTCTTCCCGCGTGGTATCGAATTGCCCAACCTGAAGGCGGATAATCTTTCGACCGTCGAACATACCTTGCGTAAGGTAAATCCTGCCATCATCGTTCAGCGCGTCCACCAGTCGCTGCTGCATGTCATCGTCACCCGGACAGCGAAAGGAAAACAGGCTGAGGATCGGACCAGTCGTGATCTCAAACCCCTCAATCGCGCCGATTTTTTCGGCAAGCTCATTGGCCCAGGCAACGTGATTGCGGATACGCGCCCGCAACCCGTCAAGCCCATATGAGCGCAGCAAGAACCAGATTTTCAACGCCCGGAACCGACGACCCAGCGGGATCGTCCATTCTGAATAATTCGTAACCTCTGCCCCTGAGGTCTTGAGGTACTCCGGTTCGATTTTCAGCGTGTTGAGCTGCGGTGTCGCGTCTTTCAGAAACTGGATCGCACAGTCAAATTGGGCCCCCAGCCATTTATGCGGATTGAACACGATGCTGTCATAACGCTCTGCCCCGGCCCATAGTGGATCCCGAAACTCGGGGCAGATCATGGCCGACCCAGCCCATGCAGCATCAAGATGCGTGTAAAGATCATGACTTTGGGCGATATCCGCCACGGCCACTAGATCATCACAGGCACCTACACCCGTGCCACCGGTAATAGCGATGATCCCTGCAGGCACATGCCCGGCGGCGATGTCGCGCGGGATCGCGGCCTCGAGCGCATCGGGATCAATTGCAAAGGTCGGCCCTTGCGTGGGTAGCTTGACCAGATTGTCTTGACCAATCCCGGCGACCCAGCAGGCCCGGTCGATCGACGAATGTACTTGATCAGAACAATAAACTCGCAACGCGCCCTTGGCATTCAAGCCCTCTCGGTTACCGGTAAAGCCGGTGGCGCGTTCGCGCATGGTCAGGACCGCCGAAAGTGTGGCCGAAGACGCGCTATCCTGAATGACGCCCGTCATCCCTTCGGGCAGACCAAGCGCTTGTCGCAGCCAATCTACCATCACACTTTCGACTTCGGTGCCAGCGGGCGAGGTCTGCCACAACATGCACTGCGCAGCGATCGTGGTCACCAGCATCTCAGCCAGCATGGATGGCGGCGCGGCATTAGCCGGAAAATACGCGAAAAAGCGCGGGTGCTGCCAGTGGGTTATCCCCGGCATCACGATCCGCTCAAAGTCGGCCATGATGGCTTCCATCGGCTGACCAGTTTCTGGCGGGGCCGGTTCAAGCTGGGCGGAAATGGCACCTGGCGCAGTTTGCGCCCTGACCGGGCGATCTGACAGGGTTTGATGGTAGGCGGCAGCCCATTTCGATATCTGCTGCCCCCAATGTGCAAATTCGTCCCAGTTCATCCGTTCGCTTTCTTATGCCGCAACAGCCGACCAAGATTGGCCATCACGGATTGGTAATTTTTAATTTTTTTAATACCTTAAACTGAAAAGCTAATGTTTGCCTGACCTGTTCCGGAGCTGCCAAAATAAGGTGTGTAAATGTCAATCTGACCTTTGTAACTACCCCATCCAAGCGCACCGAACAAAAGCGCCGTATCGTTCATCGCGCATTCTCCGGTGCATTTCTTGGCGTAGTCAGGAAGAAGCTCAAGGAATTCTTCAAATCGGCCCTGCTCCCAAAGCTCAATCACTCTTAGATCCATCTGGCGGTTAAACTCACCATTGACAGAGTTCAAACCGTCAACCGAGCGTTCGTTCGGCGTGAAGTCATGGCTGAGCGAACCCGAGGCCAAAATGGACACATTGCGATCCGAGCGGCGAATTCCTTCCGCAATAGCCTCGCCCCAGACCCGATTTTCCTGAATCGATGAGAACTGGTTGACCGCAACCGGCAACACCCGTGCATTAACACCCTCATTGATGAAGTGCATCGGTAATAGCGTGCCGTACTCCATGCCCATGTCGGGGTGCGAATGGCCCAGGGCCCGTTCGCCACGCTCTCGCAGCACTTCAAGAATAGTTTCGCCTAGTTCGTGATCGCCCCTGTAATCGAATTCCATATCCGCCAGCATATGCGGCAGTTCGTGGCTGATGAAACGGCCTTTGTGGTGCTCTTTAGTGTTCAAATGGAAACCCTGATTGGTAATCCAATGCGTGTCAAACACGACAAACGTATCGACCCCGCGATCAATCGCATCCTGACGCAGGCGCGCATATCCATCGATGGCAGGTTGCCGGATGCCTTTGTACTTTGGCATCGTGTGGGACATCCAGATGCTCGGCACATGCGTAATCTTCGCAGCCTGTACGATCTTTCCCATGACAGTTCCTCCTTTGTCAGTTCGTTTCTCTCAAGCTTTTCGCTCGAGGGAGACGTTTTCTGATCCCTATCGAAATTGGGAATTTCGAACCCAAATTCCGATCACGCGCCTAAACCCAAATATAAGATATCAGCCCAAGATAGGCACCGATTTCAGTCACATTACATCCCAAGTTGCGTAATCTTGTGCTGCCCGGTCGCAAAACCGATGTGCTTTTGCTCCATATAAAATTCAAAACTCCAATCCCCACCGTCACGACCGATGCCAGAGGCTTTGACACCGCCAAACGGCGTAGGAAGATGGCGCACGTTTTCCGAGTTCACCCAGATCATCCCCGCCTCCAGCCGATCGGTAAAACGTAGTGCGCGTGTCAGATCGTTCGTCCAGACATACCCGGTCAGACCATAAGGCGTGTCATTGGCGATCTGCAGCGCCTCCTCTTCTGTCGAGAACGGGATTGCGGTCAGAACCGGGCCAAAAATCTCTTCGCGCGCGATACGCATCTGGTTGTTTGCATTGGTAAATAACGTTGGTCGCACAAAGTAACCTTCGTCTCCAACCTTTGTCCCACCTGCTGCTACGGTTGCACCGTCTTCTTTTGCAATGTCAAAATAGCTGGTGACCTTGTTGTAATGCTCTTCGGTAACCAGCGGGCCGATCTCGGTGGTCGGGTCCAACGGATGACCAACCTTGATCTTGTTTACACGTTCGACGAGTTTTGCCTCGAACTCTTCCTTGATCGTGTCTTGAATCAACAGGCGCGAGGAAGAGGTGCAGCGCTCACCGTTGATCGAGTAAATCATGAAGATCACCGCATCCAATGCACGGTCCAGATCGGCGTCGTCAAACACGATGACCGGGTTCTTTCCGCCCAGCTCAAGGTGGTTGCGCTTCAGCGTATCTGCCCCCTGCTTTGTGATCAAACTGCCCGTGCGGCTTTCACCGACAAAGGCAATGGCGCGGATTTTTGGATGTTCACACAGCGCTTTGCCTGCCTCATCGCCAAAACCGTTCACTGTGTTCAACACACCTTTTGGCAGACCGGCTTCTTCAGCGATTTCCACCAGCAATCGCGCCGTAAGCGGACTTGCCTCTGCCGGCTTATGAACCACCGTACATCCGGCCGCCAGCGCAGGGGCTATTTTCCAAGTGGACAGCATAAATGGCGTGTTCCACGGAGTAATGACACCAACAGGCCCAATGGGAACGCGTGTAGTGATATTCATCAGGGTCGGTGATTTCAGATGCTGGCCATCCCGTGCCTGAACAACCTGATCAGCAAAATAGCGAAAGTTTTCGGCTCCACGCAGCGCTGCCTTGGACATGAATTTCAGGGTCTGGCCCGTATCCCAGCATTCACACAAGGCGATTTCTTCGGCACGTTCTTCGATAGCCTCGGCCACACGGATCAGAATCTTGCGCCGTTCGGTTGCGGGTATGTCGCGCCACTTGAGGAAGGCGTCGGCTGCGGCATTCGCTGCGGCGTCGATGTCATCGCGGTTGCCTTGGGCAACACTGCAAATCACGCTTTTGTCTACGGGAGACGTGTTTTGAAACGTCCCGGCCGAGCCGTCCCGATCCTCGCCCGCAATGCGGTTCTTTATCCCTTCTGCCTGAAAACGTCCCAACAACGCGTGCAGCTTTTCAAGATTCTGCTCCAAGGTACTCATTTCGGGTCCTGCAGATGGTCTCGGATTGTGCCGCATTTCGGCGAGAGCTGTGCATCAATCTCGCGCAGTTCGGACGAAAGCGCGATTGAGTGCGTTTTCATTGCAGGTGCAAGAAACGCCTGCGCGGTTTTGAAAAGTTTATTGATGACGTCTTGCTTGACGTCGTCCTGTCGCCCTTCGCGCAATCGGACCGATATATCGACAAACCCATGTTTTTGGTCGCCATCCGCGATGGAATAGTGATCGACACGGATCGCGCGGACGCGCACACCGGGCATTGGCAGCGCAGATATCCCGGCTGCTGATTGCCGGAGCGCGTCGCACAAACCGGCCATATCAACGACCCGTTCAAGGTTTCCGGAATACTCAATGTGGATATGCGGCATGAGTTCACTATTTTATTTATCATGTTAAGTAAATCCATGTGTACTGGATATTGCAACCGTGAGTCAATCAATTTAATTAACACGTGAAATAAATAGGATCAGATTATTGCAAGATACGTCAACAACTCAATTGAACTCTTTACTACCTCCGACCTCGCAGTCTTTGCCCGTGTCGCTCACCCGCGCACGCGAGGCGGTCATGGCACCTATCCGCAAAATGCTGCAAAAAGCTGGCATTACCGAGCAGCAATGGCGCGTCTTGCGCGTTTTGAGTGAAAGCGGAAAAATGGATACCGGAATGCTGGCCAATCGCGCTGCGTTGATGTCCCCCAGCCTGAGCCGGATTATTCACTCCATGGAAAACGCCGGACTCGTTTCGCGCGAGGCTGACCCCAATGATCGTCGTCGCCAGCACATCGCCATCACCGGCGCGGGGCAAGCGATCATCAACGATCATATGACCGAAGCATCGGACATCGCGGCCTACTATCGCGACATCCTTGGGGAAAAAGATCACGATACACTTGTGACTCTGCTGCAGAAACTCACCCTGCGCCTCAACAAAGACGAACAGGACGCCTGAGCGCTCAGACCGCTCCCAAACCCTTGTCCAGAGCAGTGAGTATTGTGTTCACGTCATCTTCGCTCAGGATAAGTGGCGGCGAGAGAATGATGTTGTTACCGGACACGCGCACCATGGCTCCGGCGTCGTAGGCTGTTTTCTGAACCGTGCTGATCGAGGCCTTGTCGATAGGCGCTTTGGTGTCCCGGTCTGAAACAAGCTCCAAAGCACACATCAAACCATAACCACCGCGCACATCGCCAATCAGATCGTATGTCTCACCAAGCTGTTTGAGGCCAGCATGCAGTTGCTCACCCCGCTTTGCGGCATTGTCCTTGACGTTCAAACGTTCGGTTTCCTTCAGGCACGCGATTGCAGCAGCCGCGCCAACCGGATGTCCGGAATAGGTATAGCCTGATCCGATCGTGGCTTTGCCAGAGGTATCATTTTCAAAGACCTCGGAGATGGCGTCGCTGATCATTACAGCACCGAAAGGGAAGTATCCGTTTGTGATGGCCTTAGCCGTGACCGCCATATCTGGCTGAACGCCAAAGCGGCGCGATCCGCTCCATGCGCCCGTTCGGCCGTAGGCTGTTATGACTTCGTCCGCGATCAGCAGAATTCCGTGCTTTGAACATATCTCACGCACACCCGGCATAAAGCTTTCGTGCGGGGGGATGACCCCACCTGCCCCAAGAACAGGTTCCATGATCATCGCCGCAATGGTCGAAGGGTCTTGGAACCTGATCTCATCCTCAAGGGCTGCAAGGCACAACTGCGCCAGTTTCTCCGGATCCGTTTCGCCAAACGGATTGCGATAGGTGTAGGGCGAAGGAATGTGATGGCAGCCCGGCATCAGTGGCTCGTACTGTGTTCGGAAATTCGGATTTCCGTTAACCGATGCGCCCAATGTATGCGTTCCGTGATAGCCCTTCTTGAGGCTCAGGAACTTGACGCGTCCGGCTTCGCCACGCACTTTGTGATATTGCCGCGCAAGGCGCAGGGCGATCTCTACCCCGTCCGATCCCCCTGACGTAAAGAACGCACGCGACAGACCATCGGGCGCGAAAAACTCACGCAGCATATAGCTGAGTTCAATCACCAGATCGTTCGTCGTTCCCCTGAAAATTGAGTAGTAAGGCAGTCTGTCCAATTGTTCTGAAATGGCATTCTTCACCGGTTGGCAGGAATAGCCGAGATTCACGTTCCAAAGGCCGCCCACCCCGTCCACAACTGTGCGCCCATCTACATCAGTGATGCTAACGCCTTCGCCGCCAACAATGATCTCGGGCGGGTGTGCGAGGCTATCAGCCGGGTGAGCCATCGGATGCCACAGGTGGCGTGCATTATTTTCTTTAAGGAAATTGCTGTCCTTCATGTGATCACCTGTCGTGTCGTGGTTTCATCACCCCAATGCGGCGGCAGGTCCTCAAAATTCCGGGGGACCGTGCCGCCCAAAGCGGTTGAGGCGCGTTCCGCCTCTTTTGATAGCTTCAGCGCAATATCGCGCAGTTTCTCCGGCTTGGCGCGTACGCTGGGAACGGCGACGGCTAATGAACCGAGAACGCGGCCCCCTTCACCAAATAACGGCGCACCGACCGAGCTGACGCCCTCGTCGAAGGCACCGGCGACCGAAGCGACGCCGTACCGGCGCACCATGTCAATTTCGGCCTTCAAATCAGCAGGGTCCGAAATTGTCCGATCCGTAAAGCGCGACAACGGTCTGCTCAGGATGCGGGCTTGCCATTCTTCCGGGCAGAAGGCCAAAGCTGCTATACCGGATGACGTCGCGTGTAGCGGCAACATTTCGGCAATTTCGAAATTCACCTGAATCCCATGCAAAGCCGGATCGGAATGAGCGACCGGCGACAACGCATCGCCTTGCAAAAGACTGGCATGGGCCAGCTCGCCCACGGTTTCCGACAATTCAAAAACGATGGGCTGTAACAGCTTGCGCACCGGAAACAACGTCTCGCGCAGGGCCGAAAGGCGCAGGAGTGCAGGCCCAAGGCGATAAGCGCGTGTATCAGGATGTTGTTCAAGATAGCCGTTTTCGGTCAGCTCAGTCAGATGCCTATGTATCGTCGCCTTATCTCGACCTGTCAGGCGCACGAATTCCCCCAACCCGATTTCAGCCCGGTCACGGGCGAATAACGTCAGCAAGTCCAATGCCTTAGTGATCGTTCCCATCTATCGCCCTCCATACTCGAAGAACGCTGCAATTTCAGTCGCAAATTCTGCCCGATCCGCCGGGCCTGTTTCTAGTGATTGGCACGCACCATCGGGTAAAGCGCCCACCTGCTCAATATGCGAACCGTAGCGATTCCATCGATTCTCATGGTCCGACCACGGCCGGGATGCCACGCAGTTGGTTTCGATCAGACCATGCGCCCACCCATTCGGAGTCCGCACAATGGGCGCACCAAGGGTCTTCGCGATGATCTGATGCCCGAAACACGCGCCAAAAACAGGGATTTTGCGTTCGATGATATCTTTGATCAGCACCTCAAGCTGCTGCATCCACGGTGCATTTTCGGTCACGGATGCAGGGCTTCCGGTTATCATCACGCCATCAAATGCCGAAATATCTTCGGGGAACTCTCCCCTACAGACCCAAAAGGCCGTGACCACCCAATCGGGGCGAACCTCGGCGATCAATGTCGCGAATTTTTCGTCATCCAACGGTCGCGCTTTGGCAAAAGCACTGAAGTCGGTGTTGGTGACAAGGGTCGCAAGTCGCATCTCAGATAAACCACACATAAAAGTCGAGCAGAGCATCAGGCTCCAGTTCGCGCGTCTTACGGAATTCGCGCTCTTTCATGAAGGCATGATTTTCAACCAGTTCCCGACCAACGGCATCCACCAACGCGGTGTCGGCCTGCAGGTCTTGAATTGCTTTGCGCAAGTTGGGGGCCGTTCCGGTGCGCGCGTCAACTTTGTCGAACCCGTCTCCGGTTTCAATGGGCGGCAGGTTCATGCCAGACTCATACCCAAGCCGGGCGGCCTGAAGGACCGCAGCACAGGCTGTGTAAGGGTTGGCACTGGCGTCAGCCATGCGGTGTTCCAACCGAGCTTTTGCACCCCCTTCGCCAGACACGCGCGTGGTGACGCCGCGATGATCGCCACCCCAGTTTTTCCAATAGCCTGACAGCGACGCAGGTTGAAGGCGACGGTATGACCCGGCTGTTGGGGCAATCAGGCCAGCCAGGCCTTCGTGATGGTGCACCAAACCGGCAAGGCAACCACGCGACAAATCGTTCAGGTGATCCGGGCCGCCAACCTCACCCGCGGCCAACGCATTGTTGCCTTCGGCGTCCTGAAACGAAAAGTTGATATGCATTCCAGACCCGCCAAGCTCGGACAGCGGCTTGGGAAGAAACGTCAGGATGATCCCGTGATCCAATGCGACCTCGCGGGCCATTTGGCGAAAGAGGACAATGTCATCCACTGCGAATAGTGCATGATCAAAGGTCAGAGTGTACTCAAACTGGGGGCTGTCATATTCGGCCGTGATCAGGTCAAGCCGGAATCCCATTTCCAGCGCCTTGTTCCAGATGACATCGTTGATCCGCATCGGATCGGCGAACGGCCCGGTGCCGTACACGCCACCCCCGGGCGCATCATAGGGCCGCAACCGACCGTCCTCGCCGCCCTGCAAAGCATAGGCTTCCAGTTCGATCCCAAGCATTGGCTTTAAGCCGTGCTTTTCCCAGTCGGCAACGGCACGTTTCAAGGCACCTCGCGGACACAAGGACAAAGGCGATCCATCAGCGTCGTACAGGTCACCCAAAACGATTGAGGTGTTTGGTTCCCACCCCATGCGCACGTCATCAGCGCGCCAGCGCAACTCCATGTCCGGGGCACCTTCGCGTACTTTTGCGTGTGGCGCGTCCAATAGCAGATCGCGATCGTAATGCACCCCGAATGTTGCGCGTGCAAAACGCGTCGAGGCATCACCGATCTTGCTGGCGGGCATGTATTTCCCACGCGGGATCGACAGGTGATCGATGAAAAGGGCGCGTAAACGGTTAGACATTGAAAACCTATTGCAAAGTGATGCGAACAGGCATCCGCTTGATGCCGTTTACAAAATTGGACCGGACGAACGCCTCTGGCCCGTCGGGTTCGATGGTTTTGATCCGCTTGGCCAATTCCTCGAACAGCACCCGTACGTCCAGCCGGGCAAACGAATTGTAAGGCGCACCTTTGGCGAAACTGTCATGCGAGCCCAGATCAGAATACCCGTCGCCTTCAGGAACCCACATGGTCATAGAAACGCCTCCGTCTTTGTTGTTTCTTGCGATTTTCGAAATGCCGGTGCGAGCGACCTGAAATCCGTTTGGCAAAGGTGTTTGATGCCTTTCTCTGCATCGAGCGGCGATCAACCGGGCGCCATTCCCGCCAGACCCGCCAGATGGTCGAGCCGAGGATGATCAGGATGACGCAGAACAGCAGAAAAGCGATCGGGCGATCGATAAAGTCCAACGGGGTTTTGACCCGCGCCAGGGACGCGCGCAGCTTAACTTCCATGATCCCCCCCAGGACCATGCCAAGGATGATCGGGACGATGGGCATGTTCAGGCGTTTGAGGACAAACCCCAGCAAGCCGAACACCGCCGCGATAATGCAGTCCATGGTCGAATTGCGGATCGAATAGACTCCGACGAAACTCAGCAAAAGGATGCACATACCTAAAAAGCGATTGGGAATGCGCGTCAGGTGGACCAGCCAGCCCGTTGAAACCAAAAGGAACCCGACAACGATGACATTCAGAACCAACAGCGCAATGTAGAGCGCGACAACGAAGTCCATGTCATTCTGGAAAAGACCGGGGCCAGGAACCACGTTGTGGACATAAAACACCGACAGCATCATCGCGGTCAGTGCCTCACCCGGAATGCCCAGCGCAAGCAGCGGGATCATGGCCGCTGCCGGCACGGCGTTATTGGCAGCTTCTGATGCGATCAACCCCTCTGACGAGCCATGCCCGAACGCTTTGGGATTTTTGGACAGCTTGCGCGCCGATGTGTAGGACATGAACTGCGCCGTAAATTCCCCGACCCCCGGGATCATACCCATGACAACGCCGAAACTGGCCGAGATCGCTGCAACGCGCGGGTGACGCGCAAGCTCACGAAAACCTTGGAACAAAGAACCGCGTGACCGAGGCAGCCTGATTTTCTCATCATCCATCGTCAGCAGCAAAAACGCCTGTGACAGCGCAAAAAGGCCCAGCACCACCACGATGAGATCAAGACCACCTGCCAACCAACTCTGACCAAAGGTGAAGCGGCGGGTATAGGCAGCAGGTTCCAACCCAACTGTGCCGATCAGAATACCGAACCCCGCAAGCGCAGCCGCGATAGCCATCTGACCTTTATGCGCGACAACGACGAGGACAAGGCCAAGCAGAGCCGCAAGGAAAATCTCACGCGATCCGAACATTGGTGCGATCTTTGCCAGAACGGGCGACAGGAAGATCAGGCATATGACCGAAAACAGCCCACCTAGGAAGCTTGCTGAATAGGCCAGAGACAAAGCCCGGCGGCCTTCGCCCCGCAGCGTCATTGGAAATCCGTCATAGGTGGTCAGCGCGTTCACCGCTGTACCGGGCGTGTTGATCAGGATCGCAGGAATTGACCCGCCATACATTGACGAGCCGTATATGCCCAACAGCAAGGTCAGCCCTACAATCGGATCCATTGAGAACGTCGCGGGTAAAAGGATCGCAATGGCAACAGCAGGCCCCACCCCCGGAATGGCGCCGATGGCGACCCCGCCCACCGCCCCCACCAGAAGGGCAAGCATCACGTCCCAGCGTGCCAGAACGTCAATGGCTGAAAAAATCAGATCCATCAGAGATACACCAGGAAATACGTTCGGATGGAATCTGGCAAAAACTCATAGACTTGCGCGCCCGGAATACTCACACCCAGCATTCCTTTGAACAACACGACCATAGCAATCGCGAACAGTGCGGCAATGCCAACTGCCAATCGCGTCCGGTATCCCAGGCGGTAGGTCAGCGCACAGGCGAAAATTATGCTCATGGGCATGAAACCCAGTCTGGGGACGGCCGCCACATAAACTAGAAACCATAGCAGATATTCCAACGGTTCCGCCCAACGCCGGGCTTCGACCCAATCCAACGCATTTGGCTTTCTGCGTCGCATCAACCGGTAATGGATCGCGAAACCCGCAAGCATGGTGATCAGCGCGATCGCAGGCCATAAACGGGGCTGGCTGCCTATGTTGCGCGCCTTGTCGGTCCATTCGGTCTGGTTGCCAATTTGGGACAGCAGAACCAATGTGACGATCAAACCTGCAACAACAAAAACAACCTGGCCGGACGACTTTGTTTTGACCTGTAAAAGCTCGGAGTTATCCATTCGAAGTGGTCCTTAGCAGCGGTGAGAGGGCGCGCCGGCGCCCCCTCAAAAGATCGCGGTTATTGACCCAGCGCTTCTGAGATTGTGCCCAGAGTTGCCTTGTCTTCGGCAATCACGGCGGCGCTTTCGTCGGCATTCAGCCAATAGACCAGCGCACCTGTTTCCTCTGCAAGCTGTTGAGCACGCTCACTATTCACAGTTGTCTCGGCAACGGCGGCGATCTTTTCGCGCACATCCGCCGGGGTATCCTTGGTCACGAACAGACCGTTCCACAGCGAGATATCAAGGCTCGGCTCAACCTCGCCAATTGCAGGCGTGTCAGGAACCTTGCTTATCCTCTCACCGGTGATCGAGACCAGAACCTTCACATCGTCAAGGCAAGGCAGGATAAGCTGTAGCGTGGTGTTAATCACGTCTGCATCGCCAGAGGCCAGCGTGTTACAGTCCAAGGCGTCAAATGCTGCATCCCCTGCCCATTCAAAACCCATTGTCGACGACAAAGCTTTGGTGACTTGGGTTGGTGTCAGAACGTCACCGAAATGCCCGAGGAACACCTCGTTTTCCTTGGCGTAATCGGCCAGTTCCTGCATCGACGAATAAGGTGCATTGCCCGAGGTCGCGATTACGAACGGATAGGTCAGGAAAATACCAATCGGATCGAATTTCTCAGGTGTAAGTTCTGGGATGTCGATCTCGTGCCCGATCAATGAAACCGCCGGAACAAATGAGCCAATCGTGTACCCGTCTGCCGGGGCTGTCGCCACCTCCACGGCCCCTGGAAACGGGCCACCGCCGCCGCCAGGTTTGTTCACCACTGCTGCCGGAACGCCGTATTCGGCCTGAAAATCTTCGGCGATCATCCGGGTCAGTACGTCTTCCAAATCGCCCGGAGGCCACGGAACGATAAAACTTACGGGCTTTTCGGGATATTCGGCCAAGGCCGAACCGGCCAGACCAATTGCAATTGCGGCCAATGCGGCCTTGGCTTTGTTGGACATGATATCTCCCTGCGACGAGTCGCTGATCGGTTTATTATTTGAACCTTTAGTATCATTTATTCTGAATTTGTTTCTTCACCTGTCAACTAAAAAATCATTATTGACAAATGCAGGTTTAAAGTTTGACACTTTTTTTGACACCATTGGTTCATTATTTAAACCAACTGAGGCTCGATTTGGACAAGATAAGGATAGAGGAACTCCGGTCCCGCGCGGTTCCGCCAGCGCGTCACCTGATCGATGGTACAAGCCGTGACGCGTCGGATGGCGCGACACTGGACGTCATATCGCCAATCGACGGATCGACCCTGACAACCATGCCCAAGGGAACCCGTGAGGACGCTCAATTGGCAATCCGTTCAGCGCGACGCGCTTTTGACGATGGGCGATGGTCTGACCTCGCCCCCGCTGCTCGCAAAAAAATCATGTTGAAATGGGCAGACCTTGTCGAAGCAGAGGCCGAAGAACTGGCTGTTTTGGGCGTACGCGACAACGGAACTGAAATTGGCATGGCCTACAAGGCCGAGCCCCTCAGCGCTGCCGGGACGATCCGCTATTTTGCAGAGGCGATCGACAAGATTTATGGCGAGATTGCCCCTACTGCGCCCGATGCACTGGGGTTAATTCACAAGCAACCAGTTGGAGTAGTAGGCGCAATCGTACCGTGGAATTTTCCACTGATGATCGGCAGCTGGAAGCTGGGCCCGGCGCTTGCCGCAGGATGCACCGTTGTCTTGAAACCCGCAGAAACGGCATCGTTGACCCTCATCCGGTTGGCCGAACTTGCGCTGGAGGCTGGTCTTCCATCGGGCGTCCTAAACGTAGTGACTGGCGAAGGCGCCGTTGTTGGGGCAGAAATCGCTGAGTCCCACGACGTTGATGTGCTTGTTTTCACAGGTTCCGGCGCGACGGGCCGTCGATTGCTTGAGGCCTCGGCAAAATCAAACCTCAAACGCGTTTATCTGGAACTCGGCGGCAAATCCCCGAATATCGTTTTTGCGGACGCCCCCGATCTGGCCGAAGCCGCGAAAGTGTCGGCCGCTGGCATCTTTCGCAATTCCGGCCAAGTCTGCGTTGCCGGTTCACGGCTGCTGGTCCAGCGGGAAATCCACGGCAAATTCGTCGAGATGTTGGTTGAGAACGCCGAGGCCATGCAGGTCGGCGATCCGCTGGACCCAATGACACAAGCAGGTGCCGTAAACTCGGAAAACCAGCTGGCGCAAAACCTTCAATTCGTTGAAGAGGCTCGCGCCGCTGGTCGCACCATTGCCACAGGTGGAACGCGGATTCCGCACGACACCGGGGGGACGTATATGGCACCGACAGTCATCACCGGCGTCAACCCTGACGACCGCGTTGTCTGCCAAGAGGTGTTTGGACCGGTTCTTACAGTTCAAGCCTTTGACACAGAAGAAGAAGCCGTCGCCCTTGCCAACGCGACTGAATTTGGTCTCGCCGCCGGCGTGTGGACGTCGAACCTATCCCGCGCACATCGTATGATTTCAAAAATCAAAGCGGGCGTGGTGCATGTTAACACCTATGGCGGGGCGGATATCACAGTGCCGCTTGGGGGCGTCAAGCAGTCCGGAAATGGGCATGACAAGTCCCTGCACGCATTTGACAAGTATCTGGATCTGAAGACAGCCTGGATAAAACTCTGAATCAAGGAAAACTGCGTGACACTTGGAGGATCAGGGCGGGAACCGCCCTAAAAAAATAATCGTCCGGACCAATGCGCAGGCAGGAGAGGAACCCATGACCCAAAAAACAGTTCTGCTGATCGGTACCTACGACACCAAGGAACCCGAGATGCGTTTCATTGAAGACGTGGTCAAGGCGCAAGGCGCCAATGTTCTGACTATGGATGTCTCGGTGCTAGGGGAACCAGAGAGCGCGACAGACATCAGCAAACATGATGTCGCCGCTGCTGCCGGAATGACTATTGAAGATGTCATCGCTCAAGGGGACGAAAACAAAGCCTTCCGCGTGATGTCCGCTGGCGCCGCCAATGTCGTCGCGCAGGCCTATGCCGAAGGCCGATTTCACGGAATGCTCGCAATTGGTGGAACAATGGGCACCGATCTGGCGCTGGATTGCGCACAGGCGCTGCCGATGGGAGTTCCGAAATACATCGTTTCGACAGTGAGCTTTTCGCCTTTGATCCCGCCACATCGTCTGGCCCCTGACATTCAAATGATCTTATGGGCCGGCGGTCTTTATGGAATGAACTCGATTTGCAGATCCTCTTTAAGTCAGGCCGCCGGAGCAGTTGTCGGGGCTACCAAAGCTGCAATCGAACTGGATCGCAGCAAGCCCTTGATCGGAATGACCAGCCTGGGATCATCCTGCCTGCGCTACATGAAGACCCTGAAACCAGCCCTGGAAGAGCGTGGCTTCGAAGTGGCCGTTTTCCATTCTACCGGCATGGGCGGTATGGCCTTTGAGAAACTTGCCGGTGAAGGTGCATTTGTTTGCGTGATGGACTTCTGCATGCAGGAATTCGGAAATCTGATGGCAGGTTCCGTGGTCTCCAGCGGCGAGGACCGCGTTACAAATGCCGGGCGCGTGGGTACGCCGCAAATGGTGGCACCCGGCGCGCTGGATTTGTTGGACTTTGCAGGTTGGCAGGACATTCCAGAGCAATATGCTGATCGCCCATTTCACGAACATAATCGCCTGATCAAAAGTTCTGTTTTTACTGGCGAAGAACGCCGTGCGTGGGTGCGTGAACTCGCCAATCGGCTTGCGGCTGCGATGGGACCGGTGCACTTTTTTATGCCTACTCAGGGGGTCGAAGCTTGGGACAAGGAAGGTGAAGAGGCATACGACCCGGAAGCCCTAAGCGATATGCTGGACGAAGTAAGAAAAGCGATATCTGACCGAATTCCAACAACCGAACTGGATGCACATATCAACGACAAGGCCTTCAGTGACGCCGTATTGGCGCAGTTTGATGTTTGGGTTCAGGACGGGACAATCTCGACGTAATTGAAGGTCACTCCGATTAGGGAAAGTTGAGAAGCGAACCCTTCCGCTTTGAACCCAGCGCTACCGATTGGGTGATCTTGCAAGCACGGTCGACACGGCGCGTGTCTTTCGGCTTCGTGTGATCGCGATTGCGCCCAGCACCAGCGCACATGCCAAAGCCTGAGGCACAGTGATGGCCTCACCAAAAGCCAGAAATCCCACGGCAAACATCGTAGGTAACTCGATGCTTCCTGCCACCGCAGTTTGGGACGCCCCGATAACCGGCGAGCAGATCGTGTAGATAAGCTGGGGCACAAGCGCGGTGACAAGCCCAATACCAACAATCAAAAGCCAATCAGATTTCTCCGTTGGGAAAAGCTCTGCGACGTCAGTACCAAGAATGAGCGGCGCAAGCCCCAGAACAGACCCCAAAGACACTGACGCGATACGTGCCAACGGCGCAATCCGTGACAACCTGTGCACCAGCACGCAAATTCCAAAACCAAACCCGAATGGCGCGGCAAGGGATATCAAAAGTGTTGGTAGATGCTCCGCTGGGATTGAACCGGGCGATCCAGCAATGACAGCTGCGACTACAATCAGGCCAGCGGCCAACAATGCGCGCCGCGTGGGTGCATCGGCAAACACAGCCCATGCGATGACCAGAGTGAACACCGGATAGGTCATGTAAAGTACACCCACCGTCGATGCAGGCAATGCCTCTAGCGCCGTTACATATCCGATCCAACCAAGACCCATTACGGCACCGGCTGAAAGACCCCAAATGATCGCTCGCCATTCTTTTCGGTGCAAGAAGAGAACAGGAAGCAGGAGAATGGCCGCGACAATGTAGCGATAGAATGCAACCGCATAGGGTGCCACGCCCTGTTCTGTCAGGCTGCGACTAAAGTAAGGAACCAACCCAAAACAGATTGAGGCGAACAGGACACCAACAACCGCAAGCCCGTAAGGGATGGACGGTCGATTTTGCGCGGATATGGTTGCCATAGTTCGGAGCTATCACGCATTTTCTGTTTCGTCTAAAGAGAATCGACGAAAGGCAGCTTTCCCTCGAACGCGGACATCATTCACCGAGAACTCGCTCCGGTTGTCATAAAGGAGCGCTTTTCCTGCTGTGTCGCAGCTGACAGCTTCGGTCGATCCTATACCGCATCTGCGTAGGTACTGGGTCAGGTCCGCATTGGGTTCGACCCGGTCATTTGTTCAGTCGTCCCCAATGTCTCCGGTGTAGACATACAGTCAATTGTCAAAAAAGCCGAAAACCCCTGAAGTTTACGGTCGTCGAAGAAGGATAACAGGGTTTGCGCGGCTTCCTTACACTGTGTTCTGAACAGTCATCCTTAGCGACACGGCCTCCAAAGCCCGACTGAACGACTGCTATGGGCTTACTGACCGGCGTCCTCACGTTCCCAGCAAATGATCTTGTGCGCGGCACTGCGGCGAAAGCTCCAACGATACCAATGCGGATTTGCCCCAATTTGTCGTTGAGTGCCGACAGTTTGAAATGGAGTATCGCCGATCGGACGCGTCAGGTGCTATATGATCGCAGGTCTGACCAAAGATTTCTGCTCACCAAGTCCGGCGATACCAAGCGTGACAATTTCTCCACCGTGCAGATAGCGTGGTGGCTTTTGCCCCATGCCCACGCCCGGGGGGGTACCGGTAGAAATCACGTCGCCAGGCTGCAAGCTCATGAACTGGCTACAGTATGACACCAGATGAGGTACCTTAAAAATGAGTGTGGCTGTCGAGCCTGATTGCATGCGTTCACCGTCCACATCGAGCCACATGTCGAGGTTGTTTATATCGTTGATTTCGTCTTGCGTGACCAGCCATGGGCCGGTCGGTCCAAAGGTGTCGCACCCTTTACCCTTGTCCCACGTGCCTGCACGGTTGAGTTGGAAGTCGCGTTCGGACACATCGTTGATCACGCAGAATCCGGCTACGTGGTTCATGGCGTCGGCTTCGTCGATGTAGGCACCCGGTGCGCCAATCACCACGCCCAGTTCGATTTCCCAATCGGTCTTGACCGAACCACGCGGCACTTGAATGTCGTCGTTGGGACCCACCACGGCTGAGGTCCATTTGTTGAAGATGATCGGCTCTTCTGGGATCGGCATCCCAGCCTCTTCCGCATGATCGGCGTAGTTGAGGCCGATGCAGACATATTTGCCAATATTGCCGACGCAGGCCCCCAGCCGCAGGTCCTGCTGAGGGATACCTTCGACCCGCGGCAGGCTTTCTGGATCAAGCTTGGCAAGCTTGCTCAGGCTGTCGGGGCTCAGCGCCTCTCCGGCGATGTCGGGCACGAAGCCCGACAGGTCACGGACACGGCCAGAGGCATCAAGAAGGCCGGGTTTTTCGGCACCGGGCTTGCCATAGCGGAGAAGTTTCATCTGTCTTCCTTTTCAAATTTTGCAGCGGTCGGGCGCGCCGGGTTCAGGCGGCCTGATCTCCGCCAAGGCCTGAGATCGCCTGAATTAGGTTGTCCTCTGACACCTCATCAGACGTGAAGGTTCGCATCACCCGGCCTGAATACATGGCGATGATCCTGTCGGAAACATGCAGCACCTCTGGCATTTCGGAACTGATCACCATCACTGCATAGCCCTGAGCCGCCAATTCGCGAAGAAGCTTGTGTATTTCCGACTTGGAGCCCACATCAATGCCCCGGGTAGGTTCATCCACGATCAAGACATTGGGATGCATCGACAGCCACTTTCCGATCACGATCTTCTGCTGATTGCCACCTGACAGGTTGCCCACCCGCGCCTTCCAGCCCGGTGTGCGGATGTCCAGCCGGTCGCGGTACTGGTCAAAAATTGCGATCTCGGCGCCTTCGGCAACAAAAGGCCCGGCTTTGAGGTCATCGACCTGAGGCAGGGTCATGTTGTCTCGGCAATTCATGCCAAGGACAAGGCCCTGCCCTTTTCGGTCCTCCGGCACCAGGCTGATGCCACGAGCAATGGCATCAGCTGGGGAGTGAATACGGATTTCTTCGCCGTCCAGCAGGATTTGTCCGTTGGACGGGTCCCGCAGGCCGAATAGGGTTTCGGCTATCTCAGTCCGACCAGCGCCCACAAGGCCATAGAATCCGACAACTTCGCCCCGGCGGATTTCGAAACTTACATCCTGGTATAGCTTGCCGCAACTTAGCCCGCGCACCTCAAGTGCCACAGAACCCAGATCGTGGTGCGAAAGGTTTCTGCTGAGGTCGAGCTTGCGCCCGATCATCATCTGCGTGACGGACTCTTCGGTGCTGTCCGCCGTCGCAACCGTGCCCTGATACTGGCCATCGCGCAGAACCGAGATGCGGTCTGTGATCTTGAATATCTCTTCCATTCGGTGAGAGATGTAGATGATGCCCACACCTTCGCGCTTCAGATCGGCGATGACATCGAACAGCACAACCTTCTCGGCATCAGTCAGCGATGCAGTTGGTTCGTCAAAAATAACCGCCTTGGCGTCGACGGTCAGGGCACGGGCAATTTCGACCATCTGCTGGTTGGCGATAGACAGATCGCCCACACGTGTCTTGGCATCGAAACCCACATTCAGCTTTTCCAGGATCGTGTTCGTCTGATCGGCCAGCTTGCCCCAATCGACACGGCCAAAGCTTTTGCGGGGCAGTTCGCCAAGATAGATGTTCTCGGCCACTGTCAGCTCCTCGGCCAGGCTAAGCTCTTGGTGGATAAAGACGATCCCCTTGTCCTTAGCCTCCAGCGGTCCGCTCATGATCACCTTGTCTGCGCCCATATAGATTTCGCCTTCGTCAGGCTGATAGATGCCGCCCAGAACCTTCATCAGTGTCGATTTTCCGGCGCCATTTTCGCCCATCAACGCGTGAACCTCACCGGGCATAACGGAAAAAGACACACCATCCAGCGCGCGAACGCCGGGAAAGGTTTTGACGATGTTGTCGAGGTGGAGAACGGGTTCTTTGTCGGTCATACCTTCAACTCCTCTTTGCCCTTGATATTGAGCTGACGATCCAGGAACAGCACTGCGATCAGAATGAGACCAATCACCAGATTAACGGTGGATGTGTCAGCCCCGATATGACCCAATCCCTTGCGCAGAAGCTGGATCGCGATCACACCGCCGAATGTGCCGATTACAGATCCCGCACCGCCGGTGATCTTGGTGCCGCCAAGAACGACGGCCGTGATGATCCAAAGCTCGTAAAGTTGCCCGTCATTGGGGTTTACCGACCCGGACTCAGAGTAGAAGACCACAGCCGAGAGTGCCGCCAAAAAACCGATGACCGAGAAGTTGATCATCATATGTGGGCCGACGCGGATACCTGCATTTACCGCAGCCTCACGGTTGTCGCCAATGGCATAGGCGTTGCGGCCATGTACCGTCTTGTTCATCAGGAACCATATCGCTGATGTTACCGCGATCAGGAACCACGAGGCCGTAGCCAGCCCAAGGAATCGGGCTTCGGCAAAGTCCACCAGCGTCCAATTCAGGTGGCTGGTCGGGTTTTCCCCGTTGAACATGAAGACGATGCCCCGATAGCCCAGCATCGACCCAAGCGTGACGATAAAGGCGTCCACACCGGTCTTCCAGACAATCAGGCCGTTGAGCGCACCGAGCAGAGTACCCACTGACAAGGCCAGAAGCCACGCAACGGGGATCACCCAGTCTCCCAGGCCTGCGAAGATCGGCCATGTCATGCTGTCAAGCAGGATAATTGCGGCGATGGCAAAAGTCGCACCAACCGAAAGGTCGATATTGCCGTTGACCATGACGATGGTCATGCCCATCGCAATGATCCCAATTGGCGCGGACTGCTTGAGCAGCAGCAGCATGTTCTCCCAATCCATGAAGGCTTTGTCGGAGAGCGACATGAACTCGCCCGCCACGCTGAAGAAGATCAGCTCGAGAACGATAAAACCCCAGATCGCGCCGCTTTTCAACGCTTTGGACAATGCACCCGGTTGCATGGCTTCCCCTCCCTTACGCGATCGGTGACCAAAGCTTGCCGCGCTTGGCCGCGATATCAAGCCAGACAGCAAGAATTATGATGATCCAGGTTACGACGAATTGGACATAGAACTGCAAACCCACCAGCAGCAGGCCGTTCTGGATGAAACCCAGGATCAGTACCCCGATCACGGTCTTGAAGATCGTGCCGGACCCACCCAAAAGCGAGGCGCCCCCAAGGATAACTGCGGCCAGGACTTCAAGCTCCAGCCCCTGTCCAACCGTGTTCTGGCTGCCCAGTGACCGGCTTGCTTGAATGAGCCCGGCGGTCGCTACGCAGAACGCCGAAATCAGGTAGCAGTAAAAGACCGTGCGTGCGCGCGGGATGCCGGAAAAGGTGGCTGCCGTCCCATTTCCGCCCACCGCATAGACTTTGCGCCCGAAGGGTGTTTTGGCCAGCACCATGCCCAGCACGGCCGCAAGCAGTACGAAGATCAAGATTGGCACCGGAATACCCAGCGCCTCGCCTTGGCCAAAAACACTGAACCAAGTGCCTTCCTTGTCGGCAATATCCATGTTCTGTCCACCGGAATAGGTCAGCGTCAACCCGTGGATGGCCGACAACATGCCGAGTGTCACAATGAGTGAGTTGAGCCTGAGGTATCCGACAAGAAAACCGATGAAGGCGCCCAGGCAAAGCGTCATTCCAAACATGGCGGGGATGGCCGCAAGTGGTCCGATCTTGTCATGCAGGTCCAGAACCACAATGGTTGAGAACGACATCATCGATCCGACGGATAGATCGAGGTTTCCACTTATCACCACGAAAGTCACACCCAGTGCGATCACTCCGAGGATAGCAGAAGATCGGATTACGCTCAGCACATTGTCGACTGAAAGAAATTTAGGATTGGCAATGGTAAAAGCGATCATGAACAGCACGAAGGCAAGCAGGATGCCCTGGCTTGCAATCAGGCTGCCAAGCCGGTCTTTGGTCAGTGTCGCCATCTTTCCCTCCTTCGGGTTGTCGGCACAAGATATCGACCGACAATCGTAGTATTCTTCGTTGCCGGTCAGACCAGCGTCATGCCGCCGTCGATCATGACAATCTGGCCGGTCATGTAGTCGCTGTCCTTCGAAGCAAGGTACGTGGTCGTGCCAGTAATGTCCTCGGGCCGCGCCACACGGCCCTTGAGGATCTCGGCCGAGAATTCCTCCATCGCCTGCCCGGGACGTTCGGCGGCGCCGATTTCCATCAGGTCCTTGTCGACCTGCTCCCACATCTCGGTCGCCACCACGCCGGGTGCAAAGCCTGTCACCGTGATATCATGTTTCGCCAAATCGCGCGCACCGGATTGCGTCAATGAGACCACGGCCCATTTAGACGCGCAGTACGGGGCGACATTGTCAAAACCCTGGCGGCTAGCAATGCTGGCGGTGTTGATGATTTTGCCGCCATGCCCTTGCGTGATCATCTGTCGGGCAGCCTCCTGCATGCCGATCATGCAGCCCAGCCCGTTCACTCCCATGATGAAATTCCAATTGTCCTCGGTCACATCCATGAAGTTCATCGGCTTGTTCACGCCTGCATTGTTGAACTTCACATCGAGGCGGCCAAAGGTTTCAACCGTGTGCGCGATCATGGTGCGAACCTGCTCGCGATTGGTAACATCCACCTGTGACGCGGTTACACGGCTCTGGCCGCCATTGGTGCGGCTGCGGTTCGCTTCGGCGACTTCTGCCACCTTCTCGCCGTCGATGTCGGCAAAACAGACTCTGGCGCCTTCGTCGAGCAGCGCTTCTCCAATGGCGCGTCCGATACCCTGAGCTGCACCTGTCACGATGCAGACGCGGTTGGTTACACGTCCCATGGCGTGTCCCCCCTAAAAACCCGGTGGTTTGAAAAGCAGTCAGGGGCGCGAACCTGCCGCGCCCCGGATCGGCGTTCGCTTAAAACACCGGCTTGGTGAAGTCGCCCATGTTGTCCTGGGTGATCTTCGGGGTGTCGAAGTAGTTCAGGAACGGCACGTCCTCACCACTCAACACATCAATGGCCGTCTTCAGTGCAGCCTCGGCATCATCAACCGGCGACTGGTAGATCGAGCCCCAATATTCGCCTGCACCCATTGCTTCGTAACCAACGGCAAAGTTGGTAGCACCGACAAAGATGATCCCATCGCGGCCCGCAGCCTTGGCAGCGTTCAAGGCACCCACGCCCATGTTGTCGTCACCAGCGTAGACACCATCAATGTCGTCATACTTGACAAGGAAGGCCTCCATGACCTGCTGCGACTTTTCACGGTTCCAGTCACCCGGTTGGGTGTCGACCACAGTCACGTTCGGGCAAACTTCGGGCAGACGGTCCTCAAAGCCCTTGGCACGCTCGATAGCGGTGGTATATCCCGGCTGGCCGGTGATGTGCACGACCTGAGCTTCGTTCTCGATGCCCATGTCCTTGAACTTGTCACACATAATTTCGGCCGAACGCGCGCCCTGAGTGATGTTGTCGGGCCCCGAGAATGACTTGATGAAGTCAAAGCCGGCTTCGGCGATGTTGGAGTTGGTGACGATGACCGGGATACCGGCCTGATGCGCCTTGCGGACAGCGGGGATTACCGCCTCTCCGTTAGTTGGCCAAATAATGATGGCGTCGACTTCCTGCTGGATCAGGTCTTCCATCTGGGCAATCTGGCGCGCCACGTCGCCACCAGCGTCCAGTACGACCGTTTCAACATTGGCATTTGCCTCAGCTGCGGCGATGAACGCCTTTTCATAGGTCGTCTGATAGCTGTCGACGCCAACGTTGTTCTGGGTGATGCCGATCTTCATCGACTCGGCGGATGCCATGCCCGCCAAGGCAAACGTTGCAGTGGTTGCGGCAAGCATAGTAACAATTTTCATTTCGGTCTCCTCCCGGAAATTTCATGCTTTTTTGCGTGTCTGTCGGCCACCTCTGGCAGCGGCCGCCCTATCTCCCGGCACGCCGGACGACTGCCCCGCAATCTGCCGCTTTCAAGTGATCGAGAATGCCCAAATTTTATCCAAAATGAATATTTTTATATTCATTTTGGACTTTTTCCCGATACGCTGATCTGGCCAGATTGGTCAATTTCGGAGGAACCAAAGTGGGCGACAAGATTTCATCCAAATCGAACAAATCAGCGGCCATGCTTAAAAGCCAAAGGCGAAAAAGGTCACAAAAACAAATGAATGCCATAGAAGGACATAGCTTTGCAAGCCAGGTTTCGCCACAAGCGAAGACTGATGCATTGGATATCCTGTCCTTCTTGGATGATTTCAGCGATGAAATGGAAGGTTTGTTCGATCTGGTCGCACCCAATCCGCACCTGCGGATGGTGGTGCATCTTTTAGACGGGCATTTTTCAGGAAAGACCATAACCCCGACGGCGCTGATCGGGGCCAGCCGCGTGCCCTACGCCACGGCCAACCGCAAGCTGAAAGAGATGATTGAGACAGGGCTGATCGAGCAGCGGCCACGTACCAAAAGCGGCAAGAGTTTTTCGATGCATCCCAGCAACCAGCTTCTGGATCAGTGGATGCAGGTGTCGGGGCGCATGCGCCGACTGGCCGAGGCGCAATTCGGCGGGCGTTCGCGTGGTCAGAGATCCAAGGATTACTACTTCGGCGGCAGCTATATTGCGGCGCAGTCCATACCGCCGTTGAGCGTCCTACCGGAGCCGCTGAAGGTGCCGGGGGGTATCCGGGTGCTCGTGCATGGCGATCCGACCTTCATGGTAATGGATACGCTCAAGCGTCAGTTCGAACAGGTAATCGGAACACAGATCAGCCAACGCGCCTTTTCTATCGACCGTCTGCGCGAAGAGGCGTTGCGAAACGCAGAACGCCCGACAAGCCGCTACGACATCATTGCGGTCGATCTACCCTGGATCGGGGAATTTGCGGAAAAGAACGTCCTGATGCCGCTGGATAAGGTTATGGACATCGCTCGGCTGGACCCGGCGGATTTCCATACGGCCGGATGGCAGGCGGCGCATTGGGGCGGCCGCGCCTACGGTGTGCCGGCGCAGACGACGCCGGAATTGCTGTTCTACCGCCGCGACCTTTTCGCCGAGGCAGGGCTTGAGCCGCCCGCAACAACCGACGATTTACTCAAAGCTGCGCGCACGCTTCACAATCCCCGGCGCGGGTTCCACGGGATCGCCTGGAACGCGGCACGGGGCACGGCGCTGGGGCACACGGTTCTGATGACGATGGCCGATTTCGGACAGCCGGTTCTGAACCTTCCTGAATTCGCAGGGGGGTTTGACGCTCGAAACCTTGCATTCGGTGCATATCGTCCCACGATCGATACCGAAGCCGGACTGCGCGCGGCAGAGTTCCTGCGGGAGCTTCTGGACTTCTCTCCGCCTGATATCTTGTCGATGTCCTGGTATGAGCGGGTACGCCCCTATGCTGAGGGCAAGATCGCAATGGCCTATGGCTACACACTGCTTGCTCCGTATTTCGAGCTTGATGAAAGTTCCCCCGCCTGCGGCCAGACCGGTTACCTTCCGCACCCCGCAGGACCTGCTGCGCATCCGGTCGCTCCGGTCGGTGGCTACGTGATGGGGATTCCGGCCAACCTGCCGCCCGAGCGCGTGCCGGCCGCTGTCGAAGCGCTGACTGTTTTCACCTCGCCCGAGGCGCAGAAGCTGTACGTCCAGAACGGTAGCCGTACCAACCCGCGCTATTCGGTCGCGTCTGACCCCGACGTGCGACGTGCTTCGCCGATATTCGAGGCGGTGGACGCAATGTCATGGCGCGACGAACTGCAGTTCTGGCCGCGCCCGCCGGTCCCCGAAATCGTCGATATCATCCGCATCTGCGGCGAGGAGTTTCACGACATGCTTCGCGGGATCACCCCACCGCGAGACGCTCTGCGCAAGGCTCAGGCAAGGGCCGACGCGCTGATGGGACCAAACGGGACACCATAGATTCAAGGAGGAAAAATCATGGACCCCAATCGCCTGAAAGGTAAGAACATTCTGATCACCGGTGCCGCGCGCGGCATGGGCGCGGCCAATGCCGAAGCCTTCGCCGCACAAGGTGCGAACGTTTGCCTTGGGGACCTTGATCTTGATGAGGCACAGCAAGTTGCCGACCGCATAAACGCGGCGGGTAATGGCAAGGCGATTGCCGTTAAGATGGATGTGACCAAGCGCGAAGACAACGCCGCCGCCGTTGCCGCCACAGTCAAAGCTTTCGGATCCGTCAACGTTGGCCTTTTTAACGCTGGTTTAAACAAGCCTCGATTCTTCATGGATATCGACGAAGACAACTGGGACATGATCATGAACGTCAATACCAAGGCGATGTGGTTGGGCATGCAGGAAACGGCCAAGCAGATGATCGCCCAGGGGCCGATGGAAAAACACCCCTACAAGCTGATCAATGTGGGTTCGATTGCGTCACGCAAACCCCTGGTTGACGTGACCGTCTATTGCACTTCGAAATACGGCTGCCTGGCACTAACCGAATGCGGCGCGCTCGGATTGGCCGAGCACAACATCACCGTAAACGGCTACGCCCCCGGCGTAGTTGTCACTCCGTTGTGGGAGCAGCTGGACAAGGACTTGGTCGAAATCGGCTTCAAGGAACGTGCGGGGCAGGCTTACGACGATATCGTCGACAACAACCTGGTGATCAAGCGGGTCTCCTACCCCGATGATATCACCGGGACCGCCTCGTTCCTCGCATCGGACGACAGCGACTACATGACCGGCCAGATGATCTCAATCGATGGGGGCTGGGTGACCAAGTAACGCCACCCCTCCAATTCTTTCTTACAAAACCCGGAGGACGCCCCTCCTGAAAGGAGCTTAATATGTCACGCGCATTGTTGCCGAACATGCTAACCCCGCAAGACCTTGAACCCAACTGGGAGTGGCGCGACAAGCTACCTGCCTGGGGGCATTTGTCCGTCGACTTCGAACGCCGGATCGACCATGACCGACTGCGCCGCTACCGCCTGGCCCGGACCCGGCAGGCGTTACAAAACTCGCCTGCAGGTACGCTTCTGTTGTTCGATGTGAACAACATCCGATACGTCAGCGCCACCAAGATCGGCGAATGGGAGCGGGACAAGATGTGCCGCTTTTGCCTGCTGACCGGTGACGATTCGCCTTATGTCTGGGATTTCGGCTCTGCCGCACAACATCACAAGCGATATTCCGACTGGCTTGAGCCCGATCACTGCCTTGCCGGTGTCGTTGGTATGCGCGGCACCATCCCGCCCGAGTTCGGTTTGATGAAGAAATACGCCAAACAGATCGCGGGCCTGATCCGCGACGCGGGCATGGCTGACATGCCTGTTGGCGTGGACTATGCCGAAACCGCCATGTTCCATGCCCTTCAGGAAGAGGGCCTGCATGTTGTCGACGGCCAGCAGATCATGCTGGCGGCACGCGAGATCAAGAACTGGGATGAAATCCAGCTTCTAACGCAAGCCGCGTCGATGGTCGATGGCGTCTATCACATGATCTACGAAGAGCTGAAGCCGGGTGTGCGCGAGAACGATATCGTCGCCCTATCGAACAAGATGCTCTACGAAATGGGCTCGGACGACGTCGAGGCCATCAACGCCATTTCGGGCGAACGCTGCAACCCGCATCCACACAACTTCACCGACCGGCTGTTCCGACCCGGCGATCAGGCGTTTTTTGACATCCTCCAGTCCTATCAGGGTTATCGCACCTGTTATTACCGGACCTTCAATATCGGTCGGGCGACACCTGCGCAGAATGACGCCTATGTGAAGGCGCGCGAATGGATCGACGCCTCCATCGAGGCGATCAAGCCGGGCGTATCCACCGACAAGGTCGCAGAGCTCTGGCCCAAGGCCGAGGAGTTCGGCTTCCCGAATGAGGACGCGGCCTTTGGCCTGCAATTCGGTCACGGGCTGGGTCTGGCGCTGCATGAACGCCCGATCATTTCACGTGCCGTGTCGCTGGATCATCCGATGGAAATCCAGACCGGCATGGTCTTTGCACTGGAGACCTACTGCCCGGCAGCCGACGGATACTCCGCCGCGCGGATCGAGGAAGAGGTCGTGGTGACAGAGACCGGCTGCGAGGTGATTAGCCTCTTCCCTGCCGAAGATCTGCCAATTGCGAACCGGTACTGAGCGATGGCACATCCGTTCGACCTGACAGGCCGGAAGGCACTGGTCACCGGCGGCGCGACTGGCATTGGCAAGGGTATCGCCCTTGGCCTTGCCGCCGCCGGGGCTGATATCGCCCTGACCTACCGCAGCCACCAACCCGAAGACACGATTGCCGAAATCGAAGCCCTAGGGCGAAAAGCCGCTGCCGTGAAGGCCGATTTTTTGGACATGGACGAGACCGCGGCCACCGCCATCGTGGATTTCGCGGCCAAGGCGCTGGACGGGCTCGACATCCTGATCAACAACGCGGGTATCATCCACCGCGAGGACAGCACGGATATGCCGCTGGAAGATTGGCGCCGGGTGTTGGCGGTCAACCTCGACAGCGTCTGGCTGCTAAGCCAGGCGGCAGGACGGCGGATGGTGGACCAAGGGGCGGGCAAAATCGTCATCGTGTCTTCCGTTCTCGGCTCACAGGGCGGGTTGCGTGTGCCCGCCTATGCCGCAAGCAAACATGCAGTGAACGGCCTGACCCGCGCGCTTTGCAACGAATGGGCCGCAAGGGGTGTGAACGTGAACGCCATCGCACCGGGTTACACGGCCACCGACAACACCCAGGCACTGCGGGATGATCCTGAGCGGTCCAAAGCGCTGCTGGACCGCATTCCCGCCGGGCGGTTCGCGGAGCCATCCGAAATCGCAGGGGCTGCCGTTTTCCTGGCTTCCAAAGCCGCCGCATACTGCCACGGCAGCGTGGTCACCGTGGACGGCGGCTGGATGGCTAGATGAAAGGATTGAAATGACACTTGAACTTAATGGGAAAACTGCCCTGATCACCGCTGCCGCAAACGGCATCGGGCGCGCCTCGGCTGAGGCTTTGGCGGCGCGCGGCGCGGCAGTGATAGCCACGGATATTAACGCCGAAGGGCTTGCCTCGCTGGCTTCTGACCAGATTACGACACATCAGCTGGACGTGCTGGACGCTGAGGCAGTCGAGGCTCTGATCGCGGAGATTCCGCCTGCTGACATCCTTGTGAACTGCGCAGGCTGGGTGCATGACGGAACCATTCTTGATTGTGACGATGCGGTCTGGGACCGGTCTTTTGATCTGAATGCCAAGGCTCTTTTCCGGCTGACCAAGGCGGTTCTGCCCGGCATGCTGGAAAAGAGAGCCGGTTCCATCATTAACATCGCCTCCATCGTATCCAGCGAAAAGGGCGCGCCGCGCCGGTTTGCCTATGGTGCGTCCAAGGCCGCCATCATCGGTATGACCAAGGCGATTGCCGCCGATTTCGTGAAGGACGGCATCCGCTGCAATGCGATCTGCCCCGGCACGGTGCAAAGCCCCTCGCTCGAGGACCGTCTGCACGCCACAGGGGATTTCGACAAGGCACTGGCCGCCTTCAAAAGTCGCCAGCCAATGGGCCGTCTTGGCCGTCCCGAGGAGATCGCCGAGATGGTCTGTTACCTCGCCGGTGATCTGGCGGCCTTCACCACGGGCCAGGCCTTCGCCGTCGACGGGGGCTGGTCGATCTGATGAGCTTAGACCGCGCTGCATCCATTGATGATCTGCGCGCGCGTGCCAAGCGCCGCATTCCGCGTTTCGCCTTCGATCTGGTCGATGGAGGCGCAGAGGGAGAACGCAATATGCGGCGCAACACCGAGGCCTTCGAAGAGGTCGAACTGGTCCCGCGCTACATGGTGGATGTGTCTATGATAGACACCAAGGCTGAACTTTTTGGCCAGACATTCGATCTGCCTTTCGGGCAAGCACCTATTGGTATGCTGAACGCCTTCTGGCCTGAGGCCGACCTGACGCTGGCACGCCTTTGTAAGAGCGAAAACGTGCCTTACGTTGCCAGCTCCGCCGCCTCCACCACGCTGGAGGAACTCGCCGAGGCAGCAGACGGTAATGGCTGGTTCCAGCTCTATGTTTCCGGCGACCATACCGTGACCGAGGGCCTGATCTCCCGGGCCGAGGCTGCGGGGTATGACGTGATGATGGTCACCGTCGATGTACCGGCGGCAGGCAAACGCGACCGTGACATTCGCAATCAACTGTCTGTGCCGTTTAAGTTCACGCCCGAGGTCATGCTGCAACTAGCCGCCAATCCGGTCTGGTCGCTGGCCAGCCTGCGGCACGGCAAACCCAACATCGCCAATTACGCCGACCTTCTGCAAAGTGCCACATCTTATGCTGATGTTCAAAAAACGCTGATCACCCCCGGCCTGACGTGGCACCAACTTCAGCAATTGCGTGATCGCTGGAAAGGCATATTTCTGGTCAAGGGCATTCTGCACCCGCAGGACGCGATCAAGTGCGCAGAGCTGGGCGCGGACGGCATCGTGATCTCCAACCACGGCGGGCGGCAGGTCGCCTTCGGACCACCAACCATCGAGGCTCTGCCCGCCATCGCCGAGGCAATCGACGGAAAACTGAAGATCCTCCTCGACAGCGGCGTTCGCCGTGGCGCTGACATCCTGCGTGCCAAAGCACTTGGGGCGGATTTCGTCCTTACAGGCCGGGCGCTGGCTTATGGCGTCGGGGCGGGCGGCGCCAAGGGCGCAGCGCGCGCAATGGAAATCCTTAAGCTGGAGCTAGTCCGTGCTCTGGGTCAGCTTGGTGCCACGTCTTTTAGCTCGGTAGCGGCTTCTGAGCATTCCAAAATCCATCAAACCCATTGAAAAAGCTCAACCCTGCGTCCGATCATGGAAGACCCCCATCTGGCTTTGAACGGCAACAGCCGGATTCAATTGCAAAGCTTCAGTCCAAGACTTTTAGTTTCGAGGATGTGACCCAAGTGCGATCAGCCTACTCACACCACAAAAGAGTCAGAGCCCAAACGGGTAGGTCTCATCCTCACCGGCCGACACACGCGTTGGTATTGGGGTTACCGCGCAGGTCTCATCAAACCACACGAACGCATCATACTGATCGGGTAGCGATGCGTGAGAGTAGTGGCTCCAACGTTCGGTTTCGGGGCGGTAGATCACTCCAATATATCGCTCCAGACGCGGTTCTGAAAGCGCAGTGCGAAGTGAAGAATCCAGATCGTTTCCGAGGTTGAGCAGGAAGCGAGGCACGCCCACTTGGTGGCAAATTGCCTCGTAGCTATCGGTTCGGGAATGTCGAACGGACTTTATTTCCATCGGTGCATCCCATTCCGAGGCGGCCGCAACCGTCCCTGTGTTTGTGCTAAAGCCGATGAGTACAGCGTCGTCGCCAAACTCCGCTCTACACAGCTGACCGATGTTCAATTCGCCACGCGCGGTGCCCATATCAGTAAAACGGGCATCTCCGATGTGCGAATTATGTGCCCAAACGACGGCTTTTGCATTAGGTCCGGCATGGTCCAAACTCTGCTTTAATGTCTTGAACATATGGCTGTCCCGCAAGTTCCAAGACTCATGTGACCCGTAGTACATCACGCGATAGTAGCGTTCCGAATTCGCGACAAGCCGCGCGTTTTGAACGGCATCGAAGAAGTCATCGCCATCTTGCGCAGCATATTGCAGTTCGCCCTGTAGCAAGTCGAGCAATGTGCGCATTACCGGAGCCTCACACAACGCGTAGCCACGGCTTAGCGAGGCTCGGCCGTATGATGCCAGTTCATGCGACCAGGGATCGAAACAGGCATAGCGCTGTCGGGCTTCGGCAGCTGCGGTCGGGTCTACCCGGTCAAGATAGTCCAGTACTGCCCCAATAGACGTGTGCATGCTGTAAATATCTAAACCTGTAAACTTCACCTGATTTTCAGGTGAGAGTCCCGAATTGCGTCGACGTAAGCCAGCGATAAAATCATCGACTTCACGGTTCCGCCACATCCACGTCGGAAACCTAGAAAATGGCGGGCTGCGCATCGGTCTGCCTGGTTTATTGCGAATGTAACGGTCAATTGCGGCGGCATCGGGCCAGTCGGCCTCTACGGCTATCAAATTAAAGCCGTGTTTATCGATTAGCCGGTTCGTAATCGCAGCCCTTGCACGATAGAATTCCGAAGTTCCGTGTGAGGCTTCGCCCAACAGAACCACTCTTGCCGTTCCAAACCTGTCAAATGCTTCCGCAAAGGACGGATCTTCTGGTTCCGGTAGTGAAATCACGTTCTTGCGCAGCACCTTCGCAATGTCTTCCGAGCTTTTCAAATGAAACTCTGGTTCTGGATGTACTGCAGTCTCCGGCACCGTTAGATGGTGTTGAAACCAATTGCAGGCCAATTCAGTCACCATCTCGAGCGCGCCTGCCTCTTCAAACAAGTGGCCGGCATTCGGAACGATCTTGAGGAGCTTTTCACAAGTCAGCGCGCTGAGGGCCTGCCTGTTCAAGGTAATCACATGATGGTCGTCGCCGCCAACAATGAGCAGTGTCGGTGCGGTGACGTTATTGAGTTTTTCACCAGCAAGATCAGGACGTCCGCCGCGGGAAACAACAGCGCCGATGCGGTCTTTTAATTCCGCCGCAGCAACCAGCGATGCACCTGCGCCGGTGCTGGAACCGAACAGGCCAATCGGCAAGTCAGCTATGTCCGGCTCACCGCTGGCGTAAAGAACAGTCTCTACAATCCGGTCGGCCAATAGAGGGATGTCGAAGACATTTCGTCGATCCTGCGCCTCATCCGGTGTCAGCAGGTCAAAGAGCAAAGTTGCAAAGCCGCGGGTGTTCAACGTATTGGCCACAGCCTTGTTGCGGGGACTTAACCTGCTCGACCCGCTACCATGCGCGAAAATTACCAGTCCAAGGGGATCAGGCGGAACAATGATTTCTCCGGAAAGCGCTAAAGGAAGCACCGCAACTTGCCGGGATGAAAACCCGGACGATAGCTGTTCATTATTGTTTTCCGACCACCCTTCCCGCAAGAGACCTATGGTTTCCTCATCACTAAGTTGATGAAAGTCATCGAAAAAAGCACCGACGCCAAAGAACTGCTGCGCCGGGTTCAGGCAAACAACTTCGTCGGCTAAATTTTGGAATTCTATTGCGACTTCAGCCGGGGCGACGGGAACTGCAATGCACACTTTCTTTGCGCCTTGCTGCTGCATCGCGATAAGAGCCGCTTTCATCGTCGCTCCGGTCGCTAGCCCATCATCTACAATAACAGCGGTTTTGCCTTTCGCAGATACCTGCGCACGCTCACCAAGGTATCGCGATCGACGTCTTTCTAATTCGTGCAATTCCCTTGCACGTGCTTTCTCAAGATAATCGGCACCAGCGCGTGATCGTCTCTGAATCTCTTCATTAACAACGATTTGAGGGTTTTCACCGTCAACGATCGCTCCA
Source organism: Ruegeria profundi (assembly GCF_020171505.1). Classification (NCBI taxonomy): domain Bacteria; kingdom Pseudomonadati; phylum Pseudomonadota; class Alphaproteobacteria; order Rhodobacterales; family Roseobacteraceae; genus Ruegeria; species Ruegeria profundi. Next base: position 81,578 of record NZ_JAIUZS010000002.1, on the reverse strand, counting down.
AGCGCGACCTCTGGCGATCCCGGCGCACCTATTTTGCGAACGAATATCAGATCTAACGGTGCTTCAAGCGCGCGCGCAACCTCAACGGCCACTGGCACGCCACCGCGCGGCAAAGCATAGACAACAGGACTATCCAATGCCATGCCTGCCAAACGAGTTCCCAATTGGCGACCAGCTTCGGCGCGATCCGAGAACCTCAGACCAAGTTGGTTCATTTCTCGTCCCTCCCCTACAGCCCTGACCGACACAGGAACTGACCATCGGGGTCGGTCAGGAGTGTTAGCTCGAATTGTAGTGTGACAAGGACCAGCCAAGTTCGCTTTGATTTCGGTCATGTTGCCCTGGTTATTCCTGACGCTCCTGCTGTGTGTCCTTTCCAGAAAGATTGGCACGCAGTCTGTTACCAACGCACTTTCGGCAGGCATTGGAAACAAGAAAACTAATTGATTTTAAGAGGAAATATAAAGATGCAATAATACGTCCCAGAATGACCGCTCATAAGCGTAGGATCAGCCTTTAGGTATCCCGGCTGCGCTGCATTGCTTTATAGAAATCTCACAAGGTGCCCTGTTGCAGGTGGAACTGTCATCAGCATTTGATTTCCATCAATCCCTGATCGCGGGTCTGGCGGTATGCTATTTCAATGCAACGCCGGGACCCAAAAAAACCGGAGTCGGCCGCCTTACGGACAGAGTGGGAGGCTCTGAATGCAAGAGGTTTACCATAACGTTCACGCGTCGAAGAGCTACGAGCACGGGGTTTCCTCTGTAATCACCCGGTCATTGATCACGTCGAAGCGATGCGTGCCCCGAACGAGAAATCCGGCGAAGAGGTTTGCGCCTGGATCAAGCCAAGCAAAGGCCATTACGACAACACCGAGGACAGCCGCGAATTCTGCAAGGGCAAATCGCGCATTTCAAATTCCCGCGTCACATCAGGTTTGCCGATAGCGTCCGAAGGACGATAGCCGGCAAGGTGCAGAAAAACGTGATGTGCGAACAAATGGCGCGGGACCTTGAAAGCGTAAAAAGGGAATAGGCCATGGTTGATAGCGTACAAATCACGGTGCCAGAACCACTACGGTTCCTTACGCCGGAAGGAGAAGTCGTGGGCGACCTGCCCGATTTTGCCCACGACCGTGATAGTTTGGTGAGTATGTATCGAGCGATGATGCTGACCAGGACCTTCGATACCAAGGCAATTGCACTGCAACGCACAGGGCGGCTGGGCACCTATGGCTCAAGTTTGGGGCAAGAGGCGATCGGCATTGGTACCGCGTTTGCGATGCGGGACGAGGACGTTTTCCTGCCCTCTTTCCGAGAGCACGGCGCGCAGATGCTGCGCGGCGTTTCCTTAGAGGAACTGTTTCTGTTCTGGGCTGGTGACGAGCGTGGCAATGCTTTTGCCGAGCAGGCGCAGGATTTTCCGGTTTGTATCCCGGTTGCCTCACATTTCCCCCATGCCGCCGGGGTCGCACTGGCAATTGCGCAGCGCAGCGAGGCACGGGTGGCGGTGGCAGTAGCTGGCGACGGCGCCACGTCCAAAGGAGATTTCTACGAGGCGCTGAATCTGGTTGGAGTCTGGCGTCTACCGGCAGTCTTCGTGATCAACAACAACCAATGGGCTATTTCCGTCAGACGCAGCGATCAGAGCGCGGCTCAGACGCTGGCGCAAAAAGCGGTAGCGGCAGGGGTACCGGGAAAAATTGTCGATGGCAACGATGTGATCGCAGTTCGAGCCGCAGTCGCTGAAGCGCTGGATAACGCGCGGGTCGGAAAAGGCGGCAGCTTGATCGAATGCCAGACCTATCGGCTGGGCGACCACACGACCGCGGACGACGCCAGCCGTTATCGCGATGACGAAGAGGTCAGCCCGCATTGGCGGGAAGAACCCATTGCAAGGCTGCGAAACCATCTTGTGGCGCATCATGGCTGGAGCAGAGAGGAAGAAAAGGCTCTCCTGCACGAATCCGATACCTGTGTGAATGCGGCGGCCGAAGCCTACCTGACCATTGAACCAGAGCCAGCTCGGGCCATGTTCGACCATCTTTTCGCAGAGCTGCCCGCCAATCTGGCTTTCCAAGCCGAGGAGGTCGCAGATGGCTGAACTTTCGATGATCGAGGCAATACGGCTGGCCCTCGACCGGGCACTGCGAGACGACCCCGAGGTGATCATATTTGGCGAGGATGTGGGCATCGATGGCGGTGTTTTTCGAGCCACCGACGGACTGATCCAGCGTCACGGTGCTTCACGGGTGCGCGACACCCCCCTGTCCGAAACTGTGATCGCTGGAGTCGCGGTAGGCGCTGCAGCGCAGGGGCTGAGGCCAGTGGCCGAAATCCAGTTTATGGGCTTTATCTATTCTGCCATAGACCAGTTAGCCAATCATGCCGCCAGACTGCGCAATCGCACCAGGGGGCGACTGAGTTGCCCGATGGTGTTGCGTGCGCCTTATGGCGGCGGCATCAAGGCACCCGAGCACCATTCTGAAAGCATGGAGGCAATGCTCGCGCATATACCAGGGCTGCGGGTCGTGATCCCTAGTTCACCCGCTCAAGCCTATGGTCTGTTGCTGGCGGCGATCCAAGACCCTGATCCTGTTGTATTTTTAGAACCGAAACGGCTCTACCGCGCGTTTTCGGAACCGGTCGAGGATGACGGAAAGGCACTGCTGCTCGACACCGCCTTTACTCTGCGCGCGGGCGGCGATGTGACCCTGATCACGTGGGGCGCATGTTGCAAGGAAGTGCTAGAAGCCGCCAATCAACTTTCCAGTGAAGGGGTCGAGGCCGAGGTGATCGACCTGGCGACCTTGAAACCTTATGACCGCGCCGCGGTACACACGTCAGTAGAAAAGACCGGGCGCTGTGTGATCGTTCACGAAGCACCGATGACTGGCGGGTTTGGCGCCGAGGTAGCCGCCGATCTGGCCAATAACCGCCTGACCAGCCTTCTGGCGCCGGTTCGACGGGTCACCGGGTATGACACTGTAACTCCCTATTCACGGCTCGAAAATCATTTCTTTCCGGACGTCGCCCGCATAATGAGCGCGACCCGGGAAACCATGGAGTTTGCATGAGCATATTTCACCTACCCGATCTTGGAGAAGGTCTGAAAGAAGCGGAAATCGTCGCCTGGCATGTGACCGCCGGCGATCATGTGATCGCTGACCAGCCGCTGGTATCGGTCGAGACCGACAAAGCGGTGGTCGAAGTGCCCTCGCCCTTTAGCGGCACCATTTCCCGGCTCATGGCGAAACCGGGTGAGATCGTGCCCGTGGGTGGAGCTTTGGTAGTATTCGACAGTGAGCGTGCTACGGACAAAGGCTCTGTCGTGGGCGAGATAAATGTTGCGGCCCCGAACCCCAAAGATTCACTGGCGGACCCCCCTGCGGAAACAGTGGCCCGGGTCAAGGCCAGCCCGGCAGTGCGCAAGTTGGCAGCCGAGCGCGGGGTTGATCTTGCGATTGTCGCCGGCACCGGTCCCGACGGTACGATCCAATCTGCAGATGTACTGACAGCCGCCGTCGGCTTGGGCGAAGCGTTGCACGGGCCGCGCCGAGTCATGGCTCGGACGATGGAGCGCTCAGGCACCAGCGTAGTGCCAGCGACCGTTATGGATCATGCCGACATATCCGCCTGGGCAGCGGATGAAAATACGACGCTGCACCTTGTTTGTGCCATTGCTGCTGCATGCGTCGCAGAACCCGCGCTGAACGCTTGGTTCGACGGTAAACGACGTCAATTGCATGCGCATGTGGACTTGGCGATAGCTATGGATACGCCTGATGGTTTATTCGCCCCGGTGCTGCGCGGCGTCAACACCCCGCGCGATCTGGCGTCCGAATTGGCAGCGCTCAAAGCTTCGGTCCGCAACCGGACCATCACCCCAGAGGCGATGCGCGATGCAACGATAACCCTTTCGAATTTTGGTATGATCGGCGGTGAACATGCGGTGCTGGTGGTCGTTCCACCACAGGTTGCCATCCTTGGCGCTGGTCGGATCGGTACTCGCATCACACTGAAGGATGGCAGGCCACAAGAACAGCGGGTGCTTCCCTTGTCACTGAGCTTCGACCACCGCGCCGTTACCGGTGGCGAGGCGGCACGCTTCCTTGCAACGGTACGCGCCCGATTGGAAACACCCTCGAAAAAGGGATGATGCAATGAGCAATATCTTCGCATTGTGCGACGAGCTAGGTCCAGAAAAGGTCATTCACCTGCATAATTCCAGAGCTGGCTTGCAGGCAATCGTGGTTGTTGACAACACTGCTGCCGGACCCTCGATCGGCGGGGTTCGGATGGCGCCTGACGTAACACTAGCGGAATGCGCCGGACTGGCCCGAGCGATGACGCTGAAGAACGCCGCCGCTGGTTTGCCACATGGCGGTGGAAAGGCGGTGATTTCTGCGGACCCAGCCATGTCGACTGCCGCAAAACAAGGGCTGATGCGCGCGTTTGCCAAAGCGATCAAACAGATTGAGGATTATATCCCTGGCCCTGACATGGGCACCAACGAAACCTGCATGGGTTGGGTCACCGACGAGATTAACCGCGCTGTCGGACTGCCACGTGTACTGGGCGGCATCCCTTTGGATGAAATCGGTGCCACAGGTTTCGGCCTGGCTGCTGCTGCCGAAGTGGCTGTGGACTATTGCGACATGGGCCTTGAAGGGGCGCGGGTGTCGATCCAGGGTTTCGGCGCGGTCGGCCAAAACGCGGCGCGCTTCCTCGCCGACAAAGGTGCAATACTGGTCGCTGTCTCTGACAGCCTGGGCAGCCTCATGGACCCGGACGGTTTGCCGCTGGCCGAATTGATAGCCTTGAAAAGCGCAGGAAAAAGCGTAACTGCGCTGACCGGCGGCAAAGCAATGCCAGATCCGACCTCGGTTATCGGAGTCGACTGTGATATTTTGGTTCCGGCCGCGCGCCCTGGTGCCATACATGTCGGCAACGTCAACAGCATAAGAGCCAAGCTCATCCTTGAAGGCGCGAACATCCCGGCAAGTCCGGAGATAGAAGCGCAGCTTCATTCACGGCGAGTGCTCGTAGTACCGGACTTCATCGCCAATGCCGGCGGGGTGATTTGCGCCTCGACTGAATATCACGGCGGGTCCGAGGCGCAAGCCATGCAAACCATCGCCAGCAAGATCCGACACAACACGAGGGCGATACTTGAGGATATGCGCAAAAGACGAGTTCCGCCACGACAAGCTGCCGTCGATCTTGCGCAAACAAGGGTGAGTGATGCGATGGCAATGCGCCGCAGCTTCGTCTAAATGCTTCGGTTGCGGGTCAGCCCAAGCCACAGCGAGCCGCCGACCAGCGGAAACACACTCGCACCTGCGGCTAAAACAAACTCTTCGGCCGAGAGTGGGGAAAGTTGCAGTACCGCTGCCACCGAAGGCAATTTATATGCAGCCACCAGCAGAGCCAGACACAAAAGCAGTGCTGCGAAGACCCACGGATTTTTCGACACGGAATTGATCAGTAGTCCCTCTCCGCGTTCCCGCATATTGAAAACGTGCCAAAGTTGCCCCAGCGCCAGTGTTAGAAAGGCGACTGTCACTGCCTCATGCACCGGCAACATCAGATGGATCAGTGCCAGCCAATACGCACCCAGAGTGGCAACCGTAATCAAAAGGCCAAATACCGCGATATCGATCCATTGCGGACGGCCAACAATTGGTTCCTGCGGATCGCGCGGCGGCCGTTTCATGACGTTGCGGTCCCCCTCGCCCAGACCCAAGGCAAATGCGGGAAAGACATCGGTGACGATATTGAGAAACAGAATTTGCAAAGGTACCAACGGCGCGGGAAGACCAGCGGCTATAGCCAGCCCAACTATCAGGATTTCACTAAAGTTGCAGGACATCAGATAGACGACAAAGCGGCGAATATTGCCAAAGATCACACGCCCCTGCCACATCGCTGCGACAATCGAAGTGAATGCGTCGTCCTTCAGCACCACATCCGCTGCATCGCGTGCCACCTGGGTTCCACGTTGACCCATGGCGATGCCGATATCGGATTTCTTAAGCGCCGGAGCATCGTTCACTCCATCACCAGTCATAGCGACCACATGGCCCTGATCCTGGTAATATTCGACAAGCCGCAGCTTGGTTTCAGGAGCCACCCTTGCGAAAACATTCGTCTCAGCCAGTTGCCTTCCCAACTCGCTGTCGATGCGGCCGGATTTCAGGTCTTGCAGCGAGGCCTCGGACATTGCGACGATGCCTCCACCCACACCCAGCCCGGCTTGGGCTGCGATCTCAGTTGCAGTGGCTATATGGTCGCCAGTCATCATGACAACTCGCACTCCGGCGCTCAGGCACTCTGCGATCGCTTCCGGCACATCCGAGCGCAGAGGGTCCAGCAGTTTAACAAGGCCAACAAGCGTCAAGCGCTCAAGCAGCGGCTCCTCTGTGCTGTCGGTATATTTGTACGCAAGGCCGATGAGGCGATAGCCTGACCCAGCCGCCGCCTCGATCCGGTCCAGCCATTGCTGCCGCTGGGCCTCGATCAAAGGCTGAGGACCGGTTGCGCCCAGCACCTCGATCGCGCTTTCAAGCACTGCTTCTGGTGCCCCCTTGACCGCGACGAAATAGCGACCTTCAGCGCTGTGCTGCGTCGCCATCATTTTAAAGGCCGGGTCGTATGGATGCTTGCCGACCTCGGGCCGGTCGTCGGGGTCAAGATCCGGGCGCACATCCAACAACGTAGCGATTTCCAACAGCGCCAGTTCCAGTGGATCTCCGATACCCTTCTCGCCGCTATGGCTAAGTTCCGCAGTGTTGCAGAGTGCACCGATCTCCAGCGCCATCCGCAAGTCTGCCGCATCGGCTGCGTTTTGCACCAAGCTCTCGCTGGTGAGATCGCGATCTTCCAGGACAAAGCCCGCTACGGTCATCCGGTTTTCGGTCAAGGTACCGGTCTTGTCTGTCAGGATCAGTGTGGTCGCGCCCAAGGTCTCGACCGCAGAAAGCCGTTCTATCAATGTGTTGCGCCGGGCCATTCGCAGCATGCCGCGCGCCAGCGCCAGAGTGGCGACAACAGGCAGACCCTCAGGCACTGCCGCAACGGCCAGCGCGATCGCGGTCTCAGCCATTTCTACTATCCCGAGGCCGCGCATGAATCCAATTATGCCAATCAGCCCTGATAGTGCGATGGTAATCAGGACCAGCGCCTGACCCAGCTTGTCCAGACGTTTCTCCAGCGGGTTGGCCGCTGCTTCTGCGGTTTGTGCAAGGGTGGCGATACGGCCAATTTCCGTCTCAGCACCGACAAGGGCGACAACCCCTATGCCGGCTCCACGGGTCACCGCCGTGCCTTTAAAGGCGATGTTCGTGCGATCTGCCACCAAAGTATCGGCGGCCAGTCGCTGCGACGTTTTGGTAACGGGCGCTGACTCTCCAGTTAAGGCGCTTTCATCGCATTGCAAACTCTCGACCTGGATCAGCCGCAAGTCGGCTGGCACCACGTCTCCAGCTTCGAGGATCACTACGTCGCCCGGGGTAATCTCGGCTACCGGCAGCAAAACCGAACTTCCGTCCCGACGCACCCGGGTGGTGACTGCGGTCAGGCGAAACAGCGCCTCCATCGACCGCAGCGCATTCCAGCTTGTGAAAAAGCCGATTGCGGTGTTGATAGCCAATACGCAGAAAATCGCGATCGCTTCAGGGTAATCGGACACCATCAGGGACAGCACCGCGGCAGCAGTCAGAAGCCAGACAATCACACTGCGGAACTGATCAAGTAGCAACGTCAGGGCCGAAGTACGTTTCGCTCGTTCCAGTTGGTTTACGCCATAGACCTTCTGGCGGCGCGCTGCCTCTTCCGCACTCAGCCCGAGCTGCACATCCACGTCCAGCAACGCCAACGCGCTCGCACTGTCTTGGGCGTGAACCTGTCCCCGTGTCCGCGAGTCTACATGCATCAGCGGCTCCTTGCTGAAAGCGGCCGTTTGGCTAGCTGGGTTCGGGCCCGATCCGGCCAGAGGAGGATGCAACGCAATTTCGCTGCACACATAAAAAGACCGGCATCTTCAGGTTCCCACTGCTGGCACTTCCACGCAACCCGAAAAGAGCGCCCACCTCAGGAGCTGGTAAAATGGTTGCGCCAGAGATCACCTGACGTCATGCTTCTCTCAAATCAGTGCCACGTAATTAGGCCTTCGGCACCCATTGGCGGGCGCTGCAGACGGATACGTTTTTCAATGCTGATCCGGCAAGCATGCCTTAGTCTTTAGAGTATGCTGAGCGGACGTTCCGGCGTTCAATAGCGGCTCACAAACGAAGTCGAACCAGGCTCGGCCATGCCATTGAACCCGAAGACTGATGCTTGAGTTCAATGGGGCAATCAAAACAGATACCTTTTCTATGATCTACGGTAGAAGTTCATGAATACACAAAACAAACAGGTTGAACTGATCTCAAGCAGATCGCGCCGCCTCGCGATGTCGGCGATCAAGGAAATGTCCATCCTGAGCGCCAAGGTCTCTGGGGCAGCATCGCTTGCTTGGGGATTGCCTTCGTTTCGCACACCTTCCTACATTCGCGAGAGCGTAGCGCGGGAACTGGAACGGGATGCCACGATCGGCATGTACAGTTTGCCTGCCGGTTTACCGGAACTGCGCACCGCCATTGCGCAAGAGCACGAGCGTCGAACTGGCATACGCGTCGATCCAGAGCGAAATGTGACGATCACCTCTGGCAATATGGAGGCGTTGAATAGCATTCTCCATGTTCTTGTCGAAGCCGGAGACGAAGTGATTGTGACAGACCCGGGTTTTGTATCTCACATAAGCCAGATTGAGTTTTGCGGCGGGACGCCTGTGTTCTGGTCTATGAATGAGGATAAAGGCTGGGAGCTGGACGTCGATGCGCTTGAAATACTGATTGGCCCCCGAACCAAAGCCATAGTACTGGTATCCCCTTCCAATCCGACAGGTCGTATCTTTAGCGAAGACACTTTGCGCCGCACTGCAAAGATTGCCGCCCAGCACAGTGTATTGATTATTCTCGACGATCCTTACAGCCTGTTCACTTACGAAAACAAAACGATTTTCTTCAACCTTGCCTCGGCGCGAGAATATGTTGACAACCTGGTGTATCTCTTCACTTTTTCCAAAGCCTATGCGATGAGCGGATGGAGAGTGGGCTACATGATCGCCCCCGAAGTGATTTGCGGTGAGGTCGCCAAGGTGCATGATCTTACGATGATTTGTACACCACGGATTTCTCAGGTTGGCGCGTTGGCGGCTTTGTCATCAGAGCCAACCCACCTGCATAACTTTGAGACGCGGCTAAATCGTCGTCGGGAACTGATCTGTGAAAGGCTGGATGCAGTGTCCCACATATTCGAATACGCGCGTCCTGAAGGGGCGTACTACGTCTTCCCTCGTCTTCGCGGGTCGCAAGTGGAAGACGCGAAGTTTGCGCATGAGCTGCTGCGTGACGCGAAGGTCACCGTGACGCCAGGCAGTGCCTTTGGCCCTTCGGGTTCAGGTCATGTTAGGATGGCGTATTGCGTCGCTGAGGATGTTATCAACCTCGCTTTTGATCGTATCGAGAAACATTATGGCCATTCTTGAATAACCTGATCGAATTGTTTTCGAATTGATCGCAGATGTTCCGGTTTATGGCTTTGCCATTTCGGAACGCACAGTTCAGATTGCCTGACAGATGTCTAAGCGCAAACTACCCTTGATGCCCATCATGATCCACCTAGCTGGATCGTAGCTAACCGAAAAACCCACCCCCTAGCCCGTTGCGGAACGGTTTAATCCAACAAAATCGCCCCAACAGACCGTCTCTTGCAGAGATTGTCAGCGGACGAGCAGTTAAAGCGCATTGTCACAGGCTATTCAGTAAGACCTTCTGAATATCTGACACTGGCATTTCCGCAAGTTCTTTGCCACTTCATCGCGGATGAGTTGCTGTAGACTGTGATCCATTTTCTGTCGCAGAATTCCAAGAAATGACGGAGGCGCAGCAATTATCAGCCCTCCCATCGGCTTTTTCTGGTGTCGCTCACCCAAAGCCGAAACGACGTCTACTGCGAATGCCTCTGCATGCTTTGCTTCGGCGTCGGTTGCTTCCATAGCACTGCGAGAGCTACCGGAGGCTGCTGCAGCACCACCATCGAACCTTCGGCCAGGACGGGCCGAGTTGCCGGCCTCATCTTCGTCTTGGGGTCGCTCAATGCTTTCTTCGATATGGAATTCCGGATGCGCGACCGCCCCAATATTTCTGAGAAGCAGTGCTTTCTTTGAATCGCAAACCAGAACAACGACGTCTTCGGGTACTCGGACAATTCTCGACAAGGCAAACCTCCATCATCGTGGGCCTTCCGACCGCATCAGACGAAGTATTGTTTAAACCATCTGCAAGACGTTTTTTGATCCACGTCAGGTCAGGTTTGTACACAAGGCCACCTTCCCGGTATCCGATTGCATTTCTCGGACGCTGACATGGATCAAAAAACGTTTGGACTGAGATGTTACAGTTACTTTCGTTTCGAGAAGGAGGAGGTCATGCCCAACCGGGAACGGCACGTTATCGGCTTTGAAGACGTGACGCACACTGACACCGATATCGTCGGGGGAAAGAATGCCTCATTAGGGGAAATGGTTCGCAGCTTGGGCCAGAAGGGTATACAAGTACCGCCCGGCTTTGCAACGACGGCAGACGCGTTCCGGGATTTCATAGAACGCAATGAACTGGAGGTCCAAATCGCAAGCGACCTGCAACGACTTGCCACCGGTAAAATCTCGCTGAGCGACGCAGGAAAATCCATTCGGGACGCGATAAGAAATGGCGACTGGCCGGACGAAATTGCACAGGAAATCCGTTCGCACTATCGGCGTCTCAGCAATTTGCTGGGGCAGAAGAACGTCGCAGTTGCCGTGCGTTCCAGCGCCACTGCGGAAGACTTGCCCGACGCAAGCTTTGCAGGTCAGCAGGAAACGTTCCTAAACGTTTGCGGAGAAAACGCTTTGCTTGAAGCCTGTCGCAATTGTTACGCTTCGCTGTATACGGACCGCGCAATCTCTTACAGGCAGGCCAAAGGTTTCGAGCATCAGAAAGTGGCCCTGTCTGTTGGTGTCCAACTTATGGTCAACGCCGGACAAGGCGGATCGGGGGTGATGTTTTCCATCGATACCGAGACGGGTTTCCCAAATGCTGTGCTGATTAATGCGGCGTGGGGTCTTGGCGAAACCGTCGTTCAGGGCGCGGTTGACCCGGATGAATACCAAGTTTTTAAGCCGTTTCTGACCGATCCGGCGCTTTGTCCAATTCTTGAAAAAAAATGCGGGCGAAAAGAAATCAAGATGATCCTCGACGCCAGCGGGGATGCGCGGACAGTAAACACATCCGCCGCAGAACGGGAACAATACGTTCTCAGCGACAGCGAAATTCTAACGCTGGCCCGCCAGGCATGCATTATCGAAGAACATTATGGCCAACCGATGGACATGGAATGGGCCCGCGACGGCGATACCGGCGAGTTGTACATCGTGCAGGCCAGACCGGAGACAGTCCAATCCCGCCGCAATTTGCCTGCACTTCGCACCTATGAGGTCCAAGCCCCCGGTAAGACGCTGACGACCGGGCTGAGCGTTGGCGATGCCGCTGTAAGCGGGCGGATCAACATCATCCAAAGCGCCAGTGACATCGCGAACTTTGTCGATGGTTCCATACTTGTGACATCCACAACAGATCCGGACTGGGTGCCGATTATGAAACGCGCGGTGGCGATCGTCACCGATCATGGGGGCAGGACGTCACATGCCGCGATTATTAGCCGCGAACTTGGACTACCCGCCGTGGTCGGATGCGGTAACGCAACCCACGTGTTGCACGATGCACAGGAAGTGACTGTTTCATGTGCAGGCGGAGAGACCGGCACAATCACAGAAGGACTGTCGAAGATCACCGTGACCGAGGAACCCTTGGACAATCTTCCGGACACGCGGACCGATGTGATGATGAACTTGGCAAACCCGTTTGCTGCATTCAGGTGGTGGCGCTTGCCCGTGCGGGGTGTTGGACTTGCGCGCATGGAGTTCGTGATAAACTCAATCGTCCATGTACACCCGATGGCGCTTGTCCATCCGGAACGGGTGGCGGACAGCGACGCGCTGGACGAGATCGAACGGCTTACACACGCATATGACAGCAAAGAGGAATTCTTTGTCGAACGGCTCTCACGCGGATTGTCTCGGATCGCCGCCTTCTGCCATCCGAAACCGGTCATAGTGCGCATGAGCGATTTCAAGACGAATGAGTACGCAGATTTGTTGGGTGGGCGTTCCTTCGAGCCCAGCGAGGCAAATCCAATGATCGGCTTTCGGGGCGCATCGCGGTACTACTCTGATCACTACAGGGAGGGGTTTGCGCTAGAATGCCGGGCAATCGACCGTCTGCGGCGCAAGATCGGGTTTCAAAACGTGATTGTCATGATCCCCTTCTGCCGAACTCCGGCCGAAGCCGACCGGGTTCTTGAGGTCATGGCTGAAAACGGACTGAAACGCGGCATTGACGGTCTGGAAATCTACGTGATGTGTGAAATCCCCTCAAACGTTGTGTGCGCAGCAGAATTCGCAGAGCGCTTCGATGGGTTTTCGATCGGGTCGAACGATCTGACGCAGCTTACCCTGGGCATCGACAGAGACTCCGAAGACTTGTCCGAGCTCTTCCGTGAAGATGACCCTGCGGTCCTCTGGATGATCGAAACCGTTATTCGCAAAGCACATGATGCAGGTGTGAAGGTAGGCTTTTGCGGGCAGGCGCCCAGCAATGACCCGGCCTACGCGCGTCTTTTGGTAAAGTTGGGAATCGACAGTATCTCAGTGACACCGGATAGTTTCACAAAGGTACTCCGCAATGTCGCAAATGCCGAGAATAGTTGAGTCAAAGGACTTCGACTTCGCACATTGGAAGAAGCGCTAGAACATCTTTTTCCCTGCAAAGGCCAGTACCCTCTGTCGCCATCGTTGCAGAAGAGGCAGAAACCCCCCACCGCAACGCATCTTGCAAACCCTCTCCTCGCTGCAATGACAGGGTGAACCCCCCGATGAAGGCGTCGCCTGCCCCTATTTTACTGACAACCGGAACCTTTGGGGTCCGGCATAAGTATCGCGCCGCTGATGTCACCAGCAGCGATCCTTCGGCACCAAGGCCCATCACCATCGTTTCCGCAACGCCCCGGGAAATCAAACTGGTCAGAAAACTGATACTTTCCTGCAATTCTGCAAGCGGCCGCCCCGCGGCGCGTTCAGCCTCTCCATGGTCGAAACGCAGAACATGGAGAGGAGCAACAGGTTCGGAAATCAACCGATGCAGTGCGCCCTTGGAGGTATCCACGACAAGCCTGTCCGTAATTCCTTCAAGGGCGGTCCGGATTTTCTCGGGAAAACGATCGCTGAGACCGGGCGCGACGCCACCGCTCAATACCACCAACCCATTGCGTGGGGCTTGAGAAACGATTCCCTCTATCAGAAACTCGCCGATCTCTTTCGTCAGCGTGTCTCCGGGAAGGCTGAACCGGTATTGATCACCGCTACTCTCGTCCGTCACGGCAAAGCTCAGTCGGGTTTCGCCGCCGACGTCCACGGCATGAACCGGAACACTCTCGGCTTCAAGCATCGCGCACAGCTTCTGACCGCTCGCGCCGCCTGTCGCGACAAGCGCCTTTGCCCGTCCGCCGAGCATGCAGATGGCTCTGGCAACATTGACGCCACCACCCCCCGGATCGACTCTGGGTGTCTTACAGTACAACTTCGGACCCGGAACAACAGCCTCAATAGAGGTCGCATAGTCCACTGCCGGGTTGAGAGTTATGGTAAGAATTTCATCCAAATGCTCACACGAAATAACGCGATATTAGCCCGTTTTTAACCCGCGCACTCATCTCCTTGCTCAAGCCCTGCCGACGCACAAAGGCGGTTCAATCTGGCTGTAGTGACATTGCAAGCCGCATGGTCGCGGCAAGTATGGCTTGGGACAAGACGGGGGAACTACCTATACCGATCACCGCGTCATTATCCCTTGCATCGCTTTCGCGCAACGAACACCTCCAATGCCCATCTTTTTCGTTGGCTCGGCCGTGGATATTCACAGACCAGTTGGGAAATGCCACATCCGCAATATGCAACGCCTGCTCTGCGCCAGAGACGTCCTGCGCGGAAAGGTCTGCAAGACTTTCTCGATCCGAAAATAAGAAGGTCAAACCGTGGGCAACGCCATCAAGGTCACCTACAGACAAATCTGATCTGGTCTCAAGCTCTTTGATCAGGATCGTAAGCTCCGGATCTTTCATATGTGTCGCTCCTTTTCTTGGGCAGTCGTTTCAAATACCTGTTAAGAAGGTTCCTCTCACTAGAAACTCAGAGGCAAAGTTTGGTTCCTTTTAGCAGGACGCGGCTAGCAGCTCTTTGATCAAACGCAAATGATACGGATCATTGGCCGATGTCTCAGAGGAGATTGTTAGAGAAATAGCTTCCGCAACAGCGCACCATTGATCTGAGCGGCAAGACGGGGCTTGTCACCGGCTTCGGCCGTGGTGTTGGTGGGGCAATCAACTGGGTACTGGCCGAATGTGGCGCACGGGACATCGGGGTCGGTACAGCCATCGAGACCGACGACTTTAGCCTTGAAACCAAGATCGCAGCGCAGGACGGAACATTCCGCGGCCGATTTGATAGATAAGGTTAACTCAGGCCATCTCGTGTGCAGTCCGGGGTTCAGATGTTGCATCTTCTTCACCAAAACCTTTTGGAACAGGCAGATCGGGTAAAGTCGCTGCACGCTTTTGCAAAGCCCGCCCAATGACAACGCGGCTGATCTCCGTTGTCCCGTCAACAATCCGAAGCATCTGCGCAAGGCGGGACAATCGGTCCAGACCATATGATTGCAACAACCCCATACCGCCCAGCACTTGGGTGCAGGTGTTCGCAGCTTTGACCGCAGCGTCAGGGACAAAGCGCTTCGCGTGCGCTGCCATCAGTGGCCCTTCGGGAGTTCCAAGCGCCTCTGCCGCTTTGCGATACAACAGTCGAGATGCTTCAAGCTCTGTCGCGACTTCGCCCAGCATCCACTGGATGCCATCCAACTCCAGATTCTTGCCGCCAAACATCTTGCGGTTCTTCGAATAGGACAGCGCGGTGTCCAGCGCGGATTGCATCAATCCGCAGCAACCAGAGGCGATGGACACACGTGCTATATCAATTGCCATGAGCGAACCTTGCAGGCCCTGACCTACTGGCAGGATGATATTGTCTTCACTGACAACTACCTGGTTCAGATACATTTCGGACATAGGTAGAAAATTATAAGAGGGTGTATCGTACAGTGGCCCAAAGCTGATCCCCGGTGCATCGGCGGGAATAGCGATCATTGCCATATCCTGATGTCCGGGTGTGTCACTGGTTTTAACCACGGTGAAATAAATATCCGCCTCAGTCGCCAGGCTGACCCAGGCCTTGGACCCGTTGATGGTCCATGTGCCATCTCCATTTATTGTAGCACGGGTGTACATCTTCATCGGATCAGAACCCGACTGTGGTTCGGTCAGTGCGAAGTTCGCCAGTTTGCGACCAGAAGTCAGGTCACGTGCCCATTTTTCCTTGAACGCCTCCGTGCCATAACCACACCCAGCAAACGTACAGATGTTGTGCATCGACAAGGCAAAGGCATAGGCACCGTCGCCGAGTCCGAGTTGTTCAAAAACCTGAATGGCATCAGATAGTGGCAAGCCTTGGCCGCCAAACTCTTCTGGTGCGTAGAGACCGGTCAGGCCTACTGCACCGGCCTTGTTTGACGCATCGCGGGGCCATCTTTTTGTGGCGTTCCATGTATCAACATTGGGCAAAATGACCTGCTCTGCATGATCGCGGGCAGCATGCAGTATTGTGGCGAGTTTATCTGTCATCTGAGAATCCTTTCACGGCAGCGCATTCTCGAATAACGCCATTCCAAGCTTAGCAACGATGGCGAACAAGATTGGACTGAGCACTGAATGCAGCTGAGAACGGCTGTATTAACGGAGAATTAGCGAAACTGCCCTCCGAGCTCTATCTCTTTGGGTGACAATGCATTGTCCGAAAGTGACAAAACTAAGGATTTTGCGAATGATGTCGTCGGTAAGTGCTAGGCGTGCTGCCGGTCCAGCGCTGGAAGGCGCGGTGAAAATTCGCAGCGGAGGAAAAACCGACATCAAGCGCGATTGCTTCGACACTCTTGCGTCCGGCATGTAGATCACGAATAGCAATGTCGCGCCTCAACGCATCCTTGATGGCCTGAAAAGAAGTCCCATCCGCCTCCAGCCTCCTTATCAGCGTACGCGGCGTCATGTGCATCGCTCGCGCTGCCTCGGTCAAATTAGCCGTTTCCCATGGCGTCTGGGTCAAATAGGTTCGCACGCGCAGCGATTGCGTATGTTCACGGGAGCTTGTGAAAATCCAATCTCGTGGTGCGTTTTGAAGAAACTCATCAAGATCAGAAGGGCTGCGCGGCTTCACTGGAGAGAGCCGCGCCTCATCGAACGAGATTGAAGTCTCCGCCATGCCAAACTGCACAGGCGCAGGGAAGATAGTTGCGTAGTCTTGATTGAATTCCGGTCGTTCAAACACGAACTCAACACCTTTGACCGGCACCTCATGACCTGCCAGCCATGACATGAGACCGTGCGCGAGTTTCAGGATCAACATGTGCCCGAATCGTTGAACCGGAACATCGCCTTGCGGCTTCAGGGTCAGCTTCAAGGTGCCTGCTGAATCATCCAGCTCAAACTGATAATCATCCAACAGTAAATTCCAGAATGTCGAAAACCGATAGAGCGCAGAGGGAAGAGACGTGGCTTCTCGTACGCACGTCAATAGGTGTTGCAAGGCCCTGGGACGGATGGGTCGGCTCCAGAGTCCCATCATCTCATCGCCGGTTTCCACGGCGGCGAGTTGATAAAGACAGACGATTTGATCCAGCGTCACCCGAGCATGAGGTTGGGCTTGATCCGCAACCAAACCGGATCTGCTGATAAGCGACGACATGTGCGCTTCCGAACAAAGAGCCTCCAGCGCACTTAACCAGTCATCGATAAACTGGCGTGAAACAGTAGAAAGGATCGTCGGTGAGGTATTGGTCATGCTGTTCTAGTGGGTAGCACTGAATTGATCTGCAAAAAAGAAGCTGAATGATGCTTTCCGGTACCGACATCCAAGGGCGCTCGATTTCATTGCATGCGCTGCGTTTCATTCGGCGATCTGTCCTTCCACAACCAGATCAATTTGCGGATCTTGGCCAAGAAAGCCCCGTGCCCGGAACAAAAAGGTTCTGTTGACAAGACCCTAACGCCAGCGGTCAAACACCCTGCCAAATCTCAGGCGGTGAACCCAACATACAATGTTTGCAAACAGCGCTTGCGCCAGATCATTGACGCCCGTTGGCCTCGCGTGCTTTTTATCTGCCGCCGCCAAGGAGCATACGGTGCAGGGTAGATTGTCAAATGTGATTGGGCCGTATTTTTGCAGATTTCTGGTGTTGCTTTGGGTCGTTCTTCTAGGGTCGCCCACAGCAGCGCAAGAGGTGACGGTTTATGTTTTCTGGCAGGAGGGTTGCCCGTACTGCAGCAAGGCAATTACCGCGATCACTGAGATGGCCGAGACGGACCCGGAACTGGTAGTGGAGCGTATCGAGCTCGGGGCGTCCACCGAAGGCAATACACTTTTTCAGACGGCTATAGATACACTTGGAGTTAAGCGCCCAGCAGTACCATTGGTCGTCGTCGGCTCAATGTATCAGCTGGGCTATGCTGCTGGGCGCAGCGAAAATGGCTATCTAAGAATGATTGAAGCCTGTCGGTCTGAGCGCTGTCCAGACATTATCGCAAAACTGCGGTTAGGCGAAGAGACCAGCGGAAAGGTCCAAATGGATGCGACGCCAGAGAATGATGCAGAAACCGTCGCTCTTCCCTTTCTTGGTGAGACAAGTCTTTCCAATCTGTCACTTCCTGTTCTGACTTTGGTGCTCGCAGCCATCGATGGCTTCAATCCCTGTGCGATGTGGGTGTTGGCACTTCTGATTGGAATGTTGTTGGGCGTCGAAGACAGCCGACGCATGTGGACACTGGGCCTCGTGTTCTTGGTGGCGACCGCGCTTATGTATTTTGCTGTGCTATCGGCCTGGCTGAACGTCGTGCTTTGGATTGGTGCAGTGGCTTGGTTGCGGCTGGCCATCGGTGTGCTGGCTATAGCGGCAGGCCTGTATTACCTGCGCGAGTATTGGACGAACCCGGAGGGGATCTGCAAAGTAACCGGTCTCGACCGAAAGCGGTCGGTGACGGCATCATTTCGTCGGGTTGTACAGGAGCCCAGCCTTCTCATAGCGTCGCTTTCCATCGGTTTACTGGCGGTCAGCGTGAATTTGATTGAGCTGGTTTGCTCGGCGGGCGTACCAGCTGTGTACACCCAGGTTTTGGCCATGCACGAACTCCCGTCACTGGCCCATTACGGATATCTGCTCGTTTATATTTCGGTCTTCCTGCTGGACGACATACTCATCTTCGTGATCGCGATGGCAACACTGCGCTCGGTTGCAGCGACATGGCGTTTTTCACGAATCTCGCACCTAATCGGTGGCGTCGTACTACTTGTTCTGGGTGCCGTTATGGTGCTCAGGCCAGACTTGCTCGGCTAGCTTATGGGCGCTAAGCCAGATTGAACGGCACTGGGTTTGCCGGAGGCTGATTTCAGTCACTTACGCGGCAGTATCCTCAGTTTCTAGAGCAGCTTAGTAATTGGCCTCTGCCTCCGCCAGCGGAATGCCCCGTATAGGCTCATGCAGTCCGCCTATTACGCTAGGTCTGCATCTCCTGCAGATATGACACGGCCAAACGCGTGGTCGCAATTTTGGGGTAATCCGGTTCGGGGATACTGACACCAAAAGCCTTGTGGAGAGCAGCCACGAGGTTCAGAATATCCATCGAATCCAGCCCAAGATCGTCCTGCAGGCGCTCATCTTCGTCAATATCTTGAGCATCGAGATCAGGTGCGATTTTTACTAACTCATTAATAAAAACCGCGCGGATATCTTCTTCAGTCATAGGCTATCTGGATCCTTAATCCGGGTCTCAAATTTGGTGATAAACCGCGTCGCCTGACGGCCATCGCTCACTCTATGGTCAACTGACAGTGTCAAAGTGACCACGAGGCGGGGTACGATCTCACCATCCACTACCCATGGCCGGATTTGCGGCGCGCCAAGACACAGGAGTGCCACCTGCGGAGGGAAGATGACACCAGCCATCGCTTCGGCGCCCGTCTCGCCCAAGCTTGAAATTGTTATCGTTCCTTCTGTCATCTCGGAATTGCGCAACCGCCCGGAACGCGCGCGGCTGACCAGGTCTCGCATTCCGTCCATCGTTTCGCTGAGGTTCAGGCGGTTTGCGTCCATCAGAGCAGGTGCAACAAGGCCCCCTCCGCGCAAGGCAACGGCAATGGCCGCGTTAACGCTTTTAGACGGCTGAAATGCACCACTCACATAGTGACCGTTCAATTCCTGCACCTTTTCTGCCGCCAGAACAGCACAGCGCACAAACAGCGCACCACTGAGAAGCCGCTCTGCTGGCGAAACCGCATTGTTGTGTTCCGCTAGCCAGTCCATCGCGGGTTGAACGTCGATCATGTGCGACAAATAGAAATGCGGAATCGTTTGTTTGGATCGCGCCATTGAGGCACCAATCGCCTTGCGCATTTCCGCCATTGGCGATGGCTTGGAGGATATCGCGGACCCACGTGCCGATACCGCCTCGACATCGGCCAGAACGATGCCGCCACCCGGAAAAGACCCGCTCAGATTTTTCAGGTCTACATTCAACTCTCGCGCGCGCAAGCGCGCCGCCGGGGAAGCCTGAACACCTTCGAAGGGCAAAGGGGCAGCTGGCGTTTGTTGCAACTTTGGCTTGACGATGGGGGGCTGTGCTGTCGTTGTATCCGAACGAAACCCGGGCTTATCATCGGGTGGGGTCTCTCCTGGAGCAAGCAGCATGGCGAGAGGTGCTCCCACCGGGAGCTCTTCGCCGGTCTCCGCCATCAGCGCATGGACGGTCCCTTCTTCGTAGCACTCAATCTCAATTGCGCCCTTTTGGGTTTCGATGACGGCGACGACGTCACCCCGGCTGACCCTGTCGCCCGGCGAGACAAGCCACTCAACGAGTTTTCCAGCCTCCATATCCGAGCCAAGCGATGGGAGCGTAAAAATGGCCATCAGCTTCGCCCCAAAACGGCTTTTGCGGCTGCAACGATTTTGTCGACCTGCGGTATTGCGGCATCTTCAAGATGTTTGGGATAGGGGATCGGCACCTCTTCCGAACATACACGACCAACTGGTGCATCCAGCGTCCAGAAGACCTGTTCCATAATGCGCGCAGAAACCTCTGCTGCAAGAGACCCACTTCGCCACCCTTCGTCAACGATTACAGCACGGCGCGTTTTGCCCACTGAAGCCATGATTGTTTCGTCATCCAAGGGTCGAAGAGACCGCAAATCTACCACTTCGGCCGATATCCCCGTTGCAGCGAGTGCATCCGCTGCATCAAGGGTTTTGTAAAGCGACCCTCCATAGGTTATCAGGCTGAGATCGGCGCCTTCGCGCCTGATGGCGGCCTTTGTGATGTCAACCGGACCTGCATTGGCATCAATCGATCCCGCCCTGTTATAGAGCATCACGTTTTCGAAAATCAGCACCGGATCCGGGTCTTCCAGAGCCGTCCACAACATGCCGCGCGCATCTTCCAACGTTGCCGGAGCCAGCACCCTCAGTCCGGGAATGTGAGCGTACCATCCTTCAAGACTGTGCGAATGCTGTGCTGCAAGCTGCTTTCCCGCACCGGTGGCCATACGGATAACCAACGGCACGCCGAACTGCCCTCCGGACATATGACGGATCGTGGCCGCCGTGTTCATGATCTGGTCAAGCGCAAGGAGCGAGAAATTTACCGTCATCAACTCGACAATTGGACGCATACCAGCGGCGGCAGCCCCGATACCCGCACCGGTAAATCCACTTTCGGACAAGGGCGTGTCACGAATGCGGGCTTCACCGAATTCTTCCATCAGTCCTTTTGATACGGCGTAGCAGCCTCCATATGCGCCAACGTCTTCGCCCATAAGGAAAACACGGTCATCCCGGATCAGTGCGTCGCGCAGAGCGTCCCGAACGGCGTCACGATAGGTTGTTTCGAGTGTCTCGCCCGATGGGTTCTGTCCCTCTGGCGGTTCTGCCTGACGGCCCAGCGTATTGACGTAAAGACGCTCCACCGGTTCCCAGGTGCCGGCTTCTGCGAAGGCCACGGCGTCGGCAATCTCTGCGTCAATCGCGGCCTCTATATCCGCGACCTCTTCTTCATGAACCAGCCCATTTTCTAAAAGCCAGCCTTGGAACTGAACGATGGGGCCGCTGTCGCGCCATTTCTCAACCTCGGCTTTGTCACGATACAACTGGGCGTCAAACATGGAATGCGCACGAAACCGGTATGTTCTACATTCAAGAAAAGCCGGTTTTCCAGTCGTCCGAATGTTGTGAATGGCCTTTCTCGCCGCAGCCTCGACGGCAACGACGTCCATACCGTCGACGCGATGGGCTTCGACCTTATACGCAGAGGCTTTGGCTGCGATATCGGTCTCGGACTCTGTGCGTGTCAAGGCACTGCCCATGGCGTAGCCGTTGTTTTCGCACACGAAAAGCACCGGGAGGTTCCAAAGTGCCGCAAGATTCATTGCCTCGTGAAACTCACCTTCTGCGACAGCCCCCTCGCCAAAAAAACAAGCCGTGACAGTGTCCTGATCGCGCATCCGGTCAGCCAAGGCGAGACCTGCGGCAAGGGGCAAGCCACCGCCCACGATTGCATTGCCACCGTAGAAATGAGTTCCGGCGTCGAACAGATGCATGGAACCGCCACGCCCTCCGGAACAACCTTCGGCCTTACCATACATTTCGGCCATCACGGTTGTCATCGGCACGCCCCGTATCAGGGCATGCCCATGTTCGCGATACGTGGCAACAATGCGGTCGCGCGCTTCCAGAACTGGGATCACACCTGCGGCAATCGCTTCTTCACCGTCATATAGATGAAGAAATCCGCGGATATTTTCCTGCGTGTAGAGTTCTGCGCACTTGTCTTCGAACTTCCGTACGCGGATCATGTCGCGAAGGAGCGACAATACATGGGCCCGGTCGAGTCGTGGCTTATCGATTGTCGTCATGTCTCATCCGTCTCCAGTGTGGAAATGTCACCCTCAGGCAGACCCAGTTCGCGCGCTTTCAATAGCCTGCGCATGATCTTGCCGGATCTTGTCTTGGGCAGCGTGTTGCGAAAGATTACTTCCCGCGGAGCGACCGCAGGACCCAGCCTCTTTCGTGTATGGCCACGGATGTCGCGCTCTAAATCCTCGTCGGGTGTAAATCCCGGGTTGAGTGTGACATAGGCCTTGACGATTTCACCAGCGGTTTCATCGGGCAGTCCGATCACACCTGCCTCCGCTACCGCTTCATGTTCGAGCAAGGCGCTTTCGACTTCAAACGGACCAACAAGGTGCCCCGATGTCTTGATCAGATCGTCCGCTCGACCAACAAACCAGAAGTATCCATCCTGGTCTCGGGTCGCGAGGTCGCCGGACAGGTACCAACCATCCTTGAAACACTTGTCATAGCGGGCCTTCTCATGGAGATAAGCGCGCATCATGGAAGGCCAGCCAGGCTTTAGGGCCAATTCGCCAATCTCTCCGTCAGCAAGTTCGCGCAGACGGTCATCTTCGTGTTCCACGATGCCTGCTTGGATGCCTGGCATCGGCTTGCCCATGGATCCAGGTTTTACTTGTCCTCCGGGGCAGTTGGCGATCATGATGCCGCCTGTCTCACTTTGCCACCAGTTGTCGTGAAACGGCTGTCCGAAGACTTCTTCGCTCCACGTAACGGCTTCGGGGTTTAGCGGTTCACCCACGCTTGCAAGAAATCTCAGCGATGAAAGATCGTAAGGCTTAGCGGCTTCCGCACCGGCGCGCATCATCATGCGGATTGCTGTCGGCGCAGAATACCAAACCTCAACCTGTTCGTTCTCGACTATGCCGTACCAGCGGTCGAGATCAAATTCAGCCTCGTCTACGATTATGGTCACGCGGTTCACCAGCGGGGCGATGATCCCGTAGGATGTACCTGTGACCCAACCCGGATCTGCAGTGCACCAGAAAATCGTTCCGGGCGTCAGATCCAGAGCCACCTTGCCTGAAAAGCCGTGGTACAAGACTGCATTGTGGACATGGACAACCCCTTTGGGTTTCCCTGTCGTGCCAGACGTAAAGTGCACGAGTGCGGGATCTTCCGGCCCCGTTCTGGCGGTCGTAAACTTCGATGACGACCCCGCCATCTGTTGATCAAGTGAAAGGCAGTCGTCGGGGGCAACGTCACCTGTGATCAAAACAAGCTTCAGCGTCGGAATTTCTGAGCGCCATTTCGCGATCTTGCGCCGGTACAGCTGCAGGGTCGTGATCAAAACCTTGGCATTGCCGATTTCCATCCGCGTACGAATGGGTTCCGGTCCGAACGCAGAAAAAAGCGGAGTAAAAACGAGCCCGGCTTTGAGTGTGCCCAAAGCGGCAATATAGACATCCGGACCTCGGCCAAGGAGGCTGAAGACCGCATCCCCCGGCTCTAGCCCATGCGAGACAAGAATATTGGCGAATTTGGCCGACGCCTCCGACAGATCGCTGTAGGTAAATACCTGTCGAGACCCATCCTTGCCGAGAAATCGCAGCGCCTGATCCGCGCCGTGACCATTTTGTACGTGACGGTCAACGGCTTCATGCGCGATGTTTATGACGCCCCCCGGGGCACCGATCATGCCGCGTGTTTCGGCCCATGGATCAGCGTCAGACTGCATGGACCGGGATGGGCTCGGCACCATTCGAATAGACTCATCCGATTTGGACATAGTTCCTCTCCCCTATACAAGGATCAGTCAGAACCGCTCTGGTTTGCATGACCTACATCAAGGACCGGACTATATTTGTTAGAACCCCGGACAGGACCTCAAGCCAAGTTCTTCAGAGAAGGCTTTTGCTGACGCAAAGCCCGATTGTTTTGGGGAAAGTCAGCAACTCACTTGCGCTGGAGATTTTCTGCTCGAAACGCGTCTGCTATGATTTGTGCACCTTCGTGCTGCATCATGGCAGCCGCAAGAGCTACGACCACGTCGGCATGCATGTGTTCCGTCGCCGGCCCAAAGTCATTCATCACCATCGACTTGGCAATATGAAGATAGGCTTCCGCTCTGCTTTGCGAAAGTTGCATCATTTCTTCCATTTCCGCAGAAGTCACTTTCAGCTCCCTCCTGAATTGTGATTTCAAACCAGCAGAGGCCAGCCCATTTGCATTGTTCTTTTTTCTTCGCTGCGGGCCTGCATGATTTGACTATGCACCAGCCCATCCACAATTGATCGCAAAGTCTTTGTGAAACGCCCGCGATCGTTAGAAAAAGCCGTCCTGCTTTCTCAACTTGCAAACCTCAACACGGGCATTTCCGAAAGTGCCAGGAAAGCGATTTGGACATACCTGATCAATAACCGGCCTCTGCCACATCTTCAGGCACGTTTTTCAACGAACTCTCGATTGCGCTTTCAAGCTGTTAGCCTTTACGAATTTCTATTCTGGCAGTCTCATGTTTTTTGGGTTTCTTCTTGGGAATTGTGATTGTCAAAACACCATCCTTTAGTTGAGCGTCGACCTTTTCCCCTTCCGCGTCTGGCGGCAAACGAAAAGAACGACTAAACGAGCCATACTGCCGCTCAGAAAAGAACCAGGTCTCTCCGCTTTCTTCACGCGCGGATCGCTTTTCACCTCTGAGATTAACAACGCCTTCTTCTACGCTCAGGTGAATATCCTTTTCCTCTACGCCGGGAAGTTCCACAGCAATTCTGTATGAGTTGTCGCTTCCAACGGCTTCGGATGCCGGTGCCAGCCACTCTGCTACTCGTTCACCCAGTTGGCGCAAGGGATCATAGAGCGAAGGCCAAAAGCCGCTGGTGTGGGATTTCTCAACCATCTCAATTCTCCTTCCGGTGTGTTCTCAGCGAAAACAGTATGTAACCAGAAATCGGCATCTCTCCTTGACCCTGATCAACATACGGTTCCGCCAGTAGCTGACAGTTTCATGACTTGCTTCTGTACCAAGCTCATACCAGCAAGGAGACATCCAAGCTTTCCCCGGTGGGCCGCTTTGGTTGGTGTCAGCTTCCTGCAAGTGACCGAAGTTCTCACTTGCGCGCGGTCGGAAACCATCTCGGATGTGTGGGAGTGTTCCGGTCGAGCGGAAAGACCGCAGCAATGGTTCCGCAACCGTCTTAGGCAATTGATTTTTACGCCATTGACCAACGTCTGGGTCGCGGACGCAGCAACCGGGCACCCTGCGACCGGGCTTGCAGAGATCTTGTTCTAGCCCTTTGCCGAGAGCGGTACAGTCGGCAGTCCGATGGCTTCTCGAACAGAACTTGGTAATTTGACATTTTGTGCGAGGATATCGGGCCGTTTTGGCGCGCTTTCTGCCGTTTCGGCAGCCGTGTTCGCCTCTTGATTTCTGCCTAACTCGCTCAAAATCCAAGCACGCACAAGCCAGTAATGCCGACAATCAGGACGCAATTCTGTCGCGTCTGAAATAGTTGCAAGCGCTGGCTGCGGCTCCCCTGCCATCAATTGCGCGATTGCAAGCAGATAGAGGCGGAATGGTAAAAACGGATCGTCCGCGGAACGTTCAACAGCGTCGGTCAGAGATTTCGCAGCGATTACCCAATTGCCCGCAACCAACTCTGTGACGCCGCGGGCTTCCATTCCAAGGACATAGCCGGGGTTTAGTTGAGTGATGCGATCGATATCCTTGCGCGCTCCCTCAACATCGCCACAGAGCCGCGCACGTACATGTGCCCGGACATACCAGGAATAGTCGGACCGCGGTGACGCTTGTACGGCCTTGTTCGAAAATCTGATTATCTTTTCGCGCAGGGCCGCCTCGGCTTCGTCAAAGCAAGCTTCCAGAATGAACAGTTGACCTTCACTCCACATGGCAAGCGCGGATCCGTTTTGAGGGTCAAGGCTCAGCGCCCGCTCCAGCAAGTCGAGGGCGTGACGATAGTCAGAAACAGTGGCGCGATAAAACAGCATTGCGGCACGCGCTCTCAGTTCGCTGGCGCTCAATTGATCATCGGGAATATCGGCAAGCCGATCCCCATCGAAAGCATTGATTTGCAATCGAAGAGCGTCCGATAACTGCTCTGCAGCCCTGTCCGTCAAAGCAAAAAGATTTCGCGGATCGCCGAAGAATACACGCGACCAAACCACCTGTCCGTCACTAAGCCGGGTCAGGCTTGCCGTAATTTTCGCCTCGGAATCGCGGCATCGGAGCCTGCATCTCAGGCTATAAGTCGCCTCGGCATCGTCCAATGAATCGGTAGCAAGCACCCGTACACCTGTCCGGCGCGACAGATTATGAACCAACTGCTCCTGCAAGTCCGCGCTGACTTCAAGCGTCTCCTGTGTTTCAGGCGCGCTCGTTACCCGCTCTACAGCGATCGCAGGCACGTCGAACTGCCCGACTTTCGGCTTGATAACCGGTCGCCATTGAAATCCGTTTACAGGATTGGCCACGTTTTTTAGCTCAAAAGTTCCAGCGTCACCAAAATCCTGGGCAAGACGGGCATCCAGCTGCCGCTTGAGGTCTTCTGAGATCATCACACCGCCGGGCGGCGCCTCAGTCTGCAAACGCGCCGCGATGTTAATGCCCGCACCGTAGACATCAGCCTCGTCTTCCGCAATTTCCCCGAGATGTACGGCCACTCTCAACTGGATTTTTTCATGGCCTGCCAATGCCTGCTGCACGGCCTGAGCGGTCTCAACAGCCTCCGTGACTGACAGAAAGGCGATGATCCACCCGTCGCCCATCCGCTTGAGAATCCTGCCACCCCGTCGTTCGGCCTCAGGCTCCAGCCAGCGTTCTCGAAGTTCGCGGATCAATTCAATCGTACCGGACTGGTCCCTGCCCATGGCAGCGGAATATTCTACCATGTCGGCCATCAAGATTACGGCGAGGCGGCGTTCCATACAATTGACATTAGGTCAGCCCAAGCAAGTTGTCATCTTTGGAAATAACTGCTTCGGGCCTCTCAGAGACATCCGGGGGTTTTCATCCGATGAGTGCACACCCATTTTTTGCGGTTACGCGGTGCTGCCACACACCGCGACAGAGGCTGCCTTCACAGACCAGTGCCGATTAACGCGGGAACCAGGCCTTCGGTTGATCAGCGCCCATGTCCGGGTCGTGGACGGAGCAGCCATCGATTTTTACACCCGCTCGCACGGTTCAACCTAGCGACGAAATTCGCCAAACAGGCTTCAGTTTCGCCAGATTGCAGCACAGAGCAATGTGCCCATGCAGGTTATCACAGCGCGGCACAGGCAACTGGCTCAGATCGGAATACTGGCGCGGGTAATAGCCTGGTCGAGCGTCCCTTGCCAGCGCCTTCGGGACACAAGAATTGACTTCGCACCGGACGGCTTCCGGCACATCGCTGCCAGCAAGGAATGGAGATGAGACAGAAACCCGGGAAATGCAAATGGCCTGCCGGGAAGGTCGAGAACGATGTTCGTCGGCGCACCAGCAAGCAGCATTCAACCGATCAGAAGATCTGGATCGCTGGCGGGATTACGCGACCAGCATAGCGTAGTTGAACTGTACCGCTGCGAGTTGATCGCGACGAGCCCCCACCACAGGTGGTCGAAAGAGTTTCTTGAGGCCGGCAAGACGCGACCCACGGGCGACACCGCGCGCCAAGCCACAACCCTGAGATGAGAGGGCGACTCTGAACGAGGCGGTGGCCGATCAGACCTAGAAGAACCGCACGCAAAAAAAACGAATGATCGGGAATGAAGGAGATGGGGAATAAGATATCCGTCTGTTCTGCGTCATTGTGCTCTAATTCAGCTAGATCCTTGCACGGTTCGCACGCTATCGAGGATAATTCAGCTTAAAGGGCAATCAATTCGGTGTGTAAATGCGAATGTATGTTTGGCCGTCATCGTGCAAAAGGCGCTCGTTGAACGCAGTGAATTGATCAACGCCTGCAAGCTCTCCGGCCTTCAAAAGTTGGGTTAACGCATGATCATCAGCTATGCGCGCTCTGCCGTTGAGATCGATAGATACCAGCGGCGCTAAAGCATCGAACCAAATGCCGGTTTGCCCTGGATCGTCTGCCGTCAGCTCCACGCGTTCCACAAGACTTTCGGCTGTTGCGACGACCTGATCGCTTTCGATCAGCATGACTTTCCAAACGTAGATAATACCCGCGTTGAGGCGAAAGTTCGAACGACGCAGATCAAGACTGTAATAGCCCTTGGGCAGCGGACCTTGCCGTTCGAGCGCAACATCCGTCGCGCCCGGCGCGGAAATTTGGGTTGTCATTTTACCGCGGAACCCTGTTGAAAGCCGCCAAACCAAAGGTGGTGTTCCAGATGACGTCAACCCGCCATTCGGCGGCACAAGCAGGAGGAGTTCCTAAGTCGCAATATCAATATCACGCGTCCCTGCCCCTAGGCGGTCAGCCGGCGCGCCGATTTCTGGAGGCACAAACACCGGGCCTTCCACAGGCGCGTCCGCCTTATCATTCGAGTCAGCGCTAGCCACCGTACAAAAGCCCAATGCGAGCGCAAACACCACACTGTTTATCGTTGTCAGTCGCAATCCATACCCAGACATTCAGGTGGCTCGAGCTAGCAAGCTACCGAGCAAACAAATTCCTTCAGAACCAGACCCACTACGAAAGCGCAGATTCCCGCCATGTTGCATCGAAACTTTTCTGCACGATCGAGCTCGAAAATGCACAAACCAATTCGCAGATTTTGCATCCTGATCAGTGTTAAGCCTATATGCCATTTCTCTGCTAAGTTGGATCAAATGGAAAGAATCGTTTGCTGAAACGGGAGAACCAACATGAACCGTCGTGACTTTTTCACCGCAAGTGCTTTGGCTGCGGTCGGCTTGGCCGGGCTTCGGGTGGCACCTGTCAAAGCAGCGGGCTCTGCGGGCACAGGTCTTGTGGCTGCGCGGGAGTTTCAGATCGGCGACGCGACGGTCACCGCGCTGTCGGACGGGTTTCTGCCCATCGATGCCTCAGCGCTGATCGGGATCGATGCCGAAGGGTTTGCTGCTTTGCTTGCAGACGCATATCTTCCCGGCCCAACTCATCCAACCGGGGTAAACGCCTTTCTCGTCGACCATGGTGGGCGGTTGACACTGATTGACGCCGGTACCGGCACAGCATTTGGCGATGGCTTGGGCCATCTGGTGTCTACGATGACGACACTCGGGCTTGATCCGGCTGCCGTAGACGCTGTTTGCGCGACCCATCTGCATCCTGATCATATCGGCGGCATCTTGACCGAGACGGGCAACCCCTTCGCCAATGCAACGCTGCATGTCAATGAGGCTGATCTGGCATTCTGGGGTGATGCCGATATAAAGTCCAAGGCGCCAGCAGAGTTTCAGGGTTTCTTTGACATGGCAACTGGGGCGGTCGCAGCGTTTGGAGACCGGTTGATGCCGTTTACGGGGGAAAGCGATCTGGGCGCAGGACTAACTGCCATGCCGCTCCCGGGTCATACGCCGGGGCATACCGGATTCATGCTGAGTTCAGGCGATGACACGCTACTGTTTTTTGGGGACATCGTGCATGTCGGTCCTGTCCAATTTCCACGCCCCGAGGTCACTATCGGCTTTGACGTCGATACGGAGATGGCGGCGGCCACGCGGGCGCGGGTTTTCGACATGGCAAGCGCAGATCGGTTGCGGATCGCCGGCGCACATGTTTCTTTCCCTGGTGTGGGCTTTGTCGAAGCGGAATCCGAAGGCTATCGCTTTGTCCCGCAAAGTTGGCAATATGGCTGAGATTTGAGCCGCAGAGGGTCTGACGGCTTACACGCCTGAAGCCATTGTTCTTTACGCGCGCCCATGTGCCTAACTGGACGTATTGCTGACGGGTGTGGGTGTTTTTCGAGCCGTCGGTTCAATACCCTTTTCTTTTTTGACTGCTTACCGAACCGCTTGCTAATGCCACGGCTTTAAGCCCGTGCAGCACTTTGAACTGGCGTTCTTTGATAGAAATTAACTCCAATCATCCAGCAGTATCGTGTAAGGACAAATTCCAAGTTGATGCCCGTTCGTCGTGCTTTCCAAGTGAGTTGAGCTCATTAACCTCACCGAAAAGACGTTCAGGACAATTTTCAATCTTCGTTTGGAATCAAGGTTTTAGCGAAGTCGAAGCCGCCGTCAGTTCATCCCGTTCAGCATGTCCGCAAATGCCAAAACGGCTTTCTCTTCTGCTCGCCTCAAGTTGGCTTCTTCTGACAATGCTGGTCCGCCTTTTTTTCAAAGCAATGCGACTTTGGCGCGGCATCAAGGTCATCCCTTCTGGCCTGGCCAAAGTTGGTTCGAATTGGCTTCAAAGCATCGCTCGATATACGGATTGATCTTTGTCAAGACTGACTGGGGCAAAAAATGGTACAGCTAATCGCAACGCAGGGGGTGCTCATGGAAGGCTTAGTTGAAATCGGAAGATCATTCGTTCAGGCCATGCGTGAACGCAGGGGACTTGCAAGTGTCGATGAAATGTATGCCGAAAACGCACAGTCGATAGAGGCAGTTGTGCCTCCGGTCCGACAATTCCGCGTTACAAAAGGTCGGGAAGCGATAAAGGGGAAAAGAGAGGATTGGCTGGCGACGCATGAGATTCAGGAACTTGACGTGGATGGTCCCTACGTCCACCCTCCCAACCGTTTTGGAGTGCGGTTCAGGGCTGAAGTAACTCAGAAAGCTACGGGAGAGCGCATGACCTTGCGCGAGATCGCTATATACTCGGTGTCCGAAGGCAAGATTGTTCTGGAAGAGTTTTTCATGCTGCCAAAGTAAGATGAGAGGTCGGCAAAATTATCTCAGTTTTGGTTGAAATAGCGCGTTCTGCTTCCTGGCGATGTGGGATTCTGGGTGGAGGTAAAGAATGCAACACGGAACTTCGACATATTTTTTAGGAGTCGATACTGATGACGCGCAGATTTTGAAATGCGCTGAATCTGCCCGTATAAAGAACAGCCATTTAATTTGCGTTCTGACCACCGCTTTGCCCAACCTGCCTTACCTAAAGTATGAATCAAACAGGTTTGTTAAAGCAGGTCTGCCTTCAAACTGGCTGGATTCTCTGAAAGAAAAAGACGCCGCCCTAAAGTCCCGTGCCGCTAAGATTGAAGCCCTTCTTGTGCGGCATGGCGCATCAGCAAACGTCATCGCCTTTATGGGGTCTGGAACAGATTTACAGCATCTTGCAGCACAGCAAGCTTATTGCTCCGACGTCGCCTTTCTGGACGCTGAGTTGCGAAAAGACCCCGACGTGTTTCACAAGATCGCATATGGGCTATTATTCCATTCACCGGTCGCTTTGATGGTCAATGGAGATCCGTTTGCCCAACGCGATTGCGTTTTTCTGGCATGGAATGATAGCTTGCCTGCGTCCAGGGCTGCGCATTTGGCCTTACCCTATTTTCTGGCGGCCAAAGAGGTTGTGGTCGGGTGTTTTGATCCGCCATTGCGTGCTGACGCGGAAGATCAAGAACCGGGAACTTCCGTTGCTGCATGGCTCAACCATCACGGTTGCAACGTGGTCGTTTCGCGGCTCCCGAGTGGTGGACTGTCAATTGAACACTGCATTCAGGAGAGCGCAAAAGAAGTGGGGGCGGACCTCGTTGCAATGGGTGCTTACGGGCATTCCTATTTGCGTGAGTCCGTTTTTGGGGGAACAACGCAAGCAATGTTGGAACAAACCAGCGTTCCAGTTCTTTTCGGGCACTAAAGAAATAAATGGGTACCTCTGCTTTGCAATGTGTCGAAGCCGACGCGCATCACAAGCTGAGCCATCAGACCGAAAACCGTGAGCGGCGCCAGAAACATCGCCCATTTCACGATATTCATCGTGGTGGATAACAAGGCTTCCATCAGCAACAGGAAAGGCTCGGATCTTGTACTCCGAACGGTCTGCGCAATCGGAGCCGACCCAAAGTACCGCGAACAACTGCGAGGCGGGAAGATTCAGCATCGCATTAAATGGTACTAAGCTGGCGGGTTTACTTGGACGAAAGGCCCGCGTTTCCCGCCCAGACCTCCTGCAAATAAACGCCCAAACCTGAGTTCCTCTGACAAAACCCTCGTCTGAACTGCCATGGCAGCGCCGGGGTAAGGCATCTACGATGGACCCTTAGAAAACGGTCAAGGTCTCCGAATTTTGCAGCAGCAGCAGTGACCACCGCAGGCTGCGTTCACCCAAAATGCGAAAAAAGCAGTCCATCACGTAGGCAACGGCATTTGCATTTCTAACTGGAATGCTCCGGATGCCCAGCCGCAGGTATCTTTGTAACCGAGCGCGGGAGCTGCCGAGGCTGTTGCACGTTATGTTCTGGATCGAGGCACATTTGAATCTCATCGAAATCCAGTGTTTCTTTGGTTTCAAGCATCGAGACCAGTTCTTCTATCCGAAGCTTGTGTTCTTTTAGAGTGGCGGTTGCCCGCGCCTCGGCTTCGTTGAGCAAATTAATGATAGCTTGGTCCACTTGGGCTGCAGTTGTGTCGGAATGACTTCTGGGCTGCGCGATTGACCGCCCCAGAAACGGGTGATCTTCGCTTTGCCGCAGGTCGATGGGGCCGAGTTCTTCAGTCATCCCCCAACGCGCAACCATTGAACGCGCGATTGCAGTGGCTCTCCGGATATCGTCATCGGCACCCGAACTCACAGTCCCAAGGAACAAGCGTTCGGCGGCACGCCCCGCAAGCAGTGTTACAAGTTGGTCTCGAAGGAAGGCCTCATCAAGTGTATGGCGCTCTGCCTCTGGTAAGGAGTGGGTTCCGCCAAGAGCATGGCCACGTGGTATGATTGTAACCTTGTAGAGAGGATCAGCTTCGGGCATGAAGTAAGAAACGGCGGTATGACCAGCCTCATGTACCGCGAGACGGTGGCGTTCCTCCGGTCTAATTGCCAGTGTGCGTACTGTTCCCATCATCACCTTGTCACGCGCTTCGTCGAGATCAGGGCGCGAAATCAGACTTGCATTGCGCCGCGCCGCGCCGATTGCGGCTTCGTTGAGGAGGTTTTTCAAATCTGCCCCCGAGAAACCCGGTGTCCCAGCTGCGATGTGATCAAGATCACCGGAATCTTCCAGCGGCAGTTTCCTCGCATGGATATCGAGAATGGCGCGTCGCGCTTTTTTGTCAGGAAGGTTAAGCGTGACATGCCGGTCAAACCGGCCCGGCCTGAGCAGGGCCGGATCCAGCACGTCTGGCCGGTTGGTTGCGGCCAATACGACAACCGCTTCGCGTTCGGTGAACCCGTCAAGTTCGGCAAGTATCTGGTTCAGTGTCTGTTCCCGCTCATCATGGCCACCGCCAAGCCCGGTGCCGCGTGTGCGTCCGACACTGTCCAACTCATCAATAAAGATGATCGAAGGGGCCGCTTTGCGTGCTTCTTCAAACAGCTTGCGGACCCGACCTGCACCGACGCCTACGAAAATCTCTATGAATTCAGAACCTGACGTTGAAAAGAAAGGGACATCCGCCTCACCGGCAAGCGCCTTGGCCAGCAAGGTTTTGCCGGTACCGGGCGGACCGACAAGCAAAACACCATGCGGGACCTCAGCGCCCACGCGGGTAAACCTTTCCGGGTCACGCAGGAATTCGACCAATTCCGCCACCTCGCGTTTGGCCTGATCTTGGCCTGCGACATCGTCAAAGGTCAAAGTTTTCCCCGATTTTGCCGGCTTGGAAAAGCGGCCGCTGAGAAGGCTACCGGTCATGCCGCCAGGGCTACCCGGAACACCGCCCATCATTCGCCGTTGAAGCCACAAGTAGATGCCAAGGATCAGGACCCAAGGCAGAATATAGGTGAAGAGCGAAATATCAGCTGGTTCAGTAGCAGTGATATCGACACCTTGGTCTTCGAGCAATTCCAGCAATTCCGGATCACCCACAGGCGGTATGACAGCTCGCAGAGCCTGCGTGCCATCTCCTCCTTCTGTTTTTGCATTTATGACAATAACATGTTCGCGCAGCTCTGCTGACTGAGCCCGGCCTTCGCGCAGAACCTGTTTCAACTCGGTGTAAGTTACTGTTGTTTCCTTTTCGCCGGGCTGAACCAGGAAGTTGGCGATCAATACAAACGCCAGAATGAAAGCGAAGACGATGTAATTGGTCCAAACCGACCAGTTTGGCCCGTTGCGTGGACTTTTAGGGGGCTCTTGCGGCATTGGTTGTTGCTTCCGGTTTGATCAGCGCTTTGTTCAAAAGGACCAGCAGGCGCAACACTTTAACGAGAAGCGCAAACTATGCAACATCGACCGGCGTGCAGGCGGCGGCTGTTCCCGATACGGCCAGCGCCCGCACCAAAAGCACCATCTCACGTTAGCAGCCAAGGTCCTAGAATTGATGTCAGGACTACAGTGATGACCAAAGCAATCAGATCCAGCGACGCGCCCGCGCGCAGCATGCTTTGCCGCGTAACAGCGGGGTTGGCGAAGACGATGGCATTCGGTGGTGTTGCCACGGGAAGCATAAAGCCTATCGAGGCGGCCAATGCGATTGGCAGCAAAAACGTTACTGGATCAGCGCCAAGTCCTGTCGCGATTGCACCGGCAATTGGCAAAAATATTGCCGCCATTGCAGTATTGCTTGCCAGTTCTCCAAGATAAACAATAAGCCCCGCTATGGTGAACAAAACAGCCAACTCCGGCCAGTGAGCGATCACCTGAAATCTCCCGCCCATGCTTTCCGCCAAACCGGAGCTTTGAATAATATTGGCAAGGGCCAGACCGCCGCCGAAAAGAATAAGTACGTCCCAGCGTATTGATGACCCGGTCTCCCAGTCGAGCAACCGACCACCTTTCCCGTCCGAAACGACGAAAAGCGTAACAGCCGCAATCATTGCGATACCCGCGTCTGAAAACTCAAGTGTCGGCAACAGCCATTCCACCAACGGGCGCGATAGCCATGCGGTCGCTGTCAGACCTGCGACAATTGCGACTCGGCGCTCGGCCAAACTTACTTGCATGCCCGATCGCTCATCCAAAACGTGCAGTTCACCCTTGCGCACACCCGGTGAAACCCAAGCGAGAAAGACCCATGTCACCAGCAACAGAACAAACGCGACAGGAATGCCAATCACCGCCCATTGCGCAAAACCGACGGTGACATCGTAGGTGGTGCTGACATAGGCCGCAAAAATCGCATTGGGCGGCGTGCCGATCAGGGAGCCCATCCCCCCAATCGTGGCCGAAAATGCCACGCCGAGCATCAGCGCGGTACAGAAGCCTTTGTCATCGTCGTGCGCGCTCACAATCGCAGCAGCAATCGGAGCCACAACCATTGCAGAGGCCGTATTGCTGATCCAAAGGCTGAGAAATGCGGTGCAGGCCATGAACGCGCCAAGAACACGACGTGGACTCGTACCTGCCCGTCGCACCAGCGCAGTCGCGAGACGGCAGTGCAAATCCGATTTCTCGATCGCCTTGGCGATAAGAAAACCGCCCAAGAACAATATGACCAGCGGATCACTGTAAGATCGAGCCACGTCGTCCAGTTCGGCAAGAGCAAGGATTGGAGCGCAAGCCAAAGGTAGTAGCGCTGTTGCAGCTAATGGCAGCGCTTCCGTGAGCCACCAAAAAGCCATGGTAACGGCTAAGCCAGACGCTCGCCAGCTTGGCTCTGACATACCAGCCGGAGCCGGTACGAGGACTGGCACCAAAAGCACGACCAAACCGGCGGCAATGGTCAATGTGTTCAGTTTCATCGCGCAAATTTAACAGCAAGTCATTCGGGTTCAGGCAATCATCTTATCGATCTGTGCGTTCTCGGCCAAACAAAGAATTCTCAACACAATCAAAATAGTGAAAGTATTTGCAGCGGCTACCACTTACATTCGACGCCCCCCAAAATCTGTAGACCGGTCATGCAAAATGCTGACGGTTACAGCACAGATTGATTGAAGCAGGATGCAGGCGCCCAATTTTTGGCTCCGCTTCGCCATGAACAACAATATCTTTCCATCCCCATTCAAACGGTGTTGCCGTCGCGTCTCGGAAGTTCCGCGCTAAAACTGACGACACAGCTGAGCGACCCGAACAAAACTCGTCACCACCAGTCCCGATGAGCGAGATCGCATCCCCGTCAACGAAGAGGGCCATCAACCGTTCAAGGTCCTTGGCACATGGCGCATCAGCGTATTCCCCCAACGTGGCGAGTATTGGCTCAAGATTAGTTATTGCAGCCTCTAGTTCGTGTGACCCAACGTAGTTCTACAACAAGCCGGAAACTGGTTCGTATTGGGCCCATGAACGGAGGGGGCTTTCAGATGTTGGCAGTGTCTGGTCTGGTATGGCTGACGACTGCCACCAACCGACAAAAGCTGTTCTCTCGATCTTCTGGCGAACCGAAACGGCCTGCCCGTATTGTTGTGGATGACAAGGTTTAACAGCGCCAAGTCTTACAAATTGTCCGTAAGCTCAGGCTTCGCCACCGCGCCGATGCACGCACCCTACTGTCTCTTGACCAACGACCGTTTTGCGACCAGCGGAAACAGAGGGTGTCGCTCTGGCGCAATCGTGCGCGTTGAGCTTAGAACAGGCATTTCAACGAGACCCCATGGAAACCCCTGGCACGCCTCAGCCCAGGTTCTTCTTGTATGGCCCTCGCGTATGACCGCCTTACGGGCAAAATGAACCCCCGCTTCGGATGCACTAACGGCATTTAGGCACAGCGCGATATGTGCAATCAACGGTAGAGCTTTGTGAATGCTCTCTCATAGCGCGCTAGAATTTGCGGACGCTTGGGCTTAAGTGTCGGCGTGATTAGACCGCTTTCGAGCCCCCAGGGTTCAGTTTCAATGACAATGTCGCGGATGCGGGCAAAGGGTGGGATATCTTCCAAACCAATGGCTAAAAATTTGACCAGCTTCCTTCGTACTTGTTCGGGCATTGGGTCAGCCAGAGAAATATCCAACCCTCGGCACCAAGCTTGGAATTTCGGTACATTTACAACAACAACCGCTGAGCACCACGGCTTACCGTCACCCAAGACGCAGACCTGATCGACCAGAGGATTGGCAGCCAGAGCTGTTTCTATCGGCGTTGGGTTTACGTTTTCCCCGGTCGATAGCACGAGGATGTCCTTTATTCTCCCGTTTATGTAGACGCGTTCATCGATTATTTCGGCAGCGTCCCCCGTACGGAGCCAGTGATCTTGATCGAAAGCGTCGTTGGTGGCGTCTGGATTGTTCCAGTATCCGATCATTGCGCTTGGCGAGCGGACCAAAAGTTCTTGGCGGTCGCCTATTCTCAGTTCGCTGCCAGGTAGCGTGAACCCGACGCTGTCACAGCGACGATCCTCAATTGTCGACCCGGTAACTGCAGGTCCAGCCTCGGTAAGCCCGTACCCTTGAAGCAGAGGTATTTCCATTGCTGCAAAAAACCGGGACGTGTCTGCAGACAAGTGCGCGCCACCGCAAATCAACATCCTAATTTGGCCCCCGAAAGCTGCGTGCACACGCCTTGCGACACGTTTGCCGATCAGGCTCCAATAAAGTTTCGCCATAGTAGAAGGAGGAGGTAGGTTTTTTTCAATTACTTGCCGACGGTGCCAGCCGATTGCCTCGGTCCAAGCTAGCAACTTGCGTGAGATCAGCGAACCTTCTGCTTCGGAAATCACCTTATCATGGAACCTTTCGAAAAGTCGTGGCACCGCCAGCATCACGGTTGGATGCAGAGTTTCCATGTCTTGAGCTAGTTCTTGTATGGAACGTGTGAAAGCTACCGGGCTGTTCGCAAGCATCGGACAGATATAGCCCAAGGTTCTCTCGAATGCGTGGGCCAAAGGAAGGACAGACAGGAATAAGTCCTTATTTGAAATCGGATTGATTTTTCCCACCGTCGCCGCGTTCCAAAGGAGTGCTTTGTGAGCTAGCATCACCCCCTTTGGAGCCCCCGTGGTCCCGGAAGTGTAAATAAGTGTCGCCAGGTCATTTGGCGAACCGAATTCCCCTGGATCTTGTTGGTGACGTCCCTTTGCTGGGTCGGGGCAGGCTATCGCTCGCCCTCTAGAAGGCTGTTCCCCGTTGAGCAGCCAAACGTGACTTAATTCGGTCAGGGACTTACGGTCAGGCCCCAACCCTTCCCAGCGATCTATACTGTCGGTCACACATAAAGCCGCACCGCTGTCGTTCAGGACGTGGCAAATATTGGCGGCACTATCCCGCGTGTAGACCGGAACGGTTACAAGCCTCTCGCTCATGGCTGCCAGATCGGTAACTATCCACTCAACACCGTTGGGTAAGAAGATCCCGATCCGATCACCAGAACGCAAACCAGTTTGCGCAAAGGCAGCGCGTCGTTTGTCGACACGTTCCTTCACCATGCGCCAAGTCAGTGTCTGCCAGGCACCGTTCACGAACTGAATATAGGCGGGGCTGTCTGGCGTATCACTGACTCTTGCTTCAAATGCCTCTGGAATCGTTTGGCATAGCGCATCCCCTACCCCGCTGGTTGGCGACCTCTCAAGCATGGCCGATCTTCCCAGTTGGTGTTCAAAACCTCCATGATTCAAATCAATTTCATTCAACGTTGAGGCGGTTAACCTTTCGAAGTGGGTCTTGAATTGCTCGAAAATTCGAGGCTTGGAAAGAAAGGTTCGACTGATGGCAGGAACTGCTTCTTCACCCGCTGCACGAATAAAGTCTTTGACAGAACTCGTGCAAAATTCGGGACTTTACCCGAACAATCCCATCGTAAACAGTGCGACGACTGAGCCTGTAATATGGGTCGACGGCCGCGATCATCTGTTGTTTTGCTCCAACAACCTGCTTGGCTTATCCAACCATTCAGAAGTCAAAGCAACAGCCCAGAAAGCGCTCGAACGCTATGGGCTTGGTTCCGGCGGATCACGACAGATGGCGGCGAACATCGATGTTCACAGAGCGCTTGAGCAGCGTATCGCCGAATTTGTCGGCCAAGAAGACGCTATCTGTTTTGCAGCAGGGTACATGGCCAACGTTGGGGTGATCCCAGCGCTTATGAAGGTAGACTTTCTTCAGTCATTGGCTGAGACCCACCTTGGCAATTCTAGCCTAGACAAGCTCGGAGAGGATGATACCGCTGGTTGGGAAGTTTTCAGTGAAGAACTGAACCACGCAAGCGTCGTAGATGGTGTACGCCTTGCAAAAGCTAAGATCAGCAAGTTCCCCCACAAAAATATTAAACGCCTCGCTGAGGCTCTTGGCATGTCGAAAATGCCATCCAAGCTTATCGTAAGCGACGGCGTGTTTAGCATGGATGGAGACATCGCACCGATCCCGGCGATTGCCGATTTGGCACGCGAACACGACGCCATGCTGATGATCGATGATGCGCACGGGGTAGGCATGCTCGGGGCAAATGGACGGGGCAGCCTTGAACACCACGGGGTCGCTTCCACCGACGTCGACTTGCAAATGGGCACATTTACAAAGGCCTTCGGAGGCGTTGGTGGATATGTTGCTGGAGATAAGGAAGTTATCGACTTTTTACGTATTTCCGCACGCACCTATATATTTTCGGCGCCATTGCCACCCGCCATCGCAGCCGGGGTTACTGAAGCTATCGACATTGCTGAACGCGAGCCCTGGCGACGCGAAAAAGCGCTTGAAAATGCATTCTACTTTAGGCGTGAAGTGGAATCGCGAGGGTATAGAACGCTTGGCAGCGAAGCACATATTGTCCCGACCTTGATTGGCGATGAACTAAAAGCGGCAGAGGTTACCCGCCTGCTAAGACATCGCGGTATCATTGCACCGCATGCTCGTTACCCCGCTGTTGCACTCGGCCAAGCTCGCATCAGGTTCGTGATGACTTGCCAACACGAACGCGAACAGATTGACTTCCTGCTGGGCTGCCTTGCCGAAATGCGTGAGACCCTGAACCTTTAGGAGCGCGTGACGTTGGAAACCCCAAACAACAGAACCGCGCTCATCACGGGGGCGTCCTCGGGTATCGGACAGGCTTTTGCGGAAGAATACGCATCCAAAGGCGTCAATTTAGTCATCGTCGCACGTCGTAATGATCCCTTACAAAAGTTGGCGTCACGGCTGCGATCACAACATGGCATAGACGTAGTAGTTTGGACCGGAGACCTTGCCATACCTGAGACGCCTCGACGCCTGTTCGATTACCTGACGGGGCAGCACATCCACGTCGATATCCTCGTGAACAATGCCGGGTTCGGGGTTCCCGGAAATCTGTGCGAAGTGGAATGGGACAGGCATCGTGAGGCCATCGAAGTTATGGGCGCGGCCCCGGTTCGGCTGTGTTATCTTTTTGCTCCGACAATGCAGGAAAGAAGGTCGGGTTGGATCATAAACGTATCCTCACTGGCGGCTTTTGTTCCACCTCACGCAGGAGGAACTCTGTACTACCCCTTAAAATCGTACCTCGCTCGGTTTTCAATCGCGTTGCGGGCGGAAATGAAAGCGAGTGGCGTACACGTCACCGCCGTTTGCCCGGGGTTCACACATACTGGGTTTCAAGCCGCGGCGGGTGGGACTGTGGAGTCTGTCGCAATCCCAAAGTGGATGTGGAGCGAGCCGAATGATGTTGCGGCCGCCGCTATACGCGCCGTGGAAAAAAACCAACCAATCTGTATTCCGGGCCTGTTCAACAAGGCCGTGGCGTTGTTCTTCAAGGTCATACCCGGTGCTCTGGGGCGCAAGATAGTTGGCGAGTGACCGATCAGAAGACGTCGCCAGCACTCACCATTACAGGTCCGTTTCGCAACTTCGCGATCATATCCTCGCCCATTCCCACAACGTCGATCCTCAGTTTGGCGGACCCTGACATGGCATGAGATAGCAGTCCCATTTTTCCACTTTCTCGAATGCGGCGTAATACGCTGCTTCGTTCATCAAGCATTATGAGGCCAATTTTGGCTTGGTAGTGAGACAAACAGGCTTCCAACAGCTTAAAGAACGCTGCTTCCTGTCCCTCTTTCACAACCAAATTCCCCAATCTGACCATCCTGAGGTCCCGCAAGTTCAAAACGCCATTTAGTCCCGGCAAAAAAGGAAGAATCCTTAGTAAAAAAGCTCCCCGGATTCCGGGTATCGAGATGATCGACCACCGCAACAGTTCTGCCTGAGCAAGCGCTACTATTGTCTCTCCTTCTCGAGCGACGAAACACTCGTCCGGTTTGAATGATGAGCGGAAATCGGTCAATTCGTGGCCTTCGTATGTCTGCTCCAAGTCAGCCAAAACCTGTTCCGCTTCCTCAGGCAGGACCAATCCCACTGTTGGATCATTACGCGGAGAAACCCGAGTAAAGAGCGCCAGAGCAATGTTTGCCTCAACTGTGTGACCAATCTGATCCGATAGGTGGAGCGAGTATTCAGTTGTTTCTTCGACATAGGCAAATCCGAACCCCGGTGCCCCGACGGTCGAGGTGCAATAGTTCCGGACATGCTCAATCAGCTGTCCTGCAAGTCCCTCGTGCTGTCGATCAGGCCTAGTCGAGGCCATTACGAAGTGGAAGCCATGGCACCTTTTCCCCATCAACAGTTTCAAACACTTATCCAGAACGAATACGCAAAGCTCCTGCCCTGCATCTGACAAAACAAAATAACTTGGGTCACGCAACCGAGCCAACGTTTTGGCGATATCAATAATGCGGTATTTCGTGGACCGGCTTCCCCAGACTGTTTGAGCAAGTAACTCAACGGTTGCCGCTGAAGGTTCGTCCGATCGCGTGATCATTCGGCGTGAGCTGGGGTCTTGCCAAATCACCTCAACCGTCATGACTTTGACCTTCAATTGCCTGGCTCAAAATAGCCTTGCGCATGTCATCGAACAAACTGGCGTCCGTCACGAGCCTGGGAACCTTATACTGGCCGCCCAAACCGCGCCGAGATTTCATCCATCTGAGAAACCCTCCCTTGGCAACGAAATTCACCTCTGGTGCAGACAGAGCGAGACCTCCTGTACGCAATTCTGAATAGTCGTCATTTCGCGAGCACAAAACTTTGTCGACTATTGCCGCGAACGATTCTGCGGCAATCGGCTGAGGTTTTCCCTCAACTTCAATGAGATAGAGGTGGCGATTGCGTTGGTCTTGGCAGACGGTACCAACGCTATAGTCGATAACGGAGAGTCCCGTGTTCGATGCAGCGGCAGCTACGGCGTCCGCGATCTCGGCCTCAATCAGATGTTCACCGAAGACGGACAACCCGTTTTCCACTCGCCCGACCACCAACAAGCGTGGTGGCGAGATATCCACGAAGCGTACGATGTCCCCCACAATATATGACCATAGCCCAGCGGCCGTTGAAATTGCCAAGGCGTAATCGACTCCGGTTTCAATATTTCCAACCCAGTGCCGATCGGGACGTTTGGAATGGATCTGTTCCGCAGGAATAAACTCGAAAAACACATTCCCGTTCAAATGCAGGCGCATACCCTCCCCGTCGCCTTTGTCGGCATAAGCAAATACACCCTCACTTGCAGAGTACATCTCTCGTGTTTCTGCATGACCTCCCTGCATCAATCTTAAAAACCGCTGCCGGTAAGGGGCGAAGTTTACACCTCCATGAACGATGAGCTCCAGGTTTGGGTACCAATCGACTAGTTTTACTCCTGAAGTGTCCCCCGCTTGGGCCAATTCGTCCAAGAAGATCAGTAACCAGTTCGGCGAACCACCCAAGAAACGCACATCTTTCCGCAGAGACAACGGAGCAAGACGGCGGATCTTTTCCTCCCAGTCTTCAATCCCAGCAATATCGGGGGGCGGCAACACACGACCCTCAAACCAATTCGGCAAAGCACCTGCCGTGATCGCGCTGACCGAACCAACATCGACATCTGAAGCAGCACGCCGTAAGTCAGTCGGGCCGGTCAATCCCAGAGCAGCACCACCCAGTAGTCGGCTGTCTGGCCTGTTTACAAAGTGAAAACACAATAAATCTAGAAATCCTTGCGCTGCGGAACGCCGCATCTCGGACGTATAGGGAATGTATTTAGAGCGGCCAGTTGTTGTCCCGGAGGTCATTGCGAAATACGGAATTCGCCCCGGCCAAGTTCGGTTGATGAGATCGGGGTATTTTTCCTGCCACCACTCCTGCCAGAACTCGGTGTAGTGGCGGATAGGCACTCGCTGCTGGTAGTCTCTGAGCTTGGTGATTTGGTCGAAGCCATAGGCTTGCCCGAAAATCGTGTTAGACGCGCGGCGCACAAGCCGGGTCAAAAGGCTCGACTGAACAACACAAGGGTTCTGTCGGTTCAAGCTCCAAACCCTGGCCTTCGCGCACCGACGAGCCAACGGACTGAAGTCGACAATATGCCCGGATTGGCCGTTTGCGCGCTTC
The DNA here is from genome assembly GCF_020171505.1 of Ruegeria profundi. NCBI lineage: Bacteria > Pseudomonadati > Pseudomonadota > Alphaproteobacteria > Rhodobacterales > Roseobacteraceae > Ruegeria > Ruegeria profundi. Next base: position 38,081 of record NZ_JAIUZS010000002.1, on the reverse strand, counting down.
GGTTGCGGTTTACTCATCGCCCTGGTCACCCAGTTTACAAGGTTAGTTTTTAAAAACGTTTACTTTACGGGTATTTTTGCCCGCCAAATGAAGTTGTCCTTTGTCAGATAATTTGGGTCAATCGAGGTTCGGCGTTGTTTAAGACCTCCAGCCATCTTGTGCCCGATCGCGCTGTGGGGTCGGTCCTCGTTGTAGTGTCTTCTCCAAACTTCCAGCTTTTTAACCGAATCTTCAAGCTCAATGACCCAATACGCGTTCAGGCATTCGGATCGAAGTTTGCTGTTGAATGCCGCGATGCAAGCAATGTCAGCGGTCCGAAAGTGAACTATGTTGGGGCGCGGGCGGTAACAATCATTTCGACGCGCATGCCAGGCCGGGCGAGCGGCACGCCGCCAGTGGCGCGGGCGGGTGGGTGGTTCGGATCAACCCATGAATCCCAGACCGCGTTCATGCCCTGGAAATCGGCCATGTCGGACAACCAGACCTGAACCGAGGCGATGTCGGCCTTGCTTCCGCCCAGCTCGGCCATCATCGCGTCGATCTTGTCCAGCACTTCGCGGGTCTGCGCGGTGATATCGCCGGTCAGGTCATTTGGCACCTGTCCGGCGAGAAAGGCGATGTCGCCTATACACACCGCCTGACTCATACGCGGGCCCGGGTTCAGTCGTTTAAGGCTCATGAGGTCTTCCTTTACGTGTCAATCGTTGTCGCCCGCCGCGCCCGCCCCTGCGCGCGAGACATCAGAAGCAGGGACGGTGATACGCATGGCAAGAGTATTGAGCGCGCCAATAGTTTCAGCGGCCACCACCATCGGTGCCATCGGATCCGAGTCCGGCTGGCGCGTGGCGAACTCTGATCCGATCAGAAGCTCGGCCTCCACCGGCAAGGCCGTTGCCAGTGCTCCGACATCGCCAGCTGCCCGGCCATCGGGGCTTGCCACGACCGCGCCGCCGGGCCATTCGATCCGAACCGGCTGTTGCCGTGCCCGAGCCATGTCGGACAGGAACGGCAAGAGCAGGATTGGCTTTGTGACCGGACCGATCTGCAGGCTGTCACATTGCATCACGGGCAACGCCACATAATCGCACAGCGCCGACCCCAAGGCGATAGGGCACAGCAGGCCACCCTCGGGCGCTCGGAATGCGCCAGCGTCGACTACGGGGCAGATGTCGCGCCAGGAGCGGTCCTGCGCAGACTGCAATTGCGCAAGAAGCGCGCCCGGACCGTCCAGCCTCTGCCGCGCCAGCCATGCTGCGGCAAAGCCAGCCTCTTCTGCCTGTCCCCAGCTCATGCCCGCTCCGCGCGCGGCCTTGAAGCAAAGCTGTTCGATCTCGTTCAGAGACAGGCTGGCACTCTTGCCGGTCGGCATTGGAGAGCCCGAGCGGGTCGGGTCCATGGCTTCGATGTCGTCATGCAGAACGGTCATGTCCAACCTCCCGGGAAGAGATCTGAGGGATAGGGCATATCCTGAAACAGGCTGATGCGAACCCATTTGTCGGATCTGGGATCAAAACGGCTGGCACCGAAGAACGCCAACTTGCAGCGCATCAGGTCGATCGGCAGCATGTCTTCAGCGATCAAGTTGTCGCGCACTTCGCCAAACGGGTGCTTGGCGGTGATCTGCGCCCGGCGGGCCATGAACCGATGATCGGGATGCGCCAGTAGAAAGGCAGCGAGCGGCTCGTCATAGGGGCGGTCGGCAAGGGCGGCGTGTAATTCATTGGCCAAGCGGGCGATGCAAAGCGGTTGCTCTAGCGCGGCACCATCCTCGGCGAAGCGATTGCCAAGCCGGGGTTCCAGCTTTTCCTCCGACACATACCAGAACCGGGCGATATTTTCCGGGGCGTCGAAATCGATATCCAGCGCCCAATCGTAGTGATCAGCCAGTATGCAGGTCAGGGCTCCGGTCGTCATCGCGCCGTCGAGCCGAAAGGTTGCGGACTCATCAGCCGTCATCTGTTCGGCAAGGTCGTCGATCAGCGCGCCATGCGGCTCTAGCATCAGCGCCACCAAGGCCTCTTGCCCTTCCAGCGAAAGCTCGGCCTCGGCCCGGCGCCAGAGCACGTCCCAAGGGTATGGTGCGTCTGGTGCGGGCCAGTCGCCAAGCCAACTAGCCAGCAGGTCGAGGTCCTTGCGAAGGGCCTCGAGCTTGGCGACTTGCAGCGAATGGGTTGAGGTCCATTTCGCGGCATTGACCTGCGCAGCCGTGAGCGCCGTGCGTAGCTGGTCAGCTACCTGCGGTGTCGCAAATTCCTGGGCGCGCACCCGCGCCAAGGCCTCTTCACGCGCCATCATCCAGTTGTTCAGCAACACCGGGTGCCGCACGAGGAACGGCGCCATGCCGAGGCCTGTTGAATTCCCCACGCCGAGCATTCTGCGAATAGCCGGGTCTAACCGCACGGCCTTTGCGCCGCCTTGAGCCGCGGCGAGATGTTCCGCGATGTCGACAGTGAACTGCCGGGTCAGCCAGACCGAGAGCATCTCGATCTGGAACGGCGCATTGAGTTCCGGGCGATCGGCAATGGCCACCCGATCGGCAGCGCCAAATTTGCCCGAGCCGTAGACCGCAGTGGTACGCATAAGGTAGCCGACGCTTTCGACCTCGGCGATGTCGGGCTGTTGTCCCTGCGCCAGATGGTCGATGACATGGGCGAACAACCGGACAGAGCGGTTGGCGCGGCTGAGCGAAAGCTCGCGCGGAGAGACACGGCCCGCTTCCTGAAGGGGTACGTTGGCCTGAAGACGGTCAAGATCGGCCTTGGTCGGTTCACCGTCGAAAAGGGCGAAGGTCGCGTCCCAGGCCGTTGCGATGACCCGGTCCGAGCGCATCTCGTCGGGCAGGTCATGGGCAAAGGCGACGAGGCAATAGGTCCGCTCGGGGCCCTTGGCGCGATAGACGGCACGGCCTACGCCCAGCGCGTCGATCTCCCACACCGGGCGGTCGAAGACCCAGCCCTCGCGCTCGATCCGGCGCAACAGGGTGCGCAGAAAGGACAGGCGGGTGGGATGCGCGCAACCCATCCGGTCGAGGCGCATGACCTGCGACGGCGCGCGACGGAACGGTGCGGTTTCAGGGGTCAGGCAGTACTGCGCACGATCCATGATGTCCTCCTCGGGGTATTGGGTGTTGGCGCGGGCGAACTGCCCGCGCCCCTTTTTCAGGTCTTCTTGCCCAGCATCAATGTGATCCGCAGCACATCCCAGAGCGATGGCAAGAGCACCAGCGACACCGGCACGGCCGTGACCACGATAAAGCTCTGCAACTTGCCGATGCCGCCTGATCCGGTCGAGATCAGGATAAGTGCCATAACCCCCATTGCAATCCCCCAGAAGGCACGCAGCACGGGTGACGGATTGTCGTTTGACATCGACGTGGCGATGACAAAGCTCATCGAGTCACTGGTCGTGGCCACAAAGATCATCGTCAGAACCAGGAACAGAACAGAAAGCAGGAAACCCATCGGCAGAGCCTGCGTGGTGGCGAGCAGACCGGCAGGCAGGTTGAACCCTTCGAACGGGCCAGAAATCGCACCCGGGACAGCCTGCTCCAGCGCGATCCCCGTGCCGCCGATGATGGTGAACCAACAGTTTGTCACGATGGGTGCCAGGACAGACAGCATCAGGATGATCGACCGGATCGACCGGCCCCGGCTCACGCGGGCGATGAAGATCGCCATGAGCGGCCCGTAGCCCAGGAACCAGCCCCAGAAGAACACTGTCCACCAGCCTAACCAGCCCGGCGCGCCAACGATACCCGCTTCGCCGCGGTACATCGCCATGTCGAAGAAGTTCGACAGATATACGCCCATCCCGCCAGCAAAACCGTCGAAGATGAAAAAGGTGGGGCCGGCGACAAGCATGAAGGCGAGAAGCACGAAAGCAAGGATGACGTTGACCCGGGACAAGAGCTGGATGCCTTTCGAAAGGCCCGAGATCGCCGACACGGTGTAGACGCTTGCAAGCGCCAGGATCACCACCGTCTGGGTGGCAAAGGTGTCAGGAATGCCAAAAAGCGCATTCAGCCCGTATGACATCTGAAGCCCGAGAAAGCCGATAGGTCCGACCGTTCCTGCGACCACTGCGATGATACAGGATGCGTCGGCGATCAGGCCGATAGGTCCGTTGAGCGCGCGGTCTCCAAACAGCGGATAGAGCAGCGTGCGCGGCGCCAACGGCAGACCCTTGTCATAGTGGTAGTGCATCAGCATCACCGTTGTCAGCGACCCCAGGATCGCCCAGGCAAGAAAGCCCCAGTGCAGAAAGCTTTGCGCCAAAGCGGCATAAGCTTGCGCCTTGGGGTCAGCGCTCAGGTCTCCGAACAGCGGTGGCGTGGACAGATAATGCGCAATAGGCTCACCGGCAGCCCAAAAGACACCGCCGCCCGCCAATAGCGTACACATGATCATCGAGCCCCACTGGAACATCGTGAATTCCGGTGTTGTCAGCGCGCCCATGCGGGTTTTTGCGCCGGGCAGCACGCAAAGCCCAAGGCCGATCACAAATGTGGCCAGCAGCAGTAGCTGCCAATAGAGGCCGAAATAGGTTGCAGAGAAGTTGAAGCCCCAGTCGACCATGCGCGACAGAAGGTCAATGTCGATCAGCGCCAGTACACAGAACAGTGCGATGAACCCGCCGGTGATGGCGAAAAGTGGTTTGTCCACTCTGCCCAGGCTGGCCGGCTGGCTGCCGGTTGTCGTTGTATCCGTCAATTTGTTGTCCTCCCAGACAAAGCCCCGCCTCCCGCGGGGATGATCATTCCGCAGCGCGAGCACTGGTGTTTTTCACCGGCCTTTTCGCGCCAAAGCTCTGTTCGAAAAATCGCAGCCAGTTGCCGCCCATGACGGCATCGACCTCTGCGTCGTCCATCCCGGCAGTGCGCAGACCGGCCCGGATGTTCCCGAAATCCCGGTTGTCGGCGAACCAGCTAGGCATTTCAGGAAACCCCGGCTCTGCTGCACTTCCTTCTCCGTAGTCAATTCGCTTGGTCCACCGGCCCACACGCATCCATTCGACGATGCTGTCGGGTTGGTCCTGGCAAAGGTCGGTGCCGATGCCGATGTTGTGGACGCCCATCAGGTCAGCGGTGCGGGCGACCATGTCGCAGTAATCCTGCAACGTGCATGCGCTGCCGTCCTTGAGGTGGTGTGGGTAAACCGAAAATCCCAGCATCCCGCCGCTCTCTGCCAGTGCCTTGAGCACTGTATCCGACTTGTTGCGCAACGCCTTGTGCCAGTTCGAAGGATTGGCGTGGCTGATGGTGATCGGACGCGACGAATGTTCGATGGCCTCAAGCGTCGAGCGTTCTCCGGAATGGCTCATATCCACGACCAGCCCGACACGGTTCATTTCAGCCACGACCTCGCGGCCCATGCGGGTGAGTCCCGTGTCGTCATCTTCGTAGCACCCCGAAGCCAGCAGCGACTGGTTGTTGTAGGTCAGTTGCAGGAAGCGCAGGCCAAGTGTGTGCAGAATCTCAATCAGCCCGATATCGTCTTCCATGCAGGACGGATTCTGCGAACCGAAGAAGATCGCGGTGCGCCCGGTTTCCTGCGCAAGCCGGACATCAGCGGCGGTGCGCCCCTGAAAGATCAGGTCGGGAAACTGTTCAAACCAGCGGTTCCAGTGTTCGATTTGCAGGACCGTTTCGCGAAAGGTCTCGTGGTAGGTGATGGTGACATGCACCGCATCCACCCCGCCCTCGCGCATCTGGCGAAAAATCTTCTCGGACCAGTTGGCGTATTGCAGCCCGTCAATCAGGACGCTCATGCCGGTTCTCCCGCCGCGACATAAGCGGTTTTGACCGTAGTATAGAACTCGGCGGCGTAACTGCCCTGTTCGCGCGGGCCGTAAGATGATGCACCGCGCCCGCCAAAGGGGACGTGATAATCGGTGCCTGCAGTCGGCAGGTTCACCATGACGCAGCCGGCCTGCGCGTTGGCGCGGAAATGGCTGGCGCGGGCAAGGCTTCTGGTCATGATCCCAGCGGTGAGGCCGAAGTCGCTGTCGTTGGCGATGGCGAGCGCTTCGTCGTAGCCGTCGGCTTTGATCACGCAGGTAATCGGCGCGAACATTTCCTCACGGTTGATACGCATATTATTGGTTGTGCCCGCAAAGACGGCAGGGGCCATGTAGTACCCCTCGGTCGCACGCTCTAGCCTGTCCCCGCCTGTCAGAAGTTCGGCGCCTTCGTCCCTGCCAATCTGGATGTAATTCAGGTTCTGTTCCAGCTGTCCCTCGCTGACCACGGGGCCGAGCTGAGTGCCGTCTTCCAGCGCATGGCCGACCTTAAATGCCTCAGTGGCCTTGACGAGCCTTGCAACGAATTCGTCATGGATCGCAGCGTGCACAATCAGGCGCGAGGCGGCGGTGCATTTCTGACCCGTGGCACCGAAGGCCGCGCCGGCAGCATGCATCACGGCGAGATCAAGATCTGCGTCGTCCATAATCAGCATGGGGTTTTTCGAGCCCATCTCCATCTGCACCTTGGTCATGTTTCCGATCGCCGAGGCCGCGATGCCGCGGCCAACCGGAACCGACCCGGTGAAACTGATCGCCGCCACGTCACGGCTTTCTACCAGCCGCTGGCCGACATCACGGCCCGGTCCTGCGACGAGATTAAAGAGACCGGCGGGAATATCCTGTTTGGCGATAATCTCGGTCAGTGCTATGGCGCTGGCGGGCGTCAGGTTCGCGGGCTTCCAGACCACCGCGTTGCCAAAGGCAAGGGCCGGGGCGATCTTCCATGCGGGCGTCGCCACGGGGAAATTCCAGGGCGATATGATCGCAACCACGCCCACAGGTTCGCGACGCACGTCAATCTCGACACCGGGACGGACGCTCTCGGCCAAGTCGCCGTGACCGCGCAGACATTCACCGGCGTAATAAGTGAAGAATTGACCAGCGCGGTAAACTTCGCCTTTTCCCTCCGCCAGCGGTTTGCCTTCTTCGCGCGACACGAGGCGTCCGATCTCATCTGCCCGCGCCATCAACTCGGTTCCGATTGCCATCAAAACGTCATGGCGTTTCTGTATGCCCGCTGCCCACCACGTCTTTTGCGCACGTTTGGCGGCTTCGAGAGCGGCGTCCAACTGATCCGCGCTGGCCTGGGCAAAGGTGCCAATCAGGTCCGATACGTCCGACGGGTTACGGTTTTCGATCTCACCTGCGCCGTTTTGCCAACGACCATCGATATAGAGTCCGGTTTGCATGGAACATCCTCGTCTTGCTTGAGATCGCTCCTAGACGAAGAATATGATTTCAGGCAATCTGGAAGTATTGAAGATAATTTCAGGAAAACTGAAATGGCGATCAAGCTTGAGATGCTGCGCACCTTTCGAACCGTCGCCGAGCAGGGATCGCTTGGGTCCGCGGCCGAACAGCTCGGGCGAACACCATCGGCGGTGTCAATGACGCTCGCATTGCTGGAGGACCATATCGGCGCGCCGCTGTTCGAGACAGACCGCAAGAACAGACTCACACCGCTTGGTCAGCTTGTTCTTCAGGAAAGCAATCGCGCAACCGACGCATTTTCACGAAGTGTCGATGCGATTGGGCGGCACGCTATTTCCACCGCCGGCACCGTCCGGCTTGCCGTCGTCCCTTCGGCGACCGTGACCTTCCTGCCCAGCATCATAGCCTCTTTTCAGCAGCAGCGTCCGGACGTGCGGCTGGAAATCAGCGATGTAGACAGCGCGACGGTTCGACAGCGTGTCAAACTTGATGATGCCGATATCGGGATCCTGTCCGAGCCCGTTGAGGACGAAACCGAAGACACTGTGATCTACGAAGACGATCTTGGCATCGTCTGCCGCAGGGACGGACCCATTTCCACGGCGATGGAAGACGGCGAAGCCTGTTCGTGGCAGTTGCTGCTGCGCGAACCGTTCATCGCCAATCCGCTCTGCCATTTGGTCGCGCATGCTTGCCTTGCGCCGCTGCTGGCCACCTGCAACCTTGAAGCCCGGAACACCACCGCTCTGCTATCTTTCGTCCGGGCCGGCCTTGGGGCAACCGTTTTGCCACGGAGCGCCGTGCAGCACCAACTCGACGAAGTGTCCTTCCTTCGGCCCGATGACCCGCCGACCCGTCGACAGCTTCGCAAAATCCGGGAAAAATCACACCACCTCAGCCCGGCGGCAGAAGCATTCTGGTTGTCGCTGTAAGTAAAGTGAATCGTGCTGCGGACGGCACGAAGAGTGCGTTAACATGATCGGTTGAATCGGCAAGTCAAGGCGGCCACATCAGCGCTTTTGTCAGCTGTTCACTTAGGGTCCTGATAGCAGCCCAAGTGCTTTTAGACGTCAAGGTCTGCTACTTGGCCATTCCTGCCGTTTTGGATGGCGGAGGCAAAAGTTTGCATCGCTTCGCGGTGCAGGCTTTCAGTTCTGGTTGCACTCCGCGGTGCGCAAGGAAAGCGGGTGATTTCGCCGGTGACAGACCCACGCTTTAAACTTCATATACAGATGCGGCAGACCGTCACCATGGCGGGAATGGGTAGAAGAAGGCTGCCTTTGAACTAATTCGTCCTGCAAGATGTTGAGACGCAACCAAACCGCACACGCACTACGCAACAGTTTTCTTTTAACGGCAACCAGTCAAAAGGCAGACAGTGCCCGAACAGACATCGGCGTGCCTGACGTCATCGGCGCAGTCTGATTTCTTCCGACAAGAGCACGCAGAGGTCTTAGTGTTGACCCTCCATCAATGGAACAAAGAGAATGTGCTCCCTTGTACTAAAAGGGTCTCAATGTCCGCCAAAATAAGCTTCAAGCAATCTCTTGTCATTTCGCAGTTCATCTGCTGTGCCCGAAGTCTGCATACGGCCTGACTCGAGCACATAAATCCGACTTGCAAGAGAAAGAGCAAAATTGGCGTTTTGTTCTGTAATTACCACGGTCAGACCGTATTCCTTGTTGAGCTTTCGCAGGACCTCGGCGATTTCGTGGCAGATTTTTGGGGCCAATCCAATTGTGGGCTCGTCGACCAATAACAGTTCGGGACTCGTCATTAGGGCGCGACCGAACGAAACCATTTGTCGTTCCCCACCTGATTGGGTCGAAGTTTCCTGCCCTTCCCTCTCTTCCAGACGCGGGAAGAGGCTGTGCACCATGCTCAGATTGCTCTGGATATCATCACGAGCCGTGAAGGCGCCGACCATCAGGTTGTCACGCACCGACATGTAGGGAAACAGGTTGAAACGCTCCGGTGCATAACCCACTCCGTGCCGCACAATTTCCGAAGGTGTTCGACCGACAAGACTGTGGCCTCGAAGCCGAATGTCGCCGTCGATTTTGACCAAACCCATAATGCTATCCAGCAACGTGGACTTTCCAGCACCATTCGGACCAACAACAGCTACGATCTCGCCGGGTTGTACAGTTATAGAAATATCAGTCAGCGCTTGGGCCTTGCCATAGAAAGCAGAAAGGTTTTCGATCTCCAGATATGACATCACACGCCTCCCAAATATGAGGCTTGAACCGCCTTGTCGTTCATGACCTCACTGAACGTGCCCTCTGCAATCATGGTGCCTCTTTCAATGGCGATCGCACGATCAATCAAAGGTTCAAGCGCAGGCAAATCATGGCTGACAATCAGAAAGGTCATCCCATCTTTGCGCATGGACTGAATGAGATCGGAAATCTGAGCGATCTCACCGGTGGTAAGGCCTGCAAACACCTCATCCAACAACATCACCTTGGGCGCCGTCGCCATGGTTCGCGCCATCTCAAGCTTGCGCAGATCGCCCATCGCCAATTCAGTTGGCATACGGCCAAGGTCCGCCTTTAGGAAACCGACACTGAGCGCAAGTTCTCTCTCACGTCTGGTATCAGGGGGGGACACGATCATTTGCCAGATGTTGTCCGGCATCAGACCTACACGAATATTCTCAGCAACACTCATCTCACCAAACGGGCGCGGAATCTGATAAGTTCTGCTGACACCGGCCCGAATACGCTGAGGCGTTGACAACGTTGAGATTTCGTCCCCAAACAATTCAATTGTGCCACTGTTTTGGCGCAGCTCACCCATTATCTGGCTGAATACGGTGGTCTTGCCCGCTCCGTTGGGGCCGATCAACCCCAAGGACTCTCCCTCTTTCAGTGAAAACGACAGATTATTTGTCGCGACCAACCCGCCAAAACGCTTTACCAGATTTGAGACCTGCAAGGCTGTGCTCATGCCGTTCGCCCCTTGTTCAAACTTTTGAAGCCACGTCGGACAAGTTCCACAAGACCTTTCGGCTGATACATGTAAAGGAGCAGCGCAATGGCACCGTATACAAAGTAACGCTCTGCACCGGGAAGAACGGGTCTTAAGTACTCCAGCAGGAAGGTCATGAAGAAAGCGCCAATCATCGGGCCAATAATGGTTGATGTTCCACCCAAAAGCGCAGCGACAATGATCGTGAACAAGAAATTGATATCAAACAGAGCACGCGGCGCGAGTGATCCCAAATAGTGGACGTAGAATGCTCCGCCTAGCCCGGCGATCATTGCGCTTGTCAGAAAGGCAAATGCTTTCAGACGTGTAGTGCTCAGGCCCGAACCCCGAACACTTTCCTCATTCATACCAATAGCGGACAGCGCCGTGCCAAGCCGCGTTTTCATCAGCAACCACATACTGACAGCAATCGTCAGCATCAACGTAGTGGACAGGTAATACCCGTTCGCTGCACCGCGTGTAAGCGTTTGAATTCCAGACATACCCCGCGTTCCACCGGTCAGATCCGGACGAATAACTTGAACGAGCTGATACAACAGTTCCATGAAGGCTAGCGTGACCAAAGCGAAATAACTGCCTCGAATACGCAAGGCTGGCAACAAAACCAAAAGGCCCGCGATCATGGTAAACAGAACTGCCACGGGTATCGAGATTTCGACCGGAACATCGAACCGCTTGGTCAGGATTGCAGTGGTGTAGGCTCCGATACCGATCAGGAACGGGTGGCCAAAGCTTACATACCCTGTTCGACCCGATAGCACATCCCAACTGATGGCAAAGATCGCCAGATAGTTCGCAAAGATCATCGTTCGCAGTGTTCCGTTCGAAACAACCTGCGGCAACAGGAGCATTCCGACGATCAAACCGCCCCAGAGTGCAAAGTGAAACCAGCGCAGCCCCATCGTTACAACTCCTCGCGGCCAAACAGACCCTGCGGGCGCGTCACCAACACGCCGATGATCAACAACATAGTGAAGACACCGCGCAATTCTGGTGCAAGTGTTGCCACGACAATGACTTCAAGGAACCCGATAATGTGGGCCACCACCAGCGTTCCCAGGATCGAGCCGATGCCACCCACGATTACCACGGCCACTGAAATGATAAGTGGTGCTACCCACATAGATGGCGATAATTGCGTATAACTTGCAAAGAAGACGCCGCCGATCGCTCCCAAAGCGCCGGAAATACCCCACGTAATCAGGTTGATGCGATCAGGATCAATTCCCGAAATCGCTGCGCCCTTAGCATCCATCGATACGGCCTGCATCGCCCGTCCGGTATGTGTGAGCCGTACAAAGGCAAACAGCCCCAATAAGATTGCCCAACTGATAAGGGTCGCGATCAGGATGTTATAAGTAACTGATGCCCCGGCCACGTTGATCACGCCCGGGACAATCGGCAAAAGAATTTTGCTGCTGTCTCCGAATACCAGAACGATCCCTGCCTGAATAACAACCGCAAGGATCAGCGTCGAAATCTCGACCGCCACATGATCGCCTTTGAGCGTTTTGACGATCAGGCGATATTTCAAGAAACCCATCAATACACCAAGCACGGCCGCCACGGCGACGCCCAAGAGCTTTGGCATCCCAAGCGTCTGAGAAACCCAGAAGTACATGTAACCACCGACCATCAAATATGCGCCATAAGCGAGATTCAGAACGCGCCCGATGCTGAAGATCAGCGTAAAACCCATAGCGATAAGCGCGTAGAGGCCGCTGAGCAAAAGCCCCTGAATCAATATCTGTAACATGTCGGGATTCCTGGCTGCGGGCGCGCACCTGCGCGCGCCCGGTTCGGGCTATCTGGGCGAGTGGTCTACTGTTTTACCCAGCTGGGCAGCGTGAACTCACCCGTCGCGTATTTTTCGGGATACACAACAGCCGCAGTGCCATCCTCGTACCACTGAACAACGACCATTGACGGAGCTGCATCGTCAAACGGCTCGGACAGATCAAAGCGGATATTGTGCGGATAGGTGCGGCCCGTCACGGGCTCGACCTCATCATCGCCCCAGAAGGCATAGCGCAGCCAAAGCTGACCATCCATCTCCAAAACCAGATCCTGTTTCTTCATCGCGTCGGCCCAGCCTTCGACATTGTCGAAGCCTCCAGCTTCTTCTGCCGCAGCCATGGCCTGTTTCAGACCGTGATAGGCGTTGAAGCCGTTGAAATGCGGCAGCAATGGGCGGCTGTCATATTTGGCTTGATAGGTGTCCACAAAAGCCTGACTGGCCGGGTCCAGCTTGAACCCCACAGACGGTATAGGTGACAAGGTCGAGATGCCGCCACCGGCTCCGCCAGTGTCTTCCCAATACTCCATACCCAATGCGGATACGTTTACGCCCGTCATCGCCATTGGCACTTGCAGTTTGACATACTGCGATGAGACAACCTGCGAATTCACAGAGGAGACCTGATAGATGAAGTCCGCCCCTGTGTCTTGTGCCCGGCTGAAAATTGGTGCGAAATCAACAGTCGCGACGTCATAGGTGATGATGTCCTTGACCTCGATCCCGGCAACCGGCGCAAGCGCTTCAGTAACCAGACCGGTGATCGCCTCACCAAAAGCCGTGTCCTCGGCCAGAATAACGACCGAGTCCCAGCCCATCTTTTCCTTAAGAACATCCGCGCCGAAGTTTATGTAAAGCGTTGCCAGCGCCTCATCTGAGGCAATATTCATGAAATAGGGCGCCATACTTTCGGGGTCTTCGACCACCATGTCGATTATGCCAATATAGGATGTCCATGTGTCCAGCGTCGGAATTCTATATTCCTGCATCCTTGGCAGCCAACCTAGGGATACATCGTCAATCGAGCCTGAGATGATGAAATCGACCTCTTCGGTCTCGGCGAGGTATTCGTATGCGCGCACCCCTTCGGTTGGGTCCTGTCCGGTATCGGCTGACACCAAAGTTATCTGCTGGCCCATCACGCCGCCATTGGCGTTCAACTCCTCAATCGCAACCTCGGCCCCTCGCAGGGTCGATAGGCCGGTATCCGAGGAAAGCGACCCGATAAATCCAACCTTAATTTCCGCCCCGGCCGCCGAGGCCATGAGCGCGATGCACGTCCCGCTGAGTAGCGCTGTCTTCATCATCACATTAGCTCCCTGTGTCTTATTATGCCTTTCTTGTATTCTGTATACAGTACACAAGACGCTTGTCCGATCAAATCCTTTCTTTGCAACTCATGTTGAGATTCCACTGATTTCGCCGTTTTCGTCGTGAATAACCGCGTCGACATCGATTTCTACCATCAAACCGGGCTGCGTCAGCCCCGCTTGAACAGCTGTCAGGACCGGATCGATGTCACGGAAGACAGCTCCATGAACGCGGGCGAACTTTCCTGCACTGGATATGTCTGTCAGATATGCCCGGACGCGTCCAACATGGCGCATCTCGGCTCCGACAGCTTTTAAAGCCTCTTCTATACGGGAAAGGATATAGCTTGTCTGGGCTTCAACATCTCCTGGCGCGTGAATGCGCCCGCTGGGCTCGATAGCTGTGGTCCCGGCGACCCAAACGAAGGGACCGATGCGTTTTGCGCGGGAATAAGACGCGACTTCCTCAAATCGTCCGCCTGATTTCCATATGCGGCGGGTCAAAGACCCAACCTCGACCGGATAGCATCAGCCGCCTTATGCAAGGCCGCTTGTTCTTGATCAGTCAGACGCAACTCTTCAACCTCAATCAACCCGGTGGACCCGAGATGGGCGGGAACGCCAAGTACCACACCGTCAATGCCATATTCACCCTGCAACATGACGGACACCGGAACAGGGCCGGTACGTGCACCCCGGATATGATCAATCAATTCAATCGACGCATGCGCCGGAGCGATGGTTGCGGAACCTGACTTCTTGAGGGCAACGACCTGCCCCCCGCCCGTGACTGCGTCTTGAACACAGGCCTCGATCTGATCAGAAGACAGAAACACGTCCAAAGCCCGGCCTTTTATTTTGGCCCGGCTGGATATTGGCGCCATTTCGTCTCCATGACTTCCAAGAGTAAAGGCTTCAACATCAGCGGGACCAACTCCAGCGGCCACGGCAAGGGCATTTCGAAAACGGCTGCTGTCCAACGTTCCAGCCATCCCAAGGACGCGTTCGCGGGGGAACGCAGTTGCACGCAGCATTTCAAAGGTCATTTCATCAAGCGGATTAGTGACAACAATGACGATAGCATTTGGTGCGGCCGACCGGATCGCCTCGGCGGCCTGACGGATTACGCGCGCATTCACGTCGATCAAATCTGCTCGGCTCATACCAGGGCGGCGAGCAAGGCCCGCAGTTACGACAACCACCTCGGCCCCAGTCACAAGGTCTAGCGACTCGCCCCCTATGCACCGCGCACGTGCTCCGGTAATGCCTGTGGTATGATTAAGGTCCAAGGCGGTTGCGGCGGCCATACCAGGTACGATGTCGATCAGAGCAACCTCATCCGCGATATCCTGCATGGCCGCCAGATGCGCTACATTACCACCGACCCCCCCTGCTCCGATCAGGGCAAGCTTGCCCAGCCTGCGCGCCTTACGTTTAGTGCGAACCGGAGCAACCCATTTGGGCGAGCGGCGATATAACACCCGCTGCATTGAAATCGCCGCATCCGTGCGCTGTGGTTGCTGCCTCTCCAGCGGGCCATCGACCAGAGTAACACCGAGACGTTCAGCGGTTTCGCGGGCCAAGGCTGTAACGATATCACCGGGTAACAGCTCGAATACGATCCGACCACGACGGCGGGCATCTTCGACCGCTTCTGTACCTATGACACGCGGATCTGCCATCAACCGGCCTGTCCATCCACCGCCTCGACGGCGCTTGTCGCGGCCTCGACGGCGGTTTTGACCGAGTTTTCCGACCCGGAGATAAACAGCCTTCCAAACCGCCCCACAGCACGCACTTCGACGATGTCGATTTCTGCTGCCTTCTCAGCCTCATTCGCGGCGATTGAGATATATGCGGCCGGGGCACATTCCACGATCCCCAAAGTCTGACCCGGAACGATCAGCGCACCCTTTCGCCATTTGTTCAACAGCTGCGCCTGATAGGGCTCTACACTGGTTATGATTTGAGTGGAGCTTATCGCTGGCTTTAGGCGGTCAGACATCGTGGCCCCGAGTTCGGACAACATCGCATCCCGCGCGGCGGACACCTCGGCATTCGACGGAGACCGCAGGATGAAAAACCCGAACTCACGCTCTACCATCTGTGTCGTAGCCTCGACCGAGGACGCCTTGAGCGCCCGGTCGATAAGCGAAAACACCCCGTTGCCAGGCGCGAACTCTCCGATCAGAACTGTGTCGCCGGACAAAGGCACCGAACCCTGAACCGTCGCCCCGTTATAGGCGGCGAATTTGGGTTGCAGGTTGTCGATCTGCATCAGCGCCCGGATCGTGATCTCGCTCATGCGCCATACTCCTCGTAAATGTCGCGCCAAGGTCTGCTTTCATAGGCGACCCGTTTGATGTTGATGAGATGGAGCGCCGTGACGTTGTCGGAAGTAATCGACCCCGACCACGTGCCTGTGCCCAGCATGAAAGATGGCTCAAGATCGGTGGAATAGCCCATTCCACCCATAATGCCCGGCGTATTCACCAGTACTCGCCCAGTGGGCACTGAGGCGAAACGGGCGACGACCTCGGGGTCATCCGAATGGATAACAGAGGAATGACCCCAACCTTCAAATTTGGCAATGGATTGCGCCAGTTTAATTCCATGATCTGTGGATTTCGCTTCATAGAACGCCAAAACGGGGTTTAGTTTTTCAGCAGATAAAGGGCGTTGCCAACCAACTTCACTCTCTTCCGACACAAGGCACCGGGTGCGCGGCGGAATCGCAAATCCCGCCGCATCTGCAAGCGCTTGTGGGCTTTGCCCAACCTTGTCGGGATCCATCACCCGCACGCCTTTAAAGATCACCTTGGCAAGACGGTCCGCCTCGGCCGGAGTGCAAAAATAGGCACCTTTCAGTTTAAGTTCGTGGCGCAGATCACGTGCGATTTCCGGGTCGGCCACGACAGCCTGTTCGCTGACACAGGCCGTTCCATAGTCAAAACTTTTCGATGTCACGATCATCTCGGCCACTTCGGCCAGATCGCGTGCTTTCGACTT
The DNA here is from genome assembly GCF_020171505.1 of Ruegeria profundi. NCBI lineage: Bacteria > Pseudomonadati > Pseudomonadota > Alphaproteobacteria > Rhodobacterales > Roseobacteraceae > Ruegeria > Ruegeria profundi. The sequence continues at coordinate 21,743 of NZ_JAIUZS010000002.1, read as the reverse complement.
GTGCACATAGCAAGGCACGTTACCGGCACCGACTGCGAGCGTCGGTTTGCCACTGGAATATGCGGCTTTAACCATTGCCGGGCCGCCAGTGGCCATCACAACCGACGTACGGCGATGTTTCATCAACTCAGCGGTGCCCTGAATTGTCACTGCATCGAGGCATTGAATAAGATCTTTTGGAGCCCCCATCTGCTCGGCAGCACGCGCCATGATGCGCACGGTTTCGATCCCGCACTCAACGCCGCGCGGATGTGGCGCGCACACAATTGCATTACCTGCCTTTACCGCCGAGAGCACCTTGTAGATGATTGTCGACGTTGGGTTCGTCACAGGGATAAGGGCTGCGACCACACCCATAGGCTCTCCAAAGGCGGCGATCTTCGTCGCATCATCCCGCCAGAGCATCCCCAGCGTTGTCACGTCTCTGAGGTAGTCCGCGACAGAAAGAGCATTGAACAGGTTCTTGACCCGTTTGTCCGGAACATTTCCGTAGCCAGTTTCCTCGACCGCCATTTGCCCCAGCCGTTCGGCTTCCGGCTCGATAGCGCGCGCCATTGCGTCAACGATTGCGTCCACCTGCACCGGGTCAGTGCCCAGAAAAGCACGATAGGCCTCAAACGCGCTGTCAGCAGCGCGCCTCGCAGAGGCAATCGATTTCAGATCTGCGTCCATCACGAAGCTCCGGTGACGATGGTGTCAAAGATACGGCGTGCCTGGTCGACGTCGCCCGCTGAAATACCAATAGTTTCAAGGCGCCGCCCGGCAGCAGCTATGTCAGCGCCCAGAATGCGGTCAGACATGGTAATCAGACTGCTTGTCAGCGGGCTTGGAATACCCGCAAGCTCACCGGCAGACACAAGTGGAACAAGTGAACCCAACACCCCGTCACGCATCATGGAACGAGACCCTTGCTGATCTGGGATTGGACGGGCACCTGAACCCCGTTCAGAACCGGCGAACACGGATACCCAATGCTCGGTATCCGGTAGTTTGCGAACACCGAAGGCCGCCGCAATGCGCCGCCGCTCGTCCGCAAGCCCCCGGATTACCTCTTTCTGGTCGGGCCCAATCAGCGATGCAAAAGTCTGGTTGTGCTCTAACGGAACGCCACCCATGGGAACATTTGGACCACCTGTGCCCAGTGCAGTCCCACCGAGGATCAAAGCCGGTATTTCAACGGCGGCTGAAAGATCGTTGAAGCCAGATGCCAAGACGGATTCGACTTTTTGTAAGTTGGGAAGGTACGTGGACAAGGCTTGCAAAACCTCGTCACGTCCGCGTGGCAAAGTTGCCGCAGCCATCGGAGCCGCCTGCGAAAGTGTCAGCCCAGCGCCTTCGGACCGGAACCAATACGGTAGACCCTGAACCTCAACCAGTGTGACGTCCGCCACACAGCCTCCGATCCGCAAGAGCCAAGCCGTTTCAACAGCACCCAGCGATCGGCCCGGCGCAAGAACTAAAACCTGCCCGTCGCTCAGATGATCCGCAAGAACCATGGCGTAGGTGCGCTGTTTATGAATCGGACCGGTCAGAAAAATCACCTGCGCTCCGCTCACTGCCGCATCCAGTTCAGCGGTCGTGCGCACCGATGGCCCGTCCCGGTCAACCTGATAAGTCCCGACCGGCCCCTCACCCCGAAGCGAGATACCAGAGGATTGCGCCAGCAGCGAACGTTCAGCGCCATAGGCGGAAAACAAGGTGACCTCAGCCCCTTCCGCAAGACACAGAGCTGCCAATAACCGCGCATCTGCACCGCCACCCAGCACTGCAATCTGGTCGAGCTTGGGCAGTTCAGGCGCACCCCGCGTCGCGCCGCGTGTCGCTGCACGTGTAAATTCCTCGAATCCGGCTGACATAGCGTCTCCTAGTAGCAGGCGGATTAGGCCGCAGTGCCAGCACCAAGTCCGTCGATGATGGCTTCAAGCTCATCATGCGGGCGCGCAATCACATGTACGGACACGACTTCTCCGACTTTGTTAGCAGCCGTGGCACCCGCATCGGTTGCCGCTTTGACCGCGCCAACCTCACCCCGTACGAGGGTCGTGACCAGACCTCCGCCAGCTTTGGTCTGACCGACAATCGAAACGCTGGCCGCTTTGACCATCGCATCCGCCGCTTCGATCGCGCCGACAAGTCCGCGAGTTTCGATCATCCCCAGGGCCATTTGCCCTGCCAATGGTTTCGCCATTTTCTGTTCCTCCAAAGAAATGTTGATGTGTGCTGTGTTTGGTTCAGGTCGTCGTCACGCGATCCACCACCGCAATGATTGCCAAATCGACCGGTGCGGTGGACAAACCGGCCGCCATGCGCGCCGCCGAGCCGTTGACAACAAGAACCGTGTCACCAACTCCGGCGCCGCAAGTGTCGACAGCAACCCGCGCCGGATCGACCACTTTGCCTTTGCTGTCCACCAAATCCGTCACCAGCAGTTTCGTACCGACCAGTTTTGCGTCTTTGGCCGTAGCGGTGACGGTTCCGGCAACCTTGCCCAAATGCATCAGAAAGTCCTCAGGTATCGGTCCAACTCAATCGGCGTGACCTGTTGATTGAAGAACTCAAGCTCGCGCTCGGCCTGTTGCAAAACCAGCTCCCACTGCATTTCGCCCATTACATCACGCAGCCAATCCGATCCCCTCGCCAGTTCGATAGCAGTTGGCAAATCGGTAGGAATGGGATCGCCGATCCCTTCCTCGTAACCATTGCCGGTTGTCGGCTCTGTGGGCGTCATTTTTTGCTCGATCCCGTCCAGCCCCGCCGCAATTTCAGCAGCCAGAAGAAGGTAGGGGTTCGCGTCCGCACCCGCATCACGCTTTTCGACGCGCACCGCGCTGTCAGACCCTTCTATCACCCGAATACCAACCGTACGGTTGTCGTAGCCCCAACTCGTATTGATCGGGCAGAACGTATAGGGCTGGCGACGTCGATAGCCATTTACCGTACCGCTGCCGCAAATCGCCGTTTCGCACATGCGCTGTTGCAGCCCGGCGATGAATGATCTGCCTACGCCACTGATCTTGCCGTTGTCAGCAAAGACATTCTTACCGTCTTTCCACAGTGAATAATGAGTGTGAAATCCATTGCCTGACTGTTCAAAGAACGGCTTAGGCATAAAGGTGGCCAGATACCCATGGGCGATCCCCAACTGGCGGATCAAAGACTTAAACAGGACAACCCGGTCGGCAGCTTGCAGAGCTTCCCCGTACCGGATATTCACCTCAACCTGGCCCGCGGCATACTCAGGGTTCGATTGCTCAATGGGAATACCGCATTCATTGATCTGTTGACGGATTGGCCCGACGATGTGCTCCATCCGCGCTGCGCGACCAAGGCCGTAAACCTGAATTCCACTGTCACGAGGCTTCCCGGTTTCCGGATCCAGAAGATAGAACTCAAGCTCAGTGCCGACATTGACCTCGAACCCCATCTCGCGTGCCCGCTCAACCTGACGAACCAATGCTTGCCTTGGATCGATGGGAACCGGCTTGTGGTCCATACCTTCTGCGCGCCCGAAACAAACAGCAACTCCCGGTTCCCACGGCACAGCAACGGGCTGGGTCATAGGGAAGACGTGCATATCGGGGTAACCGTTGTCGAAATTGACGTAAGGCGTATCCCAGACGTCGCATGTCATGTCGATTGCCATCAAAGCAATCGACAACGCATTGCCGCTTTCGCAGACGTGGTCCCAGTGGCTGGCCGGAATGCGCTTCCCGCGCATGATGCCGTTCAGGTCACCCACACCAAGAATGACGGTGTGCGTGCCCTTGGGCAAATCAAATCCCGAACTCATTGGTGCGCTCTCCCTGTTTTTTGGCTTTATAATTGCTGTATTCTGTATACAGTATTCACAAAGACAACCGATAAACAAGGAAAATCTGCACCATGTCCAAGAGCTCGGTCATCGTTGTCGGAGGCGGCATCGTCGGCGTCATGACGGCGCTTACACTGCAACGACGCGGCGAGGCGGTGACTTTGATAGACCGCTGGGAGCCGGGACATTCCCGTGCGTCTTCAACGGATTACAACCGTGTAATCCGCGCGATTTCGGGGCGGGACGAATTTTATACGAGGTGGGCGCGCGAAAGCCGCCTGCGCTGGCTGGAATTGCAGGCCGAGAGCGGCCAGAACCTGATGTATGAGTGCGGTGCACTGATTCTGGCGACCGGTGGTCATTGTGATTGGGAAAACGCCACGACCGAGACCTTCGATCGAGTTGGCGTGCCCTACTACAAGTTCGGGCAGCAGGATATCGAAAGTCGGTTCCCTCAATTTCGCGTGCTTGACATCGAATACGCCCTGTTCGAGCCGGAAGCCGGAATGCTGATGGCACATCGCTGCGTCCTGACCGCGTTGGAGCTGTTTCGGCGTGCAGGCGGGATTGTGCAGCGCGGTCGCGTAACCACCGATGGATCAGAGCGTCCGATGCTGGATAGAAAACCGCTTGAGGCGGACCTTATCGTTGTTTCAACGGGCCCTTGGATGGCGGACATGTTCCCCAGAACGATCAAGCCGATATCAACGGTGGTTGGTGTAAACGTTCTGTACACCTCGACGCCCGACGGATCCGAAGATTTCGACATGAGCCGGATGCCCTGTTGGATCGATCATGGCCAGGGTTCGTTTGGCCTACCCTCGTCCGAAGGTTCAGGCGTAAAGGCGGCTGTGGTCATTCCGGACAAAATCGATTTGGATAACGACGAACGGCTGATCCGTCAGGAAACGTTGGGCCGCACTCGGAGTTACATCCGACACCGGCTTCCGGGCCTTGAAGGTCAAAGAGTTGTGGATTCAAAATTCAACCAGATCATCCTGACACCAGACACGCATTTCATTGTCGACTGGCACCCCGAGCACGAAAACGTGTTGTTTGCGGGCGGCTGTTCAGGCCATCTGTTCAAGCACGCACCGGTCTTTGCCGAGTTTGCTGCAGGGGTTGGAATGAATGACTTCGGAACGGCTGATCGCTTCAAAATCACCGGTCGCAGAAAGCTGAGTGCAAAAGAAAGCCCAAGTGGGCGTTAAACTTCTGAAAGCGCCGCATACAGCCCCGAATTCGGGCATTTCTCTTGCGGCAGGCGGTCACCTGATCTGATTGCGTCGCGGCAGGTCTTTGCCTGACGGCAATGCCCACACTTTTCCGCCAACTCAAGGCTAAGCTCGGGATGTGCGTCAAGATCGTCTTCTGTCAGACCAAATTGACGGGCCATGGACAGAATGCGCTCCCGTGCATTTGGCACACCAGACCGAAGCATGATAAAATCTGCTTTGGAAAGGCCAAGATCCGATAACTCTGGATCGCTAATACGCCGTTCACGCGGAACCCCGAAAATACGCGCCATCCGCTCAATGAAGCCCTTGTCCTCTGTCATCCCGAGCCCTCTCGATTTACTTCGTATACAGTATACACGGAAGCAATCAGGCGAACTTGATCAGGATCAAAAGCCCTTTTTATCGAAAGCTTGTCACTCCGGGACGTAGGTGCCGCGAAACAATTCCACCGCCTGAAACGCTGCAAGATCGTCTGAGACCTTTGCAGAGCTGACCGACGACATCCCTGCATCCGCTTCAGCTGGCGACAGCAAATCCCCTCGCCCCTTGGTGAACAAATCACGCAAATGATCCGCCCTGTATTCGGGATGAAACTGAACTGAGCGCGCGGGAAAGTCGTAATCCAAAGCGCCCACGGGGCAGTGGCTTGCTGAACCCGCCACCCGGGCCGAGCTGGGAACCCGTGTCACCTGATCCTGATGCCAGACAAAAGCGTCAACGTTGTCACCGCCAAAGTTGAAGGGTCGGGCGCCAACGACTTTGCCCACCTCGGCCTTCTCGGCCCGCCCGCCATAGACGTCAGCCATTATTTGGTGCCCGAAACAAATTCCAAACACCGCTTTGCGAGTCTCTCGACAGCGTTCAAGGAACGTACGCAGCGGCTGCATCCATTGCGTGACGTCATAAACGCCAAACTCTGATCCGCCGACAATAACACCGTCGAAATCATTGTCGTTGGGGAGCGGCTCTCCATCAACGACTCCGACCACATCAAAATCGGCCTCCGGCAGATGCGGCGCGATCCACGCCTGAATCTGCTGCGCGGTTCGCGGCATTCCGTCCAGCAGTGGCAGCGGGTGGCTCGTCAGTTCAAGAACTGCAATCCTCACCAGTCGAAGGCCCTGTCAATTCCGGCCATTTTCACGCCGGTGAAGGCCGACGCTTGAAAGCTAAGGGCGCGCAGGTCTTCGGTTTCCAGGTTGTGAACAGACGACTTGCCACAGGCCTTAGCCAGCGCCGTAATCTCCATCGTCATGGCGGTCAAATAGCGCGCAATTCGCTCTGCCCCTGCACGCGGGTTCATCCGCGACTCCAGCTCTTCATCCTGGGTCGCAATGCCAACCGGGCAACGACCTGTGTGGCAATGATGGCAGGCGCCGGGGGATGTTCCCAAGGCCGCGTAATCCTCCAAGTACCGCGGGCTGTTGCACCCCAGAGCAACCATGGCCGCGTTTCCGATCATGACTGCGTCGGCGCCAAGTGCCAGGCATTTCGCAGCATCTACACCAGATCGAATGCCACCGGCAGCCACAAGGGAAACCTTTCCGGTCATGCCACATTCATCCAATGCTTCGCGCGCTGCACGAATGGCGCTCATCGTTGGGATACCGGTATGGTTCAACAACAGTTCCGGAGACGCTCCTGTGCCGCCTTCAGCACCATCAACGACCACGACATCCGCGCCGGCTTTGGCAGCAACCGCCACGTCAAATCGGGGCCGTGTCGCACCCATTTTGATAAAGATCGGCACCTGGTAATTGGTGGCAATGCGCAATTCCTCAATCTTGACCGCAAGGTCGTCGGCCCCGAGGAAATCGGGATGGCGGATCGTCGAACGCTGATCGACGCCTTCCGGCAAAGTCCGCATTTTGCTAACCCGCGGGCTGACCTTCATGCCCAGCAGTAGCCCTCCGGTACCGGGCTTCGCCCCCTGCCCTACAACAAGTTCCAGCGCATCAGCGCGGCGCAAGTGATCCAGATCCACGCCATACCGGGCGGGTGACATCTGATAGAGCAGGCGTTGGGAAGCTTCGCGCTCTTCCTCTAACATGCCACCCTCACCCGTGCAGGTCATGGTGCCCACCTTGGAAGCACCATAGCCCAGCGACGCCTTCGCCGACGCTGACAAGGCGCCAAAGGACATCGAGGCGATATAAATCGGGATTTTCAGTTCCAGCGGACGTTCAACCAATCCGCGCCCACCGCCCAGAACGGTCGTCGTGTCACAGCTCTCGCGATACCCTTCCAGTGGAAGACGCGTCATTGTGGCGGGTACGAATGTCAGGTCATCAAATGTCGGCAATTGCTTATTGAATGTATTATACCCGCGCACCTGGTAGCGCCCGAGCTGCGCCAAAGCGTGAACTTCCGAGATCGCTTCGGGCGTCCAGCGGGTAGACCCTCCCTCATCATAAGAGGATGGAACACCGGCCGGGCGGCCATCAACCGCACCGGCATCCCGGAACCTGATCTCCTCTTCCGATGCGACGTCGAACGGATATTCGTAAGGTTTACTCAGATCATGAGCCATGCGCTTGCGTCCCTGCTTTCAAAATACCAAAGACGCTGGCCCGAAACCATTTTGCGCCAATTTCGCGATCTATCGACCAACCCAAGCGGTTCGAGGATCGCATCTACCTCGGCCACTTCTTCGGCAGTCGGTTCGATCACGTCGACATCCACGCCCAGACTGTCAACTTCTCCGGCAACCCAGACCTCACCTTCCCAAAGTGCGTCAGCGCAGGATTCCCCTGCCCCACCAAGCGCTATAATCCGCCCGGAATGGGCCATGAAGCCGGACTGATATCCGATCTTGCCCTCGACAACGATGTTTCCACCCTTCATCGCAACGCCGACCCTTGGCCCGGCATCACCTTTGACGTGGATCGTGCCACCGATCATGGCGGCACCGCAGGACATGCCAGCATAACCACCCACGGTTATATGCCCCTTGGCCATGCCCTCACCAACAGCCCAGCCACAGTTGCGTTCGATTGAAATGTTCGCACCAGTATTGAGACCGCCGCAGTAATAGCCGACGGACCCTTCGAATGTTATATCCACGTTGTCTGGAAGACCCACCCCAAGGTTATGGCGTGACAGCGTGTTTACGACACGGATTGGCCGACCAGTGGCACACGCATCCATGATGTCTCGGTTCACCTCGCGGATATGTCGCTTGCCGACTTCGATGACGATCTCGTCCATCCTTTCTGCCACCTCACTCATGCCGCCAAGCTCCGGTTTCCAACACCCCAGATGCCCGTTAATGATGGTCCGTCATAGTTGATTACATCGCATTCTTCGGTCATCACGCGCCGGACCGCTTGTTCCTCGGTCGCGGCGGCCAGATCACCATTGCGATTGACAACGACCAGAGGCTTCATGGCAAATCGGTCTTTGGCAAAACCGATACCGTTTTGTGTAGCAATCATGTATGTGAATACGCCGTCGATCGAGGTGATAGATTTTTTGAGCGCCTGCTCCATCGTCAACCCCGCCTTCATCTGGTCACTGACCCACACGGCAATCAACTCACTGTCATTTTCGGTCAGGAACCGATAGCCCATCCTGGTCAGCCTATCGCGCCAGGTGAAGTAGTCGGTGATCTGCCCGTTGTGAACAATAGCGACATCCGAAAACGGACGCGCCCAGAACGGGTGCGATGCGTTGGGCAGAACTGAGCTTTCTGTAGCCAGCCGTGCATGCCCCAGCCCGTGCGTTCCGATTAAATCGCGCACACCGTGCTTTTCGGCCACGGCCTCAGCACCACCGATATCCTTGATGATCTCAAGGCTGCGACCACAAGATTGTATTTCAATTCGATCCGTCAGTTCATCAGCATCTGCGACCCACGCTTTCAAATTTGCTGGATCCGAAATCTCCATCCGAAAGCAGTAATGAGGGTTATCATCCGCGACGATTGCAGGATCGGATAGAAAACTGCTTCCGTGCTCACGCAGTATGGCCTCAAACTTGATCAGATCCGCATCTAATTGGGATTTGTCAAAGCCCATGCCTCGCAATACGTACCCGGTTTCCCGCGGCAAGCCATAAACAGCAAACCCAGTGCTGTCGGCACCTCGATGTTCCTGCGCGTCCATCAGGTCAACTAGGTCCGCCCCAACCTTACCGGGCGCGGCCAGTATCCTGCCAGCAATTCCACACATAAAGGACTCCCTGTTCATTCATACTTGTATACTGTATACAGTACACGGACAATAGCAACCCTATTCGCCTTGGCACCCGCTGCATTTTTGAATACAGAATTCAGAAAGAACAGAAAGAGAGGCTTCGAGTGGCTCTAAAGCAGATCAAAACACAACGTAGGCGCCTGGCGGACGAGGTCTATGACCAGTTGGTCGAAGCCATCATGAGTCGCGAGATCACCGGCGAGGATCGGCTCGTGCAAGAGAAACTTGCGGCCGAGTTGAACATCAGCCGGACACCGGTACGCGAGGCGCTCATGCGGTTGGAAACCGAAGGCGTGTTGGAAGTTGCCGCAAGTGGCGGATTTCGACTGGCTCGCATGGATCAGACCGAAGTTCGGCAATTGTATCAGGCACGTGCTGCGATCGAAGGCCAAGCTGCTCGAATTCTTGCTGTTCACGCAGAACCGGAAGTCCTTGATCGACTGCGCGACTTAATTCGTCGCGAAGAAGATCTAATCCAACCAACAACCCGCGACTATTTCATCGCTAATCGCCGCATCCACCGCGCGTTCATGGTCGAAGCGGGCAACAAATTTCTTATCGACATGTTCGATATGATCTGGGGCAAAGCAATGGCGTTCCATCTGTTTTCAGCCATTGAAAATGTGGATATCTCCAAGTCCCTCGGAAACCATCTTGCACTCGTTGATGCAATTGCGACCGGTGATGTAACCGAAGCTCTTGAGACATTCACCAGTCACATTCAAGAGGGTTTCGACCTGCAGATCGAAGGTCTGAAGGAAATGGCTGATTGAAAGGTGGTGCCAGACCAATTCGAACTCGTCTACGTATGGACAGTATGGCTGCCCATTCTTCCGCGCCCAGACCGCGTATTCAGCAAAAGCAGCGGCGCGGTTCAGCTTGGACTCTGATCTGGAGGAGACACTGCGTTCCGAATTGTAGGGGTTGTAGGATGTTCGCAACCTCGGCATTCCACCCATTCGTCCAGACCGCAGCATTGGTCAGAGTGGGCTCGATGCAGACTTTCAGCGAGTTCCGCACTATGTCTGTTTCCCGGGTCGAAGCAGTCACACAACAATGATCGAAATGAGTTTAACCGCAGTTCGCGCAATTTGAACGCGAAGGGCTTGGGAATGCTAGGACTATTCCATACCCAGGGCTTCGCGACTAGCTTGCCGCTTGCGCCAAATGTCGCCCATCCCTTGCTGCATTGCTGTCGGAAGCTGATCGACGGGAACAATCAAGTCACGATCCCCTGTCGGACAATCGGTCAGGAGTTCGGGTTTGAACCCTTCAGGACAGTGACCCGTCCGCGATCTCGCACGCCTTGCGCCGCAGTCATGAGAAATATTGTGACATTTCAGCGCCCAATGCCTCAGGGAACCGTGTACAATTCCAGACGGGGAAAACCATTATAACCGAAACGGAAACCGCCGGCCTGCGAAATACCTGATCCGGCTGGCTTCAATGGTCTTTTCTGCGTCGCAATGTACAATTCCCGACGCACGGGTTGTTCAAGAAAAGTGAGAGCCTTTTTATCATGTCCACGAAAGACCAGCTCCATACAGCATCTAACCGTGACGCTCGCCGCCACCCCGTGGCGTCCGTTGCTGTTTTGGTGCCGTGTTACAATGAGGAAAAATCAATCGAACACGTCGTACGCGGCTTTCGGGATAGCTTGCCCGATGCCCGGATTTACGTATGTGATAACAACTCCACCGATCGCACCAAAGAAGTCGCAGAAGAGGCGGGCGCCATCGTATGCACTGAACCACAGCAAGGTAAAGGCAACGTGGTACGCCGCATGTTCGCAGACATTGACGCAGACATCTATGTTCTGGTCGATGGCGATAACACGTACGAGGCAGCAGCTGCACCTCGACTGATCTCAACCTTGGTTGACGGCACGCTTGACATGGTCACCGGATGCCGCGTGACGGAAATCCGAGAGGCTTACCGACCAGGCCACGTGTTGGGCAATAAGGTTCTTACCGGTCTGGTCACATCCGTTTTTGGTCGGCGGACACGCGATATGTTGTCGGGCTATCGCGTTTTCTCAAGACGCTTCGTGAAAAGCTTCCCGGCACTATCGCGCGGATTTGAGATCGAAACGGAACTGACCGTTCACGCACTTGAACTGCGCATGCCCATCGCCGATGTCGATACAGCCTATGTTGACCGGCTACCGGGATCCAATAGCAAGCTGTCGACTTTCCGTGACGGCTTCCGCATTTTGAGAATGATCGTAAGCCTCGTCAAAGAGGAGCGCCCGACTGCTTTTTTTGCCGGGCTCGGCGGGCTGCTCGCGGTGCTGGCGGTTGTTGTAGGTTGGCCAGTGGTGGCCGAGTTCCTTGAAACCGGACTTGTGCCGAGATTGCCCACTGCGGTTCTCGCAGCTTCAATCATGGTGATTTCAGTCCTCTCCACGATGGCGGGCCTCATTCTAGGGACGGTGACCTTGGGGCGACGCGAGATGAAGCGGCTGCACTACCTACAGACACCACCGGTCCGGAGCCGCTAGGTACCAGCGCCACACTCTTTGACACGGATTGCCCGTTTTGCAGTCGTGGGTGTCATGGGTTTTTTGGTCGACGGGGCCTTATTGCACAATTCGGTTGAGGGATTCACTTCGTGAATCCAGTAAGATAGCTGGATGACATGAGCAGATGGGCCCCTACGAAGCACAAGACCAAGAACTGGTCGGCTTACAATGAAGCGTAGAAGCGGTGCGGATCGTTTTCGATCTGGTTTGATCCGAGGATGAAATGGCGACCACCACCGACAGGCAAGCGTGGTCGACAACCGAGCTTCAGCGACGCGGCGAATGTTGGATTTGATCCCAGCGGCGTACGGTACGATCGGCCACCCTTTTTTGCGAAATAACGCGAAGCTACGGTCAGGTGACCAAAGCAGCTTAGTTAGCTTGGTGCGATGTGGCTATCGAATAAACATCCATGACCTCGGAAAAACCTGTGAACTCAACGCCTTGAATCAATCTCGACTCCAGCGTTGCACCAAGGCCATTCTTCGTGGTCTCATCAATCAATAGCTCGCAGCCAATCGCCTTTGTGTGCGCCTCAAGCCGCGCTGCGAGGTTCACCGTTCTGCCAATGCAGGTATAGCTCGCGCGCGCCTCGGTCCCGGCATAGCCAGCGACGACTTCACCAGTCGCGATACCAGCCCCAATCCGGATGGCGGGCGCGCCGGCCGCGATACGTTCGGAATTAAAATCCGCCATCATCGCAAACATGTCTTGTGCGGCAGAAACTGCAGAGACCGCCGTATTTTCAAGCGCTTGCGGTGCTCCGAACACCGCCATAAGCCCGTCCCCGATCATGAGCGTTACGATCCCGCCATGGTTTGCGATCGCGTCGAACATCAGCGTATAGTAGGCGTTTAGAAACTCAATGCTCTCCTCAGGAGTCTGCGCCTCGCTTAAGGCAGTGAAGCCACGGATATCACAAAAGAGGATGGACGCCTCGACGCGCCGCCCGCCAATCGAAAAGCCCTGCTCGGCGAGGTCCTGTGCCACCTCACGCGTTGCGAAGCGTTGCAGCAACCGTCTTTGCTCGTCGCGTAGCCTTTTTTTCTCCAGACAGGAATTGATCCGGGCCTCGAGCAAGGTCTTGTTCACCGGTTTGGGTAAATAGTCTTCTGCGCCGAGTTCGATGCAGCGCACTATGTTTTCCAATCCCTCGACGGACGAGGTCACGATTACCGGCAGGTCGCGCAGCGCCAGATCGGCCTTGAGCGCTTCGAGAACCTCGAACCCGTCCATCTCCGGCATCTCGATGTCGAGAAGAAGCAGATCGAACGCCTCTTTGTTGAGACGCGCCATCGCCAGCCGTCCGTTTTCCGCAATCTCGGATTGGTGGCCGAGCATCTCAACGCTTCGGGACAGTAGAAGCCGATTGACCTTATTATCATCGACGATCAGAAGTCGTTGCCCGGTCTCAGCCATCACGCCACTCGATCAGGGCGGCGCTGGCTTCGGCGTAGCGGTCCTCCAGCGCTTCGATCTCGGGCTCATTATCCGAGTTGAGACCGCCCAGTTCCAGTTGCCTGGCCTGTTTCGCCAGATCAGTCGCCCCGAACACATTTGCGTTCGATTTCAGCGAGTGCGCGCCGCGCCGGAACTTGTCGGCATCGCCGACGACCATCGCCGCCTTCATCTCTTTGATCAACCCGGGCGCTTCTTCGAGAAACGTGTTCACGAGGTCTTCGACGAAGCCCTCACCCATCGTGTCCTGCAACGTGTCAAAGATGTCGGCATCTAGTGGCAGATCGGCCATGGTCATTTCTTCTTTCTCTGCGGAACCTGTTTGAGCGCCTCGACAAGGCGCTCGACGCGAATGGGTTTGGCAATGTAGTCATCCATCCCGGCGGCCAGACACATTTCCCGGTCGCCCTGCATGGCGTTGGCGGTCATCGCAACAATCCGGGGGCGGTCATCAAAAGACGCGGCGTTGATGCGGCGCGAGGCTTCGAGCCCGTCCATCTCAGGCATCTGCACGTCCATCAAAACTACGTCATAGGTCTGCCGGACGAGACTTTCGAGCGCTTCGACCCCGTTGCTGGCCACATCGCAGCGATAGCCCATTTGTTCCAAAAGACGTGTCGCCAACTTTTGATTCACAAGATTGTCCTCTGCGAGCAGTATGCGCAGCGGATGCTGTTCTCCCAGTTTTGGCTCGGTGCTTTTCTTGGCCGATGAGACCCGGCGCCGCGGCTTGCGGCGCGTCTTCGGCGCAAAGATGCTGATGAGCGTATCGAACAGGTGCGATTGCTTGAGGGGCTTGGAGAGGAAAGCGGTAAAAAGCCCTTCCTCGGATTTCACGTCCCGCACACCCAGCGAACTGAACAGAACAAGCGGCAGGTCCGGGCGCACCTTGCGGATCGCTGTGGCCAGCGCAGTCCCGTCCATGTCGGGCATGTGCATATCGAGAATGGCAAGATCGAAGGGCTCGCCGCGCTCAACCGCTTTCAACCCAGCCGCGGGCGTGTCGAAGGCCACGGTGTGCGTACCCCATTTCTCGGTTTGCAGCGACAGAATCTTGAGATTGGTCTCGTTGTCATCGACCAACAGCAGGCGCTTGCCGACAAGCTCGTTTTGCGGGCCGGTGAGGTTGCGCATTTCGGTTTTCGGCAGTGTCGCAGGCTTTGCCAGTACCGAGAAGCGGAAGGTCGATCCCTTCCCTACCCCTTCGCTTTCGGCGGTCATCGTCCCACCCATCAATTCCGCCAAACGTTTCGAGATCGCAAGGCCGAGCCCGGTGCCACCATATTTGCGGGTGGTGGAGCTGTCGGCCTGACTGAAGGATTGGAACAAACGGCTCATGCCCTGCTCGGTGAGACCGATCCCGGTGTCGCGAACGGAAAACTCGACCGAGACGTACCCGTCCTCTTGCGGCGTGGCGGTAACAGAGAGCACAACCTCGCCAGAATCGGTAAACTTCACGGCGTTCGAGATCAGATTGAGCAGAATCTGCCGCAGCTTGGTGAGGTCGGTACTGATCGCGGCAGGCACGGCATCGTCCATCAGGTAGGCGATATCGAGCTGCTTTTTCGCCGCGCGACCAGCCATCAACTCAAGCGCACTTTCGATGCACTCCCGCAGATCAAACGGGTGCGTTTCGACCTCCATCTGCCCGGCTTCGATCTTCGAGAAGTCAAGGATTTCGTTGATGATGCCCAAGAGCGCGTCGCCACTATCCCGGATCGTCCGCGCGTAGTCCTTTTGCTCGTCGTTCAGCGGAGTGTCCATCAAAAGCCCGCTCATACCGATCACTGCATTCATCGGCGTGCGGATTTCGTGGCTCATGGTAGCAAGGAAGGCGCTTTTGGCCTCGTTGGCCTGCTCGGCTTCCTCCCGCGCCTCCTGCGCTTCGCGGAACAGGCGCACGTTCTCGATTGCAATGGCGGCTTGATCGGCAAAAGCTTCGAGCTGGTCGAAATCGGACGTGCTGGGCATGATCCCGTCCGCCCAGGCCACGACCAAAACACCCCAGAGCCCCCCGCCGGTGCGGACCGGAACGCCGATGATATGCCGGTAGCCGTGAAGCCGGGCGGTTTCATAGTCAAAATAGAGCGCGGGGTCTTGCGCATCGACGATGTGGTGCCGCTGGCCAGTCGCGATGACCTCTCCGGCAATGGAGTTCTCGCTTGGCGGCGCTGGGTAACGGCGTAGGTATACCCGCATGAAGTCCTCGGAAAATCCGCTGGCGGAGCGATGATGAACAAGCCCGTCTTCATAGCGCCAGAGCATGCAGAACTTGGCGTTGCACACATCGGTTGCGCTTTCGGTGATGCGATCGAAGACGGGCTGCAAATCGTCCGGTGACTGGCTGATCACACGCAGAATTTCGGCGCTTGCTGTTTGCCGGGCGAGTGAAGACTGCGTTTCGTTGAATAGCCGCACATTCTCGATCGCGATCACCGCCTGATCGCAGAAGCTTTGTGCAAGCTCAATCTCGTCGTCAGTAAAGGCCTGGGCCGCTTTGGTCCGTGTGAAAATTAAAACCCCCACCGCCTCGCCTTCGCGCAAGAGCGGTAGATAGAGCGCAGTCTTGAGACCAAATTTTTCCCATGTTTCCGGCTCGTGACCGATCAGATCGACCTGTGAGCCATCGGGGATGTGCAGATACTCTTTTGTAAGCATGACACGCGAAGGGTAGTTCCGATCCGGCTTGATGGGGATCGCGCGCTTGACCAGGTCGTCTGCGGGACCTGAGGGCCGGGCCCCGGCTGCGGGTCGGACAAAATCTCCCTCGCGCTGCAGGATAACTGCCCCATCGCAACCCATAAGCCGCACCCCAGACCGCACGATGGCCTCAAACACCGGCGTCGTATCGTCCGGTGACTGGCTGATGACCTTAAGAATATCGGCACTGGCGATCTGCCGCGCGAGCGCGGTTTGGGTCTCGCTGAAGAGTCGAACGTTTTCGAGGGCAATCACCGCCTGGTCGCTAAAGGACCGGGCCATTGCGATCTCTTCTTCGGAGAACGCGCGCTTGGTCGTGCGGAAAAACGTGAAGCCACCAAGACAGGTCTGCCCTCGCATCATAGGCACAAAGAGCGAGGATCGATATCCGTGTTTGTCGCGCAAAACGATATCTGCCGGGCCGAGCTCAGCTGTACTCCAGTCTGGAATGTGCACCAGCTCCCCTTTGCGCATCGCCATTGGAAGCAGGCTCTCCGTGGCATCAAGCGGGAACCGCACCTCCGCCACGTTCGCAGAGAGCCCCTCGGGCGTGGCGACCGTGGTTTGCCACCCATAGGTACCGTCCGCTTGCATGGCCTGAACGACATCGCAGTCGATCAAAGAGACGCCAGAGGTGACGATTTCCTCAAAGACGGGTTGCACATCTGTGGGGCTTTCACTGATCACCCGAAGCACATTGGCGCTGGCGGTTTGCCTTGCCAGCGCGGCTTTGGTCTCGTTGACGAGCTTCGCGTTCTCCACCGCGATCACCGCCTGATCGGCGAAGCTCTCAACGAGCGCGATGTCCGTGGCGGCGAAGGGTTTCACCTCTCGCCGGTAGAGAGCGATGTTCCCGATCCCCTTGCCTTTGTGGACCATCGGAATGGCAAGGAAGGTGCGGATGTTCTCTGCCTTGGCCGCTATGATAGCAGGGTCATCGTTCTTATAGGCTTCGGTCTCAAGCACGTCTTCAACGTGCATGGGGCGCATCTGGACAATCGACTCCGTCGTGTTGAGACCGGAGGCCAGATCCCAGCGTGTCTCTCCCACTTTCAGGAATTCGATCTCCTCGCCCCAATGGGCAACAAGCCGCGAATGGGTCTTCTGTTCTTCGACGAGGTTCATGCTAGCCATGGGCGCGTCGCAGAGGTCGGCGGCCCGGCTCAGAATCGCCTCGAAGACCGGCGTGAGATCATCCTGAGCCTCGCTGACCACGCGCAGGATCTCGGCACTGGCAGTTTGGCGAACCAGTGCTGTTTGGGTTTCATTGAACATCCGCGCGTTCTGGATCGCGATCACTGCTTGGTCAGCGAAGCTTTCCAGCAGGTCCATTTCGCGCTGCGTAAACACACTGGGCGAGGTCGGATCGTCATGGCTGCGAGCGAGGCTTATGAGCCCAATAATCTGACCTTTCCACAGCATCGGCGCAAGGATCGTGGCGAAGTTCCCATTCTTTTCGCCCATGCGTTTGACGACCGGATGCACGTCGCTACCGTTAACGGCGTCGGGCACATAACAGACGCGCGGCTGGTCCGAGACGGCATCAAGCAGCGTCCGAGACGGGGGCGATGGTTGATAGTCGGCGCCTTGCCGTGTCCCATAAGGACCGCGGATTTCCCCGATATGCACCAAACCGTCGGCTTCGAGCGTAAGCACCGAAAGATCGTCGCAGGGGATGAGCTTCTGGCAACTGTCGAGGATTTTGGAAAATACGGGCTTTGCGTCCTCGACCGAATTGGAGATGACCTCCAGGATATCCGCGGTGGCAGTCTGCTGCTCAAGCGCCTGTTTGGTCTCGCGGAAGAGCCGCGCGTTCTGAATTGCAATAACGGCCTGATCGGCAAAGCCCTGCATAATGCCGAGCTCTTTGTCCGTGAAGGGCTTCGCCGAGCGCGCCACGCCCACGACACCGATCCCTTTGCCCTCCCAGATCATTGGCGCGAAAGCGACCGAGTGATAGGAGGCGATCCGAGCCATCTCTCGCAGCACTTTCGGCACGTCCGGGTTGTTGGCGCAATCGGCAAAGTTTGCCACACGCCGGGTGCGGATCGCGTCGCCCGCCGGTGTGATCTCCCATGGCGCAGGGAAGGTCTGCAAAAGCTCTTCTTCGAAGTTTCCGATATAGGCCGCGACCTGCAAGAGCCCATTATCGTCTATCAGCAGAACATCCAGTTCCTCACCGCCAAAGAGATTGCGGCAGCTGTCGAGGATTTTTTCGAACACGGGCTGAGTGTCCTCGACGGACTGGCTGATGACGCTAAGGATTTCCGCGCTGGCTTTCTGCTGCTCCAGCGCTTCTTCGACCTCCGCCGTACGTTGCTGAACCTCGTCAAATAGCCGGGCGTTGCCGATGGCGATCACGGCCTGCGCGGCGAAGGTCTCCATCAATCCAATCTGCTTTTCTGAGAAACCGTTCACCTGATCGTGGGCCATGGTGATGGTACCGATGGTCTCGCCGTTCTTGATCAGCGGCACCCCGAGCGCGGAGAGATAATTGCCCTGACGCGCGGGTCCGCTCCATTCGTATGTCGGGTCCGCGAGTGTGTCGGCGACATATACCCGTTCGCCCGCTCCAGCGACGCGACCAGTGACAGTGTTCTGGCCAGGCACGATGGGAGTTGCTTTCAGGATCTCAACAATATCGTCAGGTGCGTCAATGACCTCGACAACTTCAAAATTGCCCGTCTCCGCGTTCTTCAAGGCCACGTAACCGCCCTTCGGCGCGCAGAGCCGCTTTGCCACGCGCAAGATTGCCTGCAGCACAGGCCGCACCTCGTTCGGCGAGCGGGAAATCACCCCGAGAACTTCCGCGGTCGCAGTCTGGTATTCCAGTGCTTCTTCGACCTCCGCCGTACGTTCTTTCGTTTCCTGCAACAGGCGTGCGTTCTCTATGGCGATACTGGCCTGATTGGCGAACGTCTGCACAAGTTCGACTTGTGCAGGCGGTGGCGAGCCTGTGTGGGGCCAGCCCATCACGATTGCATATTCTACCTTTCCATTGACCCGGACAGGAACACCCCGCGTGTGCCGGTAGCCCAGACGCTTTGCAAACGCGTTGGCCATGAGGGGATCGTTTTGTGCATCCTCGACAAAAAAAGGCTTGCCAGTTTGCATCACCCGATACCCGACATGACCTTCCGGGCTGTTGGACGCGTAGCCTTCTGCAAGCTCGTCAATTTCCGTATCAAACCCGTACTGCGCCCGGAAGCTGTAGGTCTCGCCGTCAAAGTGATCCAGAACACAGAAGGTCGCCTGACAAAGCTCTGCGGCCTTTTTCACCAGCAAATCAAAGACGGGCTGAAGATCTGATGTAGCCTCGTTGATGACTCGCAAGAGCTCCGCACTGGCCTGCTCGCGCACCAGCGCCTCTTCGACCTCCGCCGTGCGCTGCTGTAACTCGTCGAACAGTCGCGCATTGCTGAGTGCGATCACTGCTTGCGATGCAAAAGTCTCCAAAAGCGCAATCTGCTTGGCGCTGAACGCGTGCGCTTTGCTATGGGCCATAACGATCACCCCGACCACCAACCCGTCTTGCACCAGCGGCACGCCCAGCGTCGTCAGGTACATGCCGACGTCGGCAGCCTGCTTCCACGTGTAGCTTTCATCGGTCGCGGTGTCGGCGACATAAACCGTCTTGCCGTGCAGCGCCGCGCGCCCGATGCAGGAGCCTTCCTCTGGCGGGATTGGGTTGGCCTGCAGGAACGCGGTGAACTCCTGCGAGACATTGTTCGACGTTGCGATCCGGTAGAGTCCGTCATCTGGATCGAGCATGGCAAAGAAGGCGTATTCCGGCGTGCAGATCCGCGACGCGACAGTGAGGATCGATTCCAGCACCGGCTCAAGCTCATTTGGAGAGCGCGAGATGACCCCCAGCACTTCGGACGTCGCGGTCTGGTATTCCAGCGCTTCCTGTGTTTCGACGAAAAGCTGGGTGTTGCACAGGGCGATAATGGCCTGATCGCAATAAGACTGTGCAAGTGCAATCTCTGCCGCGGAAAATTCCAGCGCCGTTTTGGACCCCAGCGCAAGAGAGCCGAGACAGACGCCGTTCTGCACCAGCGGGATGTATATCGCACAAGAGAGCCCAAGCTGCTTGCCGCGAGCGACCTCGTGGGGTGGAAGATCGTAATTGACCCAGTCGATAATATGCTGCGTCTCGCCTGTGGTCATGGCGCGCGACGGAAAGTTCTGTTCAGGCTCAAGCGGCATGAGCGGCAGACCGCCCGCGGTGAAGCGCGAGGCGAGCTTGGCCGCGCCTTCGCGAACCTTTTCGGTGATCATCACACCGCCCCGCACCGCACCCGAAGCCGGATAGTAATTGTCACCCTCGCGCAGGTGGAAAATGGCCATCTCGCAGCCAATCATCTCAACCGCGCTGCGCACAATCGTGTCGATCACCGGCTGGACGTCGGTGGGCGACTGACTGATCGCCCGCAGAATACTCGAGGTGGTTTTCTGCCGCTCGAGCGCCTCTTGAGTTTCGGTGAAAAGCCGTGTGTTCTCGATTGCTATTGCGGCCTGATCGGCGAAACTTTGAATGAGTTCCACCTGAGCGCGCGGCCGCTCGGCCGTGCTGGGCCACGCAACCAGTATGACACCCCAAACTTGCCCACCGTTGAAAATGGGCACGCCAATCAGGCGCCTCAGGCCGGTTTTTTGGGCGAAATTAGCGTCGTAATAGGTCTCATCGCGGCAATCCTCGACGTCGATGAGGTCTTTGGACTGCACAACCTGAACCGAGGGATGGGTCAGATCATCGGGCGGCACCGGATAGTGATCGCTCAGCTCCTGTGCCAGATTTGACGCCAACCCGTGCGCCGCGCGATGCAGTATGCCGGCATCCCCGACCTGATCGAGTATTACGAAGCTCGCGTCGCATAGCGCCGCGGTCTTCTCCACTATCGCGTCGAACACAGGTTGCAGATCGCCCGGCGCATTGCTGACGAGCCGCAGAATTTCCGCGCTCGCGCTTTGCTGCGCCAGAGCGGCCTGCGTTTCGCGAAACATCGCCGCGTTCTGAATAGCGACGCTGGCCTGCTCGGCAAAGGCCTGCACAAGCGCGATCTGTTCATCCGCCGTCTCGAATGCCTCCCGCAGCCCCAGCACAATGACGCCCCACATCCCGCCCTCTGCCGGAACTGGAACCCCAATAACATCTTTGAACCCATAGGTTTGAGCGAGCTTTTTATCCCGGTAATCCGTATTTCCGACATGCTTAAGATGCACAGGAGCGCCGCTGTCATAGACCATCCCGGTTGCCGAGTTCGGCGTCACTGGCGCGGGAAACGTGGACAAGTAGTCTTCAAGCTCTTCGCGTGGAAACCCGTAGATCGCGGCGTGATGAATGACGTTTCCCTCAAGCCGCCACATATTGCAAAAGGATGCATCGCACAACTCCGCTGCGTGCCGCGCCACAGCATCGAGTACCGGCTGCACATCGCCTGCCGCCTGATGCATGAGCGACAGCACGTCCAACAGCGCAGCTTCCCGCTCCCGGGCTTGCGCCAGCGAGCTATCGATTTTTGCGTTGTCGACGAATTCCGGCAATCAAGCATCCCACGTTATCGCGTTTTCGTGATAGTTTAGTCTATGACACGTAGACATGGCCAGATAGGTGCTGTCAGACGAATTCGAACCAGTCTCAGTTTGACGCCAAACCCGAGAACTTATCCGGAACAAAGCTGACGCCACTCAGTAAGAGCGGCGGTGCGTGTCAACTTGAAAGTATCTCTGCTAGTCAGCGATCTTTCCTGGTTGAAGTGGTTGTGTACGGAGGCATGGACGGAAGCGAACTTCTGTAAACTTCGAATGCGCCTGAAACG